>NZ_CP116808.1:2757500-3471515 GCF_028464065.1 Saprospira sp. CCB-QB6 | reverse complement strand
CTCTATTGTGGCCGTAGACCGCAATACCAATGATGTTATGGCCGTAGGAAAAAAGGCCATGATGATGCACGAAAAGACCCACCAAAAGATCAAAACCATTCGCCCATTGAAAGATGGCGTAATTGCTGATTTTGAGGCGGCGGAGCGCATGATTCAGGGGCTAATTGATATGATTCCCAACCGCCGAAAGCTGCTTCGCAGCATGCGCACGGTTATTTGTATTCCTTCTGGCATTACCGAAGTAGAAAAGCGTGCTGTTTTTGATTCAGCCGAGCATGTGGGGTCTCGCGAAACCTACCTCATTCACGAGCCTATGGCTGCTGCTTTGGGGATTGGTTTGGATGTGACCGAGCCTGTTGGTAACATGATTATTGATATTGGGGGAGGAACGACCGAGATTGCAGTTATTGCTTTGGCGGGTATCGTTTGTGACCAATCTATCCGTACGGCTGGAGATGAGTTTACCTTTGATATTGTCAACTATATGCGTCGCGAGCACAATCTATTGATTGGAGAGCGCACAGCCGAGCAAATTAAGATTCATGTAGGTGCTGCAGAGCAAAACCTAGAGGAACCGCCTGCGGATTATCCTGTAAATGGTCGAGATTTGATGACGGGAATTCCCAAGCAAATTATGGTTTCTCATAAAGAGATTAGCCGCTGTTTGGATAAATCTGTGGCCAAAATTGAGGAGGCCATTTTGAAAGCCTTGGAGAGTACCCCTCCAGAATTGGCGGCGGATATTTATCGTACAGGCCTTTATTTGACTGGTGGAGGAGCGCTTTTGCGTGGTTTGGACAATCGCATTAGCAAAAAGACCAAATTGCCTGTACACATTGCCGAAGATCCACTTCGCGCGGTAGTGCGTGGAACGGGCATTGCCTTGCAAAATATTGCAAAATTCTCTTTCCTCATTTCTCAGAAGAGCCTCTAAGACGAAGATGTTGCTAGAGAATTATAGTGGACTATAATTCTCCAAAAAATAAAGCGTGTCGGAGCGGTATAGGCTGGTCCGACACGCCCTATTTATTGCCTATTATGAATAAGTTTAGCCAGCTCATTATTCGCTATCATGGTGTTTTTGCCTTCTTTATCTTAGAGTTGATTGCGCTAAACTTTTACTTTAGCCAAAATGCAACTCCAGAAAAGACGGCCTTTCTTAGTTCTGCCAATCGCATGGTGGGGGGAATTTACGATTACCAAAATCGTTGGTCGCGTTATTGGAACCTCTCTGCGGTGAATGATTCTTTGGCCCAAGAAAATGCCCGACTAAAGATGCAGCTGCCCAGTACGCAGTTTTCGCATTTACTCGATTCGGCCACAGTGGGGGCTGAGGATAGTTTAAGTGAGCAGCAATATCATTATTTGGCTGCTACGGTGGTCAATAATAGCGTGCATCAGCAAAAGAACTTCCTGACGCTCAATAGAGGGAGCAAGCATGGGGTGCGAAAAAACACCGCTGTTTTGGCCAATACGCAAAAAGGGGCGGTGGGGGTCATTCGGGCAGTTTCTACGCATTATGCTTTGGTCATGTCTATACTCAATACGGATAGCCGCATTAGTAGCCGCATTGGCAGCAACAACTATTTGGGGGTACTGCGTTGGGATGGCCAAGATCCTCGCTACATGCAACTGCATGATATTCCCAAGCATTTGGCCCTCCAAAAAGGAGATAGCGTTTTGACCAGTGGCTTTTCTACGGTTTTTCCCAAAGATATTTTCTTAGGGAAAATTGATAGCTTTTATATAGAGCCTGGTAGTAATTTCTACAATATTTCGGTTGAATTGACCAATGATTTAGGCCAGGCCGATAAAGTTTATATTGTGGACAATATTCTGAGAGACGAACAAATTGAATTAGAAGCTTCTATCCATGAGCAATAACCTTTTTGGCATCAATATTTTCCGCTTTATCTTTGTTTTGTTGTTGCAGGGTCTGCTCTTCAAATATGTAGATTTCAAGCTGATTGATATTTATATTCACCCGCTTTTTGTCCTGCTCCTCCCCCTCGAAATTCCAATGGTCTTGGCCCTTGTTTTGGCTTTTGCCCTTGGTTTGGGCGTCGATACCTTCCTCAATAGTTTTGGGCTACATGCGGCCGTGATGGTTGCCCTAGCCTTTTTGCGGCCACTCATTTGCGCCATCATTGAGCCCAGTTCGGGCTATGAGCCAGGCCAACTCCTCAGCAAAGAAAGTCTGGGCCGCAGTTGGATCATTCAATATACCGCCCTGATGATGGGCGCCTACATGATCATGGCCACCCTATTAGAAGATCTCAGCTTTAGCTGGTTGTGGTTGGCCCGCTGTCTGCTCAGCTTTGTCATTTCCTTTCTATTTGTCCTGCTCTATCAGTTTATATTTAGAGTAAAGGTCTAGATTTTTTGGGGCTGTCCCTCGCCCAAGGGCTCGGGTCGGGCTGTGCGGGGGCTCGCTGCTCGCTCGGCCCATCGCTTTTTTCGCTTTGCTCAAAAAAGCTCGGTCTGGCCTTCGGCCACCCCCTACCATCCCTCAGCCAGTCGCTGCGCTCCTCTAGGGCCAAACTTATATGGCCCTAAATTCAACAAAATCTTAGAATAAAAGCTTAGTTTTAGCAATAAACCCTTTTAAAGCTTTTAGTTCTATGCGTTTTTTTGATTATCTTCTGTTTATGTTTTTGGGAGCTTTGGCTGGAGCGGCAGGCTACCATTTCTTTGTTGTGGGCCAAAATTTAGAAAAAAGGGATCCTATGCCTCAGGCCAAGCAACAAATTTTGCTGGAGCGCATTAAAGAAGTAGCCAAATTGGTTACCGTAGAGGGCGAATTTTCTAATGTGCATGAGTACAATAACTTTTATGCCTATGATATTAGTCCACTGCGCAAAAAAGCATTGGTAAAAGTCAAGGCCAAGGTGGCTGTAGGCTACGATCTCAGTCAGTTGAACTGGGAGGTAGATGAGATCAATAAGATTGTACGGGTGCGCAATTTGCCCGATCCTCAGATTTTGTCTATTGACCATGATTTAGAGTACTACGACATTCAAGAAGGGGTCTTTAACGCCTTTAATGAAGAGGAGCTGACGAGCATCAATGTCGTTGTCAAAAAAATGCTACGCGAAGAAGCCCAAGAAAGCGAACTCATGGCCAAAGCTCGGCGAGAAGGTTTGCGCAATTTGGGCCTCATCAAACTCTTGGTAGAGCAAAATGGCTGGACCTTTGAGGCCGTCAGATCCGCCCCCAAAAACATAGAAGATCAGCAGAAAGCAGCTCCCTCGGCAGACTCTCTGATTAGAATAAAAATTCCTCCCCTTTCTGAAAAAAAGGCCACTCAAGGCCTAGAATAAAATCCCCCAACTTATGAATGGTATTCAGCAAATTGATTTAAGGTCCCTAAAAAAATGGCAGGCCCAAGAGAAAAACTTCATTTTGGTCGATGTTCGAGAAGCACATGAACATGAAGAATTTAATATTGGAGGGCAGTTAGTGCCCTTATCTGATTTAGGTGCTTTTATTGAGCGCGTGCCGCCCAACAGCTGTCTGGTCCTTTATTGTCGCAAAGGATTGCGCAGCCAATTGGCCATACAAAGAATAAGGGGCCTGCGCAAAGACTTAGTTTGCTACAACCTCTTTGGTGGCATTTATGAACTGATGAACAGTTAGAGCGGGCGCAGCCCGCTACGGCTGAGGGATGGCAGGGGGTGGCCGCAGGCCAGACCGAGGCGGCAAAGCCGCCGCAGGGCCGAGCGAACAGCGAGCCCCCGCACAGCCCGACCCGACCGCAGGGAGGGGCAGCCCCAAAAAAAGAAGAACTAAAAAGAAAAAACTCAGAAAAGAGTGTATCTTTGTGCTTTCGTAAAGCCCCACCGCTTGTTCAGCAAGTTCAGTGGGGGATCAAATCACAGGCTTAAATTTTACAGACATGCCCGTAAAGATTCGTTTGCAACGCAAAGGACGCAAAAAAGCTCCTTTTTATCACATCGTTATTGCTGACTCTCGTGCTCCCCGTGACGGTAAGTACATTCAGCGCATTGGTACTTACAATCCATTGACTGTACCTGCTACAATCAATGTTGATCGTGATGCCGCTTTTGACTGGTTGATGAAAGGTGCACAACCTACCGACACTGTTCGTGCCATTTTGAAATTCAAAGGTGTATTCTACAAGAAGCACCTTCAGCGTGGTGTAGCTAAGGGTGCTCTTACTCAAGAGCAGGCTGATGCTAAACTAGCGCAATGGGTGGAAGGCAAAGAAGCTGTGGTAGAGTCTCGTCGTGAGCAAACCAAGCAGCGTCTAGAAAAGCAACGTCAGATGATTTTTGGAACGCCTCCTGCCAAGCCTGAGCCTAAGGTAGAGGTTGCTCCTGAAACCACTGAGGCTGAAGCTTCTACTGAAGAAGGAACTGATGCAGAAGCCTAGGTCATTGTGACTTAAGACAAAGGGGATAAGCTTAAAGCTTATCCCCTTTTTTTGTGGGTTTAGTATTCTATTCGGCTGGGTAAGTTGGGGCTGTTTTCTTCATTTTCGCTTTCTCTTTTGAGGGCGCTACTGGCGTCTACTCGCCAATCATTATCGAAAGTGAGATTATAGAGAATTTCTAGGTTTTCGCCATGTTTTGAAGAGCTGTGCCAGCTTCCTTTTTGCTTCTCCATACTTTGGATCACATCAAAAAGGGCCAATTTAATTTTCATAATGGCTTTGCGATCAATGGCATAAGCTCGGCGGCCATTAACTTTCTCTTGGGTGCGCCATTCTAGATAGGCGATATCGGAAGCGAGGCGGCGGAGTTCGTCTTCTTTTTTCATATTGAAGCCGCCTTCTCCTTGCCAGGCGAGGTTTTCGGGATAAGCCATGCAATTGCTCAGGGCTTGGGCGGCATCGGCCACTACCCCACCCATTTGGGCTTGTTGGCCAAAGGGTTGTTCAAAGCGTTGAGTTACATAATTGATAATGGCTCGGTAGCGACGGTTGGTTCGGCGATTGATAGGGTCTAGCCAAGGGGCTTGCGCTTGGGCTTCGTAGCGATAATTGGCCCAGGCGAAATAGAGGGTTTGCCAATCTTCTTGGCCCAAGCCCTCTAGTTTTTCTTTTTTGAGTAAAAGCTGGGCATCCTCAAATTTTTCCTTTTTGAGTAGGCTTTCCAATTCCTCTAACAGCTTTTTTCGGGGTTGTCCATTAAGTTTAGTATTTTGTTCTTGAGCGTAGGCAATAAAGGCTAGCATCTGCTCCTGATAATCGCTAACGATATAGGCTTCGGGATCTTTTCTCTTTTTCAAAACACGCTCATCTAGGGCCAACTGGCAACCGCCATAAATAGCCTTGAGCGTTTGGTCTATTTCTGGTTCAATTTCGGCCGGACTCTCATCGGGCGTACAGATTGGAAAGCCTCCATTAAAGCGTTGGGGCTGTGCCCAAAGGGCCATAGAACAGCCCAAAAATAGGATTAGAAAACTAAGGTGGCGAAGCATCATAACTAATTATTCGTTAAAAACTCATCATGAACTCATTTAGCAAGAGAGTTCAACTTAAAAGGGGACTGCAAAATAAGAACGTCTGCCCAAAATAAAAAATTACCCCTAAGCTAGGCCTAGAGGTAATTTTAAAATGGATTATGCTGGGAAATTATCCCCCAATTGTGGGAGGCGCTTCTTGCAATTCCTGAGCTGTTTTTTCGGTATAACCTTCAGGGATAGTCATATCAAAATTACTGCTCAAAGGAGTAGATTTATCAATTTCTGTAGCCAACATAGAGAACTTCCCCTCCGGGCTGTCCACCTCGATCCCTAAAGGAAAGCCCCCTAGTTTTTCACTAACTTCCGACATAAAAGAAACTGCACTTGCATCAATTTTATCGGTCAAGTAAATGGCTACTTTAGTCGTTGGATCTTTAGGATGTTGAGCAAAGACCTTACGGCATTTATAGCCTGCAATTTCTTTGTCGCCTCCTTTTACATCCTTAAACTCTGTAGCAATTTTGTCTAAATTAGTCATTTCCTTCTGTACCTTTTTGATATCTTCTGAAGGAATTTTCATAGCGGTTTTTTCGCCCATCATCTGAATCAAAGCCAAACCTTTGCTGCTGCTACTGCTCATAATGAGATCTCCCATCATCAAGCCGCCCATAACAGCTCCTGTTGCTCTTAGGTCGCCCTTATGAAAGACCAATTTGAGCGTAGAATTATTGACCATAGAAGCCTGAGGGTCCTTACTTTCTTCTACATTAAGGGTATAGGTAATGCTCCCCTTATCCATTTTCTTAGAACGGAAAAACTGCGCTTGGGTAGAAGGAAGGGAAAAAACAACCGCAAAGAGCAGGAATAAAACTGAATTTCTCATAGAATGGAATATAAAATGGTAGTAAAATATCTGTTTTAGAGGCCAAAACCACCACCTAAGCCTTGCATACCGCCTAGCTCCTCAAGGGTCGTTTTTTCATAACCTTCTGGAATGCTGCGATCAAATACCTCTGCTTTAGGTGGTTTATTTGAAATCTCTTCAGCCTCAAAAACCAACTTGATTCCTCCTTGGCTAATTTCATACCGAAGTGGAAATCCATCCAAACCTGGAAGCTGTTCTTGTATTTGGCTTTGCCCTGCAGGCTTAATTTTTTTAGTCACATACATGGTTAACGGCTCATCTACACCAGGCATTTTTACCTCTACCTTGTTACACTTATAACCTGCAATTTTCTTCCGCTTGCGCTTAAAGTACTTAAATTCTGGCTGGCTAGCTCCCACATTTTTTTGCTGGGCTTTCATCTCTTCTATCTGCTCTTTGGTCAACTCTACCGCCATGTTTTTTCCCATCATTGGAATCGACATCAGCATCAAGCCAGCCTGAGCCTCATTATCCATAATGATGTTCATGTTCATCATGCCACTCATCATATTGATTGAGGTTTTCACCTGACTGCCCAAAAAATACACCTTCATCTCCGAACCGTTCAACATCGCCGCCATAGGGTTTTCTTCCTCCCCTGCCATATTCATCGTATACTTAATATAACCCTCGGTCATTTTCTTCTGGGCCATCAAAGAGGTTGTGCCCAAACCTAAAAATAAAATGAGGCTAAAAATAGCTAATTGTGCTCTTCGCATGAATACTTCGTTTTCTATTCGAGCCCTAAAGCTCTTGGTTTTACAAATAAAATAATTCTGTTTTGGGGCTGCCCCAGCCTGCGGCTGGGTCGGGCTGTCTCGCAGCTCGCAGGTCTGCTCGGCCCTGCGCCGCCAAAGGCGCCTCGGTCTGGCCCTACGGGCCACTGCTGTCCATCCCTCAGCCTGCGGGCGCTTCGCGCCCTGTCCCCTCCAAAATCAACCAATTTTAGATGCTCCAAAATACAACCAAAATCGACTATTTACTTAACAGACTCATAAATTATCTGGTTCCAAATTGATTTTTAAGCTTTTATCACAAATTTATTTTTTTTGTCAAAAAAAAAGGAGTTACCTTTGTGACCCAAATCACATAAAGCAGAGATATCCAACCACCAATTCCACAGAACTTTTTTTTTGCACAAGAAAATTCTATCCATTAGCATGATCTCTTTAATGCTTTTATTTTTGGCGTTTTTCGCCCAAATCCCCCAAGATACCGCCCCTAATCAAGATATCCCCCGCCTAAAAGAAGGCGAAAAAGCTCCCCTCTTTAAAATTGAGGATGTATATGGCAAGCAATTTAAACTTAAGAAAATTCTTAAGTCTAATGAAAAGACTTTACTCGTTTTTATGCGTCACGCTTGGTGCCCAGTTTGCAATCTTCGCTCTCACGAATTGATTGATAATTACAAAAATTTGCAAGCAGCAGGTTACGAAGTTGTGGTTGTTTATGAATCTAAGCAGGAAGCACTCCTCCGCTATGTAGAAGACCATCAACTGCCCTTCAAAGTAATTGCCGACCCTCAGGGGCTTCTTTATAAAGAATATAAAGTAGAACGCAATGCAGAAAAACTAAAGGCTTCTTTGAAGCGTAAGGAAACTTTGGAGCATATTGAGAAAGGTAAAAACATGTACAAAAAAGAGTTCAAGTCTTATATGGCAGAGGGCGAAAGCGTAGATGCCCTCATTCCTGCCGATTTTGTCTTGGACCATAAAGGAAAAATTATCAAGGCCTACTATGGCCAATATCTAGATGACCATCTTCCATTAGAAGAATTGGTCCAAACAACTCTTCAAGACACTAATTCCCATTAGTCTGCTTCCCCTCTAAATAGTTGATAGGTGCTAAGCCTACAAAATGTTTAGAAGAACAAGGTTGAACCAGCTCTCCCTAAGGGCTGGTTCTTTTTTGGCCCAAAAGGGACGCTTTGCACTCTAAAAGGAGCGAAGCGACGCGGCTGAGGGATGGATAGCAGTGGCCGCAGGCCAGACCCAGGGCTTTTGAAGCAAAGCGAAAAAGCGCAGGGCCGAGCAGACCTGCGAGCTGCGGCACAGCCCGACCCAGCCGCAGGCTGGGGCAGCCCCAAAAAAAAAATTTAATAAAAATGTGACCTTACTGTGACTATGGTATCTATAGGACAGAACAAATTAAACTACTTTAGCAGAGCACTAACAAACAATTAACAAGTTAAGTGCATTATAATCAAAGAGTTTAATAAAATTATTTATACACCATACAGTTCTTAAAATTAACAAGTAAGAATGAACAATCTAATCTTAATCTTAACTAGCCTTTTTCTTTTTGCTAATCCAGCAGCACCTCTTTCAGAACGTTTGCACAATGGCGATGAAGCACCTCTATTTAACACCAGAGATGTTCGAGGCGAAAAACTAAAATTGCGCAAACTCCTCAAGGAGCAAGATCGGGTTCTTTTGGTCTTTATGCGCCATGCTTGGTGCCCTGTTTGCAATCTTCGCTCGCATGAATTGATGGAGCGTTACGAAGAACTCAAAGCGGCAAATTATGAAGTTGTCGTGGTTTATGAATCCCCTCAAGAGCAGCTCATTCGATATGTAGAAGACCATGAACTGCCCTTTAAAGTAGTAGCAGATCCTTCTGGAGAATTGTACCGCTCGTATAAGGTAGAGCGCAATCCCGAAAAGATGAAAGCAGCTATGCAAGACAAAAAACTTTTGGCCCATATTGAAGAGGGTAAAAAGAGCTATAAAAAAGATTTCAGAAGCTATATGGCCAAGGGAGAAAAGCCTGATGCATTGATTCCTGCTGACTTTGTCTTGGATCATGACGGCAATATCTTAGAAGCCTATTATGGCAAAACCTTGGATGATCACTTGCCCTTAGAAAACTTGCTAGCGGCTAAAAAATAAGTTTGTCCACAAAAAAATCCTAATCGCAAAACGATTAGGATTTTTTTTATGCCTTCAAAAGCGGTAATAATTTATCGACAATTTGTTGGGGGGAAATACTGGCCATGGCCTCTTCATAGCCCTTAAACATTTTGCTGCCATTTCTGGAGCTGGGCAGCATGGGAAACTGCTCATAGTCTGGCAAAAGGGCATGCGCCAAGGGTTGGCGCCAAGGGTAGAAACCAAAAGCGGGATGGCTCGCTCCCCAAAGCGAAACAATGGGTTTTTCAAAAAAGGCGGCCATGTGCATATTGGAAGAATCCATAGCCAAAAAGGCGGATAATTGACTCATTAGGGCCAATTCATCAGAGAGGGAAAGTTGGCCAGCGACAATATGCAATTGTTTAGACTTTGTGACAGGCCATAGTTTAAACTCCTGAGCTTCAGATGGTCCACCAAACAAATAGATTTGCAAATTTGGGCAGGCGGCCAGCAAAGTTTCTAGACTTTGCTGCATGAGTTCCAACGGATAAGTTTTGCCAGCATAGCGAGCCTTGGGCGCCACGCCCAATTTGGGGCCTTGGGGGGCTAAAAAAGGGGCCAAAGCTGTTGTTCCCTTAAAGACGGGGGGGGCTAGCTTGGCCGATAAATCGATGGGGAAGCCCAATTTGGCCAAGACATCGGCATAGCGCAGATGATGCGAGCGCAAATAATGAATATTTTTATGGGCTTTTGGGGCCGCTAATTTTTTTTTGGCCCCTCTTTCCTTTTGCATTTTGGCCAAGGGAATGCCCCAGGACCAAGAAAGCAGTGGGCCAAGAACTTGCGTGCGCAACACATTGTGCATATCGGCAATAGCTAGCGGTTTTGGTCCTTTTTGCAATTCTTTAGACAAACGCCAAAGCCCACCCAAGCCCTGATAATCTTTCTCTAGATCAATACCTACAAACTCTAGGCGATCAATAGGAGCAAAAAAGGGGGCAAAGGCGGGTCTAGACAATAGCCGAAAGCGCAAATCGGGATATTGAGCCAAGGCTTGTCGCAAAACGGGTTGCAACATGGCCACATCCCCCATAGCCGAGAAGCGCAGGAGCAAAATTTCTTTCAAAATTAGGCCTTTTTCTGGTAGAGCACAGGGTTGAGCTGTGGATCGTTATACATTTTCATTTGGCGGTACACCTTCATTTGTTTTTCGCCTTGGGCCAATTCTTCTAGCAGCTGATCGATAGCGGTAGAGAGATCTTCTCTTTGTTCGAGCAGGATAGCTAATTTTTGCTTACAGCGAGCTTGCTGATCCATAGGCGTATCTAAGCGTTCGGCTTCGATAGCCATGTGATAGATTTTTAGGGCCAAAATAGATAGGCGATCGATGGCCCAAGCGGGGCTTTCGGTATTGAGGCGATTGCTTTTGGCGGGAACCGCTGCAAATTTGGCCAAGAAATAATCATCAATGCGTTCTACGGTATCGGTGCGCTCTTGATTGAGGGCATCGATACGGCGTTTATAGCTCAGGGCCAAACTGGGCTCAATTTCGGGCTCGCGAATAAGGTCCTCTACATGCCACTGAACGCTATCGATCCAGTTTTTTTGGTAGAGTAAATACTCGATAGTATCGGCAGAATAGGGATTTTTTCCTTCTTGATCGACCTGGTCCAAAACATGGTAAAAAGCGACCACCTCATCAAAGATTTTGTTGGCTGACTGACTGAATGATGACATATATAGTAGTATTTATTTCCTAGAATGAGCGCAAAGATAATGAACTCCTGCTAAAAGGAAGGCCTAATCTAATTTTTTAGGTTGTACAGGGGGCGAAGCCCCCGCAGGCTGAGGGATAGTAGGCAGTGGCCGAAGGCCAGACCGAAGCGCGTAGCGCTGAAGGGCCGAGCGATCAGCGAGCTGCCGCATAGCCCGACCTGAGCGAAGCGAGGGGCAGCCCCAAATTGTTAAAAATGCTTTAAATTTTATTTAGACTAATAATAAATAATGTATAAAAACTTAGCTTGGCGGCCATTTCATGTTTATACAAGAATGCGGATTAAACTACTTTTAGCTTTAGGCATTCTAAGCACACATCAAAAAAATAATCAAATGAAAAAACTGTTATTTATCCTCTTGGCGATTTCTGTTTTAGCAATTTCTTGTGGCGAAAAAAAGGAGGGCCGCAGAGGGATAAATTATGACGAATTGAAGGGCAATTTGCAGCTCACGGAAGAGCAGAGCAGTCAATTTGATGCGGTTACGGCCAAGTATCAGAAAATTGGGGAGGAAATGCGTGCGGCGGCCAAGGCTGAGGGTGGAAAATTTGACCGCGTGGAGGCTTTTAAGAAAATGGAGGAGCGCAACAAGCAGCAGGCCGAAGAGATGGCGGCATTTTTAGATGAGGGGCAACTTAGTACCTACAAAGCGTTTATGGAAAAGCATGCCCGCAAGCGCCCTAGATATAATGATGAGACCTTGGCCAAAATCAAGGCAGATTTGGCTTTGACCGAAGAGCAAGCTAATGTATTGGAGGCTGCCAACAATGCGTTTGAGAAATCTTTTCACGATGCGCATGATATTTATCATGGCAATAGAGAATTGGCGCAAGAGTATTGGATAAAATTTGATGAAGAGCGCAAAAAAGCCATGAAAAGCGTACTTTCAGAAGAGCAATATGCGCAATTTTTGGAGTTGGTCAAGCCTTTTGATCGGAGCAAAATCAAGGAGTAAGCCTTAATAAATATTCACGATAGAACTCATTTGCATGAAACTCAAAAAAGCCTTATTTCCCAAAAAGAAAAAAAAGGAATCTTGGTTTAAATACATCTCTGGAATTTTGCACCTTTGGTTGGGGCTCCTCTCCTCTTTGGTTGTTTTTATTATCTGTTTATCGGGCAGTATCTATGCCTTTAAGACGCAGATCAATGACTATTACAATGCGGAGAAAGTTTTTGTAGAAGCGCCAGCCCAGCCCCAGGTAAATATTGCGGCTATAGAAGCTTTATTTGAGCGGGAGGGGCGAGAAATCACGGCCATAGTGATTCCCGAACAGCCCAATAGGAGTTATAGCATTAGTTTTCGGGAGCAAGGCGAAGAACAAAGCAAAACCCAGTATTTTGATCCTTATCGGCAACAACTTTTGGGGTATCGGTCCATCCAATTGGATGATTTTTTTGAGTTGATTTTGAGTTTGCACAAAAGTTTATGGATTCCAGGCATCGGAAAGCAAATTGTGGGCATTAGCAGTTTGATATTTTGTCTGCTTTTGCTTTCTGGTTTGGTCCTTTGGTTTCCGAAAAACATGCGCAATTTAAAGCGTGGCTTTTACATCAAATTCAAGGCGAAGTTTTACCGCATCAATTATGATTTGCACAAGGTGCTTGGCTTTTATAGTTCCTTGCTCTTGCTTTTTATCGCTTTGACGGGGGCCTATATTACTTACCCTTGGATGAAAAACGTCTTTATTGTGAGTTTGGGCGGACATGCTGTGGCCAGTGAAGCCGCCAAGGAGGAATTGTCGGAAGATTTTGATGCCGTTTTGAAGCAAATGTTGGCCAAAGAGCAAGATAAAAAGCAAATGGCGGAGCTTTCGGCGGTTTCCTTTGATTCGATTTATCACTTGACGAATAAACAACTGCCTTATGCTGGGGCCATCTCTATTGTGGGGCCCAACGATAAGGAAAGCGAATTTAAGGTGACCAAGCTCAATACGAGCAATTTATTAGGCGCCATTTTGCCCGATGAACTGGCCTTCAATAAAAAAGGAGAACTGAAAAATCAGGCGCTGTTTGCCGATCAGGCTTTGCACAAACAGTTTATCGAAATTGCCAAGCCTTTGCATACTGGAGAAATTCTGGGCATCAAAAGCATTATTCTCTATTTTATTATGGCCCTAATCGGCTGTTCTTTACCCATTACGGGCTTTATTTTCTGGTGGAAGAAAGTGAAGTAAATTGGAAAGAGGAAGCTAGCAAATTGCTAGCTTCCTCTTTTTCGTTTTAGAACATAGGAAATTCGGGTTGATTCCCCAAAATATCCTCAATTTGAGTTTTTAAATCCTCTGTAAATTGAGGCAAAAGCTCCAAAGCGGTCAAGGTTTCGGCCAAATGATGCGGCTTAGAAGCCCCTAAAATAACCGTACTTACATTGGGGTTATTGGCGCACCAAGCAATAGCCAATTTGGCCACAGAGGTCCCCATTTCATCCGCCAGTTTTTGGAGTTGGCGCACCTTATCCAAGCGCTCAGGCGTTAATGAGCGCTCTTTGAGCCACTCCATGCCCTGCAAGCTCAAGCGGGTGTTATCTGGAAACTCCTTGAGGTATTTATCGGTCAAAACCCCAGAGGCCAAAGGCGACCAAATGGTGGTGCCCAGCCCCACTGTTTTATAAATTTGGGCATATTCTACCTCCACTTTTTCTCTATGAAACATATTATATTGCGGCTGCTCCATTGTAGGCCCAATCAGGCGATAATCTTTGGCCACCATATGCGCTTCCATGATTTCTTGGGCCGACCATTCTGAGGTTCCCCAATACAAAATTTTGCCCTGTTGGATGAGCGTATTCATGGCCAAAACGGTCTCTTCAATGGGTGTTTCTTTATCTGGACGATGACAGTAAAAGAGGTCCAAATAATCAACTTGCAAGCGCTTCAAGGCGGCCTCACAAGCTTCTACCAAATGCTTACGGCTCAGGCCTCTTTCATTGGGCAATTTATTCCCATCGCCAAAAAAGGCTTTACTAGATACCAAATAGGAAGAGCGCCGCCAGCCCATTTTCTTCAAAATATTGCCCATCACTATCTCCGATTGCCCATTGGCGTAAATTTCGGCATTATCAAAGAAGTTGACGCCCTGCTCATAAGCCATTTTCATCAATTCTTCGGCCACATCATCCCCAATTTGATTCCCAAAGGTAAGCCAAGAGCCCAAAGAAAGCGCACTAACTTGCAAACCCGATTTTCCTAATCTGCGATATTCCATTTGTTTAGTTATTCTGTTGATTACATTAAAATAAAATCAAAAAACAAGGCGGGCCCAATCTTGTTTTAAAAAGCCGTACCTTTGCCCCATTCTTAGACCTAAATTAGGAATTTTACGCATGAAACACCTTATCGCACCCTCTGTTTTGGCTTGCGACTTTGCTCGCCTACCCGAAGAAATTGCCCTACTCAATGACTCTGCAGCCGATTGGATCCATCTCGATATCATGGATGGCCGCTTTGTCCCTAATCTCACTTTCGGCATGCCCTTGGTCGAGGCCATCAACCGCCTAAGCGATAAAACCCTAGATGTACACCTCATGATGTTGGAGCCCGAACGCTATGTAGAAGCCTTCCAAAAGGCTGGAGCCGATTGGATTTCAGTACATTACGAGGCTTGCCCTCACCTTCATCGCAACCTTCAACAGATTAAAGCCACTGGCGCCAAAGCTGGAGTGGCCATCAATCCACATACGCCCGTAGAGGCTCTTTTTCCCGTGCTAGAAGAGATCGATTTGGTCATTATTATGTCGGTTAATCCCGGTTTTGGCGGCCAAAAGTTTATCTACCACAGCATCGAGAAAATCAAAAAACTCAAGGAGGAAATTATTATCCGCAACCTCCCCACCCTAATCGAAGTAGATGGAGGCGTAGGTATGCAAAATGCCCAGGTCCTCTTGCAAGCTGGGGCCGATGTCCTTGTAGCCGGCAGCGCTGTTTTCAAAGCGCCCGATCCTAAAAAAGCCATTCAGCAACTTAAAAATATTGGCGGTTTAGCCCTTTAAATTGATTTTTTGGGGCCTCCTGCCTGCGGCCGGCGCTACGTTTCGGGGCTCGCTGTTCGCTCGGCCCTTCAGCGCTACGCGCTTCGGTCTGGCCTTCGGCCACCCCTGCACATCGCTAGGCCGATACTGTAGGTTAAAACCCACAGCAACTGTGGTATCGCTTTGCGATTATATATAAATGAGGGGTGAAACCCTCATGAAATTAACTTGTCCGCCACCCTTTATTAAAAGGATAGAAGGCGCACTCAATTCTCTTATTCTTCAATTTGATCGTTTAGTTTATGCGCATTATATTCATGGGAACCCCCGATTTTGCAGTTCCTAGCCTACAAGCCTTGGTAGAAGCCCCCGACTTGGAGGTGGTTGCCGTTGTGACAAGTACCGATAAATGGGGCGGCAGAGGCAATAAAACCCTTTTGCAATCGGCTGTAAAAAAATACGCCCAGAGCCAAAATATTCCCGTTCTACAACCCGAAAAATTTAGAAATCCCGATTTCCTAGAAGAACTCCGCAGTTATAAAGCAGACCTGCAAGTCGTGGTCGCCTTTAAAATGCTGCCCAAAATGGTTTGGGATATGCCTAAATTGGGAAGTATGAACCTACACGGTTCTCTTTTGCCCAAATACAGAGGCGCAGCCCCCCTCAACTGGGCCGTCATTAATGGAGAAAAAGAAACGGGCCTGACTACCTTTTTGCTCCAACATGAAATTGATACGGGAGAACTTTTGTTGCAATATAAGACCCCTATTGGTCCAGCAGAAACCGTAGGCGAGCTACACGACCGCCTAATGATTGCTGGGGGCGATTTGGTGCTGCGCTCGGTCCGCCTCCTCAAAACTGGCAATTATCAAACGCAGCCTCAAGTGGAAACCGAAGTTTGTCATGCACCAAAAATCTTTCATCAAGATTGCTTGATTAACTTTCAGCAACCCGCCCAAAAAGTCTTTGACTTTATTCGTGGGCTTAGCCCCTACCCTGTTGCTTGGACCAAAGTAGGAGGCAAAAAACTTAAAATTTACCGCAGTCAAATCATCTTTGCAGAACAAAGCGCTAGCCCTGGCAGCATCTGGACCGATGGCAAAAAGTTTTTGCGCATTGCCGCCCAAGGCGCTTGGCTCGATATTTTAGAGCTGCAAGCCGAAAAACGCAAACGTATGGATGTGCAAACCTTCCTCAATGGACAGGAATGGAATGCCAGCGCGGTCGATCCACTCGACTAAAATTCGCTTTGCGCCCAATCCTTGATTTGAACGCATAAAAAAAAGCAAGATGTCAAAAACAATACTTTGGACCGCTATCGGCCTGCTTACTGTAGGCCTCAGTATCTTCTTTATTCGACCTGATTTTTTGGGCATAGCCCCAACAAACTCGCCCTTAACAGAAACTAACATTGAGGAAAACCTTAATGAAAATCGAGGAGCAGAAAAAAAGCGAGATGCCGATTATGTAGATCCTCGTCGGCCCAGCTTGCGCAAAACTGATTTAGAAGCAGAGCGCCAAGACGATGGCAGTATTGTGATGTATGCCGATGGCTATGAGGAAGATGATTTTTCCGCTTTTGAAGAGCCCGAAAGCATGTTTGAAATTGAAGGCGGAGCTGCCCAACAGTCGGTGGGTGGACTTTGGGATATTTTTCTGGAATTAAAGTTTGATTTGGGGCTCGACCAAAGTTTGGAAGAAGTCATTATGCAGCCGCTGTTCACTAAAGCCATTCGGGCTTATGACAAACAGACCATAGAAATTGAAGGCTTTATTATTCCACATGATATTGTGGCCCAAACCATGGGCCCCGGAGATGATGGAACAATGTTTATGCTTTCGGCCTTTCCCACGGCCAGTTGTTTCTTTTGTAAGGGTGCTGGACCAGAATCTGTGATGGAGGTTTATCCCAAATCGCCCATTCCTTACAGTCAGGGCAAAGTAAAGATTCGGGGGCGTTTGGAATTAAATGAATTTGACTTCTTAAAAATGGCCTATTTGCTGCGAGATGCAGAAATCGTCCGAGAGTAAACAAAAATGGCTGCCGAGTTTTCGGCAGCCATTTTTTATTGGTCCTCGCTCAACACAGGGTAAATAAGTGGCCGAGAGGGGGCGGCATCTAGCTCGAAGGCGGGCACCCCCAATTGTAGCCAATAATCGCCATCAAGGGCAGCATTGGGCACATAGATCAATTCTGTGATGCTGGCCCCAAAGCGGGGCGCCTCTGGATAATTCCAGAAAGCTTTATGGGCCAAAAGGGCGCCTCCATCCTCTTCTGGATCTACCGAAGGGGTATCAATGAGAAGATGCGGGATATTCGCTTGGCGGATGAGCAGCATGGCCTCCTCTTCAATAAAGACGGGATCGCTGCCCGAATAATTTCGGCTAATTTTTTCTTCCTCATTGGGGAGGGTGCGGATAATGAGGGCCGTATTGCTGGGCCAGTTTTCCAGTTTAGGCGCCAATTGATCGGCCGTAATTTGCCATTGGCCATTTTTGGGATTGGGCAAAAAAGAATGCAGGCGGGCCCAGCCATTAAAATTGCTTAAACAAGTTCGGAGGCTGTGCTGTTCTGCCGAAATGTGGCCCAGGCATTCGGTATGGGTGCCATGGCCGTGGGGATTAAAAGAGACATTAAAAAAATTGACTGAGCTGCCCATTTTGACCGAGCCGACAAAACTACCGGCCCTAACGGGTTCCATTTCGGGCCAGCCACAATGCCAGGCGCGGGGATTTTGGGCCGAGGCCGAAAGCGGGCGGGCCAAATCATAAAAAAGTTGAAAATCGATCTTTAGCGATCCTTTTTCGGGATGTTCTATTTTAGCAATCATTATCCGTTTCTTTTTTCTAGTTTTGTGGGCTTCCTACAGGCGGCGAAGCCGCCGCAAAGGAGCGAAGCGACGCGGCTGAGGGATGGGCAGCAGTGGCCGCAGGCCAGACCAAGGCGCGAAGCGCTGAAGGGCCGAGCGACCTGCGAGCCGCGACACAGCCCGACCCGACCGATAATTTAGGAGGGTTTTAACCCTCATTTTGTCTAGCTTCGCAAAGCGATATCGCTTTGCGCTGGGTTTTAACCTAACGGGAGGGGCAGCCCCTAAAAATCCTCAAAAAAATTGAAAAAATCTTGTTGAGCGGGAAAAAATATGCTGCGGTTCATTAGTTTCAATAAAAATTGAAACTTAGGAGAGGCTTGAGTGTTAAAGAGAAAGCTGGTCCTTTTGGGCCGAGGATTTTAAATAGAAAATTATGGATTTCATACAGATAAGAGATTGGGGATTTGGATTGGAAGCGATTGCGGAAGAGCAGCCGATTTTGATATCGGGTCCTTGTAGTGCCGAGACTGAAGAGCAATTGTTGCGTAGTTGTTTGGAGCTGGCGCAAACTGGGCAGGTGCATATTTTGCGGGCGGGCATTTGGAAGCCTAGAACGCGGCCCAACTCCTTTGAAGGCGTGGGAAAAGAGGGTTTAGTTTGGTTGCAAAAGGCCAAGGAATTGACGGGATTGCCGATTTGTGTGGAAGTAGCGCAGCCCGAGCATGTAGAATTGGCTTTGGCGGCTGGGGTAGATATTTTGTGGATTGGGGCGCGGACCAGCGTTAATCCTTTTGCGGTGCAAGCCTTGGCGGAGGCCTTGGCGGGCAAAGATGTGCCGGTGATGGTCAAAAATCCGATCAATCCAGATTTAAAGCTTTGGATGGGAGCCATTGAGCGTTTTTACCAGCAGGGGATTCGAAAAATAGCGGCTATTCATCGGGGATTTTCGGTTTATGGGGAGCAGCGTTACCGCAATGCGCCCATTTGGGAGTTGCCGATTGAGTTGAAGCGGCAGTGGCCCAATTTGGAATTGATTGGGGACCCCAGTCATATTGCGGGCAAGCGAGAGTTGCTGGGCGAATTGGCGCAGCAGGCCCTCTATTTGAACTTTGACGGTTTAATGATTGAGAGTCATTGCCAGCCCGAACAGGCTTGGAGCGATGCAGCTCAGCAAATTAATGCGGCAGATTTGGAGCAACTTTTAGGGAATTTAGAGCCTTTGCGTGCAGCATCTTCTGATCCCGATTTTCTTTGTCATTTGAATGAACTGCGCAAAGAGATTGATTATTTGGACCATCAGTTATTGAAAGTTTTGGCTAGGCGGATGCAGCTTGTTCGGCAGATTGGGGAATACAAATATGAGAAGCAAATTAGCATTTTGCAATTGGAGCGTTGGGCCGAAATTTACAAAGATCGTTGTGGGCAGGCGCAGGAGTTGCAATTGGCCCAAGAATTCATCAGTTTATTGATTCAGGCCATTCATCAGGAGTCCATACGCCAGCAAGAGGCTGTTTTTGGGAGCAGTCGCATTTTGGATCGGCTGCAAAAAGCTTAAAGGCTTATTGTTTTACAGCTGTTTTTTTGTTGCTTTTATGATAGTTTCCTATTTTCCGAACAACTTTTAACAAAGGATTAAGCCAATGTTAACTAGTTAATTAGGGGACTAATTAAACCGCCTCTAATTTATTATTTTTCAATAAATTAGAGGCTTTTACATTTTATTTACATTCACAGAGGGGTTTCCCTCTTTTAGAGTCAAAGCAACATGGATATTTTAAGAGGCCTTTTGGGGATTGCGGTCTTATTACTCATTCTATTTTTGGCATCCAATAACCGCAAAGCGATTGATTGGAAGCTAGTGGGCGTTGCCCTCTTTTTTCAGATTATACTGGGTGTCCTCATTATGTATGTGGATGAAGTTCGGGCTATTTTCGACTTTCTCTCTGGTTTTTTTGTGATGGTCATTGAGTTTACGGATGAGGGAGCAGCCTTAGTATTTGGTGGCTTGCTCAATACACAATCGGTGGGCTATATCTTTGCAGTAAAGGTATTGCCCACTATTATTTTCTTCTCGGCCCTTTCGGCTATTCTCTATTATCTGGGCATTTTGCAGGCCATTATCTATGTTTTGGCTTGGGGGATGAGCAAAGTCATGCGTTTGACAGGAGCTGAGAGTTTGGCGGCTGCGGCCAATGTTTTCATTGGACAAACCGAGGCGCCTTTGATTATCAAGCCTTATTTGGACAAAATGTCGAAATCGGAGCTCATGTGTTTGATGGTTGGCGGGATGTCGACCATTGCGGGGGGCGTACTTGCCGCTTACATTGGCTTTTTGGGCGGCGATGATCCAGTGGCTCGTCAGGAATTTGCCACGCATTTGCTCACGGCCTCGATCATGTCGGCACCAGCGGCTATTTTGGCGGCCAAAATGCTTTATCCAGAAACCTCGGAAGACATCAATAGAACGATTAGCATCCCTAGAGAGCAGGTGGGCGACAACCTACTCGATGCCATTTCTAAGGGCACCACAGACGGTCTGCGTTTGGCGGTTAATGTAGGGGCCATGTTGCTCGTTTTCACGGCCCTAATGGCCTTACTCAACAGTATGGTTAGTGGCACTATTGGAGAATTGGTTGCTTGGTCTGCCGATAACGGAAGCTTTCAGTTTTTTGGCGGAAATGACCTACCAGCCAATACCGTTTTGCGTTGGAATGCCGAGGCAGCCAATTGGTTGTTGATGCAGGAAAACAATCCAGAAGTAGCTGGAAAAGCCTTTGATGTACAAGGCATCACGCTTAATATGTATATTGAAAAAAGCACAGCGGGCCGTTTTACGGGCTTCAATTTGGAGTATATGTTGGGAATTTTGCTCTCTCCTATTGCTTGGCTTTTGGGCACCCCTTCAGAGGATATGGTTGTTATTGGGCAGTTGTTGGGTAAAAAGACGATTCTGAATGAGTTTGTCGCCTATGCCGATATTCCCAAAGTAGAGCATATTATCAGTGAGAAATCTAAAATCATTGTCACTTACGCCCTTTGTGGTTTTGCCAACTTTGCCTCTATTGGTATTCAGATTGGGGGAATTGGCGCTATTGCTCCGGCTCGCCGCAAAGAGCTTTCTACCTTTGGCGTTAAGGCCTTAATTGGGGGAACAATTGCTTGTTTTCTAACGGCTACTATTGCGGGTATGCTCATTGGCAGCTAAGCCCAATTTGTTGAATTTTAGGATGCAGCTCCAAAGCAATTTTTTGTTTTGGGGCTGTTTTTTTTGGGGGCCTGCCGCCTACGGCGGCCGGGCCAGACCGTGGCTCGCAAGCCTGCTCGGCCCTGCGGCAGCAAGCTGCCTAGGTCTGCCGCTTCGCGGCACCACTACAGGCAGCTAGGCCAAATGGGAGTCCTGTGCTTCGGCCATCCTTGGATAAAAAATTCAGGCTAGTCAAGGCATTTTTTAAAGGCATAGCCCTAGCTATGGGGGAGAAAAATAACGCAGAATAGCAAGAAATTAAAGCAAAGGATAGAAGTGGCAGGGCTTTCATTTGGCCTTTGCCTGCGGCCCTTCGGGCCTGCTAGCTGTGGCTGCAGGTTAAAACCAGCAGCCATACAACAACCCCATTCTACATCTATAGTGCGGAGAGGATTAAAATCCTCTACCGCTTTGAACAAGGATTATTTTTTTCTGCGATAGTTTGATTTTGTTTTTTTCTCCCCCATAAATTTCATAAGAACCCTAGGGCCAAGGCCCTAGGCTATCGAAAAAATCGTCATCCCCTCATTCGAGGGGATTTTTCTTTGCCGTTGTGGTTGGGCTATTATTTTTTGAACCTGTGGGTTGAAACCCACAGCAACAAAAGAGGCCATACTAAGCGCAATAAAATGGGCCGATGGTTTCAACCATCGGCCCATAACTAGCAGGACTAAATTCTTGCGTCTAGAAGGAGCAAAGCGACTGGCCTAGCGATGTGCAGGGGTGGCCAAAGGCCAGACCAAGCGGGCGTAGCCCGCGCAGGGCCGAGCGAATAGCGAGCCACGAAACGTAGCGCCCGCCGAAGGCGGGAGGCCCCAGAAAAATAACTAATAAACTAATCCATTTTGTTTTATTGGCTAAATAGCCTATAAAGTTGTTTTGCCTGTTTGTTTAAGGGGTTTCCATTTAGTTTTAAGCTATCTAAAAATTTATACTCCAGTAAATTTATGGGCAGCTCTTCCAATTGGTTTTGAGATAGATTTACTTCTTTTAATTGCTGTAGTTGCCGTAATTCTCTAGGCCATATTTTAAGCTGATTTCCTGATAAATTCAGTTCATTTAGTGTTTTTACTTGATACAGCCCTATTGGTAAGCGATCTAATTTATTGAAGGCGAGGTTAATTTTTGCCAACTTAGGGTGATCTAAAAAAATGACATCTTCATTTTTTAATTGATTATCGAATAAAGAAATCTCTTCTATTTCGATTAGGTCAGGTAAAATCTCACTCAGGTTCTTTATTGAGTTTTGACTAAGATCTAAAACACGTAATTTATTTAGAATATTACTGTTTATTCTGATTTTTGTTAATTGATTACTAGATAAATTCAGTATTTCTAAGTTTTGAGGCAAACTGATTAGTTGCTTATTTAGAGCCAACTCATTAGCCCTTAAATCTAGCTCAATTAGCTTTGTGCAAGCCTCTATCTCTTTAGGCAACTGCCTTAATTTATTTTGCTCTAAATCTAGATATTTTAGCTGTTTAAGCTCACTTACTCCTTCTATTGCTGTAAGCTGACCATTTTTTAAGCTTAAATATTCCAAGTTCCTAAGTTTTTTAAGCTCCTTAGGATAAGTAGCTAAGCCAGTAATAGATAACATTTTGATTTGCTTACACTTAGTTAGTTGCTTAATTTCATTAGTTGATGGTCTTCTTGGGAGGTAAAGAGCTTGAGTTCCTGCCGTCAATTCATGAACAGCTCGGGCATAGACTAGCTGTTCCCCTTTTTTATTAAGCAAAAATCGACCATCTTGATTTATCGCTTCTAAGTATCCTGGAAAATGGCTGTAGCCGATATAGTCATAAATACAGGCGACTTTTACTCCTGTTTCCTTAATGAGGACACCGTATTTTGATTGAGAATTTTGCTTACAAAAAATGAATTCATATTGAGGAGCTAAATCATCCTTCTGGGGACTCATCCGCTTTAGATCTAGAAAAGCATTCAGTTCAAAGTTTTCTAAAACAGCTCTAATTTCACCACTTTTCTTGAAAAAAAATAAATAGTGATAAGCAGTAGCTGTATTGGGACTATGAATCTCATAATATGGCCGCTCTGCTTCCGATATATTAAAGTACAAAGTAGCCATCAACATTTTGTACTTTTTATGGTAGTGGCGAAAAACTAATCGGTTAGGACTATTAGTTAAGGGGAGCTGTAATTTTTTGGGGAGCAGCCCTTCTTCTAAAAAAGTAGTAGCGGTAAAGGAATCTACTAAACTCCGCTCCGTAACCTTTTGGAAGGCGACATCATCAATATAAACCGCTAGACTATCCTTATCAAAACAAGGCATTGGCAATGGTGGCAAATAACTCTTTGGACAAAGATTATAGAGGGGCTCTGAGGAAAAAACAGTATTAGATTTTATAAAACTATCTTGCTGATTGATATAGGCTATAGCATTTTGATAGCGTTTATACTGTGGCCGTTGGCAACTCAACAGAAGTAATAATCCGCCCCATAAATAAAGGCTTTTATATTTTGAGCTCATTTTGTGTCTAATTGATTTTGCTAAATGCTCTCCTTTATGCCCCTTTAGCTATATGGTTATCAACTACTCCAAATCAAGCTCAACAAAAGTACGTTCTTTTTCACTAAACCCTATTCGCCTCAAATACCTCCAGTCTTTGGCGCTAAAATCTTTTTGAGTTAGGCCAAAATAAGTTTCCAATGCCTTTATTTCTAATATAATAGGCTGATCTCTTTCCAAAACTTTAAAGAAAGCGATTCCCTGATTTTTCTTAAATCCTGCTACTTTCAAAAAGAGATCTCCTTTTTTGTCATAGGCTACATAATAAGGCGCTGCAGCATCTTGCAATTGAATGCGAAACAACAAAACAGAGGGAAATTTAGGCCCCCTCAAGCACTGCATATCAGCAGCATCTAATGCCGCAATGCCATCTGCATAAGAGGTATAAGCAGTAGAGCCCAAGCAAAGTAATTTGGCCTTAAAATACATGTTGGACAAGCTATCCTGTGCCAATAAAGCCGCTGGCCATATAAAGAAAAGGTAAATCACAAATCTCCACATAACTAATATACTTTTATTTCTTTTTCCATCTCCTCTGCACAATTTACCCTCCGGCTCTGCCTTCTTGGAAAATGCCCCGAAAAATCTCTACGAATCGCTTTTTCGCCCCAAAATAAACGCCGCCCTCGAACTCGCCTTCTAAAGGCTGAATATTCTTGCTGATCAAAACCTGCTATTCGATAAAATTGCCGCCGCCGCTCTTCATACACCAAATAAAAAACACAAGAATTATAACTATCCGCAGCTTGCTTCGAACTGATTTTAATCAAATAAAAGCCCTTTAATTTCTTCGCCTTATAAATCTCTGCAGGCTGCTGCTGCAACAACGCTAAAAGACTATCTTTTGGAAGCTGACGATATGCAGAAACCGTTAATAATTTAGCTTGCATCAACAAACTATCTCCCCCCTGCCCTTTTGCCCAAAAAGGCAAAGCGAAAAAAGTAAGTAGTGGTACAATACTCCACCCGTTCATGAATCTCTGGTAGTACTTAAATTGCCCTCTCATTTTGCTGAATTTGAGTTTTATCCCCCCTCTTTCACTTTCCCCTAGATGATAAATTCTCCCCCTTTGGTGCCTGCAATAGTGCAACAAGACTCCTTCTCAGAAAGAGCCTATATATATTTATTTGGGGCCTGCCGCCTACGGCGGCCGGGCCCTTGCGGGGCTCACAGGTCTGTTCGGCCCTTCGCCGCTTTTAGCGGCTCGGTCTGGCCTGCGGCCACCCTTGCAGGCCCCTAGGCCAAGTCGCTTCGCTTCTTTGCGGCGGCTTCGCCGCCTGTAGGATGGATGTATATCCCAGTGGGTTGAAACCCACAGCAACAAAAGCGGCTATGCTAAACACAATAAAAATGGGCCGATGGTTGAAACCATCGGCCCATATCATTTATAGCAAACAAGGGCTTTAGCCCGCCAGTTTGCATAGTCTACAACCATGGCCTCCAAACTGATCTAAGCCGCCAAAGAAGAAAGTCCAAAGGGACAAGACAGTTGATGCTATCAATTTAGACGGATAATTACTTAGCGTGACCTAATATATTTCAACTTATTATTTAACAAGAGTGTGTCTAGGGACAATATTTCCCCCTCTAAAGATACTTCAGAGTAGTATCGTCTAGCTTTTACCATTTCAGGATAGGGGAGGCCTTGTTGCATAAATCTAATAAATTAAAAACCAGCTAATTACAAAAAACCTTGCGAATTAGGCATAAAAAAAGGGACAAGCCCCGTAGATTTAAGTTTTTTCGACGAACAATAAAACCTCGAGCTGTCCCATGACAAATCTAAAAAAAACATACAGAATTACGCACTAACCAACAGATTTTATACGGCCCAAGGTAAGTTTCTTTTTAATGTTTGGTTCCCGCCTTTGGCAAGCAAAAACCTCATAGCTAAGCCTTCAAAACGCGGCAGACCTAAAACAATTTCTGATGAATTTATTCGCTATTTATTCCGTTTAAAAGTGCTTTTTTCTTTTGGATATCGACAATTAGAAGGTATTCTAAAATGCGTTATTTCCAAATATAATTTGGATGCTAAGCCCATATCTTTTACTCAAATATATCGTAGAGTCAAGAAACTAAAACTGAATATTAAGTCTAAAAAGAGGACTAAAGAAAGATCGGTAGCAATAGATAGTACAGGACTAAAAACAAAAGGACAGGGAGAATGGTTAAGAAAAAAATACTTGGAAAAGCAGCGCTCTAGCTGGATTAAAGTACATTTAGCAGTGGATGATAAAACAGGAGAAATATTATCTGTAGAGATTACCACAGAGCGAAAAACCGATGCTTCTCAACTCCCCAAAATGATGAAAAAAATGAAATCCTTGAATATCCGCCAAGTTTATGCAGATGGCGCCTATGACCAAATAAAATGTCGGGAAGCAATTTGTAAGGCTGGAGCGGTACCGTTTATTCCCCCACGTAAAAATGCTCGCCTAAAAAAAGGAAAAGATGGAGAGCTGGTTGACAGTTATCGCAATGATGATATTTTATATATCTGGGAGTTGGGAGCTACTGCTTGGAAACAAGATTTAGGCTATCATCGTCGAAATTTAAGCGAAACTGCAATGATGCGACTCAAGCACTTTTTCTCTGAACGGCTCTCTTCGCTCAGCTTTAAAATGCAGAAGCAAGAAGTCCTGATGCGTATTCAAATTTTAAATGAGCTTAATGCTGTCAAGTTGGAAGTTGTTACTAATCAGTAAGTTACGATTTATACAACAAGGCCGATAGGGGATAAAAAACATTCTCAGATCCAAACATTTTCCATTTAACTTACTTACATCTATTTTAATTGTATGATAATTTTTCTTCCTTATTTCTAAGGATAAAATTTTAGCCTGCTCTGACAATAAAACAACTCCTGATCTACTAATTTCTTTTGTAATAAATAATCGTTTCCCATCTATTTCAACGTCATACATAACTGTAACACTACTCTCTTTAGAGTACTCTGAAAGATCATTAAATCGAATCTGTGTTTTTTGACCGATCACATCAGCACATTCGGCCAAACTATATTCAGACCGATCACTAATTTTTTCAAAATTCAATACAAAACTCTTATCTGATTTATAATCAACAGCTCCTTTTCCGAAAATATGATAATCCAATTCAAAGTCATTTTTTACAAAAAACTTAAACGTCCCTAAAGAATCAATCACTATCTTACTTCTCGCAAAAGTAATGCTATCGAAATATGAATAAACGCCCTTTAATTCATTTTGAGCAAAAAAAGAATTTACAATTAAAAACTTACAAGCCAAAATTAACAAAATTCTCATAAAACTATTGTTTTTTCAAGATCCCCAAACGGGCGAAGCCGTATATAGGTGAATGCTCCTAGGGACAAGCCCCTAGGCGATTATTGGCTGAATCCTGCTTTTGAGTACTAAGCTAAACAGCCCAAATTTTATTCGGATACACAAAATCCTGAACAGTCCCCCACAAACCCCAAATAGGGGCCCTCTAAGGTATCTCCCTAGGTCCAACAACCCCAAAATAGACCTTCTCTACCGTATTTTATAGCTTAAAAAGCAAAAGAGACCGCTTGTTTACCTCAAGCTATAGGTCTAGTAACCAAAATTAGGGCTCTCCTACTGCTTTATAGACGTCTGGGACTGCATCATATAGGTCCAAAACTGCTTGCTTGGGGTAGAGCAACCCAAATTAGGGCTAAAGCTAGTCCTTAGCTGCGGTTCTTTTATCTATAATAGACCTTATGATACTGCTTAGGAGCGATTACTTTAACTATGCTTGAGGTTCATTATAGAAAAACTGAGGTTCTATAACTCCTCTAGTCCAGTCCACCAACTGCAAGTCTAGGCTTTGATCACCTTAGTTTGCAATTTGCTAAGGACTAGCTTGCAGTAAAAAAGCACAAACATAGAGTTTCACAACCTATACCATAGAGTTCAGGACGATAGCTATGCAGTAAAAGAACCTAGAACGAGCAGTTAATTAGTGCATTCAATGACTTTGACAACATATATTATAGGTTTCAGAACGACTAGCTAGGAGTTTTGCTCGTCTTTTCCAAAAACAAAGCAGAGGCGTTTAAGCCACTGCGGCAAAAAAGACCAAGGCCCAACAAAAGTGGCTGCGGCCTTTAGGCATTTTTATAATACCTGTGGGTTGAAACCCACAGCAACAAAAGAGGCCATACTAAGCACAATAAAATGGGCCGATGGTTTCAACCATCGGCCCATAACTAATTCTCAAATACTGAT
This sequence comes from Saprospira sp. CCB-QB6, assembly GCF_028464065.1. Classification (NCBI taxonomy): domain Bacteria; kingdom Pseudomonadati; phylum Bacteroidota; class Saprospiria; order Saprospirales; family Saprospiraceae; genus Saprospira; species Saprospira sp. CCB-QB6. The sequence continues at coordinate 3,443,749 of NZ_CP116808.1, read as the reverse complement.
TTATAGCAAACAAGGGCTTTAGCCCGCCAGTTTGCATAGTCTACAAGCATGGGCTGAAGCCCATGGGCCCAAAACGGCCGAAGAAGAACGCCCAAAGAAAAAAGACCGTTGAGCGGCCCAGCGCTGCGGAGGGGTGGCCGAAGGCCAGACCGAGCCGCAAAAGCGGCGAAGGGCCGAACAGACCTGTGAGCCCCGCAGCATAGCGGCGGCCAACCGAGGCGAAGCCGAGCTGGCCGCGGGCCCCAAAACAACAACCCTCTCTCAAATAAATTTTAAAAAAAATGAGCCTCTCCTCAACTTTTTTACAAGATTGTTATTACAATTGATGTATATACATTAAATTAGCAGCAGATGAAACGAAAACAATTTTTAAAAGCATTAGGATTGGGCAGTTTGGGGCTCTTTGCTGCCCCCAAAATGGGCCAATCTGAGCCAAAGGGGCCAGAACAGCTAGGGTTTAATCACCTTCCAGCAGATGCTGGCGAACAGCAAAAAATAGGAAAAATGAAAACCGTTTTGCATAAAGCGAATAGCCGCGGACATGCCAACCACGGCTGGCTCGATACCTACCACAGTTTTAGTTTTGCCAATTACTATAACCCCGAACGCATGGGATTTGGCGCACTCAGAGTGCTAAATGACGATAAAGTAGCCGCCGCCCGAGGCTTTGGCCGCCACCCTCATGACAATATGGAAATCATCTCGATTCCTTTGTCTGGTGACCTTGAACATCAAGATAGTATGGGAAATGTTGCCCTGATCCAAGAAGGCGACCTCCAAGTGATGTCTGCTGGCACAGGCGTTTTCCATTCTGAAAAAAATAAAAAGCTAGACCAAGAGGTCCGCTTTCTACAAATTTGGGTGCTGCCCAATAAGAAAAATGTTGCCCCCCGCTATGACCAAATCAAGCTGGATCGGGCAAAAATGAAGAATAACCTCCTACAAGTCCTCTCTCCCTCTCCAAATGATGAGGGCGTCTGGATCCATCAAGAAGCCTGGTTTCACCTAGGCCATTGGGAGGCCGGCCACCAACAAGCATACAACTTGAAACGAGCCGGCAATGGCCTCTATATTTTTGTTCTCGAAGGACAAATTGAGGCGGGCACACAAGTTTTAGATCGCCGAGATGGTCTTGGCGTTTGGGATACCTCCAAACTTGAGCTCAAAGCGACAAAGGAGGCCAAAATTCTCCTGATGGAAGTTCCAATGAAATAATCAAAATTACCTTTCCGAATAAAAAATAACAATATGTCTTTAGTCGAAAATCTGAAATGGCGCTACGCCACCAAAAAATTTGATGCCAGCAAAAAAATCACTGCTGAGGTTTTAGAGCAACTCAAAACAGCCATCCAATTGTCTGCATCTTCTTATGGTCTACAATTGTACAAGGTTCTTGATGTGCAAAACCCTGAAGTACGCAAAAAACTCCAAGCTGCTGCTTGGGGCCAAAGCCAAATCGTAGACGCTTCTCAGCTCTTCGTTTTTACCATTCCCACTAGCTTTACCGCCGAGCATATCGATGAGTTAATCCAACTCACTGCCGATACTCGCGGCCTTGATCCCGCTGTCCTCAACGACTATAGCGAGTTCATGAAAGGTGCCCTTTTGAACCAAACCGAAGAAGGCGCCAAAAGCTGGATGGGCAAACAAGCCTATATCGCTCTTGGTACACTCCTAGCCGCTGCTGCCGACCTCAAAGTAGATGCCTGCCCTATGGAAGGCTTCGACGCCGCTCAATTTGATGAGATTTTGGGCCTAGATGGCTGGACTACTGCCGTTATTGCCACCCTAGGCTACCGCCACGAAGAAGATGGTATGCAACATGCCGCTAAGGTGCGCAAAGCCAAAGAAGTCCTCTTCGAAAATATCTAAGGATAGTTTGATTTTTGTGAATAGTCTGAGGGCTGGCCATTTTGGTCAGCCCTTTTTTTATCTTGAGCTTTATTATTTGGGGCCCGCGGTTAATTTTATGAGGGTTTTAACCCTCATTCATACATCATTGCGCAGCAATACCATCTGGCTGTAGGTTTTAACCTACCGAAAAAGGCCTTCTGCGGATATTGCCCACTAGGGCCGGCCAGCGCTGGGCCAATTCCCTCCCTGCTCTTAATCTCTCACACTGATGCAAATACCCTTTAATAAGCCCTATCTCACGGGCAAAGAAGCCCACTATCTCTATCAAGCGGTCCAATCGGGCCAATTATCAGGCAATGGCCAATTTACTAAGGCCTGCCAAAGCTTTTTTGAAAAGCGCTATGGCTTCCACAAATGCCTGCTGACCACCTCCTGCACCGATGCCCTCGAAATGGCCGCCCTACTCCTCAACATCCAGCCTGGCGATGAGGTCATTATGCCCTCCTATACTTTTGTGTCTACCGCCAACGCCTTTGTGCTCCGTGGGGCCAATATTCGCTTTGTCGATTCTCAGGCCCAACACCCCAATCTCGATCCCCAAGCTATTTTGCCCCTCATCAATGAAAAGACCAAAGCCCTAGTGCTGGTCCATTATGCCGGCATGGCCTGCCCTATGCAAGAGATTATGGACCTCTGCCAAAAGTATCAAATTGCCCTAGTTGAAGATGCCGCCCAAGCCATTGATGGCTATTATCAAGGGCAGCCCCTCGGCAGCTTTGGCCAATTGGCCTGCTTCTCTTTTCATGAGACCAAAAATATTATTGCTGGAGAAGGTGGACTGCTCGTCATCAATGAGCCTAAACTGGCCCAAAGAGCTGAAATCATCTGGGAAAAAGGCACCAACCGGGCCGCCTTTTTTCGGGGAGAGGTCGATAAATATGGCTGGGTAGACCTAGGCTCTTCTTTTTTGCCCTCCGAAACCGTAGCGGCCTTTCTCTTTGCCCAATTGGAAGAGCTCGACCAGATCCAAAATGCCCGCAAAGAACGCTGGAACCGCTACTTTGAAGCCCTTTATCCCCTGGCCCAAAAAGGCCTGATCGAACTGCCTAATATTCCAGAACACAGCAGCAATAACGCCCATCTCTTTTACCTTATTTGCAGGAGTCTAGACGAAAGAACGGCCCTGATACAAGCGCTCAGAGCCGTTGGCATTCATGCTGTTTTTCATTATCTCCCCCTACATGCTAGTCCATTTTATGGACCAAAACACGATGGCCGCAAACTGCCACAGGCTCAGCGCTATGCCGACCGCCTGCTACGGCTCCCCCTCTTTTTTGAGCTCCAAGCTCAAGAACAGCAATTTATTATCGATCAGATTTTCCAGTTCTTTAAGTTGGATCGTACTTAAATTTGGGCAAATAGTTAAAGACTTCCTTCAAACAGGCTGCAGTCAATTCCGCATCTTCTAGGGCATTGTGCATATCGCCTTCTCGTTCCAAACCAAAATACTCGGATAGGGCGCCTAGGCTAAGGCCCTTAGAAGTAGGCTGTCCGTTTTCTCGGAGCAAACGGAACAAGAAATAGGCCTGCTGATATAAATCAATGGTTTTAAAGGAGAAAGGATAAGGCTGCTTGAGGTCCATATAGGCAAAACGCAAAAAGTTGATATCGTAATGCACACTTTGCCCGCAGACCACTAGGCGCTTGAGTGCCCCTGGCTTTTGATGTTCCTGCCATTTTTTGTGTCCCAAAACGGTAGTGACAGCCCAGTTTTCAAAAGCTTCTATGGCCTCGTGTAGCATAGGGGCCTCGTCTAGAATTTCTAGGGTTAGGCCATGTACTTCTAAGGCGGGCAGCGAGAAGCTCTCTTCATTTTCGGGATAGACATTGGTTAAAAAACTACTTTTTTTCTCCCAATTTTCATCATAAATGGCGGCCCCAATTTGTACAATCTCATGCCAGCCGGGCTCGGTGCCCGTCATCTCCAAATCAAATACTAGATAGTTCATCTTTGTTTTTTTTATGAGCGCTAAAGCTATTAAAAAAGCGGGAGTAGGGCCAAAAAAAAACAACTTTTGTGGTCTAAAGGGCCGAAGAGCTGCCGCCCGAGCAAAAGAAAAAAGAGGAGCGGCTGAGCGATGCGGAGCGGGTGGCCGCAGGCCAGACCGAAGGCGAAACGAAGTGAAGCCTGAAGGGCCGAGCGAGCAGCGAGCCCGGAACAGCCCGACCCGCCCGAAGGGCGGGGCAGCCCCAAAAAAAGCCATCCTAAGGATGGCTCATGGATTAGAGAGCTTCTAATTCAGCTGCTAACTCTTTATCATTTATGGGCTTAAATTCCCCCTCCATATTTTGTAAATCGCTTATTTTGGCTTCCATTTTCATAAATTCTAATTGATCGCCCAGATACTTTATGCCGATCAATTTAGCTTGATAAGCTTTGGGCACATTGCTAAAAGCCGCCTGAGAGTTGGCCCGCATAATGCTATTTATATTCTTAAAAATCAGGAAGTACTGCGTGTTGGTAGAGGCATTGGCCAAGGTCAAATTCATTTTATCAACATCATCATTTAAGAAGCGGTCGCAATTGATCCAGCCGAGGCCAGAAATCTCCATTTGGCTCAGTACTTTTTTATTGGCCTCCTCTTCTTTTAAGATACCGTAGCGATCTTTTTTGGCCAATATTTCAGCATCCAGGCTATCCGTTCGCTGGCAAAGTTTGGCTGCCTTTTGCTGTGCGGTCTCGGCTTGTAGGCTCAGGTGCAAGCAGTTGCTATAAGCCTCTGTGCGCCAATTCCTATTAGTTTTCTCAATATTTTTCTTGTTCAACTGCTTCTTCAGTGCTAGATATTTCTTTTGGCCCTCAGGACTAAATCCCCGAAGTTCTTCTTTGAGCAAATACGCTAGTTTAATTTTCAGGGCTTCCAGTTCCATATCTTTTTTCCAAACCAGCTCACTCTCCTTTTTCCTCCCCTTTTCTTCCTCCTCTATTTCTTCGGTCCAATTCTGTTTTTCTTTTTCGTAATATTTTTTCAAAAAACCGATATAATTTTCCATTGGCTTTTGATAAGCATCAGCATCAAACTCTGGGCGTAGGCCTTCAACGGCTGCAATTTCTGCGGTAAAGTCACCTTTTTTCTGATTTTGATAAAGAGGCAAGAGCTCTTGGTGACCGCCTAAGGTAGATTTATGTCGACCATACTCATCCAAATTGTAGCACTGCAGCAGATATTCTGTCTGTTCTGAGAGCAGCTGGCCCAAGCGCTCATGGCTAAATGCTTGCAGATAAGCTAAAAGCTCCTTGGCCTCCTGATGTTCCTCATTCAAAAAATCGTTATAGGCCTTTTGCTCTGCTGCGTATTGGTTACGCTGTTTGGCATAAGCGGTACTATCTTTTTGGTAGGTCTTATATTTTTTTCGCCATTGCCGCTTTTTATTGTTGTAGCTTTTGCGGGCTTGTTGTTGTTCTTTGCCAATTCTTTGCTGATAAACTTCCTCTGTTTCGCCCTTTTTCTTTGGGTATTTTTTGGCCAAATAGGCATCAAAATCAACAAAAGTTCGCTCTACCTTTAGCCGAGGTAAGCGCAGCTTAAAGGAGTTCAATGCTCTTTTATTTCTAAGGCTCAAGATGGGCTCCTTAGTTAAGTAAATCAATTCTTCTTGGCGGGCGAAATAGCTACTATCCAAGAAGGCTAGTCCTCTCTGGCCTTCCCTCTCCCTGGCCCATATTTGCTGGCTGCCCGTGGCCTGCCAGTTAATATCGCTATGCGGGTTGGCCGTATGCGGGCCCTGAAAAATTTGCATGCCGGGCAAAGCCGCTGCTGTTCCTGGGAACCCTAGAGTTATTTTTTTGCCCTCAGCCAAGCGCAACTCCTCTCCATTTTCGCCCTTAGCGGCCAAATAAATCATGCCTCCCGTTTCAATCAACTCTCCATTGGAGGTGGTGGTTAGATTTTGTAAAATCATGTCCTTCATACTCAGGGCCTCTTGCAAAACCAAGCTGACTTGGCCTTGATAGGTTTTGCCATTGGCAAGCAGAAAACTATTAGCTGGGATGTCAATTTGAATTCCCTCCTTGCCCTGAATAAACTTTCCTTTTTGGGCCGAAAAGCTAAAGAACTGCTGTGCCTTTTTGCGCTGACCGGCATAAAAAGAAGCCCAAACATCATTGTTTTTGACTTCCTCAAATTCCTCTGTATTGTAAAAATAGAGATCAATCCGACGCAACTGCTGCCGAGCTTCCGCTATAGGCAATTGCCCATTCAAAGGCTGTCGCTCATAGGGCAATTGCTCAAATTGTAGCTGCTTAAAGCCCAACTCTTGAACAAACTGAATAATGGTCTTTGCTCGATTCTCGGCCAAAACCTCATTGTCTATATCGCTTCCCAAATCATCGGTAAAGGGCTGGATTTTTAAGACAGACAAAGGCCGCGCTCGCAAAATCTTAGTCAAATCGGCCTGCTGTTTTGCGGTCAAGCTATAAGCATTGGGCGCATAAAAAAGCTGGTATTTGTCCTGCGCCAAAAGCGCTAGGGGCAGCAAAAAAATAAAACTCAAGGAAAGTAAATATCGCATAGGCTACAATTTAGGGGTTAAGGTTTTATGCTATTTCTCTTATAAGGGCAAGAAAAGCAATTGTTACAGCTTCTAGTGGCCCAACAGGAAAAATTAAAGCGATCTCAAACGGGTTTGAAGCTCCTCTTTAGTCAGAGATTCAAACTCTATGTTCATCCCTCTTAGTTCTTTTCCTTTGCCTTCTATCCATCCAAATTGATATTGGCCATCTTGACACTTAATCCCAACAACCTTAGTTACTGATTTTCTAGACAGCCTGAAAGATAGTGTTTGATTAACAGCGATAGGCCGTGTGCGCCCGCAAAATCTTAGTCAAATCAGCCTGCTGCTCTGCGCTTAAATCCGCCTTGCCCGAAACATAAAAAATTTGATATTTGTCTTGCCCCCAAAGCGATATGCTAAAACAATAAATACAGCTCAAAATGATTAAATAACGCATAGGCCTAGGTTTTTAGTGATAAATGTCTTTCTCCTTCATATTGCCCAAATTGTCCAATCGTTACAATTCTTTTCCCTTCTTTTCTTTTTTGGGGCTGCCCCTCCCTTCGGTCGGGTCGGGCTGTTCCGGGCTCGCTGCTCGCTCGGCCCTTCGCAAAAAATGCTGCGCATTTTTGCTCGGTCTGGCCCTGCGGGCCACCCTATCCATCCCTCAGCCGGCGGCTTCGCCGCCTCTACACGCATAAAAAACTCTGTTTGAAATTTTGTCTGTGCCCCTTCCTTGCCGCTAGGATTTTATTTATCAGGGAGCTTGGGGGATTCCCCCAAGGCATCTTCAGCATTACATTTAGCTCTGGCGTTGCGCCACAGCCGTCTGCATCCTTACATTTAGCTGTGGCGTTGCGCCATAGCCATCTGCATCATTACATTTAACTAGAGGGATTCCCCCAAGGCATCTGCATTGATACATTTAGCTAGGGGGAATTTCCCCCAGCTAATTTGCAGATTACAATTGACGTTGGGAAAATCCCAGAGCTAATCTGCAAATTACAATTGACGTTGGGAAAATCCCAGAGCTAATCTGCAAATTACAATTGACGTTGGGAAAATCCCAGAGCTAATCTGCGAATTACAATTGACGTTGGGAAAATCCCAGAGCTAATCTGCAAATTACAATCGACGTTGGGAAAATCCCAGAGCTAATCTGCGAATTACAATTGACGTTGGGAAAATCCCAGAGCTAATCTGCAAATTACAATTGACGTTGGGAAAATCCCAGAGCTAATCTGCAAATTACAATTGACGTTGGGAAAATCCCAGAGCTAATCTGCGAATTACAATTGACGTTGGGAAAATCCCAGAGCTAATCTGCAAATTACAATCGACGTTGGGAAAATCCCAGAGCTAATCTGCAAATTACAATCGACGTTGGGAAAATCCCAGAGCTAATCTGCAAATTACAATTGACATGGGGAATTTCCCCCAGCTAATCTGCAGATTACAATTGACGTGGGGAATTTCCCCCAGCTAATCTGTAGATTACAATTGACGTGGGGAGGGTGCATAAGGCCCTATCTTTTTTTTCTGGACCAACCCTACTACAAATTAGCTAAGCTCGCTTAGTAGCGAAATATTGGATGCGGTTGTATTTAAGCCCTTCTCATTTTACCCTAGGGGCTTGCCCCTAGGCTAATAGTCATAGTCGCCCCCTCCTTCGAGGGGGCTTTTTGTTTGGCTCTATTGGTTAATTGGGCCCAGACGAAATTTTCGGTCTTGGCTCCTAGCTCCTAATTCTTATGTTTCAAGAGAAAGAGAAAGAAGTTTATTGAAGATCTTGTTTGCTTAACTGTTCAAGCTCAGGGGTAAAGACGAATCCCCTCGCAGGAGGGGATGACAGATTCAATAGCCTAGGGCCTTGGCCCTAGGGGGGAAATTTATATCCTATTGGCCTGTGGGTTGAAACCCACTGCAAAAAGGGAAGCCATGCAAAACCTAATAAAATGGGCCGAAGGTTAAAACCTTCAGCCCATAGCTAAAAGAGGGTCGATTGACTAAGTGAGAAAGATAAAAAGCCAAAAGATTTAGATCAATGAGGGTTTTAACCCTCATTTATAAGGCATCGCAAAGCGATACCAGATTGCTGTGGGTGTTAACCCACAGTATCGGCCTAGCGATGTGCAGCAGTGGCCGTCAGGCCAGACCAAGGCGGCAAAGCCGCCGCAGGGCCGAGCGACCCGACCACCGGGAGCCGACGCAGCGAAGCAAGTAACAGCGAGCCTGCGCAACGTAGCGCCGCAAGGCGAAGCCGCAGCGGAGGCTCCAAAACATCAAAAAAATATTAGATTCTAGATAGGCTGGACAAAAGTCTGTTTTCTTTGTAGTTCTTGAAGCATTTTTAATTATTTTCAGGGCAGAACAAAACAGACAAACATGAGTAACTTCCAATTCCTCAAAAAGGAATGGCCCCAGCTATATACCCAAGCCAGAGAGGCCGAAAAACATCTATTGACCGCCCCTCGTACGGCTGCTTTTTATAGCCGATTGACCCTAGAACTGACCGTTTATTGGCTCTATGACCATGATGAAGATTTGGGCCAACGTTATCTGGATGAAACCCTTTTTGGTCTTTTGCAAAAGCCTAGCTTTAAGCAAATGCTGCGACCTTCTATGCAGCGGGACCTAGATTACATTCGCAAAATTGGAAATACCGCCGCCCATAGCGCTCAGGCGATCAATGCTTCGGAAGCCAAAGAAGCCCTGAAAAATGTTTTCCGCTTTATGAATTGGCTGGCCCGAAGCTATTCGGCCAATGAGGCTATGCCCATTCATAGCTGGTCCGATGAGCATCTGCCCCTAGGCGGAGCCGAACAAAAAGAGTTGAGCCGAAAGGAATTGGCCCAACTTGAAAAAACCTTTGAGGACAAACAAAAAACTATCCTCAAGGAGCTGGAACGACTCAAGAAGATTGAGGCAGAACACCAGCGACTAAAAGAAGAAAACGCACAGTTTAAGGCCCAAAAAGAACGCAACCGCGCCAATCTGCTGAAAAAAGGCGAGGAACCTGGCCTAGCGCCAGAGGTGCGAAGCGAAAAAGCAAGTCGCGACCTCTATATTAACCAGATGCTGCGAGAAGCGGGCTGGAACCTAGAGGATAATCGACAAGTCGCTCAAGAATATAAGCTTAACCAAATGCTGCCCGGCCGCAACGGCTTTGTCGATTATGTATTCTTTGATGAAAAGGGACTACCCCTGGCCATCCTCGAAGCTAAATCCATTACGAAAGATCCAGAAAAGGGAAAGGAACAAGCCAAAATATATGCGGATGCCCTAGAACGAGATACGGGCCGCCGCCCCATTATCTTTTTGAGCAATGGCCTAGAAACCACAATCATTGACGATCAATTTTATAAGGCAGAACGCCGCATCCTCGGCTTTTATAGCCGAGAAGAGCTACAGAGTTTACATTATAAACACAAGCAGCGCCAAGCTATTGAGACCGTAGGGCCCGACCCCAATATTGCTGGTCGCCCCTACCAAATACAGGCCATCCTGAGCGTAAACCAAGCCCTAGAAAACCGAGAGCGGGCCGTGCTTTTGTCTATGGCCACCGGTAGCGGAAAAACCCGTACGGCTGCCGCCTTAGCCAAGGTCCTTTTTGAAAACAACTGGGCCAAACGCATTCTCTTTTTGGCCGACCGCCGCAGTTTAGTCAAGCAAGCCCAACATGCCTTTAAAAACCACCTAGAAAACTACAGCAGCCTTAGTCTGCTCGATAAGAAGGAAGAAGGCGAAGAACACGCCCGCCTGGTCTTTTCTACTTATCCGACTATGCTCAACTACCTCAACCGAGAGGAGGGTCGAAAATTTGGCATTGCCCAATTCGATTTTATTATTGTGGATGAGGCCCACCGCTCCGTCTATAAAAAGTATAAGGCCATCTTTGATTATTTTGATGCCATCCTAATCGGCCTAACGGCTACCCCCCAAGATCAGGTGGACCGCAATACCTATCAGCTCTTTCATTGCGCCAATGAAAACCCCACTTTTGAGTATCCCCTCAAAGCTGCTGTGGAGGCCAATTATCTGGTTCCGCCTATCATCGTAGATGGCAGCACCCAAATTACCAATGAAGGCGTGCATTATAAGGACCTCAGCGCGGCCGAAAAAGAAGAGTATGAAGATAGCTTCATGAATGAGGAAGAAGAGGAAATGCCCGAATCTATCGCCAATAGCGAGCTAGATGTCCGCCTCTTCAATGCCCCTACGGCCGATAAAATCCTCAATCTACTAATGGAAAAAGGCCTAAAGGTCGACCAAGGCGATAAACTGGGCAAAACCATCATCTTTGCCAAGAATACCAAGCATGCTAAATTCCTCAAACAGCGCTTTGACCTGCTTTTTCCGGCCCAAGCCGATCTAGCCGAAACCATTTATAGCGCTAAGGATTATGTGGAATCGCTTTACGATCGCTTTAAAGACCCCAACCAATTGCCCCAAATTGCCATTTCGGTCGATATGCTCGATACGGGCGTAGATGTACCCGAAATTGTCAATCTGGTCTTCTACAAAAAGGTCCGCTCTCATGCCAAGTTCTGGCAGATGCTGGGTAGAGGCACCCGCCTAGCGCCCGACCTCTTTGGGCCCAGCCAAGATAAAACCTTCTTCTACATCTTTGATGTCTGCGATAATGTAAGCTTCTTCGAGGCGGAATTTGATAAGGGCCAAGGCAGCCGCAGCCCCTCTATGGAGGAGCGAGCCTATAAACTCAAATTAGAGATTGCCCAAGCCCTCAATCATCTAGATTATCAAGAAGATGAACGCTTTTTGGCCCATCAAAAGGCCCTAAGAGATGAGGCCTGGCAGGCCCTAATGGCCCTAGACCTGCATCAGATTGAGGTTAAAGCGGTTTACCCCATCTATAAGAAGTATGAACAGCGCAGCCGCTGGGATCAACTCAATAGCAAAGAGCTGAAGGAAATTGTAGACGAGCTAGCCCCCCTAGCCGCTCAGGTCAATCAGGATAGCGATCTGGGCGCCCGCCGCTTCGATCAAATGATTTGGCAACTACAATTGCTTTTCCTAAAAAATAAAGACCGAAGCAAAAAGGCCAACCGCCTGCGCGAAAGCCTCGATCTGCTGGCCCAAAAAGGCAATATCAAACAGATCCGAGAAAAAGCAACACTCATTAGAGAATTGCGCCAAATCGGCGCTATTGAGGCCCTCGATTTCTGGGGACTAGAAACGGCCCGCCTAGAACTCCGAGAACTGCTCCGCCTGCTCGATAAAAAGCAAAAGAAAGCCATTTATAGCCATTTTGCCGATGAACTAACTGGAGCAGAAGAAAGAGAAATGGAAGGCTATGGCGGTGGCTATTCCGAACCCTACAAACAACGACTCTACCGCCTACTGACCGAAAATAAGGAGCAGCTTTATCTGCAAAAGCTGCATAGCAATCAGCCCCTGACCCTAGCCGAGGTAGAAGCCCTAGAACGCTTTATCCTTGAGCAAACCCAAGGCAAAAAAGAAGAGCTGCAAGCCGAACAAGGCGAGCTCTCTTTGGGCCGATTCATCCGCTCGATTATTGGTCTAGATCCCGCAGCCGTCCAAAACGCTTTTGCCGATTATCTGCAAGAACAAAAATGGAATGCCCAACAACTGGCCCTAGTCCAATTGATTGTGCAACATTTTGTGACCAATGGCTATTTACCCCCCCAAGATATTATGGGCGAGCCCTTCAATCACCATGGCAATTTAATAGAGCTCTTCGGCGGGCATGCTCATGGCCTTGTAGACCTCATTAAGGCCATAAATAAGAATACGGAACCGGCTTAGGGATAAGCCCCTAGGCGACTATTGGCATTTCATAGTACCTGTGGGTTGAAACCCACAGCAACAAAAGAGGCCATACTAGGCGCAATGAAAATGAGCCGATGGTTAAAACCATCGGCCCATAACGGCTACGAATAAACGGCTTGGGATCATTTTCTTACTATAGTGAATAGCCTTAGAATAGAAAAGCGAACAAGGACTTTAGTCCGTCAGTTCGCTCAGTCAACAACCCTGGGCTTCAGCCCAGGGCTGTAAGCATGGAAGGGAAATAATAAGAAAAATGAGATATATGACCCAAGCCCCCCCCCACAAAAACAACTAAACAAAAAATCCCCCCGCCCCAACAAAAAACTTCCTATATTCCCCCCTCAAAAAAATAGCTTTATGATTACTGGAGAATTACGCAACGATATAGATAAAATTTGGAATTACTTCTGGTCGGGTGGGGTGACCAACCCCGTGACCGTAATCGAGCAACTGACTTACCTGATGTTTTTGCAGGAACTCGATATGCGCCAAAATGCACAAGACCAACTGGCCGCCCTCTTTGGCGAAGGCTATGAGAAAAAGGTCTTTTTTGAAGAAGAACAAGAGAGCCTCCGCTGGTCGAACCTCAAACAAATGAACCCCGAAGAACGCTTCGAAAAGATGCGCGATGAGGTTTTCCCCTTTATGCGAGAAGAACTTTCACAAGGGAAGGCTAAGGAAAATGTCTCGATCTTTGCCCGCTATATGCAAAATGCCAGCTTTATGATCCCCTCCGCTAAGTTGCTGGATCAGGTGGTGTTGGCCCTTTCTTCGGTCAATTATAAGGACTCGGATACCAAGGGGGACCTCTATGAGTATCTCTTATCTAAACTCTCTTCGGCAGGGAAAAATGGACAGTTCCGCACGCCCCGACACATTATCCGCCTGATGGTGGACATGATGCAACCCAATGTACAAGATACCATTTGCGACCCCTCGGCGGGTACCGCGGGCTTTTTGGTAGAGGCCGCCGATTATGTCCGCAAAAACCATAAAGATGCCTTGGTCAAAAGCGAAAACCAAGCGCATTTCCGCAGCAAGATGTTCTCGGCCCTAGAGTTTGATCCCACTATGGTCCGTGTGGGCGCCATGAACCTTTTTGTGCACGGCATCGAGCAGCCTTTGTTGCGCGATATCAATGCGCTTTCGCCCCGAAATGCCGACCTAGAAGAGAGCTGCTCGCTCATCCTCGCCAATCCGCCTTTTAAGGGGACGGTGGACAAGGATGATTTGGATGAGGAACTCACGAAGATGGTCAAGACCACCAAATCGGAATTGCTCTTTTTGGCCCAAATCCTTCGCCTACTCAAAAATGGCGGTAGAGCGGCGGTCATTATCCCCGATGGCGTTCTCTTTGGCAGCAGCAAGGCCCATAAGGAAATCCGCCAGCAGTTGGTGGAAAAACAGGAGCTACAGGCCGTTATTTCTATGCCTTCGGGCGTTTTCAAACCCTATGCGGGGGTCAGCACGGCCATCCTGATTTTTACCAAAACCAATGCGGGCGGCACCGATAAGGTCTGGTTCTATGATATGCAGGCCGATGGCTTTTCCCTAGATGATAAGCGGCAGTTTTTGGGCAAAGAGGGCCAAGCCCAAAGCCATGAAGAGAATAACCTGCCCGATATTTTGCAACGCTGGGCCAAACTGGAACAGGAGGAGAACCGCAGCCGTACCGAGCAGTCCTTTATGGTGCCCCTTGCTGAGCTACAAGAAAATGATTACGATCTCTCGATCAACCGCTATAAAGAGATTCAATATGAGGCCGTGGCCTATGATCCGCCCCAAGAGATTATCCAAAAGATTCAGCAGGATTTACAAACGAGCCTAAAAGAACTTGCTGATTTGCAGCAGCTTCTAGATTAGTGCTTTTGGGGCCCGCGGCCGCCCTTCAATTTGGGGCGGCGGGCGCTACGTTCCGCAGCTCGCTATTCGCTCGGCCCTGCGGCGGCTGCGCCGCCTTGGTCTGGCCTGACGGCCACCCGCTCCGCAGCGCTGGGCCAATGGCCCTAACGGGCCCAAGGGGGCTGCGCCCCCTTGCCGCTGAGGCCCAATTGTTTAGCCAAATAAATCAAAGAAATGAAGAAGAGAGATTGGAAAAAGGTAAAGCTGGGGGAGGTACTGACAAAACCTATTTCAGGGGAATGGGGAACAGACCCAACAGATAGAAAAATAGGTGTAATTCGCACTACCAATTTTACCAATGAAGGTAAAGTTGATTTAACGAAAGGTGTAGCATATCGAGATATTCCAGAAACCAAAGTCGAGAAAAAGCAGCTACGCAAAAGAGATGTAATTATAGAAAAGTCTGGAGGAAGCCCCAAGCAGCCTGTTGGACGGGTTGTTTTCTTCAAAGAAGAAGGCACTTATTTGTGCAATAATTTTACATCTATATTAAGAGCTAAAAATGATCAGAAATTAGATCAGAAGTTCTTGTTCTACTATTTGTTTTATATTCATAAGGTAGGGCTTACTAACCTGTACCAGAATAAAACAACTGGTATTATAAATCTCCAATTAACAAGGTACTTAAAGGAGGTTTCCATCCCCCTCCCCCCCTTACCAGCGCAAAAGGCCATAGCGGCCCAGCTCGATCGAGCGGATAAGCTTCGACAGGCCTTGGCCCAAAGCCTAGCGGATTATGATCGTTTGCTGGCGGCCAGCTTTCTGGATATGTTTGGGGATCCTGTGCTCAATCCTAAGGGCTGGGAGGTCGTGAAGTTAGGGGAGCTGATTAAGAAATTAAATGCAGGAACATCTGTTAATTCAACTGATACGACTTACTCTAAAGAACGTAAAGGGATATTAAAAACCAGTTGTGTTTATTCTGGAGCTTTTAATCCATTAGAAGCTAAAGTAATTAAAGATGAAGAGCTCTCTAGAGCCAAATTAAATCCTAAAGCAGGTAGTATTATTATTAGTAGAATGAATACGTCCGAATTGGTTGGGAAATCTGCTTATATAAAAGAGGATTATGACAACCTTTATTTACCTGATCGATTATGGATGACTGAAAAAGGGGATAAAGAGCATTCTACTATTTGGTTAGCTAAGGCAATCTCTATGGAAAGTTTTATGCTAACACTACAACAGATTGCAACTGGAACAAGTGGGAGTATGAAAAATATTTCTAAAAAAGGGTTTCTTTCTTTGTCTGTTGCCCTCCCTCCACTTCCTTTACAGCAGCAATTTGCGCAATTGGTAGAGCGGATAGAGCGGCAAAAGGCGCTCATTCAGTCGGCCCAGCAATCGGCGGAGGATTTATTTGGGGCCTTATTGCAGGCCTACTTTTATGAGGGGAAATAGCATAGCGATCGAACAGGTCCAAACCGAGGGGTTTGGGCCTTTTTTGTTGTTGGGGGGCTTGCTTTTCCTGCGGCCCCTTTCCTGCGCCTAGGGACAAGCCCCTAGGCTAACTTTTTCAGACAGCCCTCTAAAGAGGGCCTTTGGATAAGGACCTTCGCTGCTAGAATGACTTAGCAAGAGCGTCTATATCAGCAGTTGAGGCCCTCGCAGAGGGCTGACTCTATTTGATTAGCCTAGGGGCTTGTCCCTAGGCGACTGCATCCTTACATTTAGCTAGGGGGATTCCCCCAAGGCATCTGCATCATTACATTTAGCTAGGGGGATTCCCCCAAGGCATCTGCATCATTACATTTAGCTGGGGGGATTCCCCCAGCTAATCTGCGAATTACAATTAGCGTGGGCGTGACGCCCAGCCCAATCTGCGAATTACAATTAGCGTGGGCGTGACGCCCAGCCCAATCTGCAAATTACAATTAGCGTGGGCGTGACGCCCAGCCCAATCTGCAAATTACAATTAGCGTGGGCGTGACGCCCAGCCCAATCTGCAAATTACAATTAGCTTGGGCGTGACGCCCAGCCCAATCTGCAAATTACAATTAGCTTGGGGAGGCTGTCTAAGGCCCTATCTTTTTTTTCTGGACCCACCCTACTACAAATTAGCTAAGCTTGCTTAGCAGCGAAATATTGGATATGGTTGTATTTAAGCCCTTCTCATTTTACCCTAGGGGCAAGCCCCTAGGCTAATAGTAATAGTCGCCCCCTCCTTCGAGGGGGCTTTTTGTTTGGCCCTATTGATTCACTAGGCCCAGACGAAATTTTCGGTCTTGGCTCCTAGCTCCTAATTCTTATGTTTCAAGAGAAAGAGAAAGAAGTTTATTGAAGATCTTGTTTGCTTAACTGTTCAAGCTTAGGGGGAAAGACAAATCCCCTCGCAGGAGGGGATGACAGATTCAATAGCCTAGGGCCTTGGCCCTAGGGGGGAAATTTATATCCTATTGGCCTGTGGGTTGAAACCTAAAGGCTTCATTGGAGATGGGTGAAAGGGCCTTGGCCCTAGGAGGAAAATTTATATCATATCGGCCTGTGGGTTGAAACCTAAAGGCTTCATTGGAGATGGGTGAAAGGGCCTTGGCCCTAGGAGGAAAATTTATATCATATCGGCCTGTGGGTTGAAACCTAAAGGCTTAATTGAAGATGGGCGAAAGGGCCTTGGCCCTAGGAGGAAAATTTATATCCTATTGGCCTGTGGGTTGAAACCTACAGGCTTCATTGAAGATGGGTGAAAGGGCCTTGGCCCTAGGAGGAAAATTTATATCCTATTGGCCTGTGGGTTGAAACCTAAAGGCTTCATTGGAGATGGGCGAAAGGGCCTTGGCCCTAGGGGGAAAATTTATATCCTATTGGCCTGTGGGTTGAAACCTACAGGCTTCATTGAAGATGGGTGAAAGGGCCTTGGCCCTAGGAGGAAAATTTATATCCTATTGGCCTGTGGGTTGAAACCTACAGGCTTCATTGGAGATGGGTGAAAGGGCCTTGGCCCTAGGAGGAAAATTTATATCCTATTGGCCTGTGGGTTGAAACCTACAGGCTTCATTGAAGATGGGTGAAAGGGCCTTGGCCCTAGGAGGAAAATTTATATCCTATTGGCCTGTGGGTTGAAACCTAAAGGCTTCATTGGAGATGGGCGAAAGGGCCTTGGCCCTAGGGGGAAAATTTATATCCTATTGGCCTGTGGGTTGAAACCTACAGGCTTCATTGAAGATGGGTGAAAGGGCCTTGGCCCTAGGAGGAAAATTTATATCCTATTGGCCTGTGGGTTGAAACCTACAGGCTTCATTGGAGATGGGTGAAAGGGCCTTGGCCCTAGGAGGAAAATTTATATCCTATTGGCCTGTGGGTTGAAACCTACAGGCTTCATTGAAGATGGGTGAAAGGGCCTTGGCCCTAGGAGGAAAATTTATATCCTATTGGCCTGTGGGTTGAAACCTACAGGCTTCATTGGAGATGGGTGAAAGGGCCTTGGCCCTAGGAGGAAAATTTATATCCTATTGGCCTGTGGGTTGAAACCCACAGCAAAAAGGGAAGCCATGCAAAGCCTAATAAAATGGGCCGAAGGTTAAAACCTTCAGCCCATATACGTAGAGGAAAACAGCCAGTTCTAAGGCCAAAAGATTTAAATCAATGCGGGTTTCAACCCGCATTTCATAAAAAATATTGCGGAGCAATACCTTGCTTGCTGTAGGTTTTAACCTACAGCCCCATGTAGCAGGCCCGAAGGGCCGCAGGCCTAGCGATGTGCAGCAGTGGCCGTCAGGCCAGACCAAGGCGGCAAAGCCGCCGCAGGGCCGAGCGAATAGCGAGCTGCGGAACGTAGCGCCGCAAGGCAAAGCCGCAGCGGAGGCCCCAAAACAGCAGCGAGCTGTGACAACCAGCCTCAAAGAGGCGCCAGTTCGACGAAGTAAACGACAACAAGAACTTTAGTTCGCAGTTCGACGACCAAAGGGAGTAACCGCCGCAAGGCGAAGCCGCAGCGACAACAAGCCCTTTAGGGCGCAGTTCGACGACTGAAAGGAGTAACGCCCCAAAAACCAAAATCAGAAAAATAGTTACCAAAAAAGCCATGCAGTTCCAGACTACATGGCTTTACAACTAATTACAAAGATTAAAATCTATGGAACTTATACTGTTCCGAGTACAGCTTCTTTGATTTCTTCCACCACAGAGGGGTCGAGTAAAGTAGAGGTATCTCCGAGATTGCTCACATCACCGCTAGCGATTTTGCGGAGGATACGGCGCATAATTTTGCCCGATCGGGTTTTGGGAAGGCCAGAAACCACCTGAATGCGGTCGGGTTTGGCGATGGGGCCAATTTCGGTATTGATAAGTTCTTTGAGTTCGGCCTCTAGGGCTTCTTGGCTACATTCCTCTTGAATAATGACGAAGGCAAAAATACCTTGGCCTTTAATCTCATGCGGGTAGCCCACTACGGCAGATTCTACGATAATATCGTGCTCATTGATCACATTTTCGAGCTCGGCAGTACCTAGGCGGTGGCCAGAAACATTGATTACATCATCTACGCGGCCAATAAT
Organism: Saprospira sp. CCB-QB6; assembly: GCF_028464065.1. Taxonomy (NCBI): domain Bacteria; kingdom Pseudomonadati; phylum Bacteroidota; class Saprospiria; order Saprospirales; family Saprospiraceae; genus Saprospira; species Saprospira sp. CCB-QB6. Next base: position 3,425,135 of record NZ_CP116808.1, on the reverse strand, counting down.
GCGATAATTGCCATCGGCATCGCGTTTGGCGCCATCTCCTGTAAAGTATTTGCCTTCAAACATAGAGAAGTACACCTGTTTACAGCGATCGTGATCGCCATAAGTGGTGCGCAACATAGAGGGCCAAGGGAACTTGATGGCCAAGAGGCCTTCAATATTGTTTTCGGTCAATTCATTGCCATCGGCATCGAGCAAGCAGGGTTGAATACCGGGCAAGGGACGAGTGGCATAGGTTGGTTTGAGGGGGGTAATATTGGGCAAAGGAGAAATCATGATTCCGCCTGTTTCCGTTTGCCACCAAGTGTCTACAATGGGGCATTGGCTCTTACCGATGTACTTATTGTACCATTGCCAAGCCTCTTCATTGATCGGCTCTCCAACCGAACCCAAAACCTTGAGTGAACTCAAGCGGTAAGGAGCTACATATTCTAGGCCTTTAGCCATCAAAGCGCGGATAGCAGTGGGGGCGGTATAGAATTGATTCACCTCATATTTATCGCAGATCGCCCAGAAGCGGCCAGCATCGGGCCAGGTGGGAACGCCCTCAAACATAACGGTAGTAGCACCAGCCAACAAAGGACCATAAACGATATAAGTATGGCCAGTAATCCATCCAATATCTGCCGTACACCAATAGATGTCATTTTGTTGATACTGAAAAACATTGATAAAGCTATAATAGGCATACACCATATAGCCCGCGCTAGTATGTACCACTCCTTTAGGGGTACCCGTAGAGCCCGAAGTATAGAGGATAAAGAGCATATCTTCTGCGCTCATGGTTTCGGCGGGACAATCGGTGCTCGCCGCATCCATCGCCTCTTTCAACCAAACATCGCGACCCTCTTGCATATGGCAAAACTTATCGCAGCGCTTAGCCACCAATACGGTTTCTACACAAGGGCAATGGCTCAAAGCCTCATCGGCAATATCCTTCAAAGGAATCACTTTGGCACCACGCAAAGAGCCATCGGCAGTAAGGACCACCTTGGCTTGCGCATCATTGATACGATCGGCCAAAGCATTAGCGGAAAAACCAGCAAAAACCACCGAGTGAATGGCCCCAATACGAGCACAAGCCAAGGTAGCAATCGCCAATTCGGGAATCATAGGCATATACAAACAAACCCGATCGCCCTTCACCACGCCATAAGACTTGAGCACATTCGCCATTTGGCAAACCTTAGCGTGTAGCTCTTTGTAAGTCAATCGAACTTCAGGGGTTTTCGGTCCGTTGGGTTCCCAAATAATTGCGGTCTGATCGCCTCTTTCCGCCAAATGACGATCTAGGCAGTTCTCCGTAATATTCAATTCGGCTCCCTCAAACCATTTGACATCGGGGCCTTCAAAATTCCAAGAAAGGACATTATCCCACTTCTTTTTCCATGAAAAACTTTCGGCCACATTGGCCCAAAAAGCCTCTGGATTAGCTACGCTTTCTGCATATACTTTTTCGTATTCTTCCCAGCTGTTGATTTGGTGTTCCATATTAGAAACTATTTTGTCAGGTAAGTGAAATTTTAAATTCTTTTTTTGGGGCTGCCCCTCGCCTTTGGCTCGGGTCGGGCTGTGTCGTGGCTCGCAGTTCTGCTCGGCCCTTCGCCAGCAAGCTGGCTGCGGTCTGCGGCTTTGCCGCACCACTTTCCATCCCTCAGCCTGCGGCGGCTTCGCCGCCTGTCCACTGCAAAAGTGGGGTTTAGTCTTCGAGCATATCGGCGATAAGCTCCACCAAGCCTTGGTTTTCGAAAGGTTTGGCGAGGTAGGCATCGCCGCCATGGGCATAGCCAGCCAATCGGTCTTGTTCTTGGCCTTTGGCGGTCAGGAAAAGAATCACGGCTTCGGGGGCTAGCCCTTGAGCGCGCATTTCTTTAGCCATTTCCAAGCCGTCCATAATGGGCATCATCACATCTAGAATAATCAGGTCGGGACCAAATTCGGCTACTTTTTCAAGGCCTTCTTGGCCATTGGCGGCGGTCGCCACCTCATAGCCTTGGTCCTGCATCAAAAACTCTAGGGCTAGTCGGATGCTGCTTTCATCATCGACGATTAAGATTTTAGCGTTCATTTTTTTGTTGTTAGCGGTAAGGAGAAATAAAAGGTAGAGCCAAAATTGGGTTGACTACTCAACCAAATATGGCCCCGATGCTGCTCAATAATTCTCTTGCAGATGGCAAGCCCTAGGCCGCTGCCCTTGGGCTTGTCGCGGCTGGGCATTTGCCCTTGTTTAAACTGCTCGAAAATAGATTGGTGCAGCTCATTGGGGATTCCAATGCCATTATCTGAAACCGAGAAAATCAGCTCTTTGCCATTTTTCTCCGCATCAATTTGTATTCTAAGTGGTCGTTTGGCCTGCTTAAACTTAATGGCGTTAGAAATCAGGTTAATCAATACCTGTTTTAATCTATCATAATCAGCCTCAATAATATAGTTGGGCCGTAGTTGTTCTAATTTATTATCTACATCCACCCCATTTTGGCTAATCGACTCTTCCAAAATCAGTAAGACATCAGAGAGTAATTCTTGGACTAAAAAGCGGGAGTAGCTAAAGCTCATTTTGCGTTGTTCCAAGCGCTGAAAATCCAAAACTTCATCAATGAGGCGGCCTAAGCGTTGGCTCTCCTTAAAGATGACAGCCAGAAACTGGGCTTGTCGTTCAGCGGGCAGACTATCTTTCCGCTCTTTGAGGATTTGACTCAGCGATTGGATAGAGGTAAGCGGGGTGCGCAACTCATGAGTTACGGTACTTACAAAATCGTCTTTCATCTGGGCCAATTCTTTGAGTTGTTCATTGGCTTGTTGGAGTTCGGCTTGGGTGCGCTGCAAAATGGCCGATTTACTTTCAATTTCTCGAGTATAGCGCAACAAGGCCTCGGTCTCTTGCAACATCTTAAAGAGCTGCTTTTGTCCTATAGGCTTTTGCTTGACCATACTGGCAAAGATTGCTCGAGCAGAGGCAGTACCGAGCACTCCACCTAGGGTATTTTCGGCCGCCTGAATAAATTGATTATTCGCTAAGCTCATCGGTTGATAAGCGATTCCTTTTTCTTCAAAGAACTGTTGGGCCCACTCTAGGGCCTGTTCACTCATAAAGCGGCTCAAAAGGGCCACAATATCGTGATTGAGGATTTGGCTATGGTCATCTTCATCGGGCTCGGCAAAAGGCGAGTGGTCCTCATCATCAATAAAGAGGGCTGCCTGTGTCAGCTCCAAAGAAGAGGGCTTACTTCTCAGCGAGACCCCCACATAAAAAATAAGATTTGTTAGTAAGCTCCAAAAGGCGGCTCTAGGAACGGGATGCTGTTCGCTATCGGCCAATAAATTGGCCCATTCTGGCCAAAGTGCTGGCAGCGGAAGCATAGCGCCCCAAACCATAAAACCCGCCAGAATTCCTGCTTTAGCCCCCATTTTGGTAGCCGAGCGCCAGAAGAGTCCTCCTAACATAGCGGGGGCCAATTGGGCTATCCCCACAAAAGAAACCCAACCCGTATCGACCAAAGGCGTAGAGTTGGCAATGATCTTAAAGTAGATATAGGCCCAAAGAATAGTAAAGGCAACGGCAGCCCGCCGAGCAAAGACAATACTGCTACTCAGCTGCTGGGCCTTATTCAAATCAATGGCCTTTGTTCGAATCAATATAGGAATCAACAAATTGCTAGTAACCATAGTCGAAAGGGCCAAAGTCGCAATAATAATCATCCCTGTAGCGGCAGCTAAGCCCCCCAAAAAAGAGAGCAGCGCCAAGGCATCTTGGCCCTCTGCCAAAGGCAGACTAAGCACAAAAGAATCCGCATCATAAGCTTGGCCCTCAAAATAGAGTAAGCCAGCAATGGCAATTAGCGGAACAAAGAGATTGATGAGCAATAGGTAAAGTGGAAAGAACCAACTCGCCATCTTTAAGTGCTTTTCATTGCTATTTTCTACAACTGCCACCTGAAATTGCCGAGGCAAAAACAAAATAGCCGACATAGAGATAAGAATGAACCAAGACCAATCCCAATAACCTAAATCCTCACCCCCTTCTAGGGTAAGTAAGGGCCGCAATTCCTCTTTTTCTAAGGCCGCCTGAAAGATACTTCCAGGTCCATCGTAGAGGCCATAAGCCACGTAGCAGCCAAGGACCAAAAAGGTGATCAACTTAAAGACAGACTCAAAGACGATTACCGCCATGAGGCCATCTCGGCGTTTACTGCTATCTAGGTTTTGTGTACCAAAAAAGATGATAAAAATGGCTAGAATGATTGCAATAAAAAAAGCCGTATCGCCCAAAATAGTCATCTGGCTAAAGTCCGTAGTTGCGGGATCATAACCAATGAGAATATTAAGACTGACCGTAATTGCTTTGAGCTGCAAAGAGATATAAGGCACTACACAGGCAAAGGCAATAAAGGCAACCAAACCACCCAAAAAACCACTTTTTCCGTAACGGGCCGAGATAAAGTCGGCAATAGAACTGATTCTTTGTTTTTTGGATACTCGAATCATCTGCCGCAAAAGCAAATACCAAACAGGCGAGAGCAAAAGCGGGCCGAGATAAGTAGTCAGAAAAACGGGACCACTACTACTTGCTTTCCCTACACTCCCGTAGAAGGTCCAGGCTGTACAAAATACAGCTAAAGACAGGCTATAGGCCAGAGGGTTATCGGTCCAGCTCCTCCCCTTCTCTGCTCTTCGGTTGGCCCAATAAGCCAAAATAAAGAGCAAAGCCAAATAGGACAGAGCTACCGGAATGGCAAGTTGGGCAGCGCTCATTTAGTGGTTTCGTCTTCTTGCTTCAAGATCCAATATAAACCTAGCAATGCGAGCAGCCATAGACAAAGCACATAAGCATAAAAGAGCGGTAATACTCCAAATACCAATTCTGGCTGATTGAAACTCTTGACAATAGGATAACTGAAGAGTAGACAACAACAGCCAAACCAACTAATCAATCGCTGCTTTTGCATAGGTATAAATCATTTTTCCCAATATATAAAAAATTAGATACCTATATAATTTTAGGGAAAAGATTTATTTACATAATAATAATTTGGCCCACAAAAAAAAGGAGAAATAAAGCAGTGTCAACTGCTTTATTCTCCTTACAAACCTACTAACTAATATATTAAGAACTAATTCTATATTAGGCCCTTACAAAGTTTTTTTGCGTTTTGCAGGCGGCGAAGCCGCCGCAGGCCTAGGGGCCTGCAAGGGTGGCCGCAGGCCAGACCCAGCCAGCTTGCTGGCGAAGGGCCGAGCAGACCTGCGAGCCCCGAAACGTAGCGCCGCAAGGCGTAGCCGCAGCGGAGGCCCCAAATCCTTAGTATTAGTGATCTTGAGCTTCGCCTGCTCCAGAAGGAATGCGAATCTCTTCTACAATTTGCTGTACTTCTAGCGGCGGCGCTGGAGTAAACTGGCAAATAACGATAGATACTATAAAGTTGACCACCATGGCGACGGTTCCGAAGCCTTCGGGTGAGATATCGAACCACCAATCTTCTGCAGTAGTGGGGCCAAACATATTGAACTTAAAGTTGAGCATGTAGTAAAGCATAAGGCCTAAACCGACCACCATACCAGCGATTGCACCTTCTTTGTTCATTCGTTTGTAGAAGATCCCCAGAATAATGGCGGGGAAGAAAGAGGCGGCAGCCAAACCAAAGGCCAAGGCAACAACTGCAGCCACAAAGCCTGGAGGATTGATCCCGAAATAACCGGCAACTACCACCGCAAAGGCGGCACTAATTCGAGCAGCCAAAAGCTCTCCTTTCTCAGAAATATTGGGCATAAGCTGCATTTTGAGCAAATCATGCGCAATAGAAGTTGAAATTACGAGCAGTAGACCTGCAGCCGTAGAAAGAGCGGCGGCTAATCCCCCTGCAGCAACCAAAGCAATCACCCAGTTCGGGAGGTTGGCAATTTCAGGGTTAGCCAACACCATAATATCGCGGTCGATATAGAGTTCGTTTTTGCTTGACTCATCAGGGTTGGTGACTAGACGTTCGCCATTGGCGCCATTGTCTTCGGCAAAAGTAGGCGTTTTGCCTTTGATGGCGGGACCAGCAACATACTGAATACGGCCATCATTGTTTTTATCTGACCAAGCCACTAGGCCTGTTTCTTCCCACTTCTTGAACCAGTCGGGCATCGCTTTGTACTCTACATGCTCTTTGGTGTCTTCATTATAGACCGTTTGTAAGAGGTTGGTACGAGCAAAAGCAGCAATGGCTGGAGCTGTGGTATATAGAATAGCGATCAAGATAAGTGCATAACCACCAGAAAGGCGAGCTGAGCGCACATCGGGTACGGTAAAAAAGCGCACGATTACGTGAGGGAGTCCCGCAGTACCCACCATCAGAGCACAAGTGATGGCAAAAACGTCAATCATGCTCTTTTTGCCCGAGGTATACTCATGAAAACCGAGGTCTTGATGCAGGGTATCCAATTTATCTAAGAGATAAGTGCCATCTTCTAGTGTTCCTCCAAAGCCAAGCTGGGGAATAGGCGTTCCAGTCATCTGGATCGCAATAAAGATAGCGGGCACCATAAAGGCAAAAATCAAGACACAGTATTGAGCTACCTGCGTGTAGGTAATTCCTTTCATACCACCCAAAACGGCATAGAAAAATACGATCAACATCCCGATGACTACCCCCCATTCGATAGAGGTTTCTAGAAAGCGAGAGAAAACTACCCCTACCCCACGCATTTGTCCAGCTACATAAGTAAAAGAGACAATGATAGCGGCCAAAACAGCCACCAAGCGAGCGGTGCCAGAGTAATAGCGATCTCCGATAAAATCGGGTACAGTAAACTTACCAAACTTACGAAGGTAAGGAGCAATGGTCAGCGCCAAAAGCACGTATCCACCGGTCCAGCCCATGAGGTAAACCCCACCATCATAGCCCATAAAGGAAATCAGTCCCGCCATAGAGATAAATGAGGCGGCAGACATCCAGTCGGCAGCAGTGGCGGCCCCGTTGGTGAGGGGCGAAACACCTCCGCCAGCTACATAGAAGTCTTTGGTAGAAGAGGCTCTTGACCAAATAGCGATAAAGATATAAAGGCTAAAAGTCAGCCCGACTAAGATATAGGTCCAGCTTTGCACCGATAAAAGTGGTAAGCCAGCAAATAGATAATTCATCATTGTTTTAAGATTTTAAGGCAGTAATTTATTTGTCTAGTCCATACTTTTTGTCTAGGCGGTTCATCAACCAGACATAGGCAAAAACCAAAATGACAAAGACATAAATAGAACCTTGTTGGGCAAACCAGAACCCAAGTTTGAATCCCCCTAAGCGGATACTATCTAGGCTTGGCGCAAAGAGTATCCCAGCCCCAAAAGAAGCCAAAAACCAAATGACCAATAGAATGAGCAAGTAGCGCAGGTTCTCGCGCCAGTAGGCCTTCATTTTCTGTTCGTGGGCCTCCTTATTTTGCAAGTTGTTCTCTTCCATAAGAGTAAAATATTTAAGGGTTAGAGGAATACAGCGGCTTGCATACGAACTAAGCCCTTACGCTCAGCCCCCGTAGCTGCTGCTTTATTTGATTGATATTCTAATGAGATTTTTGCATGATGGCCTTGAATAAACCAATTGGCTCCAACGGTTACCCCATTGGCCGCCTCTTCAAAGGCTTCAAACTGGCGATAAGAACCCGCCAAGTAAAATTGCAGACGACCCAAAGAGCTAAATTCAGGCAATAGGTAACCCGTCTGTACATAGAAGATATTTCCCGTTCCGACCACATCACTAGCGCCCGCTAGACGATAATTTGGTCCAAAATTATAGCGATAATATACCCCATAGGCCGTAATCGCTCCCTTGCCCTCTCCTAGCGGAGCATCATAAAAGGCATCTACACCAAAAAGAGAAACATTATGAGAAATGGTGTCGCCTTGCGTATCTAAACTACTGGTCCCTTTGGGGTGCAAATTAAAGCCTGCCCCAATATTAAAGACCTTCTTTTTCCCCAAATAAGAACCCACCATAAAGGGCAACTTATTCGACTCTTTGTCCAAAAACTGATAGTTGAGATAACCCGAATACACATAACCCCCATCATTGAGGTAGGTCGCTTGAGCCGTATCTGGAGCAATTGCCTGGTCCAAATTATTGACTAGCGCCTGATTCACCGCCAAACGATAATCCAAGCGATCAATTTTTCCTTTAGCATAAACGCCCAAGTGCCGAGCAAACTGATCCGAAGTCCCAATTGTCGGCCAATTGAAACGAGGCGCATCTATCGTCAACATATTCAAGGTGCTCTGGTTAGTCAGGCGAGAAATTCCATTCCAATAGTGTAGGCCCGCTCCCATCGATAGATAATCCTTGTAGACCTTGTACTCAGCCCAGGCGTCATGCAAAAATAAACTGGCTGTAGTAGCCTGGCCCACAGGGTGCATATTGGCCGCCGTCAAACTGTTCAATCCAAAATGCGTCAAGATCAAAAAGCGAGGCGAAATCTGCGCATAGGCCAAAAACCGAGAACGACGCAACATCAAATCTACTTCGACCTGGTCCTGACTATTGGTTTGGGCCGTTCCCCAGACCTGATGCCAAGTAATGAAGCGAATGTATTTGCTGCCATCCTCGTTCAAATTCAATTTTAATGGCTTGTAACTATGATCTACTTCCTGAGACCACAATTGCGTGGAACTGCTCATAATTAACAGCAGTACAATTAAGCGTAATAAGGTTTTCATAGGCGAAGATTTTAGTTGTTTCTTTTATCTGGGGATAAATATATATAAATATCTATATAGTCAAAAGACTATACTAAAGTTTTTTCACCATTGCGGCCAATTTTTTTCTACAAAACCGCTTTTCAACCAAATTATCCTTTACAATACTACGTCAAGCTAATAATTATTTGGTAAACTTTTTAGCAAATTTTGTCTACTCTCTAGCCCTCGCCTATCAAAATCCTTCTTTTTTTATGTTTTTTGGGGCCTGCCGCCTGCGGCGGCCGGGCCCTTGCAGGGCTCGCAAGCCTGCTCGGCCCTTCGCCAGCAAGCTGGCTTGGTCTGGCCTTCGGCCACCCTTTCAGGCCCCTAGGCCTGCGGCGGCTTCGCCGCCTGCTATCTGTCGGTCTAGACCTAGCCTAAATACCTGCCTGCTATCTACTATATGATATGGATACCTGTGGGTTAAAACCCACAGCAACCAAAGCGGCCATACTAAGCGCAATAAAATGGGGCCGATGGTTAAAACCATCGGCCCATAACGAATGCTAATACAAGCAGAGACTGTTTAAAATTTTGTGTGCGCCACTTCCTGCGCCTAGGGACAAGCCCCTAGGCGACTATTGGCCAAATCCTAACAAGCTAAAGGCCCAAATTTTATTCGGATACTCAAAATCCTGAACAGTCTCTCCAGACCGAACTAGTTCACCGCCAGACCGAACTTTTGCTCTTTTTGATTTTGTTACATTATTTTCGTTTTTAACAAATCCTTAACAATTGGGAGCCAGAATCCCTATTTCTGCAGCCTAAAGGCCGCAGCCAATCTTGTTGGGCCATCATCTTGCTCGCCGCAGCGGCTTAAAAGCCCCTGCTTTAGTTAAGAAAAGAGCTATTCGGTTTTTCAGGTCCTGCGGCTTTTAAGCTGCAGGCCAAAGAGCGGCTAAATGTCAGCTAATCTGTCCCGAAATTGGCTGCGGGTTGAAACCCGCAGTTATGGCCGAAGGCCAAACGGCCTAGCGATGGGCAGCAGTGGCGCGAAGCGCCAGACCCAGCAGGCTTTGCCTGCGCAGGGCCGAGCGAGCAGCGAGCTGCGGAACGTAGCGCCTGCCGCAGGCAGGAGGCCCCAAAAAATCTTACACTATATATATGGTATCAAATCAGCGGAGGACCCCTTCTAGTTGGGCGCCGGGAAAGCGGGCATCGGTTAGGATGGCGCCACGGAAATCGGCCCCACGGAGGTCGGCCAGTTCAAAATCGGCCCCTTGTAAATTGGCATTGAGGAAGCTAGCGCCGCGGAGGCAAGCCCGGGAAAAATCGCTACCGGCCAGTTGGGCCTCGGCAAATATGGCTTTTTCCAGCATAGCGTCGGTAAAGAGCGAAAACTGTAATTGGGCTTCGCTAAAATTGAGGTATTTGAGCCAGGCGCCGCAAAAAGAGGCATAGGGCATTTGCAGTTCTTCTAGGTCTAGCTCGGGAGCGAGTCGGCGCATATCTAGAATAGCTTGTTGGCCTTTCTGGAGTTCTCGGCCCAGTTGGTAGGCGCCAAAAACCTGCCCCATCAGTTGCATCATTTTCCATTGGCCGCCTGCTCCGCCGGCTCGCAAAAAATCTTGATGGGCCAAGACAATTTGCTGCCATTCCTCTTCGGTAATGGCTGGAGATTGTTCGGCTCTTTGGCGCATAGCGGCGCTTTTGATTGTAGAGCAATCGCTGCCAGCTTGTCCAGCTAAGGGAAATTCTTGTTCAAAGACCAGCTGTTTGAATTGGTGTTTTTTAGCCAAATTGGTCCAGTCTTTTTTGCTCCATTCTTGGAGGGGCGGGCTGGGGGCCTGCAAATAGGCTTGACGGGCGCTAGATAGGGCCTTTGTTTGCAAAACGAACTTAAAATAATCGGCTACAGAAATGGGAAAAGCGGCTTCAAACTGCAGTCCATGCTCATCGGCAAAATAGAGAGGGGCTTGGGGTTGGCCGAAATAAATGGCCTGTATACAATAAGAGGAAAAGGCGTCTAGGGGGTACATTTGGCCGTAAAAATCGGCTAGAGAGATGGCTTGACCAGCAAACTGAATAACTTCTTGGGGACGCAAGAGTTCTTTGAGGTAAGGGCTGGGGGCCAACAGTTGTTCTAGGGGCAATAAAAAGAAACTACCTTCTTCTTCTCGAAAAGCTTGTTGGGGGTAATTCCAGGCTTGTAGGCCTTTTGGGCCAGCCAAGTGATTATTTTTAAAGGCCCAGCGCAATTGCAGGCCATTGCTTTGCAGATAAAAAGCTTTGAGTTCGGGCGGGAGGTTAAGGCCCTTTTCGGTTTCTAATTGAGTCAATTTTGAGGGATCGACGGGCTCGAAGCATTCAAAGCTAAGGAGGCTTAAAGCGGGTTCTGCCTTTATTTCTTGGGCCAAACGCCTAAATTGTTCAAACTGTGACATGCTAGTGCTTAAAATTCAAATTTACCCACCAAAGAAAGAAATTGTCTTGCTCTTAAACATTCATTTTAAAGCGGTTGTTAAAAGAAGCAAATATTGTTGATTCAGCAGTCAAAGCAGTGAGTTGATTTTTCAATTTACTGCTTTTTATTTATTTTCTGATTAAGGTCAATGGCAGACGCTCAAAAGTGTCCGAAAAGGCCCAAAAGATAAGCTAAAAAAACTAAATTTGTTGCCCTTAGCGTTAATCTCATTAAAAAACGACCAAATATCTACTAATTTGTTTGAAGACCAAGACAAAACCGCAGTAAGCCGTAAACAGGACCATATTGCCCTAGCTTTCTCCTCTCAGGTGGCCGCTAGTAGCCTTGATCCTCGCTTTAGCTATGAACCGCTATTATCTAGCCATCAAGAAGCTGCTCTAAAGGAGCAAGACTTTTTGGGCAAGCGCTTTCGAGCCCCGCTTTGGGTCTCTAGTATGACAGGAGGTACCGATTTGGCCAAAACCATCAATGAGAACTTAGCTCGTGCAGCCAAGCAATTTGGCTTTGGAATGGGTCTTGGCAGCTGCAGAGGCCTTTTGACAGATGACCGCTTTTTGGCTGATTTTCAAATGCGCCCTATTTTGGGCTATGATCTTCCACTTTATGCCAACCTTGGCATTGCCCAGCTAGAACAGCTACTCGATAATAATAAGACGGATCTTATTCTTCGCCTTATTGATAAACTCCAAGCGGATGGTCTTATCATACATGTTAACCCTTTTCAAGAATGGTTGCAACCTGAAGGCGATCGCTTCCGTTATGCTCCTATACAAACTATAGAGCGCCTACTTGAAACCTTACCACAAATTCCACTCATTGTGAAAGAAGTTGGTCAAGGAATGGGTAAAGAGAGTTTAAGACAACTTTTGCAGCTCCCCTTAGCCGCTTTAGATTTTGCTGCCAGTGGCGGCACCAATTTTGCTTTGCTAGAACTTCTTCGAGCCGACCTAAGCCTAAAAACAGCCTACGAGCCCTTGACGCATATTGGCCACTCGGCCCAGCAAATGCTCGAATTTGTCAATGAACTAGTCGAAGAACTAGGCGATAAATTAGTCTGCGATCAGTTAATCATCTCTGGAGGCATAAAAAACTTTCTTGACGGTTACTATCTTTGCCAAAAGTCTAAACTCCCCGCCGTTTATGGTCAAGCTTCAGCCCTACTCCGACATGCTCGCGGTAGCTATGAAGATTTAGAGCTCTTTTTGCAACAACAAATTCAAGGGCTAGAATTAGCCCATCAGTATTTGCGGGTGCTAGACTAATCTCTTCTCTAATAGGAAGCATTCTAAACGAGCTTGTCGTTCTAAACCAAACAAGACTATTCTCTTAAAAAAATATAGCCTATGAAAAATCCGAAGATAGTTTCTGGATTTTCTAAAAAATCTAAACGAGGAAAATTACGCTGGTTGGTCGAAAACTTTTTCAAACATCCCGAAGAAGTCGCCCGAGAGCTCAAAAGCTTTTGGTACGGAGACCCTCAAAAACAAAAGATATTTGATGAGTTCAGCGAAAACACCATCACTAACTTTTATATGCCTTATGGCGTGCTCCCCAATCTCAAAATTAACGATGAGGTTTATTGTGTGCCCATGGTTATCGAAGAAAGTTCGGTTGTAGCCGCTGCTTCTGCCGCAGCCAAGTTTTGGCTCAATCGGGGTGGATTCAAAACGGAGATTCTTGCCACAAAAAAGGTGGGCCAAGTTCATTTTGATTGGAAAGGTAAGCGCAAAACCCTAGAAGCGCTTATGCCCAAAATTAAAGAACTCATTCATACCGAAACCTCACATATTACCGCCAATATGCGCAAACGTGGCGGAGGAATTCTAGATATTGAATTGCTCGATATGAGCGATCTAGAGCCCAACTACTTCCAGCTACAAATGACTTTTGAGACCTGCGACTCGATGGGGGCCAACTTCATCAATTCTGTTTTGGAAGAATCTGCCCGCAGCCTCAAGCAATTTATGAGCAGCCAAGAGCAACTGCCTACAGCAGAAAGAGAACTGACCATTATTATGGCCATTTTGTCTAACTATACTCCAGAATGTCTCGTCCGCGCTAGCGTAGAATGCCCCATCGAAGAACTCGGCAATTTCTGCGATGGCGATATGCCCGCCGAAGAATTTGCCCGCAAATTTGAAAAGGCCCTCAATATCGCTCGCATAGATACCTACAGAGCTACCACCCACAATAAAGGCATCTTTAATGGAATTGATGCCGTGGTTATTGCCACAGGCAACGACTTTAGAGCCGTAGAAGCCTGCGGTCACGCCTATGCCGCCCGCGATGGGAAATACCGCTCACTCTCTTTTGCCGAATGCAAAGATGGCATCTTCAAGTTTTGGCTAGATATTCCCTTGGCCGTGGGTACAGTTGGTGGACTCACCGCCCTACACCCTATGGCCAAACGCTCTCTAGAACTACTCGGCCAACCTTCTGCCGAGGAACTCATGCAGGTTATTGCAGCTACTGGCCTAGCCCAAAACTTTGCCGCCGTTCGTTCTCTAGTGACTACAGGGATCCAAAAGGGCCACATGAAAATGCACCTGATGAATATTCTCAATCACCTAGAAGCTACCGAAAAAGAGGTCAAAGAAGCTTTGGTTTACTTTGCCGATAAATTGGTCTCTTTCAGCTCTGTCCGAGAGTTTATCCAACTTTTGCGCACTACACCTGAAGGAATGCCCCTGCCACTTCCTATCATGATTGAGCGAAAAAAATCTTAAGCAAAAGCCCCAAACCAACTTTAGGTCTGGGGCTTTTTTCTTTTTTGGGGCTGCCCCGCCCTACAGGCGGGTCGCTACGCTCTGCAGCTCGCTGCTCGCTCGGCCCTTCGCAAAAAAAGCTGCGCTTTTTTTGCTGGGTCTGGCCCTATGGGCCACCCTTTTCCATCCCTCAGCCTGCGGCCCTTCGGGCCTGCTCTACGCAAAAAACCTAAGTATGCAGAAAATCATTTTAATGGGCTTTATGGGCGCAGGCAAAAGCTATTGGGGCCAAAAATTGGCCCAAGCATTAAAACATCCATTTATTGATCTCGATCAGTATATAGAACAGCAAGAAGGCTGTAGTATTCCCGAATTATTTGTCCAAAAAGGCGAAACCTATTTTAGAGCTAAAGAGAAAAGCTATTTATTAGAGTTGTTGGACCAACAAGAGGCCTTTGTTTTAGCTTTGGGCGGGGGCACGCCCTGCCAAGCAGACATTCTCCCTCTTTTATTGAGTAGCTCCACCCAACTTATTTTTATAGACCCACCTTTAGCCATTTTACAGGAGCGTCTGGCCCAAGAGGCAGAAGGACGGCCCCTATTGGCCCAAAAAAAAGGTCCAGAACGGCAACTATTTATTGAGCAGTTCTGGACCCAAAGGCGCCCTTATTATATTCAGGCGCCTTATCACTTTAGTGGAAATCAATTAGAAGAGTTGTTGGCCCTTATTCCTCCGCTACCCAAGCCTGAGCAATAACCTCTTGGCGAATGCGACTCAGCTCTTGTTCAAAGCGGCTATGTGGATGAGCAGGAACCAAAGCTGCTACACGAAAAAGACCCGTGTATAGCTTTTTCACTTGGACCTTGTAGCCCATAGCTTCTAGCTCTGCTTTATTCCGTTCGGTATTAAAATCTTCTTGAAAAACGCCAATAACTACAATCTTTTGATCCAAATGCTTAGGCGAAATTTCTTCTTGAATTTCTTTGGGCGTTTTTTCGGCAATCGTTGGTTCTTCTTGGGCCAAAGGGCTACTCAAGCTTCCTGCAGAAGTAGTTTGTAAGGGAGAAGTTTGTTCCTCTGCGATCTTCTCTTCTAATGGAATTCCCATTTGGCCGCTAGCCAAAGCTTCAGAAAGTTCTTCTTCAGCTATTTCATTCTTCAGCTGTTCGCGCTGCATTTGAATCAAGCCAAAATAAGCTTCTTGTTGTTCTGTAACCAAAGGGAGAATAGAAGGCATAGGCGTAGTATTTGCCTCAGGTTGTGGGCCCCACCAAGGAGCTGTGACTAAAGCCGTGGCTAGACAAAGGCCTAAGCCCGCCATAGCATACCAAGCTTTAGCGCTTTTCTTTTTACGTCCCTCTAAAATAACTCCTTTTTCCAAATAGGATTTTTGGCGTAAAATGGGTTGGCAGTTAATTTCGGGATAGTAATTTTGGGCCAAAATAGGCTGATCTTTAAAGGTCGCCTGCAAACTAGGGAGTAAACCATCTTTGGCCCGAACAGGTAAAGGGGCTTGCTCTGCTACAAAATGTGCAATAGTTTGTTGCGCTTCCTCAAGGGGCAAAAATTCCTTTTGGACCAGTTTATTTTCTAGTAATTTTAGAGGATCTTCTTGTAGTTCGGGGTTAAATATAAGGCTGTAGCTAGGAGGCTGTAAAAGTTGGCCCTTATTCTCCAGACTAGCAGATTGATATTGCCATTCAAAAGCACCTAAACCCGGAACAATAAGGCGGGGGTAGCGCTCTAGAATTTCAGCCATTAGGGGAAGAAGATTTGGGGTAGGCATAGCAGTTAATCGATTGAGATAGCCTTTTGGATACGTTCTGTATAACTATGCAGAACTAGCGTATAATTTCCTTTCTCAAGTTTTGAAAGGTCCAACTCATAGATTGTGTTAGTTGGCAAATCGAAGAGGTGGTCATCAATAGCGACAATAGCTTGGTCTTCATCTGAAGAAAGGCTTAAGCGGCTCATTTTTCCTCCAAGGGCTTCAAAATCGATATAAAGTTTTTTGCGATTTTGATCAATGTGCAAGCTCCAATTTTCTGAGCTTTCATCTAGTTCTGTTTCAAAAGCAGCCCAATTAATACTCTCTTCGTTTTGTGTCAGTTCGGCAGTTTGTTGTGCTTGAGTAGAAAAGCCAAAGGCTAGGCATAGTAAGCTAGATAGAAAGAATGCTTTCATAGTGGCGAGCGTTGAAATTATTTTTTGTTGGTTGGCTTGTTTTGGGCTATTTCTCTGCGTTAGCGGTAATTTTTTGCTAAATCGGGAATGATTATAAGAAAAGCCTGCAATAATTACAAAAAGTTTGGGCAAAAAGGTCCCAAATAAGGATAAATTAACGTCTTCTTTGGAACAATTGTTTAGTAAAAAGGGATAAGAGAGTCGTCAATTGGCTGAGCGATGCGCAGCAGTGGCCCGTAGGGCCAGACCGAGCCGCTGAAAGCGGCGAAGGGCCGAGCGAGCAGCGAGCTGCAGAGCGTAGCGACCCGCCGAAGGCGGGAGGCCCCAAAACAGCAGCGAGCTGCGGAACGACAACAAGGCCTTTAGGCCGCAGTTCGACGACCGAAGGGAGTAACCGCCTGCCGCAGGCAGGAGGCCCCAAAATAAAATAAGCATAAAACAGTTAATAAATATGCTGTCTGCTCCTTTAGATTCTTTTTCTCTTGGATATAAAATTATTATATTTTTGAAATCCAAGCGCCCAGAGAGTTCCCCGCTTTGGTCTAAAGCTTGCAGTTTAGGCCAATCCAAAACACACTACCAAAGCCAATAAAAATTATGCACCAAGTATACACCCTTTGTTTTTTGTTTATGCTTTTCGGTTTTAGCTTGATGGGGCAGCCGGGGCCTTCTCCGAGTAAAGCCCTATTGACCTTAGAGTTTGTACATCCAGAAACCAAGGCTCGTTTTCCATCTTTGGCCTTTCGGTTACAGCGAGTTGGCACTAAAGAGAGTTGGCAATTTGCGACGGATAAGGAGGGGAAAGCCAACTGTTTGCTGCCGATCAACAGTCGTTATGAGTTATATGTTCGAGAGAGTAATTTGATTGCCAACATTAACATTGAGGCGGGTGAATTTCAGGAACATCGCATTCAAATTCCCTTTGATGGGGAGGGGAGTCCTGTTATTGAGCGAAATGAGGAGCTTTGCCACTTAAAGATTCAACTCATCAATCATCAGCAGCGTCCTTATTCGGCTAGAGAGCGGGTACGAATACAGGATAAAAAAACGGGCAAAGACTCTTTACTTTGGATTGAAGCTGGGCGTTTGGAGATAGACTTGCCCAAGCATAGTAATTATATTTTAAGCTTTGCCAAGGCGCCCAATTATGCAGAAATCAAATTGGGGGGGCAAGATTATTGGGAAGAGCAGGTTCTTTTTGAGCGTAAAAAAGGCTATGAAAAATTTCCGAGTCGCAGCCATGGCCTAGTTAATTTCAGGTATATGGATTTGGAGGGTCAAAATGTGCCCAATGAGCCCGTAGAGGCTTTAGATCCTGCTAGTGGAGAGCGTTTTACGGCGTTTACGAATCAGGGGGGATTAGCTCAATTGTTACTTCCTTTGGGGAAGACCTATTTATTTAGCACTGCTTATAATCCACATTTTGAAGAGCGGAAAATTGTCTGTGCAGAAGGCTACGAGCTTTATGAATTGGATTTACTTTATCAGGCGCCTAGTTCTCGTGATTGGCTCAAAAGCTTTGCGCAGCAGGCGGCGCTCAATCGGCTCAATGACTCTTTGCGGGCAGATTTATTGGCCCAAGCCGAAGCCAATATGAGAGCCATTCAGGCAGAAGAAGAAAGAAATAAAGCGTTAGACCCCATGCTTACCAAGTTAGATCTAAGGGGAATTAAGACCTTTAAGATCAGAAAGTTAATTGAGCAGAAAAGTAAAATCCTCAAAGATAGTTTGAGACTAAACCCCAAAGTACTTGAAAACCATTATAAAAAACCCATTTTGGCAAGTTTACTTCGTTTGCAAGATGTTTGGGAGAAGCGCATTATTGTGACCGATGTAACAGCAAGTATGTCGCCTTATTTTGAGGAAATTTTGCTTTGGCATAGCCTCAATCTCATGAAAGCCACTGATAATAAGTATGTCTTTTTTAATGATGGGGATAATGAAATGAATAGCCATAAAGTTCTAGGTAGAACAGGTGGACTTTACTATTGCCAGGGTAAAGTCATCAATTTAGAAGAAATCATTGGCCGATTAAAAGAGGCTTCTGGTGTTCGTCGAGCGGGTGGAGATGCGCCTGAAAATGACATTGAGGCCCTTTTGGCGGCCCAAGCATTAAGAACAGATAGTTTAGAAGAGATTATTTTGATTGCTGATGCTTTTTCTCCTGTTCGAGATATGGCTTTGCTTTATCAGCTCAATTGTCCTATTCGAGTTATACTTTGTGGTTGGGAAGAAGGCAATGAGTTTTATCCCAAAACGCCTTTACCCAACCCTGAATACCTAACTATTGCCCACCGAACAGGTGGCTCAGTGCATACGCTTACCCAAGACCTTTGGGATCTTTCTAAAAAGGATGACGGTGATGTGATTGAGTTGAGTGGACTTCGTTTTTTACTTAAAAACCATCAGTTTATTCAAAAGGCTAAAAAATAGTCAAAAAATCTTTCAACAATAGCCGATAACTATCGGCATAGGCATAATCTGGAGGGCCCTGACGCATGATTATTTCTTGCTGTTGGGGCTTTTCTATGGGCATTTGGCCCCATTGCAAAAGTAGGCGTTTGGGAGCCTTACCCAAGCGGCTGATAAAATCGCAACGACGGTATAGAAACAAACCCGCTTGCTGGGCCAATTCATTTAAATAAAGGGCCTGAGCTGTAGGTAAGATAATAGCCAATTGCCCCGATGGCGCCAAAAGCCGAAGACTATTTGCCAAAAGGGCTTCAAAACTCAAGCTTAAGCTAGAACGAGCCTGCCGACGGTCTTGGTCCAACGCCTTAGAAAATTGTGCTTCGGGATAAAAAGGCGGATTACTGACAATTAAATCATAGCCTTGATCGGAATGATACCTTTGCAGACTTTGCGCATGCAATGCCAAACGATGAGCCCAAGGACTAGCCGCAAAGTTCTTTTCTGCCTCTTCTGCCGCCTGTAGATTGATTTCTATAGCATCAATTTGAGCCGCTGCAAAACGCTGCGCTAGCATCAAGGCCACTAAACCCGTCCCAGAACCAACATCTAAAATAGTTTGGCCCGAAAAATTAGCCCAAGCCCCTAATAAAGTTCCATCAGTCCCCACTTTCATAGCCGCCAAACGCTGACGTACTACAAACTGCTTAAATTGAAAGTCTTGCATAAGCCAAAATAAAAAAGCAGGAGCTAATCGCTTCCTGCTTTTTGATATCATCTAAAAATCTAGGTCCAAATCAAAATCATCCTCATCATCCATTCCTAAATCATCATCATCTCCAAAGTCGAAGTCATCATCATCATCGTCATCGTCGTCATCATCATCATCGTCATCGTCGTCGTCGTCATCATCATCATCGTCGTCGTCATCATCATCATCGTCGTCGTCATCATCATCATCATCGTCGTCATCATCATCATCGTCGTCGTCATCATCGTCTCCGAATAGATCATCATCATCATCATCATCATCCCCAAAGAGATCATCAATATCTTCATCCATATCAAAGCCGAGATCATCCTCCTCGTCATCATCGAAGTCTAGATCATCAAGGTCCAAATCATCGGCTAGGTCATCGAGGTTGAGATCATCTAAATCAAGGTCCAAATCATCATCATCCAAACCAAGATCGAGATCATCGTCATCATCTAAATCAAGGTCCAAATCACCTAAATCCAGATCATCTTCATCTAGATCAAGGTCCAAATCGAGGTCCAAATCATCATCATCCAAACCAAGATCGAGATCATCGAGGTCCAAATCATCATCATCCAAACCTAAATCAAGGTCCAAATCATCCAAATCAAAATCGTCATCATCATCAATGATGGCAGCGGCTCCAGCTGCTGCAGCTCCAACGGCTGCGACTGCGGCCCCTGAGCCCCCAGCTTGTTCTAGTTGAACTAGCTCTAGGTCTTCTTGCTTAAAGATGCCTTGCTTCAATTGGCGGCCTTCAAACCAGATACAGTTGGGATCTCCAAAGCTAAAACCCTGTAGTTCTAATCGGCGATCCATAGCCTTAAAAAGTTGTCCACTCCCATCATCATCATGGTTATCTCCAATCAGACGAACGATGGTCATCAGTATATCATTTTCTTTGTGGCGAACCACATCTCCTACTTGCATATTTTTTGGTTTAAACAGGGATTAAAGGTCAAAGATTTGGCTACCAGTCGTCGTCATCATCGTCGTCATCATCTGCGGCACCTACTTCAGCCAAAAATTTACCATCGGGGGTTTTCAAACAAACAGCCTTAAAAGTTTGTACCGTTCGCTTGGTATTTCCCTTGGCATCTTCGGTCTGAAACTCACAGGTCACATCCCCTTTTTTGAATCCCTTTAGCAAAGCGGCCTTTTCTCGGCTGCTTCCACTACCCGTCAAAATATTTTTGATGATCATTTCTGGACCTCCAGATTTTAAGAGGACCACATCTCCTATTTCAGCCATATTTTTATTTTTTTGTTGCGGTTCTAAATATAGAAGATTCGCCCACGATTTACAAAGGAGATGTTAATTTTTTTCCAGTCCGTTTTTAACCCAACAAAAAAAAGCGCCCAGAATTTTATTCTGGACGCTCTCGCTTTATATGTTTCTCTTCAAAAAGAACTATTTCTTCATCAAAAGCAAAGCCGCCGATTTTGCCTCCTCCAAAAAGGCACAGCTATAACTCTCCTTTTTGAGCTCGGCCAATTTTGCCGCCAACTTCTTCTCATCTTTAAGCTGCTCTGCCGCCAAAACTTCCCAATAATTGGGATAGTCTTCCAACACAGCCGCCTGAGCCTCTTGTATCGAACAATTCTCTTTGGTCGATTTCAAAAAAACCTTAATGTCTTCTGCCCATTTCTTCGCCTGCTCCGCAGAAACATCTGCCAAAACAGCCTGAACTTCCTCCTCTCCATCCGCATAAGCCAAATTGCCTATGAGATCCTGCAATTCTTGCGAAATCGCAGCCGTATAAAGGTCATTCAAACAAAAACAATGGACATCTAACTGAGCATTGAGCAAATCTTCAGCAGTCAATTCTACTGGCTCATCAATTTCTTCGTCTTGAGCCCAAATCCGGGGCATTTGTAGGGCCATTAAGGCCAAAATTAGGAAAATACGCATGGCTTAAAAAGATTAAATTCTAGGGTTTAAAATGCTTTTTAAGCTAGTTGGGCGTTCAGCCGTTTCCGGCCAAGCTGGGGAGCAATTAACTCCTGTCTTTTCGCTTTCCTAGCACTGTCAAAGAACTTTACAATATTTTGATTCACAAGTAAATAGCTACCATTTCATTTTATAGCTTCCCGCTCTTTACTTTTAGTAAAGCTAGTTCTCTTTTTTATATTTTCTAGCTTTTGCCTCCCTTTTTTTCCGTCTTTTTTAGTTAATTTTTTGGGGCCCGCGGCCAGCAAGCTGGCCGCCGCTATGCTGCGGGGCTCACAGGACTGTTCGGCCCTTCAGGCTACACTTCGTTTCGCCTTCGGTCTGGCCTGCGGCCACCCCTCCGCAGCGCTGGGCCACTCCCCCCTCTTTTTTGCTTTTGGCCTTTGGCTTCGGTGGCAAATTGGGGTCCAGCACAGGCGGCTTTGCCGCCTGTAAAGGGCCGAAGGCCCGCGGCTGAGGGGCTGGAGCAGGGCCGCCAAAGGCGGCAGACCAAGGAGCAAAGCGACGCAGGGCCGAGCGAACAGCGAGCTGCGCAATGGCCCGACCCAGCCCTTGGCTGGGGCAGCCCCAAATCCTCCCCCTAAAAAATATCGAGCTTGGACAAACTGCGGCCCAATACCGCCTTGGCATCGGCCTGCAACCAATCGGATAAAATAGCCTGATAGACCCGCCGAAAATCAATATCATAAATCAAATCGCCCTGATCCAATTGGCTTAATGAAGCTGGAGCATTATAAATCCCCGCCTTTTTGAGCCCACCGCCCATTAAATAAAGGTTGTTGGCCGTGCCATGATCGCTGCCCCCACTGCCATTTTCGGCCAAACGCCGCCCAAATTCCGAAAACGTTAGGATGAGGGTATTTTCCCACTCCCCTGCTTTGCGCAATTCTTGGCGAAGAGCCGCCACCGCCTGCGCATATTGTTTGAGCAACTGGGCTTGTCTGTTTTTTTGATTGGCATGGGTGTCAAAGCCCGTCAAACTCGCATAATAGATTTGGGTTTCGCAACCTGCAGCAATCAACTCGGCCATCTGCTTGAGGTCTTTGCCAAAGCCCGTTTTGGGATAATCGCCCGAAGAAGTATAGAGCTGCGCCTTCTCCATTAGGTAGCTGGCAGAAGACTCGGTTTCGCCCAAAGTTTGGTACAAATAAGCCAATTGCTCGTGCTCGGCCGCATGTTGCTGCTCCAAAAGAGCTTGGATAATGGGCGTTTGCAACTGCCGCTTGAACTGCTTGGGGTTGTCTACGGCCAAAGCCGCCAACTGCTCCCCTTTTAGGGCCAAACTCAACTGCTTGTCTAGCTCGATAGCCGTATAGGGTTTGGGCTGCGGCAATTGCTCCAAATAGCGGCCCAACCAGCCTTTGGACCAAAACTCATTGGCAGCGGAGCCCGTCTGCCAAATATCCATAGACCGAAAATGCGAGCGATCGGGATCGGGATAACCCACCGCATTCAAAATTAAGCATTCGCCCTCTTCCCAAAGGGCTTGCAGGGGCTGCATAGCGGGGTTCCAGCCCTGCAACTCATCCAATTTGATCAGCTCTGGTTTGGGGATGGCCAAGCGGGGACGTTGCTGATAATAAATATCGTCTTCAAAAGGGACCAAGGTATTGAGGCCATCGTTTCCTCCCGTCAGTTGAAGGATAATCAGGCGGCGACCCTTAAATTCGGTTTTCCCCTTCCAATCATTTTGATAGGCCTTGAGAAAAGCTGGCAACAACATAGCGCCTGCCGTTACTACTGCCGATTTTTTTAGAAAACTTCTTCGATTCAACATAAGGGGAGATTTAGCAAATTTGAAATTCGGGAGTAGATAAAAGCAAGAGGCTAGCCGCTTGGATTTGTTCTTCTTTCGTTTGGGCCAAGCTCAAATAAGCCTGAAATTTTGGGGCTGATAACTTGGGCGCAATAGGCAATAAATAACTACTCAATTGGACCAAAATATCTTCTGCACTTCCTGCAGCAACCAACTGTTTTAGGGGCTGAATATTGGCCTTAAGCGCCAACTTTCTAAAGCCCTTGCCCCGCATGACCGCTTTGGGATCATCTTTGGGCCGAAATACAATATCGGTTTTCTCAAAAATGACGGCGGCCAAATTGAGCCGAAGCAATAAAAGGCTGGGATCGATCCAGCTCCGCCCCCCTGGCCAACCCGCTACATTAGGCGGCTTGAACAGAATTTGGCCCAAAGCCCGCTGAGCCTGCAACCAAGCCAAATCCTCCGATGCGCGCAGATCTAGAATGCGGGCAAGTTGCACCAGCAACATAACGGGACTCTTAATATTGGCCCCCAAATGCGTTGGCTGATAAAACCATTTGGCCTCAAATAAAAAGCGGAGACTAATTTTGAGATCGTAATTACTCTTATATATGGTATCGGCTAGGGCTGCAATATGCTTTTTATTGGGCGCTCGCTCATTGACAAAAAAGGCGTAAAGTTTTTCGGCCAAAAACTCAGCGCAGCGCTTTTGCTGCAAAATGATATTGATGATGTCCTCGCCACCAAAATTGCCCCTTTGGTCCATAAAGGTCTTGGATTCAGCATCATGCTGCCGCTCCTTAAACTTAAATTGGGCCTGCAAGGGATCGCAATGCCAGCCCGTAAAGGCCCTAGCTGATTCTTTGATGTCTTGCTCGCTATAATGTCCCCGCCCCAAGGTAAAAAGCTCCATCAGCTCTCGGGCAAAATTTTCATTGGGCTTTTTCTTGCGATTTTGCTGATTGTTGAGGTACAAAATCATGGCGGTAGATTTGGATACCGCCAGAAGCAAATCCTTAAAGTTGCCCAAGGCATGCTGCCGAATGACGGCCAAATACTCCTCTGCATGATGATGCAATTTAGGCTCACAGGCAAAATGTCCATGCCAGAACAAAGCCATTTTATCAAGCAAAGGACTCTCCTTTTTTGGCCGAATCATCCGCTCTATCCATTGACTATTGACCTGATTACGTAGTTTTCGCGACTTTTTGCGCAGCATTTTTCGCTTTTCTTTAGTCAAGCTTTTAGGGTCTTTGGGGTAAGCAAATGCCAAGGGTGCAAAGGGCTGCGCCTTTGTCTCTCCAAAGAGCTCATCGAGCTGCTTGCCTAATTTTTCCGTTCTTTTTTTGGCCCATTCCTCAGGACGCAAGCCAAAGCCCGCACGGAGATAGAGCAGCCTTATTTTTTCTTCTGTTTTCATAGCATTTTATTTTGTCCTTAAGCTCCCTTCCAATCTCATTCTGTGCCAAGTTTGGGGAGCGCATAAAAAAAGGGCGGAGGTTTTCCCCCGCCCTAGGCTGCATTAAAGTCGATTTTCTTTTTCAACGAGGTAAGTCCTTAAGAAAGGCAGAGACTTATGGATCTGCCTTAGCTCTTCTTCTGAAATTTGCCCTTTATGGATAACTAGGTACTCCAGTGAATATAAATTTTCTATACTCTTGGGCAGATGCTTAATCCCCGTTCCAGAAATATCGAGGTTTTTTAACTGATCTAGCGCTCCTATATCTTCAGGAAGAGCGGTCAAACGGTTGTTGTTAGACAGATCTAACCATTCTAGCGATTGGAGTCCAGATAAACTATCGGGCAAGGCTTGAAGATTATTCCCCCTTAAAAACAAAACTTCTAGTTTTTTAAGCTGTCCAAAACTGCTAGGCAAAGCCGTCAATCGATTATTGATTAACTCTAGTTCTCGTATTGATTGACAATTTCCCAAGCTGTTGGGTAAAGCGCTTAGTCGATTATTGTTCACAATCAACTTTTCCAACTGCTGCAGCTGCCCCAAACTATTGGGTAAGCTCACTAATTGATTCCCCTCCGAAAGTTGATCCTTTCCCAAGTTAAGGACCTCCAACTGCTTTAAATTTCCTATCTCTTCGGGCAATTGCCTGAGCGGGTTGTCCCCCAAATCCAAAATGCGCAAAGCCTCTGCCTGCATAAGGCCAGCGGGCAGGCGCTCCAATTGATTTCCTTGTAGCACTAAGGTTTTGAGCTGCTTAAGTTGCCCCATACTTTCGGGCAAACGCTCCAAAGCGTTATCCTGAACAATAAGCTGCTCTAAGGCTTGGCATTGCCCGATTGCCGCTGGCAAAGTTTCTAGATTATTTTCAGAGAGCCTCAGCTCCCTCAAATTCTTCCAGCCCCCTATTGTAGCAGGAAGGCTATTCAAACTATTTCGCCCTAAATTAAGGCGTTTAAGCCTTTTGAATACAGCCATATTTCCATCCAAACGCTCCAAACTACTATAAGTCCAAGACAGCTCCTCCAATTGACTCAATTGATTGATGCTTCTAGACAAAGTTATTTCTGTATTGAGCTCAATGCTTAGCTTTTTCAAGGATTTAAGCTGATAAAGCTGCCAAGGCAATTTGGAGCAGCCCGAAAGTATCAAATTTTCGAGCTTTGGCAGCTTTTTGATGGCCGAAGAAAAACGCCCTCCTTGGTTTTGCCAAAGCTGAAGCGTCTGCAATTCTTGCAATTGGCCAATTTCGTCCCCCATATCTCCATTGAGGTTAAGTTGCAAATACTTCAATTTTTTGAGCTGCCCAATTTTCTTGGGAAAATCCATTGGCTCCCGCAAAACAAGGGCTTCTGTAGCCGTATCTGCCTGGGCCAAGTCTTCTGCAAATAAGTATTGTTGGCCAGCAAAATTCATTAGATAAAAGCTCTCCCCTTTTTTGCCCAAAAAATATTCTTTAAACAACTCACTACTATACAGAATCGTATCTAGCTCAAAAGAAAGAGACTGCGCCTCAATTTTTGCCTGAATTTCCTCCGTTTTTTCAATCATCGGGTCATCTAGTAAAAAGAGTATAACAGGCTTTTTCTGTCCAAACAAATACATAGACAAACAAAGACAACAACTAATAAGTAATATTTTTTTCATCTGATCTTTTTTAGCCTTTTGGCCGTGTTTTAAAGGGTCGAAAACTAATCACTAGTCATTTTAGTTCATCTCTTTTTATTTTTTTGGGGCCTCCGCTGCGGCTTCGCCTTGCGGCGCTACGTTCCGCAGCTCGCTATTTGCTCGGCCCTTCGCCGCCTGCGGCGGCTTGGTCTGGCCCTGCGGGCCACTGCTGCACATCGCTAGGCCGTTTGGCCTTCGGCCATGGGCTGCAGGTTTCAACCTACAGGCCAATATGATATAAATTCCCCCTAGGGCCAAGGCCCTAGGCTATTAAATCTATCATCCCCTCCTTCGAGGGGATTCGCCTTTCCTCCTGAGCTTGAACAGTTAAGCGAGTAAAATCTTTAACTACCAATTATTTGCTTGCTCTTCAAATATAGACTTAGTACCTAAGGGGCAATACACAAAATTACATCTGGGCCCAATTAACCAATAGAGCCAAACAAAAAGCCCCCTCGAAGGAGCAGGCGACTACTACTATTAGCCTAGGGGCTTGCCCCTAGGGTAAAATGACAAGGGCTTAAATACAACCGCATCCAATATTTCGCTGCTAAGCCAAGCTAGCTAATTTGTAGTAGGGGCGGTCCAGAAAAAAAGATAGGGCCTTATACAGCTCCCCCTAGTTAAATGTATTGATACAGACGCCTTGGGGGAATCCCCCTAGCTAAATGTATTGATGCAGACGCCTTGGGGGAATCCCCCTAGTTAAATGTATCGATGCAGACGCCTTGGGGGAATCCCCCTAGTTAAATGTATCGATGCAGACGCCTTGGGGGAATCCCCCTAGTTAAATGTATCGATGCAGATGGCTGTGGCGCAACGCCACAGCTAAATGTAATGATGCAGACGGCTGTGGCGCAACGCCACAGCTAAATGTAATGATGCAGACGGCTGTGGCGCAACGCCACAGCTAAATGTAATGATGCAGATGGCTGTGGCGCAACGCCACAGCTAAATGTAATGATGCAGACAACTGTGGCGCAACGCCAGAGCTAAATGTAATGATGCAGACGACTGTGGCGCAACGCCACAGCTAAATGTAATGATGCAGACGGCTGTGGCGCAACGCCACAGCTAAATGCATTTTACAGGAGGCCCTAAACAAGGCCGAAGAAGACAGCCAAAAGTAACAACTCAAGATGAGCGGCCCAGCGCTGCGGAGGGGTGGCGCGCAGCGCCAGACCGAGCTGGCGAAGCCAGCGAAGGGCCGAACAGCCCTGTGAGCCCCACAGCATAGCGGCGGCCAGCTTGCTGGCCGCGGGCCCCAAAAAAAACCGAAAAATAGAAAGCCAAAAAAAGGAAGAAATCAAGTCTGAAGGCATAAAAAAAACAAAAAGTTGCAAGCCTTTGGCCATCCAAATGTGCTTTTGTATGTTGCGTAGCACTCAAAAAAATAGGAAGGATGGAAGATTTTGTACATCTACATTGTCATACGCAATTTTCTTTGCTCGATGGGGCTTCGAACATTGGGGTGATGATGGATAAAGCGGCTGAAGATGGGATGAAAGCCGTGGCGCTGACCGATCATGGGAATATGTTTGGGGCCTTTAAATTTGTGGCCGAGGCCGAAAAGCGCAACCTAAAACCCATTGTGGGTTGTGAGTTTTATTTGGTAGAGGATCGGCATCGCCGCAGTTTTTCTAAGGCCAAGGGAGAGCGCGACCGTCGTTTTCATCAGTTGTTATTGGCCAAAAACCAGCAGGGCTATCAAAACCTTTCGAAGCTTTGTTCTTTGGGTTTTATGGAGGGCTTATACTCCAAATTTCCGCGGGTAGATAAGGAGCTGATTGAAAAATATCATGAGGGCTTAATTGCAACGAGCTGTTGTATTGGGGCCGAGATTCCCCAGGCGATTATGCATGGGAAAATAGAAGAGGCCGAGCAAAAACTCAAGTGGTGGCTCGACCTTTTTGGGGAGGATTTCTACATTGAAATTCAGCGACACCGAGGATTAGAAAACATTGATGGGCTGGGCATTAGCCAAGAAGACATCAACCAACAGCTCTTGAAGTTTGCCAAAAAATATGATGTAAAAGTTATTGCCACCAATGACTCGCATTATGTAGAGGAGGATGATTGGACCGCCCACGATATGTTGCTTTGTATCAATACGGGTTCTTTGGTACAGGACCAAAACCGCTTTAAGTTTTCGAGTTCTGATTACTATTTTAAGACTCGGCAACAGATGAACCAGTTGTTCTTAGATCGGCCCGATTCGATTGCGAACACCATGGAAATTTATGATAAAATTGATAAGCTGACGTTGGCCAGAGATGTCCTTTTGCCTGCCTTTCCCCTGCCTAAAGAGTTTAAGACCCAGGATGATTATCTGCGGCATTTGACTTATGTGGGGGCGCAGCGTCGTTATGGAACCATCACGCCAGCTATTAAGGAGCGTTTGGACTTTGAGCTGGAGGTCATTCGGCAGTCGGGTTATCCTGGCTACTTTTTGATTGTACAGGATTTCACTACTGTAGCTCGAGAGTTGAAGGTATCGGTAGGTCCGGGGCGGGGTTCTGCTGCGGGTTCGGCCGTAGCCTATTGTGTAGGGATTACCAATGTGGACCCCATTAAGTACGATCTTCTATTTGAGCGTTTCCTCAATCCGAGTCGGATTTCGATGCCCGATATTGATATTGACTTTGATGATGTGGGGCGGGAGAAAGTGATTCAATACGTGATTGATAAATATGGGCAAAACCAGGTGGCCCAAATCATTACTTATGGTTCTATGGCGGCCCGTTCTTCTTTGCGAGATGTTGGGCGGGTAATGGATGTGCCCTTGCCCGAGGTGGATCGAGTGGCCAAAACCTTTCCTTCTCATCTGAGCGCCACCCTCAAAAAGGTTTTGGGCAAAGATGGGGTAGATCCTAAGTTATTGGGCAAACTCAATAGTGATGAAAAAGCGCAGGCCGAAGAGTTCCGCCAATTGGCCGCTGGCCAAGACACCATTGGCGAGATGATTCGCAACGCCAAAAAGCTAGAGGGTTCTATCCGAAGTACGGGTATTCACGCCTGTGGGGTTGTGATTACGCCCGATGATATTACGAACTATGTCCCGGTAACCGTGGCCAAGGATTCCAACCTCTTGGTCTCGCAATTTGACAACTCCGTAGCGGAGGATGCGGGCTTGCTCAAGATGGACTTTTTAGGCTTGAAGACCCTAACCATCATCAAGGATGCCATTGCCATGATTAAGGAAAATCATGGGGTAGAAATTGATCCAGATGAAATCCCTTTGGATGATCCCAAAACCTATGAGTTGTTCCAAAGAGGGGAAACCGTGGGGGTGTTCCAGTACGAATCCGCGGGTATGCAAAAGCATATGCGGGCTTTAGAACCCACTACCTTTGCGGACCTCATTGCCATGAACGCCCTTTACCGTCCTGGTCCCTTGCAATATATTCCTGAGTTTATTGATCGGAAGCATGGCCGCAAGCCCATCCTCTACGATCTACCCGATATGGAAGAGTATTTAGCCGAGACCTATGGAATTACGGTCTATCAAGAGCAAGTGATGTTGCTTTCGCAAAAGTTGGCGGGCTTTACCAAGGGCGAAGCCGATACCTTGCGGAAAGCGATGGGGAAAAAGAAGAAAAAACTTATTGATGAGATGTTTCCCAAATTTGAAAAGGGAGGAGAAGATCGGGGACATCCGAAAAAGATTTTGAAAAAGATTTGGCAAGACTGGGAGGCCTTTGCTTCTTATGCCTTTAATAAATCGCATTCTACCTGTTATGCCTTTGTGGCTTTTCAGACGGCTTATCTCAAAGCGCATTATCCTGCGGAATTTATGGCTTCGGTCCTTTCGCACAACAAGGATAACATGGAAAGTGTAAGTTTCTTCATTGCAGAATGCAAGGCGCAGGGGGTAGATGTTTTGGGGCCAGATGTCAATGAAAGTAAGCTAGATTTCTATGCCACGCCCAAAGGGCGCATCCGCTTTGGGCTTTCGGCCCTCAAAGGAGTGGGCCAAGGTCCCGTAGAGGCTATTTTAGAGGCTAGAGAAGAGGCGGCTTTCACCGATTTGGTCGATATGACCCAACGCATCAACTTGCGGGCAGCCAACCGCAAATGCTTTGAGAGTTTGGTATTGGGTGGGGCCATGGATGCCTTTGGTTTGCCTAGATCCGCTTATTTTCAGCCTTATGATGATCGCCAAAGCTATTTGGAGGCCGTCATTAAGTATGGGAATGCCTTTCAGAAGCAGAAAAACGACTTTAGTCAATCGCTTTTTGGGGCCACAGCTATGGAGGAAAGCATGCCCCCGCCCAAGGTCCCTGAAGCAGATCCTTGGCCCTTATTGGCTCGGCTCAAAAAGGAGAAGGAAGTGGCAGGCTTTTACCTTTCGGGCCATCCGCTAGATGATTATAAGCTGGCGGTGCAGCGCTTGTGCAAGCCCATTGACCAAATGGACCAATACAAAAACCGAGAAATAGCCATTGGGGGCATTGTAGACGAGGTAGAACATCGGGTCTCTAAAAAGGGGAAATCCTTTGCCTTTGTCACCGTAGAAGATTATACGGGCCGCTACCGAATGGGCCTCTTTGGCGAAAACTACCTGAAGTTTCGCCATCTGCTCAACCTAGATGCGGTTATTTACATCAAAGGGAAATATCAACCCCGCTGGAATAACGAATATGAGTTTGAACTCCGAGTAAATGAAATCCGCCTGATGGATGCCGTTTCTGAGGAGAAAATTCGTGGGGTCACCATCAATTTGCCCATCCAACAACTGAATGAGCAATTGATGGAACAGCTCGATTATGTCTGTAGCAAACACCCTGGCGAACAAGAGCTGGAGGTCAATTTGCTGGATATAGAAGAGCGCTTGAAGCTCACCCTACTCTCTAAAAATCGTCGCATTAGTGCCGATGACGCCTTTGTGGATGCCCTGAAAAAATTGGGGCTGGATTATAAGTTGAGTTCTTAGGAGGGAATATGATCTGCCTGTAGGTTAAAACCTACCGCAAGAAAACCATCCATCCTAGATCTAATAAAATGAGCACTCATCTAGCAGATGATGCTAAGAAAAACGCTTGGGCGAGTTGCTCAGGCGTTTTTGTTTTGGGGCCTCCGCAGCAAAGCTGCTGCGGTTACTCCCTTCGGTCATCGAACTGGCGCCTCTTTGAGGCTGGTTGTCGCAGCTCGCTGCTCGCTCGGCCCTGCGGGCCACTGCTGCAGATCGCTAGGCCGAGTGGAAGTCCTCCGCTCCAAGCATAGATTTAAAAACAAATTTGCGTTTACAACTTTAGCAACTTATCTTTAGGGACCAAAACAAAATGAGCGATTTTGTCACCTTCAATATCTCTCATCATGTTTCAAGATTACTTCTACTACAATCGTTCGGAGCGGGCGGCGGCGCTTACGCTTTTATTATTGATTTTATTTTTCTTCGGGCTCAATAGTTATTTGTCTTGGCGGCCCAAAACAGAAGCGCCTTTAAAGATGGAAGTTTTGCTTTTGGAGCAAAAGGCAAAGGATAGCTTGGCCCCAGAAGAAATTGTATTGGCTCCATTTGATCCAAATTTGGCGGAGCAAGCAGATTTGGAGCGCTTGGGGCTTTCGGCCCGGACGGCTAGGTCCATCATCAATTATCGGTCGAAGGGCGGGAAGTATCGCTATAAAGAAGATTTGGCCAAGATTTATACCTTAGATAGTGCGGATTATGTTCGTTTGCGGCCCTATATTCAGTTGCCAGAGCGGCCTGCCAACTTTGCGTCTTATCAACGGAAAAAGAAAAAGCGGAAAAGTCGGCCCAAATTTGATCGTTTGGAGGTTAATTCGGCCAATGAGCAAGACTGGCAAGAGCTTCGTGGAATTGGGCCAGGTTATGCGCGGAGAATTGTAAAATTTAGGAATGCGCTGGGTGGATTTTACAAGATAGAGCAAGTAGCAGAGCTTTATGGCTTGCCCGATTCTACTTATCAGAAAATCAAGGGGAAGTTGCATTGTCGGCCACATAATATAAAGAAGATCAATTTGAATACGGCCACAGAAGAAGAGCTAAAGAAGCATCCTTATTTGAATTGGAAGCAGGCCAAGGCCATTGTGCGCTGGCGAGAAGAGCAAGAGCCCTTTGATGGTCCACATGTATTACAAACCTTTTTTGAGTTTGATGATGGGAGTGGAAATTATGAGCGTTTGCTGCCTTATTTGAGTTGGTAAGCTGCTTAAAGCCTAGGGATTCCATTTGGCCTAGCGATGCGGCGGGGTGGCCCGAAGGGCCAGACCAAGGCGCTGCAAGCGCCGCAGGGCCGAGCAGCCTTGCGAGCCCCAAAGCGTAGCGCCCGCCGCAGGCGGGAGGCCCCAAAATCATTTAAAAATGAAAAAGAGAAGAGCTTCAAAATAAGTTATAGCATAAGTAGTTTGCGACTTAACAATAATTTTACAAAAGGATTTTTTTTTTGTAATATTGCTTCATTCAGTTAATTAACAACATAATATTTTATGCGCAAGCTAATTTACTTCTTTATGGCCCTGTTTTTTGGGTCGAGCCTAACGGCTCAAAATGGCTGTGATGGACAGCGTTATCGGGAATTGATCTTTACGGATATTGATACGGCTTTGGCGGTACAATTTGGGGAGAACATTACCTTTAATGGGGATACGCAGCAACTGTATATGGATATTTATTATCCGGCGAATGATCAGCAGGCGAATCGGCCGGTGATTGTTTGGGCCTTTGGGGGGAGTTTTATCTCTGGGGACCGCAATCAATTGGCTACACTTTGTCATTATTCTGCTCAGCAGGGTTATGTGGCGGCAGCAATTGATTATCGTTTGTATGATGGGCCATTTTTTCCAGTGCCTGATTCTTTTGATTTTTTAGATGTTGCCGTAAAAGCGATGGGAGATATGAAAGCTTCTGTGCGTAAATTGCGGGAAGATGCGGCGAATGGCAATCCTTATCAGATTGATACTAATTACATTTTTGCTGGGGGCGTTTCTGCTGGAGCGATTACGGCCATGCAATCTGCATTTTTGGACGCCAATGATCCGATTCCGGGCCATATTGATACGATTATTCAGAATAATGGGGGCTTAGAGGGCAATAGTTCTGCGAACTATCAGTATTCTTCTGAAATCCATGCGGTCATCAATTATTCTGGAGCTTTGGCTCGTACGAGTTGGATGGATGCGAATGATCCTCCCGTATTTTCTGTGCATGATGATGGGGATGATGTGGTGCCTTATGGGCCAGGTTATGCCTCTGTGAGTGCGGGTGGTTTTACTATTGACATTGTGTATGTAGAGGGTAGTGAAACGATCACGCAAAAGGCCAATGCGTTGGGATTGACCAATGGATTGATTACCATTCCGAATAGCAACGATCACGTTAGTTACATTTCTGGTGGGCCCAACGTGCCTACTTGGCAAGACTCTGTTTTGGACAACAGCTTTTTGTTTTTGCACAATGAGGTTTGTGGTCTAGTAGCTGGTTTGGATGAGCTTTCGGTACCTGTAGTAGAAGGTCAGGTATTTCCTAATCCGGCTCAAGAGCGGGTATTTCTCCGTTTGAACAACTGGCCAGAGGGACAGCTACAGCTTTCACTTTATGATCTTCAGGGACGTCAGTTGCGTCAGTGGGCCGAAACACCTGCTCAGCAAATTGAGATTCAGCGTGAGCAATTGCCTGCGGGTTTGTATGTTCTGCGGCTACAGCTAGAAAATGGGCAGCGTTTGGAGCGGAAAGTGATTTTTAGATAGATAGATGGTTTAGAAAGAGTATAAAAAACGCCTAGTGAGAGCTAGGCGTTTTTTTTGGGGGAGATATGATATCAAAATATATTTTATTATTTTGAGAAAAAAGTTATGTCCGTGAAAAAAACTATAAAAATTGTCTACGATAAAATCTTTATCAATAATACTGATTTCATCCCCCTTAGCCAAACAAACTTACCTATAGGTTCAATGGAATTCAAAAAGCAAGAGTCTTTTTTCCTTGACATTCATGTCCAATTCAATAAAGAAGAAAATATCTTAAATGCTGAAATAACAAATTATAGCTCCAATAATAAAAAAAAATTTCTCTTACAGCAATTAAAAGACCCCAGTATTAAGATCGAGTTTTTTAAAATAAATTGGTCATATTTTGAACACTTCCTATCTATCTATAAAAAATCTGACCTCTTATATCTTTTAGACAAAAAAACTATAAACCAAGTATCTAACTTAGCTCCCAGAATCGAAGAAGAAGCCCTCTCCCCCATAAAAAAAGCTCCCCCGATACACAATGACCGGCATCATCTAGAAAAAACTATAAGAACGAACCATAAAGTAAATTTTAGTAAAAAACTAAGTGTTCGAAAATGCTTTAAAGACATCAAGTTTATAGAAAAAGCTATTTCTTTTAGCTACATGCTCCCCCCCCCTTTTCTCTATCCTCTAGACATAGAAGTTAAGAACAACCATATATTAGCTAATTATGAACATATAAAAAATTACATTGCGCAGCAAATAGGAAAAGACTATATTGAAGTAGAAATCACAATTATCATGAACGATGGTAAAATTGAATATACTGCCACATCTAAAGAAATTGACCTTATAACATCAGACATAATAGATTCTATAAAACAATTTCGGATTAACTATATACTGAAACTTAAAGACATTAACTCTCCAACATTATTTTCTCTAGCTGAAATTTTCTCATTGGTGGACAAAAACATAAATAATAAGCCTAATAGCTTATTAAAACAAAATGAGTTAGAAGTAATGTCATCGATACTGAATGGTAATATCAGAAATAAATTACAAATCGAATACTTACAAAGCATCCACTCTCAAAAACTAAAATTTACGTTACAACCAAATTTTGGATTTCTTTTTTTTGTAGAAGGTAAGCATAAAAATTTTTATTGTTGGGAGTTACTTAATACTCATGCTACTTACCTTTGGTCACAAAAAAACAGTTCTTCAACATTTCTTTTCATGAGAGAAGTTGAAAAAACTATTAATTACATCCAAATAAATGGAAGAAAAAAATATCGAAAACAACAAAAACTAGATCAAGTTAATTTAAATCTTGAATTTTACGTTATTTATCATAAAAAAGCAAATGGGAATCTTAATGAATCATTTCTTAATTGGAGAGAAAAAATTTGCAACTTAATCAACTAAATGTACACATATTTTATGTCCTTCTAACAACTACTTAACCCCCAAATACAGCTCCCTCAAACTCGTATAATTCTTCACAAAGATATAAAGCAGCCTTGCCCAGCCAATAAAGCCTTGGATCAAGGCAATCAGAGCATCAATCAATAGACGGAGAACTTTAATCGAGAAGCGAAAACCTTGGGCAAAAGACAGCAAGGGGGCGGAAATATAATCTATTTTTATGGAGCTAGACAAGATAATTTCCAGATCAAAATCGGGGGAGATATTGACTCTTGCGGCAGATAATTCAAAACCACCTGCCAGATAAATGTTAATCGTTCTAGTAAGAATGCGGACGCTTTTTTCGGCAATTTTATAGCCTTTAGAGGCAAAGCGATAAAAGGCGATAAAGAGATTATTGCGTAGAAATTTAAATAGCCTTTGGCCCAATTGCTTAATCCACCGCCAAACGCGCTGCAGACCATCCCAAAGCTTCAGGCTTTTGCCCTCAATATATTTGTAGGCTTCTTCAACTTGTGCTTGTTCATTGATTTCGGCCAAAACAAACTGGCTAGCATCTCCCTGCTCTTCTTCTTGCTCTTTTTGGCTGAGCAAAATCATCCGAAAAAAGAAACTTGGATGAATCTGCTTGGCCAATCGGTTGGCTTCTAAATTCGATTTACCTTCAAAATTTCGGTAATAGCTCGCCATCGCAATATACAATTCATCGCCTTCTCGGTACTCCCCCACCCCATCCAACTCAATATTTTCAAAGCCCAGCAACCAAAGTTCTACCTTGGCACAATTGACCATAAATGACTGAACAACTTTAAGTTGTTTGGGCGCTAAGGGCAAGGCTTCATAATCGCCCATAATATGAGCGATGGAGCTGGTCAGAAAATCTTGATCGAACAGCTGCAAGATGCTGTATTTATTCATGCCAATTCGCTCAAATTCGATTTTGGCCCGCAAGTAGCCCAATAGCGCTCTAAATTCATCCCATAATTGGGCCTCAGCTAGTTTTTTTTGGGCCAAACCCAGCACCCAAAGCCGCAGCCGAACTGCTCGAACAAGGGCCTGACGACGATTGGCTCGAATAGCTTGTCCCTCAAACCAAAGCGTTTCAGAGAACTTGGACTCAAAACTCACTAATTCCTCCAGGGCATACCAACTTTCTTCCTCCAGCTCGCCTGTGGGAGAAAAACCCGCTTCTTGCTGAAAATGGGCCACAGCCGTTTTGAGCCGTCTAAGGCTAGCTTTTGTTTGCCTTAATTTTTTCGTTTTTAGGTAGCCCAAAAGCCAGAGTCTGTTGGCCGCCGTCTTCAGGCGGATATACTGATCTTGGCTATTATTGGTCTTGCTAGGATCAAAATCGGGAGCATCGACAATTCCCTTTTTGGCTGCGGCCTGAAGCAAGTCCTCAAATTGGCCCAATTGCTCCAATTTATCCCCAGAAAAATCGGCTAATGGTTCCTTAGAAAGCAACATCGCTTAATCTAAAATCCCTTTGAAAAGCTCAATTAGACCGAGCCGCGTCTCTACCCCCGCAGTAATGGCATTTTTGTGCATTTCGAGCGCTTGAGGAGGCACAGCAGACATATCTTTGGCCACAAAATTATACGAATCTCCATCAAACTGAGAGAGCGTTTCCGCCACCAAAATCAAACTTCCAGCGGCCTTCGCTTCGCTAATTTGCGCTTTCAGATCGGGCAACGTCTTTCCTTCCACATCAATTTGCAAATCTCCAGTAAAGGTTTGCACATGCAGAGAAGTCAAATCTGCGACCACCGTATCTAATTTTTTAATTGCATCTTTTAGTCCCATCTTTTGCTATTTTTTTTGCATTTTAATGTTCTAAAGTAAGCATTAGTTGGCAGATAATGAAGTTTGCTTTTTTTATTTTTTTGGGGGGCTGCCCCGCCCTGCGGGCGGGTCGGGCTATGTCGTGGCTCGCTGCTCGCTCGGCCCTGCGCGGGCTGCGCCCGCTGGGTCTGCGGCTGCGCCGCACCACTATCTATCCCTCAGCCTGCGGCGGCTTCGCCGCCTGTGGAGTTCGGGAAATAAAAATAGTTTGGATCGGCCTTGTTGTATAAATCGTAACTTACTGATTAGTAACAACTTCCAACTTGACAGCATTAAGCTCATTTAAAATTTGAATACGCATCAGGACTTCTTGCTTCTGCATTTTAAAGCTGAGCGAAGAGAGCCGTTCAGAGAAAAAGTGCTTGAGTCGCATCATTGCAGTTTCGCTTAAATTTCGACGATGATAGCCTAAATCTTGTTTCCAAGCAGTAGCTCCCAACTCCCAGATATATAAAATATCATCATTGCGATAACTGTCAACCAGCTCTCCATCTTTTCCTTTTTTTAGGCGAGCATTTTTACGTGGGGGAATAAACGGTACCGCTCCAGCCTTACAAATTGCTTCCCGACATTTTATTTGGTCATAGGCGCCATCTGCATAAACTTGGCGGATATTCAAGGATTTCATTTTTTTCATCATTTTGGGGAGTTGAGAAGCATCGGTTTTTCGCTCTGTGGTAATCTCTACAGATAATATTTCTCCTGTTTTATCATCCACTGCTAAATGTACTTTAATCCAGCTAGAGCGCTGCTTTTCCAAGTATTTTTTTCTTAACCATTCTCCCTGTCCTTTTGTTTTTAGTCCTGTACTATCTATTGCTACCGATCTTTCTTTAGTCCTCTTTTTAGACTTAATATTCAGTTTTAGTTTCTTGACTCTACGATATATTTGAGTAAAAGATATGGGCTTAGCATCCAAATTATATTTGGAAATAACGCATTTTAGAATACCTTCTAATTGTCGATATCCAAAAGAAAAAAGCACTTTTAAACGGAATAAATAGCGAATAAATTCATCAGAAATTGTTTTAGGTCTGCCGCGTTTTGAAGGCTTAGCTATGAGGTTTTTGCTTGCCAAAGGCGGGAACCAAACATTAAAAAGAAACTTACCTTGGGCCGTATAAAATCTGTTGGTTAGTGCGTAATTCTGTATGTTTTTTTTAGATTTGTCATGGGACAGCTCGAGGTTTTATTGTTCGTCGAAAAAACTTAAATCTACGGGGCTTGTCCCTTTTTTTATGCCTAATTCGCAAGGTTTTTTGTAATTAGCTGGTTTTTAATTTATTAGATTTATGCAACAAGGCCGTTTGGATCTTTAAATAGAATATTTTAATTTGAGTTAAGAGAATAAGTTGTTCTATTCATCATTTAAATTTCAAATAAATAACATGAAGCGAAATTACTTTATCTGCAGCGTAGGTGATCCCGAAAAGAGCTATGATTTAGAAAACCTAAATAGATGTATACTTAAATGTTGCTTCGTACTGCATGCGGCTAACTCACAAAAAGGTTCAATTACAGAGATTCAAAATGGAGATATCCTCATTCTCAAATTTAGAGAGCACTTTATTGCCTATGGCCGAGCTATCTCCTCATTAAAAACTGATACTGATTTAGGAGAAGGCTGGAACCATGTCATTGACGTAAACCTCTGGATTGTAGGAAATCATTCTCATAGGTATGGAATTAAAGATGCCCAACAAGGAGGGAATAACTACAGTACTGTAAAAAAGGTATCCAAAGAATTTGCGCTATCCAAAATGGAAGAAATTGGATACCCCTTCTAAGCCTTTATACCAAAAAGCATATAAAATGGATTGATCAGGCTGCTATTATGCCCGTTTTTTTCTACTTTAATCATGGCAACAAAACCTTAAAATAAACCCCATTTCAAATGGACAAAGCAAGCTATCAAACAGAGCATATTATCCCTAGTTTAGAGGAGGATAAGCCTTTTCTAGCCAACTCCAAATCCTTAGCATTTAAGCTGGTGGATTTCTGGAAATGGAATCAATCGAACTTAATAGAAAACCGAACTAGAGGCATTCTGGCGGAATTCATTGTAAAAATGGCGCTAGACATAAATTCCGCTACCCGTTTAGAGTGGGATGCCTATGATTTTGAAACCCAAACAGAAAAAGGGAAGGTCAAAATTGAGGTAAAATCTGCTGCTTATATCCAAGCATGGGCGCAGAAAAAGCTATCTAGTATTCGTTTTGGGATTGCGCCTACTAAAGGGCTGCTGCAGGATGGAAATTACTCGGAAACATACAAAAGGCAGGCAGATATTTATATTTTCTGCTTGTTGGATCATAAGGATCAAGCAACGATCAACCCGCTGGATATGGACCAATGGTGTTTTTATCTGGCTCCAACTTCCCTTTTGGACAAAGAACTAGGCCATCAAAAGAGTTTGGGGCTTACTCGCCTCAAAAAACTGGGGCTGAAGGCTATCAAATATAGTGATTTGAAAACTCGCTTTGAGGCGATTGTGGAGGGGGTGTAGTGTGGGAAAGCACTTAGAATAAATTAAAACAATTACCTTATGAAATATACCGAAGAACAGGAACGTATTTTTCAATTTGTACAGTACGATTCTAATCATGGAATTATTGATGCTGTTGCTGGATCTGGAAAAACTACAACAATTATTGAAAGTGCAACATATATTGGTTCTAGCAAAAAAGTTCTTTTTTGTGCTTTTAATAGAAGTATTCGTAAAGAAATTCAGAACCGATTTGCAAGAAAGGGCTTTGACCATATTATTGTCAAAACAATGCACGCATTAGGCTTTGATATTCTCAATACTAATTCTACTTCAAGATATAAAGTTGATGACTTTAAGTATACTCCAATTATAGACGATTACGTTCAGAAATACGCTGAACATAGTCTAAAAGAATTATTGAAATTAGACGAGATCCCAGAAAACCCCATGGATAAAAACCAAAAAGAAGTTTTAAAAAACTACTTATATCAATATAAATACAGGCTAAAAGAAATTTGTACAAAATATAGACTAACATTAACCCCTGATAATTTTGAAGCCTTTAAGGATATGGTGCTTCATTTTGGGATATTTAACCATACGCAACAAGAATCTACGCAATTTAATTTAAAACTGAAACTATATTGGAAAGCCAATAACTATTTACTTGACAGAGGTAACACAATCGCAAAAAACCTTAAAAAGATTGATTTTGCAGACATGTTGTATCTCCCCTATGCCTGGCAACTTTATCCTCAAACTAAATTTGATCTCTTGTTCATAGACGAATGTCAAGATTTATCAAATTCTCAAATAGCTGTAGCTTTTAAATACATCAAGAAAACAGGGCGGGTTCTCTCAGTTGGAGATCCTTATCAGTCTATTTATGGTTTTGCAGGAGCTGATATAAATTCTTATAATAGATTAAAGAGTTTAGCTAATTCAAGAAGTCTAAAACTGTCAAAGTGCTTTAGATGTCCTTCTAATGTAATTGAGTTAGCAAAGAACTTTAGGGAAGATATTAGCCCATTTAAACATAAGGAAGGAGATATTTATAATATCCGTTTTAATGAAGTTATTTCTAAAGTTAAACCTGGAAATTTAGTAATCTCAAGAGTCAAGAGTCCTCTATTAGAACTATTATTTATGTTGCTTGACAAATCCATTACTGTTGAAGTACATGAAGATGATATAAAAGAGGTATTAAATAGTTTAAGATTTATGTTTTCGAGAGAAGAACTCAAAA
The DNA here is from genome assembly GCF_028464065.1 of Saprospira sp. CCB-QB6. Taxonomy (NCBI): domain Bacteria; kingdom Pseudomonadati; phylum Bacteroidota; class Saprospiria; order Saprospirales; family Saprospiraceae; genus Saprospira; species Saprospira sp. CCB-QB6. Next base: position 3,384,417 of record NZ_CP116808.1, on the reverse strand, counting down.
GCACTGAAGACCTTGAAAATCTTTTAAATAAAGTTAAAAAAAGGAAAATATACTTTATTGAAAAGGAAGCAAGTAACATTATTGACAATGCAGAAAAAGCTAAAATCATAGCTTATGAAATACACTTACTGAATCTAAAACTAGGATTTATTCAAAAGCAAATGTATATTAACTTAGATATAGATACAATAGATGAACTTTTAAAACGAATAAAAAAACTAATTAGTGGTGGTCCGAATGCTATTAAACTATCTACAATACACAGAGCTAAAGGCTTAGAAAATGATGTAGTATTTATTATAAATTATGATTCACTTCCTCTTTATAGAGATAATCAGCAAGATTGGGAAAGAATTCAAGAAAGAAATCTTAAATATGTTGCTCTAACTAGGGCTAAAAAAACTTTATTTCTTGTAAACTCAAAAGAAACTGAGACCGAAGAAGATGAAGGGTCTTTATTTGATGAATTAGATTGGTTATAAAATGGCAACTAAGGTATTAAAGGCTTTGCTACACAAAACCAACAAACTAAAAATTAGCTAACTGTAAAACTATTATAAATAAGTCACGAAAAAAAACTAGCCCAATAGATTTAAGTCTATACAAAACAAAATCCCCGACCACTCCAGTGCTCGGGGATTTCCTTTTCCCATCACTCCACCACCACTTTCATCACATACTCCTCCATCACCGCCCCCCGAAAAAGCTGCTTAATCTTCAACTTCGTCTTTCCCTTCTTTTTGGCCACAAAAATAAAGGTAGCCTTGGCTTGATCTCCACCAGCGGGACGGATCTCCCCTGCGCTTTCATCGATCTTCAGTTTATAGTCCAAAGTTTTCTCTTTAAATTCAATGATGGAGGAATCCTCAATTTCAAACTCGCCGGTATTGCCTACAGAGGTATGTTGAGTAAAACTATACCTTAGTTCCTGCCCTTCTTTCACCTTATAATTAGTTTGAAGGGGCTGCAAATTCACAACTTCCATATCAGCTGCTTGTTTTTTATTGGCTTCCGCCTTTTCATCTCCACTAATCGAGTCCGATGCATTTTGAGTGGACTTGCAAGACAGGAGTAACAGGGTCAGCAAGAAAAATAGACTATAGTTTTTCATCTCTTCTAGTTAAGATTGATCTAATCATTAACGCTAATAAAAAAACCCCGACCACTTTTCCGTGATCGGGGTTTATTCGTCGGGCTTGCAGGATTCGAACCTGCGGCCTCCTGCTCCCAAAGCAGGCGCGCTAACCGAACTGCGCCAAAGCCCGTACTGGCCGAAGCCAATTGCCTGGCGGAGGAAGCGGGATTCGAACCCGCGGTACCCCTTTCGAAGTACGTCAGTTTAGCAAACTGGTGGTTTCAGCCACTCACCCATTCCTCCGAGTGTTTTCTGAATGTAGTTTAAAAAGTCCCAATCATCTTTACGATAATTAGGACCTTTTAATATGTCGGGCTTGCAGGATTCGAACCTGCGACCTCCTGCTCCCAAAGCAGGCGCGCTAACCGAACTGCGCCAAAGCCCGAATTGGCCGAAGCCAAATCTGGCGGAGGAAGCGGGATTCGAACCCGCGGTACCCCTTTCGAAGTACGTCAGTTTAGCAAACTGGTGGTTTCAGCCACTCACCCATTCCTCCGAGTGCGTTGCAAATATAAGACGGCTTTCTGATTTGTCCAAACCTTTTTTCAAAAAAAATGCCCCCTTTTTCAAGGGGGCTCGCTAATTTACTCTTAATCAAAGAGTCAGTTCGTCTCCAATTTCGTAATTTTTATTTCTACCCGCTGGTTGCGCTTCCGCCCCTCCCGAGTTTCATTGTCCGCTATGGGCTGACGCTTGCCATACCCCCGATAACTAATCCGACGACGATCAATCCCCTTGGCCGTTAAATAACGCGCTATGCTCTTCGCCCGATCCTCCGATAAGTTGTCGCAGTACTCATGCGTAGGCAAACCATTGGTATGCCCCCCAACTTCTATCGATACCCCCTTGTTCTTTTTCATAAAGGCAACCAACTCGTTTAACTCCAAAGCCGCAGCAGGCGTAATACTCGAAGAATCTGCCTGAAAATACAAGTTGTCCAAACGAAATTTATCCCCCAAAGCCAAATCCTCTGCCTTCAAATCCCCCTTAAAATCCCCTCGGTCTACCTCCTTAGGCGCTTCCTTAGGCTCCTCTTTTTCCTTGGGCAAAATCGGATCTTCCTTAGGCGATGGCTTTACATTGACCTTCCGATCCTTAGGGTCTACCTGCGCCAATATAGGATTGTCCGGCTCTTCCTCCGGAATCTCACAGCTGTAGATCTCCGAAGCATTATCCAACAACAAGTTCCCATTGTAATAAAACATGGTCGGCGTCTTATAATAGGCCTCTAACACAAAATAGCGATAGCTTTTCTTAGGCGTAAACTCAAATTTATACGGCCGCCAATCCGTATGCGTCACCATATCACTACTGGCCAACAATTCCGCCTTGTCCCGAGGAGAATTCCCCCCATAAATCCGCAAAATCGCCCCCTTGTTAAAATTGGTCAACTCATTGGGCTTCAACTTGGTCGGACTCACATACTGCGCAGATCGCGCCAAATAGATGCTGAACCGATAACACTGCCCCTCTTTTATCGGCCTAGCCAATCGCTGACTTACCGCCTCCCAAGTCTTGTTATCTCGCACCACCAAACCCAAATAGGTGTTCTCATCATGGGCCGCCTGCGTCACCCCAAAGCCTCCAAAAGGCTGTACATCGGGAGGCGACTCCCCCGCAAATCCACAATCTATCCATCCCCGAGGCTGCCAACCCGGACGCGGCTCGTCCTCAAATGAGGGATTCTCCAAATAAATGATTTCTGTCTGGCCCCTAAGCATCCCGCAAAACGCAACTAATGCCAAAGCCACTAATGTTGATCGATTCATATATTATTTTTTGGTCTATGTTTGCCGCCCCTTCTAAGGCGCTCTTTTCTGTTCAACCGTTTTTTGGGCCTCCTGCCTGCGGCAGGCGCTACGTTTCGCAGCTCGCTATTCGCTCGGCCCTGCGGCGGCTGCGCCGCCTGGGTCTGGCCCTTCGGGCCACTGCTGCACATCGCTAGGCCAAATGGAAGGGGTCCGACCGCTATTTGGCCTTTACCCAGCCTCCCAAATGTAAAAAAAGCCGCCTGCTTGCGCAAAATTAGCATTTCAACTAGAAGATGCCTAGTTTTTAGCTTAGTTCATTGTACTTTTGCAGGCAGATCAAGCACTCTTTGCCCTATGCGCTTTTCCAAGAGTGAGCAAGAACAAGTTTTACCTTATTTAATAAATTGCCCTTATGCCTGTCTTCAAGTTTGGTGGCGCCTCCATTAAAGATGTTGCCGCAATCAAAAATGTGGTCCAAATCCTTCGCCAATACCAGCAAGAACAACCCCTGGTTGTAGTCTCTGCCTCTGGTAAAATTACCAACGCACTAGAGAAAGTAGTGCAGGCCTATGTGCAACAAACAGGCCAAGCAGAGGTTTTGCTCCAAGGCGTCCGACAACACCATTTAGAACTGCTCCAAGGCCTCTTTGAGAACCCTCAACATCCTATCTATGATGAGATCAACGACCTCTTTGTAGATGTAGAATGGATCCTCGAAGAAGAACCCCAAGATAGCTACGATTATCTATACGATCAAATTGTCTCACTGGGCGAACTGCTCTCTACCACAATCTTGGCCGCCTACCTCAATGAGGAAGGCCTGCCCACCCACTGGCTTGATGTCCGCGATTGTATCCTAACCGATAATAGCTATCGCGATGCGCAAGTAGATTGGGCCGAAACCCAAAGCCGCATCCAAAAAATTGTTCCCGCTCTTCCCCAAGGCCAAATGGTCCTTACCCAAGGCTTCCTCGGAAGCAGTAGCGAAAACTTTACCACCACCCTTGGCCGAGAAGGCTCTGATTATACAGCCGCCATTTTTGCCTTTTGCCTCAATGCCGACCGCCTAGCGATTTGGAAGGATGTCCCCGGCCTCCTCAATGCAGATCCCCGTATCTTTGACAAAACGGTCCTACTCGACAATATTTCTTATGCCGAGGCGATCGAGATGACTTATTATGGCGCACAGGTGATCCACCCCAAAACATTGCGTCCCCTTCAAAACAAAAATATTCCCCTTTGGGTCAAATCTTTTGTCCAGCCCCAAGAAAGAGGAAGCTTGGTCTCTTCAGAAGAGGTAGATCAATATCCCCCCATCTTTGTGGTCAAAAAGGAACAGGCCCTACTAAAGATTAAGGCCAAGGATTTTCAGTTTGTGGATGAGGCCCGCTTTTCGGCCCTCTTTGCGAGCTTTGCCAAACACCGCATTAAGGTCAATATGACCCAAAATACGGCCCTCGCCTTTTCGGTTTGCATCAATTATGAGCCCCAAAAGCTGGGCGGCCTACTCGAAGAATTGGCCCAAACCTATATGACCGAACTGCGCAGCGATCTACAGCTCATTAGCCTGCGCCACCAAACAGAAGAAGCCCTCAACATGCTTCGACAAAATAAAGAGATTTTACTGGAGGAGCATATTGGCTGTACAAGCCAATTGCTCATTGCCGCCGAGGCCCTTTGGTCCTAAACTTTGCCCTTGCAGGGCGCAAAGCGCCCTGCTTTTGAGAGGGGCTTGTCCCCTCTTTGCCCAATCTGCTCAATTGGCTGAGGGATGGATAGCAGTGGCCCGAAGGGCCAGACCCAGCCGCCGAAGGCGGCGCAGGGCCGAGCGAACAGCGAGCTGCGACACAGCCCGACCCAGCGCCTTGCGCTGGGGCAGCCCCCAAAAAACAACTACTAAACAACAACCTTATGTCTAAAAAACAAGCTAAACCCGCAGAAAACCGCTTCCGCGTTCGGGTGGTCTACGGATTTTTGAAAAAACTTCGCATTGTCATCCTTGGCGATATTGAAGAAGGCCAGGTGAAGGCCGGAATGCAACTAGTGACTGAGCTGGGCCAAGAGCTGGGCAGCTGGGAAATTGAGGAGGTCCTAAAAATGGACTTCATTAACAATCACGAGAATCAGAAATTTATCGGGCTCCAACTGATTTGTAAAAGCGAACAGGATTTCAACCTTTTGAAGTCCCTTCGTGTTTATGATGAAATTGTGCATATCCGCTAAACCAACTGCATGTCTAACGCTAAACAAGAAGGGGGCAGCTATGCCGATCGGCAGCTATTTTTTCGCTTGCTCAAATTGGTTCGCCCCTACAAATTTATCTTTATTACGGCCGCTACGCTCTCTATTGTCTTGGCCCCAGTGGCCATTTTAAGGCCCTATTTGGTCCAATTGAGTGTAGATGAATACATTCTAGCCGGCAATTATGAAGGTCTACTCTGGATAGTAGGCCTTTTGTTTGGCGTCCTACTCTTTGAGGGCGCTTTGCAATATTTCTTTACTTACATTACGGGCCTTTTGGGCCAATCGGTGATTAAGGATCTGCGGCTTCGGGTCTTTAAACATATCAATAGCCTGCGGCTCACTTACTTTGACCGCACGCCTATTGGCACCTCTACCACCCGCACGATCAATGATATCGAAACGATCAACACGGTCTTTTCGCAGGGGGCCATTACGATTGTGGCTGATATCTTAACCCTCATTTTTGTGTTGGGCGTGATGCTTTACTCGAGTTGGAGCCTCACCCTGGTCTGTCTGACCACTATGCCCCTGCTCATCTGGGGCTCTTATTGGTTTAAGGAGGCCGTTAAGAAGTCTTATGAGCATGTGCGGACCGAAGTGTCTAAGATGAATGCCTTTTTGCAAGAACGCATCACGGGCATGCGCATCGTTCAGATCTTTAATGCCGAACAACAAGAGCTTAAGAAGTTTGATGCGATCAATAAACGCTATACGGATGCCAACATCCGCTCTATTTTTTACTATGCGATCTTCTTTCCCATGGTCGAAATCCTATCGGCGGGCTCTTTGGGCCTTATGGTTTGGTATGGCGCCCAATCGGTCCTTAGTGAAGAGGTGAGTATTGGGGTATTGGTGGCTTTTCCGCTCTATTTGGGCATGCTCTTCCGCCCCGTTCGGATGCTGGCCGATAAATTCAACTCCTTGCAAATGGGCTTGGTGGCGGGAAACCGAGTTTTTAATTTGATTGATAGCAACAAACAAATTCAGAATAATGGCGAGCAGCTAGTGGACAAACTAGAGGGCCGCATCCGCTTCAAGGAGGTATTTTTCTCTTATGAGCAAGATAAAAAGCCCGAGGAGGTAGAGAAATGGATTCTACAAGGGCTCGATTTTGAGCTGCCCGCAGGCCAAACTATGGCCATTGTGGGGAGTACTGGAGCAGGGAAGACCACCATTATTAACATCATCAACCGCTTTTATGAAATCCATAAGGGAGAAATCTTTATTGATGATGTCGAGATTCGGAATTATGAGCTGGCCAGCCTACGCAGCCGCATTGCCATTGTGCTTCAGGATGTCTTTCTCTTTTCGGGCTCTGTTTATGAAAACATTTGCCTAAGAGATGAAAGTATTAGTAAGGAAGAGGTGATTGCGGCCGCCAAAATGATTGGTGCAGATGAGTTTATTGAACGCCTGCCTGGCGGCTATGATTATCAGGTGATGGAAAGAGGCGCCACTTTATCTATGGGGCAGCGACAATTGATTTCTTTTGTTCGGGCGTTGGTCTTTGATCCCGATATCTTAATTTTAGATGAGGCCACCTCGGCTATTGATCCCGAAACCGAGAGCATTATTCAATATGCTATTGAGAAATTGATTGCCAAACGGACCTCTATTATTATTGCCCACCGCCTCTCTACCATTCAGCATGCGGACCAGATTTTGGTTTTGGACAAAGGCCGAAAAATGGAAATGGGCGATCATCAAACTTTGATGCAAAACCCTGATGGCTTTTACCGTGATCTTGTAGAAACGGCTTATAGCGTCAATCAAACAGACTAAGATGAAGAAGATTCTTTATTTTGATATGGACAATGTGCTGGTGGATTTCCCCTCGGCCTTTGCGCAACTTTCGCCGCAGATCTTGGCCCAATATGAGGACCGCTTGGATGAAGTTCCTGGTATCTTTTCGCTGATGCAGCCCTTGACAGGCGCATTAACTGCCTTTGAGGAGCTCAGCCAATTGTTTGATGCCTATTTATTGTCTACGGCGCCTTGGGAAAACCCCTCAGCTTGGTCAGACAAGCTGCTTTGGGTAAAAAAACATCTGGGCCAAAATGCACACAAACGCCTGATCCTTTCGCATAATAAGCAGCTCAATCAGGGCCACTTCCTTATTGATGACCGCCTAAAGAATGGAGCCGATCGCTTTGGCGGAGAACATATCCATTTTGGCCAAGCCCCCTTTGAAGATTGGGAAAAAGTATTGGCTTATCTGAGAACTCAGGTTTAAACTAGTGAAAATGGCTCTTTTTGGTAAAAGATGATCGCTCCCACAAACGAAAGTCCGCAGTACAATTTGTATTGCGGACTTTTTTTGGCTTTGGGGGATTCCCCAGAGGCGTCTGTATCGTTACATTTAGCTCCGGCCCCAGGCCAGAGGCGTCTGTATCGTTACATTTAGCTCTGGCCCCAAGCCAGAGGCATCTGCATCATTACATTTAGCTCTGGCCCCAGGCCAGAGGCATCTGCATCATTACATTTAGCTCTGGCCCCAAGCCAGAGGCATCTGCATCATTACATTTAGCTCTGGCCCCAAGCCAGAGGCATCTGCATTCTTACATTTAGCTCCGGCCCCAGGCCAGAGGCGTCTGCATCATTACATTTAGCTCCGGCCCCAGGCCAGAGGCATCTGTATCCTTACATTTAGCTCCGGCCCCAGGCCAGAGGCGTCTGCATCGATACATTTAGCTGGGGCCCCAAGCCCTAGCCGTCTGCATCAATACATTTAGCTGGGGCCCCAAGCCCTAGCCGTCTGCATCAATACATTTAGCTGGGGCCCCAAGCCCTAGCCGTCTGCATCGATACATTTAGCTGGGGCCCTATCTAATTTGGCCTATATTTTTTTCTGGTCCTCCCCTACTACAAATCAGCTAGGCTCGCTTAGCAGCGAAATATTGGATGCGGTTGTATTTTTTGCTTAAGATTATGCAGCCTAAAGGCCGCAGCCAATCTTGTTGGGCCATCATTTTTCTTGCCGCAGGAGCTTAAAAGCCCCTGCTCTATTGAAGAAAGGCGAAGGCATTCGATTTTCAGCTCCTGCGGCTTTTAAGCTGCAGCTAGGGATAGCAGGCGGCAAAGCCGCCGCAGGCCCAGCGCTGCGCAGCGGTGGCCGCAGGCGGCAGACCCAGCGGGCGAAGCCCGCGCAGGGCCGAGCAGACTTGCGAGCTGCGCAGCATAGCGGCGGCCAAGCTAGGCCTTTGGCCTAGCTGGCCGCGGGCCCCAAAAAAAGGATAGAATTGAGAAGAAAAAAAAGCAGAGCCGTTAATCTATCCCCCAAGTTTATATATTTGTAGCCAAAGCAATTTCAGAAACAACTAGACAGCAACTTGGGTTATGGCAACGATCAGAACAGATGAAAACTTTCCGTACAGCAACCGCGATTTGAGTTGGTTAGCCTTTAATTATCGGGTGTTACAAGAGGCCAAGGACCCTTCGGTTCCTCTTTTTGAGCGCATCAAGTTCTTAGCGATTTACTCCTCTAACTTAGATGAGTTTTTTAGAGTGCGGGTGGCCTCTATCAAAAGCTTGATTCGTTTGGGGAAGCGGACCAAAAAGGCGATTGACTTTCCGCCAGAGGAGATTTTGGACCGCATCAATGAGATGGTGCGGCAGCAGCAGTTGGAGTTTACCGAAATTTATCAGAAGCATATCTTGCCCCTTTTGGCGGCCATCAACATCCATTTGGTCAAGGAGGCTGATTTGGGGAAAACCCAGACCGATTTTCTGGATAAGTACATTGAAGAAAAGCTGATTCCCTATCTACAGCCCATGTTGATTGTCAAGCATAAGATTCGGACCTTTCTGATCAATAATGCGCTTTATTTGGGGGTGGAATTAGGGACCAAAGGGCGGACGCCCCGTTATGCGGTGGTGCGCATTCCCTCACATCGTTTTCCTCGCTTTTTGGTTTTGCCCTCCGAGCGGGAAAACGAGCGCTTGATTATCATGTTGGATGATATTGTGCGTTATGCGCTACCGCGGATTTTTCCAGGTTATAGTATAGAGAATAGCTACTCCTTCAAAATGACTAGAGATGCGGAAATGTACTTGGAAGATGAGTATTCTGGCGATCTGATCGAGAAGATCCGCAAGGGCTTGAACAAGCGGAACATTGGGGCCAGCACTCGTTTTGTTTATGATCGGAATATGCCCAGCAATTTGCTGCGTTTTTTGATGCAGGCTTTTAGTGTGAAGGGTACTGACTTACAGCCAGAAGGGCGTTATCACAACAACTTTGACCTTTTCCAGTTTCCCAACTTTGGTCTACAGCATTTGCAAGATGATCCCTTGCCTCCGCTTCGGCATCCGAGCTTACACAAGGCCCAATCTCTTTTTGCGGCCATTAGTGAAAAAGATCATCTGGTCCACTACCCCTATCAGCGCTACAATTACGTCATCAAGTTTTTGGAGCAGGCGGCCCATGACCCTGCCGTCAAGCGCATTCGGATCTTGCAATATCGAGTGGCCAAAGATTCGCAAATCATTGCGGCCTTGCGCTCGGCCATGGCCGAGGGAAAAGAAGTGATGGTGTTTGTGGAAGTTAAAGCTCGCTTTGATGAAGAGGCCAACTTAGATTGGGCCGAAAAACTAGAGCAATGGGGGGCTATCGTGAAGTATAGTCTGCCCGAACTCAAGGTGCACTCTAAAATCTTGTCCATTACGAGAGAAGAAGAGGGCAAGCTGCAAGATTACTGCTACCTCAGTACGGGCAATTTTCATGAGGGCACCGCTCGCCTCTATGAAGATTATGGCTTTTTCACCAAAGATAAACGGCTCACTAAAGAGGTGGATAAAGTATTGAACTACCTAGAACATGGCGAGCTGCCCAAAAAGCCCTTTAAACATCTATTGGTTGGGCAATTTAGGATGCGGAAGAACATCTATGCCATGATTGACCGAGAGATAGAGCTGGCGCAGGCGGGCCAAGAGGCGGGCATAACCATCAAGCTCAATAGTTTGCAGGATCATCGGATGATTTGCCGCCTTTATGAGGCCAGTCAGGCGGGCGTAAAAATCCAGTTGATCGTGAGGGGGATTTTTGGCTTGCAGACGGGGGTCGAGGGCTATTCTGAAAACATTGAGGCCATCTCCATTGTCGATCGCTTTTTGGAGCATTCTCGAATCTATCATTTTCACAATGCTGGAGAGGACAAGATCTATTTATCCTCAGCAGACTGGATGACGCGCAATTTGTACTATCGAATTGAGTGTGCTTTTCCGATTTATGACAAGGGCTTGCAAGAAGAAATTAAAGATTTTCTAAATTTGCAGCTCAAAGACAACGTCAAAGCCCGAATCCTGGACCCCAAGCTGTCCAACCATTACAAAATAGATGAAGGTCAAAGGCCCTTTCGCTCTCAGTTAGAGGTCTATGCCTATTATAAAAAACAATTAGAAGCTTCTCAGCATGCTGAAAAATGATTTGTTCCTTAGGGTGGCCAAAGGCGAAGCCACAGAACGTCCGCCTGTTTGGTTAATGCGTCAAGCTGGACGTATTTTGCCCCAATATCGTGCTATCCGCAATAGTCTTTCTGGTTTTAAGGAGTTGGTCGAGCGGCCCGAATTGGCCGCAGAGGTCACCATCCAACCCGTTGATGAGTTGGGTGTAGATGCCGCCATCATTTTCTCTGATATTCTTGTTATTCCCGAGGCCATGGGCCTCCCTTATGAGATGGTCGAGAAGAAAGGCCCTCGTTTTCCCAAAACAATCGAAAGCGCCAAAGATATTGAGCAATTGTTGGTTGGCGATGCCGCTGCGGAGGAACTACAATATGTTTATGAGGCCCTAAAAATCACGAAGAAAGAGCTAGATGGCCGTGTGCCCTTGATCGGTTTTGCGGGTGCGCCCTTTACCATTTTCTGCTATATGATTGAAGGTCAAGGAAGCAAAACCTTCTCTAAGGCCAAAAAACTAATGTACCAAGAGCCAGAGCTAGCGCATTTGCTTTTGCAAAAGATTACGGACACGACTTTGGCCTACCTCAAGAAAAAGGTAGCTGCTGGGGCCGACCTCATCCAGCTCTTTGATTCTTGGGCTGGCGTGCTTCGTCCAGCCGATTTTCGCGCCTTTTCTTTGCCCTATATGGCACGCATCGCCGAGGGCTTGAGCGGCAGCATTCCCGTGACGATCTTTGCCAAAGGTGCCTGGCATTCTATGGCTCAGATGGCGGCCACTTCGGCTTCGGTCTTGGGTTGTACCTGGACCCAAAACCCCAAGCAATTGCGGGAAGAGCTTGGCCAGCATCAGGTTTTGCAAGGTCTTTTGGACCCCTGCGCCCTTTATGCCGACCCCAAAACGATTGAGGCCCAAGCCATTCAGATGATGAAGGATTTTGGTCCACACCATATTGCCAACCTTGGCCATGGCGTTTATCCCGATACGCCCCTAGATAATGTCAAGGTCTTTGTCGATACCGTGAAAAATTTCCGCTACTAGGCCATTTTGCCTTTATGGAAGCGAAGAAGAAGAAGTTGTAGGTTTACAACTTCTTTTTTTTGGGGCTGCCCCGCCCTTCGGGCGGGTCGGGCCATTCCGCAGCTCGCAGGTCTGCTCGGCCCTGCGCGGGCTTTGCCCGCTGGGTCTGCCGCCTTCGGCGGCCCTGCTCCAGCCCCTCAGCCTGCGGCGGCTTCGCCGCCTGTCCCCCGCAATAGGACCAAAAAGGGCCGCGGTTCAAAACTTTTAGGCCACTATTTCCTTTCATTACTATCATCAAAACAGCAGAGAATGAGTACCTTAATTATTGGGGCCTCTAGCAAGCCCGACCGCTACGCTTATGAGGCTGCCCGCCGCCTCCTAGCTATTGGAGAAACCGTTTATCCCTTGGGCTACAGAGCAGGGAAAACAGCTGGAGAGCTAGATATACTAACCAGCATTCCAGCCGATTTGGCCGTAGATAGCATTACGCTTTATCTCCGCCCAGAGCTGCAAGAAGAATACTTTGAGCAGATTGTTGCCTTGGCCCCTAAGCGCATTATCTTTAATCCAGGAACAGAAAACCCCGCCTTTCAACAACGTCTGCAAGCGGCCCTGCCCCAAGCGGAAATCATGGCGGCCTGTACCCTCGTCTTAATTAGTATGAGAGAATATTAAAGGGAATAAGCTTTAGTGCTCTAGAAGAATGATAGTTACTAGTGAAGAACAAGCCTAATTATTCACTATAAATAAATCCCTTATGTCAGTAGAAAAGTATCTTCAACAATACTACATTAGTGAAGAAGATTGTGAAAACATCCGTGCTCTTTGGGAGGACATTAAAGGCGATGTTGCCTGGATTTTTGATGAGTTTTATGCATGGTTGCCTTCTATAGGAGGGCTAGGCAATCGGTTTAAAGACCCGAATCTGGTCCAATCTAACCGTAAGCTCGTAGAGGCCCATTGGATACAGTTTTTTGCTGCTCAAATTGATCAAGCCTATATTGATAGCCGTAAAAAGATTGGCCAACGCCATGCTTTTGAAGGCCTCCCCCTTTCTATCTATTATGCAGGAGTGGCCAAGTTAGACAATCTCTTTGAGCAGTTATTTCTTCGTCTTGGTATCAATGATGTTAAAAAAATTATCTCCTTTAACAAGCAGCACCGTATGGATGTTGCCATTGTAGCCAATACCTATAGCAATCTTACTCAACAAGCCCTAAAAGAGCGCAGTGCAGCTCTTTATGCCTCAGTAGCTCAGCTTTGGGATGATATTCTCTTTATTCCGTTAGTGGGAGAAATGAATACTGAGCGAGCAGAAAATTTACTATCTGTTATCCTGAAAGCTATTGGCGATAAGCAATCAAAAGTTTTCATATTGGATATTAGTGGTGTTATGGTTATTGATAAAGAAGTGGCTCAACATCTGATTCGCATATCTAAAGCAGCTAAGCTTATGGGCTGTCAGTGCATTGTCTCTGGCGTTTTTCCACAGAATGCTGTTACCATTGTAGAACTGGGCTTTTCCACCCAAGATTTACAAACTACCGCCTCGCTCAAAGAAGCTATTCACTTAGGGTTTAAACAAACAGCCGTGCGTTTATAAATGAATATCTCTGAGTCTATTTATGATTGTATTATTATTGGTGGAGGTCTTGCTGGCCTTTGCTGCGCCCTTCCTTTGGCCAAAAGAGGGCTAAAGGTCCTTTTGATCGAACAAAAAAGCTATCCCTTTCACAAAGTTTGCGGAGAATACATCTCTAAAGAGGTCCTTCCTTATCTCCATAGCTTGGGCTTTGATCCCTTTGCTCATGGGGCCGTAGATATTCGGCATTTTGCCCTAAGCTCATTAAAAGGGAAATTGGTGCAGACTAGTTTGCCCTTGGGAGGCTTTGGGCTTTCTCGTTATCGGATGGACCAAGCCCTCTATCATTTGGCCTTGGCGGAGGGGGTAGAATTTGCCTTGGGCCAAAAGGTCCATCAAGTAGAGGAAATTGGACCAAAAAGCTGGCGACTTCAAAGCCAGCAGGGCCGAGAATATCGAGCTGCAATGGTTTTGGGTTGTCAGGGCAAGCGCTCCTTAGTTGATCGGCAACTCGATCGGCATTTTATGCAGGAGCGGGCGGGTTTCATGGCGGTCAAATGCCATTATGAGGGTGATTTCCCAGAAGATTTGGTGGCCCTACACAACTTTGAGGGAGGCTATTGCGGCTTATCTAAAGTAGAAGAAGGCCGAATCAATCTTTGTTATTTGGTGGAGCAAGTCCAGCTCAAGCGGGCGGGCAGCATCAAGGAGTTGGAGCGTACTGTTTTAGCGCAGAACCCCTATTTGGAGCAAGCGTTTCGGGAATTTAGGCCCATTTTTTCTCGGCCCTTGAGCATTAGTAATATATATTTTAGGCCCAAACCTTTAATTGAGCAAGGGCTGCCCATGTTGGGCGATGCTGCGGGTTTAATTTATCCACTTTCGGGCAATGGGATGGCCATGGCCATAGGTTCGGCTTCTATTATGCAGGCCTTGCTGCCCCAGTATTTGGATGGGCAACTGCATCAGGCTGAGTTTTTGGACCAATATGCGGTGGCTTGGCAGAAAAACTATAGTTTGAGGTTGCAGGCAGGGCGAAAGCTGCAACATTTCTTTGGCCGTCCCTTTTGGTCCAATTTGGGGGTGCAGCTATTTGCTGGCTTACCCTTCATGCAACAAACAATTATTCGCTGGACGCATGGCCGTCCATTAAAGCCTTGGGATGCTCTACTTTAAACAGCGGTCGGACAAGGCCGAGATCATGGATGACTTGGAGATGGAAGGGCCTGAGCTCAAAGCGACCTTGGAGCAAATAGCTTGGGTCAACAAACTTTTGGGCGGGCTAACGATTAGTCAGGCTGCGCTGGCCCAACTACTACAAACTTGGCCCAAAGAAAAGCCTTTGCGCTTGGTGGATTTGGGTTGCGGGGGCGGCGATGCCCTGCGCGCTTTTGCGCTTTGGGGCCGTAAGAGGGGCTACCGCTTAGAGTTGCTGGGGATAGATGCCAATGCCTATTGTTTGGAGCAAGCCCGTTTGTGGTCCAGTGACTTTCCAGAAATTCGTTATGCCCAGCTCGATGTTTTTGGGGAAGAGTTTGCGGCCTTAGAGTTTGATGTGGCCCATTGCGCCCTTTTTCTGCATCATTTTGAGGAAGAAGCTTTGGACCAACTGCTCCTACAGTTAAAGGGGCAGGCCCAATGGGGGGGCATCATCAATGATTTAGAGCGCTCGACATTGGCCCATTTTCTCTTTCGTTTAGTGACTAAGCTGTTGGGGGCTAGTCCGATGGTCCGTTATGATGGACTGCTTTCCATTCAAAAGTCCTTTTTGGGGCAGGAGTGGCGGGAGCGGCTGGGGCGTTTGGGCTATCGGAACTATCGTTTGGGTTGGGCTTGGGCCTTTCGGCACAAAATACTTTGGTGGAAATAGGAAATGCTGAGTGAAGAAAGCCACCCCTATGGCCGAAGGCCAAATGGCCTAGCGATGTGGAGCAGTGCGGCGCAGCCGCAGACCCAGGCAGCTTTGCTGCCGCAGGGCCGAGCGAACAGCGAGCTGCGAAACGTAGCGCCCGCAGCTTGGCTGCGGGAGGCCCCAAAAGAAATCGCAGCAGAATAGAAATTCTACTGCGATTAGTGAGGGAGAAAAGATCTAATCATAAATCTTAAAGCGGCCCTCGGTATATTTTTCCCATTTATCTAGGGCTTGTTGGAAATAGTCGGGTAGCGGGGCTTCCAGATAAATTTCCTCTCCTGTTTTGGGATGTTCAAAGCCTAGGGAATAGGCGTGCAGGGCTTGGTGGGGAAGAATTTTGAAGCAATTCTCGACAAACTGTCGGTACTTACTGAAAATCGTTCCTTTCACGATGCGGTCGCCATTATAGAGCTCATCATTGAAGAGCGGGTGGCCGATATGCTTCATGTGTACGCGAATTTGGTGGGTCCGTCCTGTTTCCAGTTGACATTCGACCAAAGTCACATAGCCAAAGCGTTTGAGGACCTTATAATGGGTCACGGCATGTTTACCGTATTCCTCATCTTCATAGACACAGAAGCGTTTGCGGTTTTTGGGATCGCGGCCAATATGGCCAGTGATCGTTCCCTCTTCGGCTTCTACATCGCCCCAGACTAGGGCGCGGTATTTCCGTTTAATCGTGTGATGGAAAAACTGTTTAGAGAGATGTTGGATAGCCTCTTCGGTTTTGGCCACCACCAGAATACCGGTAGTAAATTTATCGATACGGTGCACTAGGCCGGGGTAACTGCCGTTGCCTTGGGGCAAGTCTTTAAAATGCCAAGCGAGGGCATTGACGAGGGTGCCGGTATAATTGCCCACACCGGGGTGGACCACCATGCCAGCGGGTTTGTAGACCATGAGGACCTCCTCATCTTCATAGCGAATATCTAAGGGAATATCTTGAGCAATCACCTCGCCTTTGGGGCGGGCACGGCGCCAGCGGACCTTGATTAAGTCGTGTGGCTTAATCTTTTGATTACTTTTGGCTTCCTTATCATTTACCGTCACATAGCCGGCATCGATACCGCGTTGCACCTTAGAGCGGGTCATGCGCTCCATGCGTTGCATCAAAAACTTATCTAATCGCATAGGCTCCTGCCCTGGATCGGCCTTATACTCGTACCAATCGAACAAGGGCTCATCCTCGAATTCCATTTCCTCTTTAGGGTCCATAAATTTTTTACTTGATTAAAATACCCAATTCGTTGAGAATGGGAATATGTGTAAAGTAAGCAGCCTGAATACTACCTGCTACAAAGACGTACTTTCGGTCGTACATATAGTCATTCCATAAAAAGCTAATCCAGTATTCGTTGGCCATTTGCACTAAATATTGGTGCAGGGGTTCAATTTTTTGGACCGTACCCGCGGGTACCTCCTCAAAATAGTATCGAATATTGGCGGTTTCTACCTCCTTCTCTTTAAGGCGGCCATAGCCTCTGGCCGAAACAATCAATTGTTTGATTGGCTCCTCTTTGAGGTTGAGTAGGTAGACATCCCAAAAGCCGTCGGCAGCGGGGACAATAGCAAGGCCCACCCCTTCTACTTTTTTAATGGGAATATCATTTTTCATGTTGTAGTAAATTTGGCGCTAGGCTAAAATCTAATTCGGCTGCAAAGATATCTGCAAAATGCCGAGAAAGCAAACTTTTGACCTCCTCTTCTGCTACGGGTCGTCCCAATTCTTGGGCTAGAGAGGTGACGCCCTTATCTTGGATGCCACAGGGAATGATATGGCCGAAATAGCTCATATCTGTATTGATATTAAAGGCAAAGCCATGCATAGTCACCCAGCGGCTCAGATGCACTCCAATTGCGCAGATTTTTCGGGCATTGGGGCCATCTTCATCTAGCCATACACCAGATTCGCCTTTGATGCGACCAGCCTTAATGCCGTAATCTTGCAGCGTTCGGATCACCATTTCTTCGATACTACGGATATATCGGCCAATATCGGTAAAAAAGCAATCGAGATCCAAAATGGGATAGCCCACAATTTGGCCCAAGCCATGATAAGTAATATCTCCCCCTCGGTTAATCTTCACAAAACTAGCCTCATGAGTGGCTAAGCCAGCCTCATCGAGTAGTAAATGGGCTTCTTTGCCATTTCGGCCCAGGGTATAGACATGGGGGTGCTCACAAAATAGAAAATGGCCAAATTGCTCTAGCTCCTCCCCTTCTCTTTGTCGCTTTTTGCGATCAATGCAGGCATTGAAAAGTTGGGTTTGATAGGCCCAGGCCTCCTCATAATTGATTCGGCCTAGTTCTTCTACTTTTACTTTCTTACTCATCTTGCTTATTTTTTGGCCCAAGTTAGCTATTGGATTAGGCTTGGCCCGCTAATTCTCCTTTTAGAAAATCAATCACTTTTACTTCTGTGGCATCTACTTGGCGCAAAACAGAAAGCTCCCAAGAGATCCAGTCGCCCAAATGTACGGCATACATAGCCTCTTCAATCAAGCTCTCTCCCTTAAGTTTGATCTCGATCAAAGTTTGGGTGTAGTGGTTAATGATTTCCTTGTTAATTTTGATGCGTGCTTGATTGCGCTCATGCTCAAACTTGCTTCTGAAAATCAAGACAGCAAAATCGCCCTCTTGTTTACGCCAGCCCACCAATTCGTTATGATTCATTTCGGGAATCAAGTGATGGCTACAAAGGATTTTTGCATTTTCGTTGAGCTGCTGACGCAAGCGCAAAACAACAGATCCCATACGATCATTGGTATAGAGAACGGGAAACTTGCCGCTCATGAACTGCGCCATTTTCTTGGCCTTTTCCATAATATCGGCCTGCTCTTTTTCTAGCAAAACAATGCTCTGTTTGAGCTGCTCAATGCGTTCAGCTTTAGCACAACCAAAAAACTTCAGGATAAATAGCTGCTGTACCAAAGAGAGACCCAAACAAGCGCGGGGAGGACTACCCGCATGTGGCAACTGAACGAAATCTAAGCCATGCTCTTCCGCCAAGGCTTTCATTTTACCACCAGAGCTGACACAAACAATTTTGGCCCCTTTCTCAATCGCTTCTTCTAAGCCAAGCAAGGTCTCTTCCGTATTACCCGAAAAAGAAGAGCAAATCACTAAACTGTGCTGATTCACATAGTTAGGCAAATCATAGCCTTTAACCACTTCCATAGGCAAAGGACGCTCTTCTGCAGTGAACTCCTTGGCAAAATTGGCCCCAATACCAGAACCGCCCATTCCCACAACTACAATATTGCGCAATTCCTGCTTAGGCGCCGTTAATTTTATATTCTCGCCGATCTCAATGGCTTCGCTCAACTGAGCCCCAAAGTTTTTGATTAGTTCATTCATCATGATAAATTCAAGATTTTGTTAATAGCCCCAGAGAGACTATGTATATATCATATATTTTAGTATACTACCTCAATTGCAATACAGCTTGTCAAAGCTGCGAAAGATAAAAAAATTATGGCAAAACATCACAAGATAGGCATCTTGGGCGAAAAGATGGCCCTAGAATACCTTTTGGCCGCCGGCTATCAGCTTAAAGCTAAAAATTGGCGCTATGGCAGAGCCGAAGTAGACCTGATTGTCTTTAAAGATAACGTTCTCATTTTCGTAGAGGTCAAAACCCGTAAAAATGCCGCTTTTGGCCCTCCCGAATTGGCCGTTACCTCCAAAAAACAACAACTTCTTTTTGAAGCTGCCGCCGCCTACATGTATGCCCAAAACTATGAGGAGGAAATCCGTTTTGATGTGATTGCCATACAGCTTTTGGCCCAAAAAGCCATCAAGCATTTTGAAGACGCTTTTTTCCCTATCTGGGATGGAAAGACCAACTAAAAAGCGCAAATTAGCGTTGCTTTGGCAAAGGATCTTTAACAATTTCCATTCATTCGATCATTAGGACA
Organism: Saprospira sp. CCB-QB6; assembly: GCF_028464065.1. Classification (NCBI taxonomy): domain Bacteria; kingdom Pseudomonadati; phylum Bacteroidota; class Saprospiria; order Saprospirales; family Saprospiraceae; genus Saprospira; species Saprospira sp. CCB-QB6. The sequence continues at coordinate 3,365,458 of NZ_CP116808.1, read as the reverse complement.
TTTAAATATAAAACGCATGAAATTCTTGCTTTCTTTTCTCCCCCTTCTTCTTTTTGCCCTTCCCCAAATTAGTCAGGCCCAACCCCTATCGGTTAGCGATATTGTTGAGGTGACAGGGATTGTGATTACCCCCGGCCAAAATGGAAAGGTGGCCCCAATTCCCTTTGCCACCATTGCCGTTGAAAATGGCCTGCGCGGAAGCTATGCCAATATGGACGGGATGTTTTCTATTGTAGTCAAAAAAGGGGAACGCCTGCAATTCTCTGCTGTGGGCTTTGCAACTCAAGAAATTGTGATTCCCGAAGATTTTGAGGGCCTCTACCACTCAATTGTGGTCCAACTAGAAACCGAAGACATCAATATGGCGGAGGTTTTGGTTTTCCCCTGGCCCGATCGAAACAACTTTAGAGCAGAGTTTTTAGCCATGCAACCCACTCAAGCCCAAAACCTTCAGGCTTTGGCCGAGGGCAAACTCAGCCGCCAACAACTGCTTGCCATGCAAGAAGAAATGGATATGGATGGCCGAGAAAATGCCTCGCTTTACCTCCGCCAACAAGCCAGCAGCTATTCTTATCAGGGACAACAACAGGCTATGCCCGTCCTCAATCCTATGGCTTGGGCCCAATTCTTCAAGCAGTTTAAGAAAAAGGATAAGTAGTTCTTTTTGGGGCCTGCCGCCTGCGGCGGCCGGGCTGTGCACTAGCTCGCTACTCGCTCGGCCCTGCGGCAGCAAAGCTGCCTGGGTCTGGCCTGCGGCCACTAGTTACCATCCCTAGGCCAATGCTGTGGGGACAGCCCCACAGCCTAACCGCCACCCTTGGGACCAAGATAAAAAAGCCCGATCTACAAAGGTAGATCGGGCTTTTTATGGTCCAAAAGAAGCTTATTCCTCCTCTTCCCAGTCCAATTGCTCTAACATGCTATCGCCTTCTTTAAAGCCATCAATTTGGCGGCGATCTCTTTTGGTGGGACGACCAGCACCTTTTTCTCTAAATTCTGTTGCTCGGCCATTCATAAACCAAGCCTTAAACTTATTGAGTTCTTCTTCTGGCGTGTGGTCCTCATAACAAGGCTCTGCTAATTTGGCAGATACCCGCTTTTCGATCAACTCGACCACCTTAAAGCGCATATTGAAGTTATTTTTTCGGACCTCCAACAAGTCGCCTTGTTTTACAAAGGCCGAGGGCTTTAGGATTTGCCCATCTACACGTACATGCCCCTTTTTGCAGGCATTACTGGCCAGGGTTCGGCTTTTAAAAATACGGACCGACCATAACCACTTATCTACTCTTACCTTATCCATGATTTAATTTTACTTTTTTTCAGGAGCTCCAACAAGGGAAACTAAAAAGATGGTTCCATTTGTCCAAATTTTTCTGGTCCTAGCTAAGCCCCCAAAAAATTCAACGGCCGAAGAAGAAGACCAAAAGAAAAAAGATCGATGAGCGGCCCAGCGCTGCGGAGGGGTGGCCGAAGGCCAGACCAAAGGCGAAACGCAGTGAAGCCTGAAGGGCCGAGCGAACAGCGAGCTGCGGAACGTAGCGCCGCAAGGCGAAGCCGCAGCGGAGGCCCCAAATCCTTATCTAGGGGGTTGAAAATCGTGCATAATACTGCCTTCTCTCAAGCCATTTTCGATACTATCCTTTACCCAAAGAATAATGTCTAAAAGCCCATTGATAAAGGTTTTGACGGTATAGGGCGTGATCGGATAATTGTAATACTCACTAGATTCTGGTGCCTTGTGCTGCACAATACTGCTGAGGGTGGCATAAATGATATAGGTCAGAAAAGAGACGTGCATAGGGGCCAGTTTTCGGACCTTAATGAGCTCGATCAGGTCTTTGGTTCGGCTTTGTCCATCCATTCCATATAGCAGCGGATCGACCTTGAGGGCCTCTCGGCAAAAGACGTTGAGAATAGACTCTTCTAGGCGGCGGACAAAAGCCAGGCGCTCCAGCATTTGCTCTCTTTTGGCCATCGATTTATCGGCTAAGATGCTGAGCAAGAGCGAAACATCTTCTTGGTCCAGATAGCGGTCGGCAAAGTCAAAGACCTCGGGAAACTGCTGTTTGATTTTGCTATCTTCCAGTTGGCCCACCTCCTGATGCAGAAACTCAAAAAGGGCTTGCATTTCTTCTTCATCTACTGCCGTTTTCTTTTTGTCGAAGAGGGCGGCCCGTTGGCGCAAGCTAGGCTCTAGCTGCACTCTCCAAGCCGTATGCACACAAAAAGGCAGGGGCCGCTCTTGGCGCAACTCCATTTCTCTAAGGCGCATAATAGCCTCGTGCACAAAGTTTTCGGCCTCGGTTCCTTTGGCTTGTTGTGGATGAATAGGCGCCTTGCCATCTAGAATAACAGCCTGATATTTACTGTTATTCTGTAGTTCGTGTAGGCCCTCTTGCAAGTTTGTTTTGTTGGTAATGAGGACCTGATACTTGCGGGCCCGCTTAATAAAAGGGCTAGCAAATTGCTGATCATCATCAATCATTAAAACCTGTATCGGTCGGCGGCGTTTTTTGGTCATATTCTTATTTTCTGTAGGGCAAAATAATATCAAATTGCACCTTGAAGGGGTCGCGTTTATCTATTTGCTCCTTATAATGTAGACTACCCTCATGGTTTTCAATAATTTGATGAATGAGGTAGCCCCCGATACCCGAATGTCCAGTATCGCCGGCATAATTGCCGTAGGAGACAAAATCGTCAAAGGTAAAAGAATTTGGGAAAGCTTTCCCATCATTCTTATATTCTATCAATACTTCTTCTTGCTCTTCCAAAAGAGAAACAGAAAAGCGGATCAGATGTTTTTTGTGCTTAGAGAATCCGTGTCGACGGGCATTTTCTACAAAATTGCTCAAGGCCGTGGCCAGTTGCGCTCGGTCGATCAGGGTAGCAATGGGCAATTCTCGGCCTCTTTCATCATCCTCTACCTCAATTTGGATAGAGAACTGCTTTTCTTGGGCATAAAGTTGGGCCCAATCTTCCAAAAAGTCGCGCAACAATAGATGCTCCAACTGCATGCGCTCCTTATCGGCCGAGATGATGTTGCTAGCCGCATCAATGCTATTAATGGTATAAATGAGTTGTTTCTCAATTTTGCGCACTACTTTATCCAATTGGTCCTCCTCTTCGGCTTCTTCGCCCTCAAAAAGGGGATAAATAGAATCGCTCCAGCTCAGAGGTGTTTGCTCTTCAATTTTATCCCCCAGAAAGTCCTTAATATTTTTGAGCTCGGTCAAAATGGCTGGCAAACGATTGCCCAGCTCATGCTGCAAAGAGGAAATAATGCGCATTTGCCGATTTTGGGCCGTTTGCTTATCCAGATTGAGGCGACTGCGTAGGGTTTCCACCTTATGCTCTTCTTCTTTGAGTAAAGACCATTTGGTTTCTTGGACCAATTTGATTTGCTCCTCTAAGCTAAGCAAAGGCATTTGCAGTTGGCCAAATTCCCGCTCCGATATCTGCAAGGCTTCATGATCGGTTCTGAACATATTGAACTGGGCCAAAAACAATTTTTGATGCAGCTGGACCAAAAAGTATTCTTTGTTGATCTTCTTTTGCTGCAAATCAAAAACGAGCACAGATTTACTCACAATGATCGCTTGCCCCTTATACTCAAAGTAGCTGGCCCGCAAGCGCTTTCCTTTCCGATTAACCAAAAAGGCTGAATACTGTAAAAGCCGCCCCTCTTCTTCTTCCTGTTCTTCAAAGGGACAAAGCCTAGACAAGGCCAATTGATAATCCGCAAACTGCAGCGCCAAATCACTACTACTCACAAAGGGATGATTATGGAACTGCCGCTCTCTTTTTTGCACCCAAAGCGCAGGCAGTTCGCCCGCCATCACTTCTTGAACCTTAACCAGGGCGTTTTGCTCCGCCAAAGCCTCCAGTTCCTGAATAAATGGCGCCGCATAACGCTTGGCATTGAGGTTGGCCCGCTGCTCGAGCAATTGCTCCACCGTTTTGCAAACCACATAGCCGGCTAGCTCCTGCGGCACTTTCTCGCCATAACTATGATAAGCCGAAACAATGGCCGCAATTTGCTGACTCTCCAAACGATGACGCACCCGACTTTTAGATCGAGGCTGCAATTGTGAAGCATTGATAAAAAGGACCTTGCCTCTTCGTTCTGCCGATTTATTTTTTCGCAAATAAAGCAAACAAATAGGCGCCTGACTCGCATACAACAAGCCCGCAGGCAAGGTGATCACGGCATCTACCACATCGCGGCGAAGCAAATACTCTCGCAAACGACGCTCTTGCCGCTCTTTGAAGAGGGCCCGCATGGGCAAAACGGCAATCATTCGCCCATTCTCATTGAGTTGGTCCAACATCAACTGCACAAAAAGACTGTTGCAATCGGTTTCTTCTTGGCCCACATCTAGGGGCAGCTTGACATAAGAGCGCTGTTTGACCGCCCGCAAATCAATCTCTTCGCCAAAGGGAAAATTGGCCAAGGCCAAATCAAATTGCTGAGGGGGTTGGGGCGGATGAAGCAGGCTGTTATTTTGCTCCACCAAAGCCTCATAAGCCCCATTCATCAAGAGGTTCATTTTACAAAAGGCCCAGGTAATTTGATCGACCTCTTGGGCCAAAATATTTAAAGCACCCGCTTCTTGCATAAGCGCGACTAGGCTCCCGGCCTGTCCCGCCGCAGGTTCATAGACCGATTCTCCCGATTTAGGGGCCAACAAAAGGGCCATGAGTTTATTGAGAAAAAGCGGACTGGTAGCGCTACCACCCGCCTTGCCCCTTCTTTGGGCCGCTCGGCTCAAACTCTTATTAAAGAAAGCCCCAAACTGCGCAATAGAAAACTGCTTGAGCGAAAAATCGACCTGTTCCAATAGGCCAAATACTCGGGCCAGATGCTGGGCATCGGCCTTGTCTTGTAGGGCCACCATTAGGGGAGCAAAAATATTTTCTAAAGAGGGATTGGCCCTAGAAATCGCCACCAGGGCATCTCGCAAATCGCCAAAGGCCTGTTGTTCGTTTTTGGCCAACTGCTCCCTAAAATTGTGTAGGATCTGCCGTTGTTTTTCCGAAATCTTAATGAAGGCCAATTCGCCTTCTTCTTGTAGACAAATCAGGCGCTTATAAAAGATAAGGCTCAACAAGACATTGGCCGAGTTACTGAGGTCCCAGGTCCCTCGCAAAGCATCCAAACTACTACTAAATAGGTTGTCTAATTGGTTCTCTAGCTCCTCCTTGCTGCTGGGGGTCCAGCCCGAAGAGATCTGTATTTGATCAAAGTTGATAGATTCCATAGGTATTTTGGCTTGTCTGTTATAGTGTGTCTCTAAATATAGGGTTTTTTATTAAAATCTATCTGCTTGTTGTTTTGGGGCCTCCCGCCTGCGGCAGGCGCTACGTTCCGCAGCTCGCTGTTCGCTCGGCCCTGCGGCTGCGCCGCACTGCTGCACATCGCTAGGCCTGCGGCGGCTACGCCGCCTGCTATATGGGCCTGTAGGTTGAAAATTTTGTGTTTAGCCTTTTCTGCGCCTAGGGACAAGCCCCTAGGCTAGCTTTTCTAGACAGCCCTCTAAAGAGGGCCTTTGGATAAGCTGCTTCTCTGCTAAAATGACTTAGCAAGGCCTTATACATCAACAGTCGAGGCCCTCGCAGAGGGCTGACTCCATTGGATTAGCCTAGGGGCTTGTCCCTAGGCGATTATTGGCTGCTCTCTTTCCTGCCTTTAGGAACAAGAAGCTGCTTAGGGCCATGGGCTGAAGCCCATGGTTGTGGGTCTATGCAAACTGGCGGGCTAAAGCCCTTGTTTGCTATTGAGACTTGGGGTCATTTTCTTACTATAGTAAATAACCTTAGAATAGAAAAGCGAACAAGGGCTTTAGCCCGTCAGTTCGCTCAGTCAACAAGCCTGGGCTTCAGCCCAGGGCAGTAAGTATAGAAGGGAAACCATAAGGAAGATGAGATATATGACACTAAGGGCTTGTCCCTAGGCGACGCCAAATTGCGAATAGCATCCCCCGCTTTACAAATGCCATTTCACAAATTACAAATAGCTTAACCCGCTTTACAAATGCCATTTCACAAATTACAAATAGCATCCCCCACTTTACAAATGCCGTTTCACAAATTACAAATAGCATCCCCCGCTTTACAAATGCCGTTTCACAAATTACAAATAGCATCCCCCGCTTTACAAATGCCGTTTCACAAATTGCGAATAGCATCCCCCACTTTACAAATGCCGTTTCACAAATTGCGAATAGCATCCCCCGCTTTACAAATGCCGTTTCACAAATTACAAATAGCATAACCCGCTTTACAAATGCCGTTTCACAAATTACGAATAGCATCCCCCGCTTTACAAATGCCGTTTCACAAATTACGAATAGCATCCCCCGCTTTACAAATGCCATTTCACAAATTACGAATAGCATAGCCCGCTTTACAAATGCCGTTTCACAAATTACGAATAGCATCCCCCGCTTTACAAATGCCGTTTCACAAATTGCGAATAGCATCCCCCGCTTTACAAATGCCGTTTCACAAATTGCGAATAGCTTAGCGCAACTGTAGGGTGTTGTTTTGCAGCTGCAGAATAGCTTCCTCCAAATGGAATATACCGTTTTGAAGCTGCACAATATCTCATAGCCATGGGCTGAAGCCCATGGTTGTGGGGCTGTGCAAACTGGCGGGCTAAAGCCCTTGTTTGCTATAAATGATATGGGCCGATGGTTTCAACCCAGAGGTTCAAAAAAAATCCCCTCGAAGGAGGGGATGACGATGATTCTATAGCCTAGGGCCTTGGCCCTAGGGATGGCCGAAGGCCAAACGGCCTAGCGATGTGCAGCAGTGGCCCGCAGGGCCAGACCGAGCCGTCGCAGGCGGCGAAGGGCCGAGCGAATAGCGAGCTGCGAAACGTAGCGCCGCAAGGCGAAGCCGCTGCGGAGGCCCCAAAAAGAAATAAAAAAAAGCTTCATAAGCGCTATCTTTCGGTCCATACAAAAGCTTCTGTTATGCCTTATTACCTTCTATTCCTTTGTCTTTTATTTTGGGCTTGCGGCTCAGAAAAGTTGGAGCCTGAGGTGGCTCCGCCCCCGCTTTATCAGTCGGCAGCAGATAGTTTGGCGGCGGTTAGGGATTGGCCCCTGCCCCCTGCGCCCAAGGATAGTTTTTGGGTGGCGGCGGTGGGGGATATTGTGCCGGGGACCAATCATCCGATGGTGCTTTTGCCGCCTCATTTGGGGCGGGATTTGATTGGGGAGCAGCTCCTGCCCTATTTGCGGGAGGCCGAGCTTAGTTTTGGAAATTTTGAGACCGTTTTGCGGGATTCTGGCGGGCGGCCCAAGGCTTGTTATGACCCTAAAAGCTGCTTTCGCTTTCGTTTGCCTCCTGTTTATGTAAAGCCTTTTCAGCGGGCGGGCTTTGACATTTTGAATATTGCCAGCAACCATATGGATGATTTTGGGCGGGCCGACCGCTTGAATACAGAGCGGCAACTGCAGGATATGGGATTTATGCCGGCGGGATTGGCGCATCGGCCCTGTGTGTATTTTGTTCGGGCCGGTCGTTCTTGTGCATTTTGTGCTTTTTCTCCTTTTTATGGCAGCTTTAATATGAAAGATAGGGCAGCGGTTCGGGCGCAAATCCGAAAAGCCAAGGCCAATTCGGAGCTCCTAATTGTTTCCTTGCATGGGGGGGCCGAGGGGCCAGATTATCGGCATCAGCCCAAGGAAAAACCCGAGATTTTTCTGGGTTTTAATCGGGGCAACCTCTATGAGACCGCCCATCTTTGCGTAGATGAGGGGGCCGACCTCATTATTGGTACTGGTCCGCATGTGAGTCGGGGCATGGAGCTCTACAAAGAGCGTTTGATTCTCTATAGTTTGGGGAATTTTTGCACCTACAGCTTTCGGATGAGTCGTTATGGCGCGCATGCCCCCCTGCTGCGGCTTGCTCTGGGGCGGGAGGGGCAATTTTTGGCGGGACAAATTATTCCCATTGTCCAAAAACATGGGGGCATGCCCCGTCTGGACCCCAAAGGTTTGGCGATAGATGACTTAAGAGAGCTCAGCCGTTCGGATTTTCCGGAGAGCCTGTTGTGGATTCGGGAGGATGGTTGGTTTTTTAGGGAGTAGGGGGGGGGAATACTATCTTAAATTCTTACTTTAGTAGCCTACTAAACAAATACTAAATGAGATACTCTCCCCAAAATATTGACCGAAGATCTACCCTAATAATTATTCTTATCATCGCTATTGTAGCCATTTTTGGTTTCTGGACTCTACTTGGGCCTATATCTGCAGTAGAACTATCTGTTGTAATCCTTTTGATTATGTGGATTACAAAGAATATTTTTTCATCAGCTGCTCATGGAAGAATTAAGGTTCGTCTAGTTTCATTAGCCATAGCTGGAGCCCTGTGGACAAACTACTCTTTTTCCCCCCTAATCAATGCTTTGATTACAGAGTTTATTTATCAAAATTTTGGTCTTAAAATACCTAATCCCCAACCTTCCCCTTTCATTTCTTTTGTTGTGCTCCTCCTTATTCTAGCAATAAATTATTTTAATCAAGATAGAGATTTAACGCAGAAAAATCTATCTTCTATAGATAAAGCTTTTCCTGAATGGGAGTTCCATAGAGACCGAGATGCCTTTTGTAGCGTTTTAGAACGTCATTTAGAAAAAATTAACAACGAAACTAACTGGTCTTCAGAATACTACACTGAAATAGATGCACAAATAGAGGTATCTAAAAAAACTTCTCGCTATAAGAAACTGAAAGTAAAAAACATTATCGCCGCTATCAAAAAAAATGCTGATAGTAGAACCCTCTTGGTAATTGGTAATCCTGGCTCTGGAAAAAGTGTAGCACTAAGAAAACTTGCTATAGATTTACTTGGTAAGGCATCGAAAACAAATAGGATTCCTCTTTATATTGACTTAAGAGAATGGAGGCCTGATAGAGAATGGACTGAGGACTCCCCTCCTACAGCCAAAGACTTATATAACTTTACATTTAATTATCTAAAGGGCAAAGACCCTTGTACTGACGACTTTCTTGATAAGTACTTTAAAAAGCTCTATAAAGAAGGGTATTTATACTTCATCTTTGATTCTTTTGATGAAATCCCCTTAGCCTTAGATCAACCTGAAAATTCATGGCTTATAGATAGCCTTTCGGATCTTATCTATAACTTTCTATCAGGCACGCACAATAGTAAAGGTATTTTAGCCTCTCGCCCATACAGATGTCCTACTGACAGTTTTTGTGCAGATATTTCTTTTAGAATACTTCCTTTTTCATATGACCAGGTCAATCAAAGTTTAGAAAAGAGAGTCCAGGATAAAAAGTTAATCCGAGCTTTTTATGCTCGGCCAGACTTACTAGATGTCGTTAGAAACCCCTTTCAGAACTCCCTACTTATCTATTTTCTAAAAAAAGAAAAACAAGTTCCTACTAGCCAAATGGCACTTTATAGCAGCTACATAGCGAATGCCATTGCAAGTAATGACCTTAATAAAGTCAAAATGTCACTACAAGAGGTTATTAACACTGCAAGTGAAATAGCCTATTTTATGTTTAATGAGCCATTGATTGGTTTGGATATCCCCGTTGAGGGGCTAAAAGAAAAATTTCCACAATTAAAGATTCAAGCCGTAATAGAAGTGCTTCAAGCTGCCCATATTATTCGGATTGGAGAAGGAAATTCCCCCCATTTCAGTTTTGTACATAGACGCTTTAATGAATATTTCGCTGTACTTTATCTACAGAAAAACTTACATCTAATTCCTAGAAATGCAATTCCTACTGACTCTAGATGGCGAGATAGCCTTGTTTTGTTTGTAGAAATAGCAAATCAGCAACAAGCTATAAATATTGCAAAGTTTTGCTGGACTGAAATAACCCATTTTAATGATTATTTTAACGAGCGCTCTCAAGATCACCTATATCGTTCATTACATAGCCTACGATTCTTAACAAGTGCATTCAAAAATAGAAAAGACTGCTTAGAACCTATTTACCCTGAGCTTAAAACTTTCTTTTTAGAAGCAATTAACAATAGATACTCCACCCTAGAACGTAAACTAGTTTTGGAAGGACTAGGAATTCTGAATAAAACAGAAATCGAACATATACTTTCAGATATCATTCTTGAGAATAACTATTGGCTAGAAGAAACAGCAATAGAAGCCCTCCGATACCTACAGGCAGTTCCTAATGAAATAGTTAAAAAACTATACGATAGGTTAATCAGCGAAAAGGAGATATGGGTGCCAGCCATATTAATAAAAGTAAACTTAGAATTAAGAAAATACGCTCTAGTTGACTCCTTTGTCAATTATAAAAATCTTCTTCTTAAAAAGAGATTATTTCTAATAGCCCGTATAGCTTTAATTCCAATATTATTCGTTCTAGTCTTCATGTATCAATATGGCTGGCTACTATTCATTATTCCAGCTTCTATTATACTGATAAACACAGAGATAAAAGACAAAGAGGAAAAGAATAAATTGCCAATAACTAATCCTAACATCATACTATTCTTACTACTAATAATTGTAATTTTTTTTATTTTCATATGTGGCTTCAACTGGCTCAATATTAACAGAATAGCAACCCCCAAAAATATACACTTATTATTCATAACAATTGGGATAACAACCCTTACACTTCTCTCAACCTTCATACTTTGGCCATTTATTAAATTAAAATTAAAAGTATATATAATTGAAAATAGTAACACATATAATTTATCGACAACAATTAAAAGGAACGAATTCTATACCTACATTTTAGACCCTAAAAAAGATATTCTTCAACGCTTCGTATACTCAGAAAAAATATTATCCCAAAATATCATATTAACAGGTAGTTATAGTTACAACCTACGTCAAGTTGAATATGACTTAAAAGAGTCTAGAGACGAATGTCCCTTTCCTCGGTCAAGATACTACGACCATCTAATAATCAACATTAGCAAAATAGAAGAATACACCTTTAATAATCCCCCCCAACAAAAAAAATAATCCTCCCCCATTTCCAAAAAGATGGTTGTACCTTAGCAATCTTCCTTATTCCACACACAACCATAAATATGCAATTTAAAGACTTTCCCTATCAGCGCCCAGCGCTTGAGCAGATCAAAAGCGAATACCAGGCCCTCATCACGGCCTTTGAGGCGGCCCCCACGGCCCAAGATGCCATAGCCATTCGGCAGCAGATTTTAGATTTGGGTTTGCGCTTTAGTGGCCCTTACAATCTGGCTTCGGTCCGCCATTCTATTGATACTCGCGATGCTTTTTATCAAGAAGAAAAGAGCTTTTTCGATCAGGCGGCTCCAGAGATTTCAGCCCTGTCCAATGCCTTTAGCAAGGCACTTTTGGCCTCTCCGCACAAGGCCGAAATGGCCGAGCAGTTGGGCCAGCATCTCTTCAATTTGGAGGAGATGGCCCTCAAAACCTTTCAGCCCGAAATTATTGAGGACCTCAAAGAGCAAAACCGCCTTTCTACTCGCTATCAAGAGATTAAGGCGCAGGCCCAAATCGAATTTGAAGGCGAAACCTACAATCTTTCTACCCTCAGTCCCCTAGAGCTCTCTACCGATAGAGCCCAGCGCAAAGGCGCTCAAACGGCCAAATGGGAGTACTATGATAGTATTTCGGAAGAGGTGGAAGATATTTTTGACCAGCTCGTCAAACTGCGCCACAAAATGGCCCAAAAGCTGGGCTATGAGAATTATATCGAGCTGGGTTATGCCCGCATGGCCCGCAGCGATTATGGTCCCCAGGAGGTGGCTAAATTCCGCAAGCAGATTGAGGAGCAGGTGGTGCCCCTGGCCCAAACCCTCTACAAAAAACAAGCGGAACGCATCGGTATCGATAAGATGGAGTTCTACGATTTTGCCCTAGAATTTTTGGATGGCAATCCGACCCCCAAAGGCGATGTAGACTGGATGGTCCAACAGGCCGATCAAATGTATAGCGAGCTGTCTGCAGAAACAAAGGAGTTTTTCCGCTTTATGCAGGACAAAGGCCTGCTCGAACTGGCCTCCAAAGATGGCAAGCGAAATGGGGGCTATTGCACTTATTTCCGCGAACATCAGGCGCCCTTTATTTTCTCCAATTTTAATGGTAGCGCCCACGATTTCACGGTTCTTACCCATGAGGCGGGCCACGCTTTTCAATGCTACTTAACGGGCCGCTCTGGAGCCGATCCCGACTATATTTGGCCCACTTATGAGGCCTGCGAAATCCACTCGATGAGTATGGAGTTCTTTAGCTGGCCTTGGGTCGAGCAGTTCTTCAAAGAGGATAGCGAGAAATTCAAATTGGCCCATCTTGGCGGAGCCGTCACCTTTTTGCCCTATGGCGCTGCTGTCGATGAGTTTCAGCACTTGGTCTATGAACATCCAGAATGGACGCCCGCCCAACGCAATGCCGCTTGGCTGGAGCTAGAAGAGCGCTATCTGCCCCATCTCAAATCAAGCGAATCGGGACAGCCCTTTTTGCAAAGAGGGGGCTACTGGCAGCGCCAAACGCATATTTTTGCCAGCCCTTTCTATTATATTGATTATGTTTTGGCCCAAATTTGCGCCTTTCAGTTTTGGGATCGCCAACTTCAGGCGCCCGAAAAAGCGTGGAGCGATTACATCAAACTTTGCGAAACTGGTGGCCGCCATTCTTTCCTCAAATTATTGGAAATCGCCGATTTACAATCGCCATTTTTGCCCGATACCGTAGAAAAAGCCCTGCGTCCCGTCAGAGCCTTTTTGGCCCAAGAATAAATAATGACTGAACTAGAGCTGCCGTTTTTTCGGTGGCTCTTTTTTTTTGTTTTTTGGGGCCTGCCGCCTTCGGCGGCCGGGCCCTTGCAGGGCTCGCAGGTCTGCTCGGCCCTGCGCCAGCAAGCTGGCTGGGTCTGCCGCTACGCGGCACCCTTGCAGGCCCCTAGGCCTGCGGCCCTGCTAGCTGTGGCTGCAGGTTGAAACCAGCAGCCATACAACAACCCCATTCTACATCTATAGTGCGGAGAGGATTAAAATCCTCTACCGCTTTGAACAAGGGTTATTTTTCTTCGGTAGTTTGATTTTGTTTTTTTCTCCCCCATAAATTTCATAGGAACCCTAGGGCCAAGGCCCTAGGCTATCGAAAAATCGCCATCCCCTCATTCGAGGGGATTTGCTGTTCCACTAGGCTCCATCAGCAAAGAAGGGCTAAAATGTTTATTTGTGGAGGGTTTCAACCCTCCATTAAACACAAAAATGCATTCGTTAATTGGCTGTAGGTTTCAACCTACAGTCCATATAGCAGGCCCGTAGGGCCGCAGGCCTAGCGATGTGCAGGGGTGGCCGTAGGCCAGACCAAGCGGGCGCAGCCTGCGCAGGGCCGAGCGAGCAGCGAGCCCCGAAACGTAGCGCCCGCCAAAGGCGGAAGGCCCCAACTGCCAATCAATACAGATGGGGTAACTAGTACGGATGAACACCTATTTCCCTAAGTTTCCCCAAATAAGCGAACTAGACTTAGTCATGTGATATTTTAAAAAATCTATCTGAACTACAATAGTCTATATAATCTTTAATAGATTTCAATTCAACAACAACTTCTTCTTTTGAGTCAAAATGATCTCGATCATAATCAGGAAAAAGAATTCTAAAAACAATTGAGCTAAGATCAAATTCTCCATTCTTGGTTATTAAAATAAATTCATAATAATCCTCTTTTAAAAAATTATACGTCTTCCTCAACTCAACTTCATTATCATAATTTTCTTTTGCATAAAAAATGAATGCTTTTACGATTTTCAGTTCATAGTCCATCCTCTCCTCGGCGGAGAGCAAATTAAGAAATTTATCATATTCCTCTAGATCATCGATTCTGAATGGCTCATTATCAATAAAACTAGAACTTATTTCAATAAAAAATTCTTCAAGATCTCCATTAATAAGTGCCTCACAATTTAAATAGTTTGTCCTTGAATATTCAATACTAATTAAATTTGTGGAAATATAATTTCTTATCTCATTTTGACAATCTCCAAACCTTCTGGTCATCATTGAAAAATCACCTTCCTCTAAAACACTCTCATCCACATATCTTAATTTATATTGATGCTGATTAAGATCATAAAATACCATAAGACCTTCGACTCCACATAAGTTTTGAGGTATGCTAAACTGATTATATACTTGTCCCATTACTATAGCAATATTTAATATTATTAAGTTAATAGTTAATGTTACTCTTTTCATTTCCACCTAGTTGTTTAACAACGGGACACCAAGTGGATTCCCCCCTATCAAATCACGATCTTTGTATGTAGAAAACCATCCTGGTATCCTTGCTCTAAATTTAATCCTAATTACTCCATTTAATTCCTTAGTAAGGAACATAATGTTCAAAAGTAATTGATTTGCCCTGGATGAGATATCTAACTATCAACAAACTGTACAGCATCTACAACAGCCTGTAGGATGGATATATATACCTGTAGGTTGAAACCCACAGCAACCAAAGCGGCCATACTAAACGCAATAAAAATGGGCCGATGGTTAAAACCATCGGCCCATAACTAACAGGACTAATTTCCTGCGTCTAGAAGGAGCGAAGCGACTGGCCACAACAAGGCTGAAAGCCGCAGTTCGACAACCAACGGGAGTAACCGCCCGCCGAAGGTGGGAGGCCCCGCTTAAAACCAACTACCAATCTGGCTGGCTATATAATTCACCAACATCTAGTTTGTAATATACATCGTTTCGCTCTTTAGCATAGCTTGAATCAGGGTAGTAATCAACTCTTGACGAAGAATAAGTTTTTATTTTGTATACCACTATTCTATCCTCAAATATTTTTGCCCAGCCTATGACATAATATCCACAATACGCATAGTCATAAGTTTTGATAATTAGCTCCCCATCTTTAATTAAATAATAACCAGTATAGCCATTAACCATATTATTGGCCACCTCATTATTTAGACTGTCTAGTGCTGTACTACTATACAGCTTACCGTCTGCAAAAAAACGCATAAAATGACATCTTGGTGGATCATAAGCATCTGGGTCTTCACATATATAATAGATCGCAGTTGTATCTATCAAATCTTTAGGGTAAAGGTCCTCTGCTTTGGTTACATACCAATCCTTAAGCTTTCGGGGAATTTGATTTCCTTTAGCTGTAGTCGTTGCAGGACAAATAACACAAGAATATTGTAGCAAAAGCAGCAAGCCAACTAGGGCCAGTTGATATGAGCGGTAGTTCTTCTTTTTCATGAAAAGCATCTATTTTATATCTCAAGATGCTCATTTATTTAGTTTCCCCCATTGCTTTTGCTCTAGTGTAGCTAATGGGGTGTAATAGAAAACTTTAGTTCGCTCTTTGTATCCCCAAAGCGTAGCGCCCGCCTTCGGCAGGAGGCCCAGCTTAAAACCAACTACCAATCTGGCTGGCTATATAATTCACCAACATCTAGTTTGTAATATACATCGTTTCGCTCTTTAGCATAGCTTGAATCAGGGTAGTAATCAACTCTTGACGAAGAATAAGTTTTTATTTTGTATACCACTATTCTATCCTCAAATATTTTTGCCCAGCCTATGACATAATATCCACAATACGCATAGTCATAAGTTTTGATAATTAGCTCCCCATCTTTAATTAAATAATAACCAGTATAGCCATTAACCATATTATTGGCCACCTCATTATTTAGACTGTCTAGTGCTGTACTACTATACAGCTTACCGTCTGCAAAAAAACGCATAAAATGACATCTTGGTGGATCATAAGCATCTGGGTCTTCACATATATAATAGATCGCAGTTGTATCTATCAAATCTTTAGGGTAAAGGTCCTCTGCTTTGGTCACATACCAACCTTTAAACTTTTTAGGAATAACATTTCCTCCAGCTGTTCTCTTAGCAGAACAAATAGCGCAAGAATATTGCAGCAAAAGCAGCAAGCCAACTAGGACAAGTTGATATGAGCGGTAGTTCTTCTTTTTCATAAAAAAGCATCTATTTTATATCTCAAGATGCTCATTTATTTGGTTTCCCCTATTGCTTTGCTCTAGTGTAGCCAATGGGAGGTAATAGAAAGCATTAGTCCGCTCTTTGTATCCCCAAAGCGTAGCGCCCGCCTTCGGCGGGAGGCCTCGCTTAAAAACCAACTACCAATCTGGCTGGCTGTATAATTCACCAACATCTAGTTTGTAGTATACCCTATTTATCTCTTCAGCAGAACTTGAATTAGGGTAGTAATCATGTTCTATTGAAGAAGAAGTCCCTGCTTTATATATCACTATTCTATCCTCAAATATTTTTGCCCATTCTATGATATAGAATCCACAATAAGCGTAGTCATAAGTTTTGATAATTAACTCCCCATCTTTAATTAAATAATAACCAGTATAGCCATCAACCATATTATTGGCCACCTCATTATTTAGACTGTCACTGTCTAGTGCTGTACTACTATACAGCTTACCGTCTGCAAAAAAACGATGAAAATAACATTTTGGTGGATCATAAATAGCTGGATCATGACATGTATAATAAATCGCAGTTGTATCTATCAAATCTTTAGGGTAAAGGTCCTCTGCTTTAGTCACATACCAATCTTTAAACTTTTTAGGAATGACATTTCCTCTAGCTGTTCTCTTAGCAGAACAAATAGCGCAAGAATATTGCAGCAAAAGCAGCAAGCCAACTAGAGCCAGTTGATATGAGCGGTAGTTCTTCTTTTTCATAAAAAGCATCTATTTTATATCTCAAGATGCTCATTTATTTGGTTTCCCCTATTGCTTTGCTCTAGTGTAGCCAATGGGGGGTAATAGAAAGCAAAGAAGGGCTTTAGTCCGCTCTTTGCATAGACCTGCAAGCCTGAGCGAACTGAGGGAGAAAATCCTTGTTCGCTTTTCTTGTTTCTAAAGACCCCAAACCGCCCAGCCCTTAAAAGGCTTTTTCTTCACCTCTTTTTTTTCAAAAATCCCAAGAGAAAGTTGAGGGACTAATAAAACGTTATTTTATCCTGCTGCCTAGGGACAAGCCCCTAGGCTAATCAAATGGAGTCAGCTCTAAAGGGCCTCAAAGGTTCATATAAACGGCCTTGCTAAGTAGTTATTGCAGAGCAGGTCCTTCTCCAAAGGCCCTCTTTAGAGGGCTGTCTGAAAAAGTTAGCCTAGGGGCTTGTCCCTAGGCGCAGGAAAGGGCGCACACAAAATTTTAAACAGTCTCAGTTCAAGTCCTGCCGATGACTAGCCCAAGTCCTCCTCTTTAGGTAGAAGAATGCTCCTGATGAGTAGGAGGACTGCTCTGGAGGATTTGCCCAGCCCCTATAGAGGACTAGGAGAGCCCCTCGCTTGGAGGTCTAGAAATGCTCCTGATGAGTAGGAGTAGTCTTCTGGAGGGCTACTGTACCCCTTCGGATGGCTAGAGTACCCCGTTCTGATGGGTATGGGAAATCCTCCAGAGGGGTAAGTGTCCCCCTCCCGATGGCTAAAAGTAGCCCTCCAGAACAGAAAAAGGCCCAAAACCTAAGTTTTGGACCTTTCCTTATTGGGTCCTACAGGCGGCGAAGCCGCCGCAGGCCTAGCGATGTGTAGCAGTGGCCGTCAGGCCAGACCGAGCAGGCAAAGCCTGCGAAGGGCCGAGCGACCCGACCAACGGGAGCCGACGCAGCGAAGCAAGTAACAGCGAGCTGCGGAACGTAGCGCCGCAGCTTTGCTGCGGAGGCCCCAAAAAAAGCAGAAGAAGCAAAGGGAAGCTGGAAAAAAATAAATATTCTTCTTAGCTTTGTGCGAGCCAAAAATGCCCAATTATGTTGATGTATCATTTATCAAAAAGAGAAATCCGAGCTGGTAGTCAATTGACTCGGGGAGTATATGGGGAGCGGATTCGCCGTGATGATTTTTTAAAGGCGGCCTATGGCAGCTACCTCAAAGAAGAGATATTTGAAGACATTCGGCAGCGATATTACCCCCAGGCGCCATCTCGCTTTAAGGCTGTTTTTTTGTTTACTGATTTGACGACGGCCAAGGCTTTTTGGGCCAATCAGGACCATTATCAATCTTATATTTATAGTGTTCGCTTAGCAGAAGATGCTCAGCCTTTTGTGGCGGAAATGGAGCTTTTGCGGGCAGATGGTCTCCCCTATCCCGATATTTTGGAACGAGCGCATGCCTACTGGCAGCAAAAACAACAGCCCGAATCAATGAGCCTAGAGGCCATTTGTACGGGGACCGTGTTGGTGGAGGAGTTGATTTTGCCTCCTTCATCTATCTTATAAGCCTTCGGGCCATTCAATAGTGTAATAAAACCAGAGCTTATGGTATTTCTAGATTTTGAACAACCCCTAGAAGAACTACATAATAAAATGGAGGCGCTCCGCGAACGCCAAGACCTGACCGAAGAAGAAATTGAGGAGCAGGTAGCGAAGTTGGAGAAATTGCAATCTACTTTGCGTCGCAAAATTTATAACAACCTAACGGGTTGGCAGCGGGTACAGCTTTCTCGCCATCCCAAGCGTCCTTACACCCTTTCTTATATTGAGATGATGTGTAGCCGCTTTGTAGAGATGCAGGGCGACCGTTGTTTCCGTGATGATAAGGCGATTGTTGGCGGTGTAGGTCGTTTGGACAATATGACGGTGATGTTTGTGGGCCATCAAAAAGGGGCCGACACCAAAGCGCGTCAGTACCGCAATTTTGGTATGCCCAACCCAGAGGGCTATCGCAAGGCCTTACGTCTATTCAAGACGGCAGAGCGTTTTAATATGCCTATCGTTTGTTTGATTGACACCCCCGGTGCATTTCCGGGTATTGAGGCGGAAGATCGCGGACAGGCCGAGGCCATTGCTCGCAACCTCTTTGAGATGGCCCGTTTGACCGTTCCGATTATCTGCGTAATCATTGGAGAAGGGGCATCTGGTGGAGCCTTGGGTATTGGTGTGGGGAACCGCATCTTTATGTTGGAAAACACTTGGTATACCGTTATTTCGCCAGAATCTTGTTCTAACATTCTTTGGAAAACCATTGACTATAAGAAAGAAGCTGCGGAGGCCCTTAAATTGACTGCTCCTGATGCCCTAGAACTCGGTATCATTGATGGCGTAGTGAAAGAGCCTTTGGGCGGTGCGCATATTCAGCCTGAAGCCATGGCCAAGGCCTTGAAAAAGCATTTGAAAAAAGAAATCAGCGAACTCAAGAAATTGAGCCCCGAAGAATTGGTGGCCCAAAGAATTGAGAAGTTTAGCGCGATGGGCCCCACACAAACGATTAAAAAATAGTAGGGATGGGATTAAAGTCTGGCCTTCAGCAAATGGCCTATAAGCAAGCATTAAAACCACATTTGGCGCAGCAACCCGCTCCGCAGGCCCTCAATCTTTTGCAATTGCAAAAGATAGCCATTCTGTTTGATGCCAGCTCGGCCTCTAATACAGAAGCGATTTTGGCCTATGCGAAGAACCTGCAAAAAATGAAAAAGGAAGTGCAGCTTTTAGCCTATTGGCCCGAAAATGAGCTGCCCGAAGGGCTGCCCTATGAGGCTTTTTCTCGCAAAGAGCTCAACTGGGCTGGCGTCCCTAAAGGAGAGCAAATTGATGCTTTTTTGGGCCAAAAATATGATTTGCTGATTGCGCTTTATGCGGGAGAACAACTAGCTTTGGACTTCTTGCTGCAAGCGGCCCCCAGCAAAATGCGGCTCGGCTTTTTTGATGAGGAACGAACCGATCAATTTGATTTGATGGTCCATCCTGGACAAAAACCCATGCCCGCCCTTCTCAAAGAAATTCATCAGTATTTAGAACGCATAAACAAAAAATAGCATGTACGCTTCTCTTATTCGTCAATTGCGCGGTACCGGTGTGGCCTTGGTCACGCCCTTTAAAGATGGCCAAATTGATTATCCCGCACTACAAAAACTCATTGACCACTGCATTGAAGGTGGGGTAGAGTTTTTGGTGAGTATGGGCACTACTGGTGAATCGGTGACCCTTTCTAAGGAAGAGAAAAAAGCGCTACTCGCCTTTACCAAAACGGCCATTGCTGGCCGTGTGCCCTTGGTTTTGGGCTATGGAGGTAATAATACTGCAGCTCTAATCGAAGAGCTCAAAGCAATTGATTTGGAAGGGGTAGCGGCTATTTTGTCGGCTTCTCCAGCCTATAACAAACCCAGTCAAGAGGGGATTTATCAGCATTATATGGAGTTTGCGGCTAATTGCCCCTTGCCCATTATTCTCTATAATGTGCCTGGCCGAACCAGCAGTAATATTTCTGCAGCCACCTGTATTCGCTTGGCCAAGGCCAGCAAGCAGTTTATTGGCGTTAAGGAAGCTTCTGGCAATTTGGGCCAAGCTATGGAGATTATCCAGGGCGCACCCAAGGAGTTTGCCCTTTGGTCTGGCGATGACAACCTCACTTTGGCGCTAATCGCCTTGGGTGGCGATGGCGTGATTTCGGTGGTGGCCAATGCCTATCCCCTTCGCTTTTCTGAATTGGTCCGTCACGGTCTAGAAGATGAGTTTCGGGAGGCCCGCGCTTTACATTACACCCTCAGCCAATTGGTTGACTTGCTCTTTGTAGAGGGCAATCCCGCTGGCATCAAATGGGTGCTCAATGCCATTGGCATTATGGAAAATGAGTTGCGTTTGCCTTTGGTCCCTATGCAAAATGAGCAGTATATCAAGGCCCTAAAAGCTGAGGTAGATTCGCTTCGCTAAGCAAAAATGACTTAAAATTATATGGCCCAGTTCTGTTTCAGGACTGGGCTTTTTTTATGGATTTGGGGCCCGCGGCCGGCTAGCCTTTGGCTAGGTCGGCCGCCGCTATGCTGCGGGGCTCACAAGACTGTTCGGCCCTTCGCGGGCTTTGCCCGCTCGGTCTGGCCTGCGGCCACCCCTCCGCAGCGCTGGGCCGTTGGTCGTTAATTTAATGAGGGGTTTAGCCCTCATTTATAGAGCATTGCGAAGCAATACCATTATTACTGTAGGTTTCAACCTACAGTAAAAAGGCCCGAAGGGCCGTCGGCCTAGGGATGGGAACTGGTGGCCCGAAGGGCCAGACCCAGCCGCCGAAGGCGGCGCAGGGCCGAGCGAGCAGCGAGCCAGTGGACAGCCCGGCCGCCGAAGGCGGCAGGCCCCAAAAAAATACTCCCTTCCTGCAAAACAGAAAGGGAGCATTTAAATTGGAGGCGGGTTAATCACTAGTCCTTCACAAAGCGGTAGCTATTAAGTTGGCCAGCGGCATTGCGGATTTGCAGCATATAAACGGCTGCGGGCAAATCGGCAATAGGGATAGTTAGGCGATTTTGGCCTTTGAACAAAACTTTTTGTTCGGTTTCGCCTACTTTTTGGCCGATAGCGTCATAAATCTCTAGGCGAACCTCTTGGTCCAAATTTGCTTGTAGATCCACATAAAGTTGATCTTGAGCGGGATTGGGGCTAAGATTCACCTCCAATTTAGGCGCTTGCATATCCACCACGCGAATCACAGAAGTTTCGCTGCTGCCATCTTGGTCGAACTGCTTGAGGCGGTAATAATTGTAGCCTGTTGCGGGATGTCGATCATAGATTTTGTATGTAGAATGGCTGCCTAAGGCCTCTTGTCGTTCCAAATCTTCGAACTGCAGTCCATCGGTTGATTTTTGGACCATAAAATAGTCGGCATTGATTTCTTCGGCGGTGCTCCAATTGATGCGGATGCGTTCTGCGGTTTCGGCCTCGGCGGTAAACTCAAGGAGTTCCACAGCTAGGACCGTCATATCGGGATCGCCAAAGCCAAAGCCCGAAAAACCAGTATTAAAGGTAGCGCTAAGCGTCACGCCATTGGCACCAAAGCTGCCTAGAGTAGCGGGGGCCAATTCGATGGTATAGCCATTATAATTTGTCGAATTGACATCATTGATGGGGGCATTGGCCACCTTAACCACTTTGAGCAAGCTTCGGTTTTTGCCGGTAGCGGCTTCCCAGGCGGCAATTTCGCTTTCTAGGAAGTAGAAAGTTGCATTATAGCTACCTGCGGCATTATTGCTAGTGGGTGTAATGTAGAAAGTTTTGGCCATAAGGGCGTTGGCGGGATCGGCATCTAGGAAATTGACCGTAGTTGCTGCGGCAGAGCTTGCATCTCGGTCTACCTCCATTTGCGTACAGCCATAATCCCAGGCCATGGCATTTTCTAGGGTTCCCATGATATTATTCGTTGAGGGATCATAGAAATGGACCGTTTGGTTATTGCCCAAAGGAGAAGTTCTTGGGGCGGGGCTATTAACATCCTGTTGAATATTGGTAATTGCTCCTGCTTCAATGTAGATATTATCTATGCAAAAGCCGTAAGCATCGGCCAAAGTACTTCCGCCATCATTATAGCCAAAGGCGAGCATCACATCAGTTTGGCCCACATAAGCGTCTAGATTCACAGTTTGGCCGGTCACCCAAGGGGTCGTATATTGGCGAGCAGTAGTATTGACGCTGGTATTGGTAATATTGGCAATGGGGGTAAAATTATTTCCGCCATCTATAGAAATCAGGACCTGAGCGGATTCGTCAAAGGCTCCACCTCCAGTTCTCGTTACATCAGAGAAAGCGTGATCAAAAGTCAATTGGCAGCTATTCATCCCTTGAAGCGAGAAAGAAGGCGTAATGATATAATCTTGGCTTCGATCGCCCTCATAAGCATCTTGATCCACGGTAAAGGCAAAAGTAGAGGCATTGGTACTTTCCACAGTCCAGTCCCCAATTGGGAAATCTGCGGCAGAGCCCAGATAAAAAGAAGCCGCTTCATTAGAAGAGACCGCATAGCCGGCTGCGCCAGATTCGAAATCTGTATCAAGAATAACAACCGTCCGGCTAGCAGCGGGGGCCAAATCTTCATCGACAATAGTTAGAATATGGCGGCGGTTATCATTCGTTGTGATTACGGCATCGCCTACAGTCGAAATACTCAAATCAATAGTTAGTTGTTCATCGCCTTCTATCTCTCCATCATTAAACACTCTAATCGTTAGCGTTTGGGTAGAATAGGTACCAGCAGGAAAAGTAACTGAAGTGGGGCTGATTGTAAAATCTGCGCTAGCTGTTGCTGTACCCGAGGGAACAAAAGTTACCGTAGCTGGATCAGAAGGGGGCAAAGAAATATTCAGGTCGATTGTATATTCTTGGAAGTTACAATTTGTTTCTTCCGTCACTAGATTGGTCTCCTGAGAAAAGTAAATTTCGGGTTGCACATTGATACAGGCTGTGGGAAGATCAAAAGCTTCGGTTTGGTCTGTGGCGCTGCCTGAGCTCCCTTGATCGGCACTAAAGCCTAGTCCTCGATTAGCGAACACCTCCCAAATCAAACATTCATTGGCCCCTCCATAGAGCTGTTGATCGGCTTGTAAAATGGCATCTCGGCCATCGACAAAACCGGGGTTACAGGCTTGTAATTTAAGGCCCAGAGTAATTAAATCCATAGCCATGTTGTTTCCTGCTGTTCCATTGTAGAGGTCTGCATCATAGCCATAGCGATCAATAAAAGCCCAGCTAAGGTCCCAAAGCATCGTACACCAAACATAGCCCACACCATGGGGCACCACAGAGCTGTTAGAGGTGGCATAAGTCGAGGGATTAACTGCCATATCTGTACTATAAGGAGTGGGGCGGATGCCATTGCCATTGGTTCCCTCGCTAATGGCAAAGGTACCGATTCCACGGGCATCGGGGCCAAGGTCTCCTGTTTCGATCGTCATCATCAGGGCATACCAGTCTGACCAGCCTTCGCCCATTTGTTCCGAGTTGCTCAAACAATTAGAGTTGCTTGGTCCACCAGTTAGGCGGGTAGAAACACCATGTCCATATTCGTGAATGATAATCCCATTATCAAAATCGCCATCAATGTCAAAAAGGCCTTGATCTTGGAGCGTAGCATTCACGGTACCAGAGCTCATTTCGTTGATAATTCGGGCGCCGTCTACATCAGAGACCATCACTGCGGGAATCGTGATCCCTGGAGCGGGGCCACCGCCCATAACGATAGGTGCACCAGGCTGATTATTGATTACAATAGCAGCAACAGCTCCTGCATTTTGGGCCTCTTGTACTTTTACGGTAAATGCGCAGGTTCCGCGATAAAGGACTGCAATTTTTCCGCTGATATCAACGGTATTTACAATTGGTTCGCAGGCATCACTTACATCTGGAGCAGTGGCATCATCCACCAAAGCCAAATCTGCCGTTAGTGGCGTAGTGGGTACAGCTGCTCCACCATAATTAGATTGAGGAGCCTGATAAATGCCCGAAATAGCTGTGGGACTATTGACGGTCAGATAGGGGGCGCCGGTATTGTCCCATAAATACATCTGCATACGTGGATTACCTCCATCTGCGGGGGTAGCAAAATTTGCATTATTTTTTCCGCTACCATCTTGGGCCTCGGCATTTACGCCATCGCCTGCTGCCCCACCACGGCCGTAATTATTTTCTTGAAAGTTTCCGCTAGCTTCATCAAAACCATATTGGTAGAGTACATCATGAATGATGTTCGACATATAGAAGGTATTGGTAATAGCCGCATCTTCATAATTCGAGGCCACTTGCTGTTGATTAAGCGGAAAATCAAAGTTCAGGCTGGCTCCACCATCGGGAGAATAGCCAGGAAGGTTGTCAGCATCTCGGTCCTCATAGGCATAAACATTATTTCCACGAGTAATTGTATACTCGGCTCCTGCCGCCCCATTATCATCATGCCAGCCAAAGGGCGAGGCTAGGGCATCAAAAGGACCAATATGCAAACTGCGGGGACCATGGCTGGGGCTTTCTACAGGAAGCTGAAATACGCGATATTGGTCTGTGGCGGGAGGTGGGGCCATTTCTGGCGCAGCGGGAGCTGGCAATTTAGGCCAAAAGGTTTGCTTTGGCTGATGGTTGTGTCCACAGGTCCCAAAATTACAACTAATTACCCAATCTACTTGATCTAGGATTTCTCCAGTTTGGGCATCTAAGCGAATAGACCACCAGTGTGCGGCATCCAATTGATAAATTTCTAGATCCCAAACTAAGCGGATATCCCCAGCTTGGGTCGGGAAATAACTCAGCTTAACCGGAATTGGCTCTATTGACAAAGCAGGAGCAGAAAAAATAAAATGCTGATTATTCACGGGCTCCAGAGCTCTAGCTGCAGTAGTATAAGGAAGGTCCAACTGCTCTGCAGCCTTAGCAATGGCTTGAAGTGGATTGATACTGGCTTGACTGCCATTCACTCTAGCCGATAAATTTGCTTCTAAGCGATTACCAAAAGATACCACTTTCCCATCTTTAATGGCCAAATTGGCCACCGCATTATAAATCGGGATCCCATTTTGGGTTTGTTGGATATGAACATGGGTCAGCCCCAACTTTTTGGTCTCATACTCATCTTGTACGCGCCAAGATTGAATATCTGTAACTTCTAGCCCTAAGGCCTCTCGCTTTTCTTCTAAAAAGCTTTGAATTAAGCTCTTATTTAGCTGTGCAAAGAGCGTTTGGCTAAAGAATAGCGCGAAAAAAAATACTGTGCTTGTAAAAATTCTCATATAGGATCTGGATTAGTGTAATAATGCTATTTGCATACGTAAGTATAAAGATAAGCCGAGTCAATTGCTTTTACAATTTTTAATAAATATTATTTGGCACAAAACCTAATTCACAAAATATCATATTACAAAATAAGCTATTAGTTTAGATTTGATCTTAAATAAAGTGGCTTTAGGGTTAGCTAAATTGCTTTAGCTAATTGATAAAAAAGGGGGCTTTGCTTGTTTTTTAAACAAAGTGCGTAAAATCAGCAACTTTTTTTCTAGATTGTCGTTTGAATCCCCAACACCTACTTAGTTTACATAATAAACAAAGCTATGAAAATTGCAATCGCTCAACTTAACTACCATATTGGCCACTTTGAACAAAACCTGGCCAAAATGCTTCGAGCTACAGAAGAAGCCAAGGGCCAAGGGGCTGATATCGTTGTTTTTGGGGAATTGGCTAGCACGGGTTATCCAGCCAGAGATTTCTTAGAATTTGATGATTTCATTGCCAAAAGTGATGCTTTGGTGCTAGAGCTAGCCGAAGCCGCTCAGGACATAGCCATTGTGCTCGGCGCTCCCTCTCGCAATCCTGTTCCAGAAGGGAAAGATCTCTACAACTCTGCTTATTTTTTAGCCGATGGCAAAATTCTACATCGGCAGCATAAGGCGCTTTTGCCGACTTATGATATTTTTGATGAGTATCGCTATTTTGAGCCCGCCAACGAATTTAAATTGGTCGAATATAAGGGCTATAAAATTGCACTTTCTATCTGTGAAGATATTTGGAATGTGGGCAATGAAAACCCACTTTACACGATCTGCCCTCTTGATGAGCAGTTTAAACAAGGCCCCGATTTTATTCTTAATCTATCAGCTTCGCCTTTTAGTTATACCCAGGCCAAAGAACGCCTAGCCATTATCAAGGAGAATGTACAGCGCTACAAGCTGCCCTTTTTCTACGTGAATCATGTGGGCGCCCAAACCGAAATCATTTTTGATGGGGGCTCTGCTGTTTTCTCCCCTGATGCGGAGCTTTTTGAAGAGCTGCCTTATTTTGAGGAGTGCATCAAAACCTTTGACCTTAAATCGGTCCGCCTAGGCCAACCCCCCAAAGCCCAGAACAAAGAAAAAATGCAGCTGATTGAAGATGCTTTGATTCTTGGAATGCGCGATTATTTTGGCAAATTGGGCCTAAAAAAAGCCATTTTTGGCCTTTCTGGCGGCATTGATTCTGCCGTGGTAGCTGTTTTGGCGGCTAAGGCCTTGGGCCCGCAAAATGTGCGCTGCCTGCTCATGCCCTCTCAGTTTTCTTCTCAGCATTCTATTCAAGATGCCCGGCAATTGGCCCAAAATCTCAACATTCAATACGATACCATTTTTATTGAGGAGATTTATAAAGCTTACCAAAAAGAATTGGCCCCCATTTTTGCAGGCACAGCTTTCGATTTGGCCGAGGAAAACCTACAAGCCCGCGCTCGTGGCATGCTGCTCATGGCCGTTTCCAATAAGTTTGGCAATATTCTCCTCAATACCTCTAATAAGAGTGAGGCTGCGGTGGGCTACGGCACGCTCTATGGCGATATGGCCGGTGGACTTTCCATTATTGGCGACCTCTACAAAACCGAGGTTTTTGAGCTTGCCCGCTTTATGAATATGCAGGGCGAATTGATTCCCGAAAATATTATTACCAAGCCCCCAAGTGCCGAGCTCCGTCCCGATCAGTTTGATAGTGACAGTTTGCCCGACTACAATGTGCTGGACCAAATTCTATTTCAATACATTGAGCGCCGACAAGGCCCCAAAGAGATCATCCAACAAGGTTTTGATGCCCAATTGGTCCGCCGAGTCCTCAAAATGGTCAATCGCAATGAGTTTAAGCGAGCCCAAACGCCTCCTACCCTCCGCATTTCAAAAAAGGCCTTTGGTATGGGCCGCAGAATGCCTATTGTAGGTCGCTATTTGAATTAGGGGCCTCCGCAGCTTTGCTGCGGCGCTACGTTTCGCAGCTCGCAAGCCTGCTCGGCCGTTATTCCCTTTGGTCATCGAACTGCGGCTTTCAGCCTTGTTGTCACAGGCTGCGCCTGTTCGGTCTGCCGCCTTCGGCGGCACTGCTCCCCAGCGCTAGGCCTTGCCAAGCTGCTGTAAGAACGGTATTCGTCGCTGCGCTCCTCATTCCTTAATATTAACCCGCCCACCCTCCCCTCCAATGGATTCCTTAAGGAATCCATTGGGGGAGTTTGGGCCATTTTTGCATCCTGCAGGCCCAAAGGGCCGTCGGCTGAGGGATGGAAAGTGGTGCGGCACAGCCGCAGACCAAAGGCAGGCTGTGCCTGCCTGCAGGGCCGAGCAGACCTGCGAGCCACGACACAGCCCGACCCAGCCAAAGGCTGGGGCAGCCCCAAAAAAACAACAGCATGTCCAGCAAAAACTACTATATCCTTGGCCTGATGTCAGGCTCCTCCCTAGATGGGCTAGACCTCGCCTACTGCCGTATGCAATGGGGCCCCAATGGCCTAAAAAGCTGGGAGTTGCTTACCGCCCAAAGTCTCCCCTATTCCGAAACCTGGGAGGGGCGTTTGCGGGCTTTACCCCAGCAATCCGCCTTGACCTATGCCAAAACCGACCAATATTTTGGCTTCTATATGGCCGAATTAGTACAGCAGTTCTTGGCCCAAAACGAAATTCGGCAACTCGACTTCATTGCCTCGCATGGACATACCGTTTTTCATGAACCCGACAAGCGTTTTGGGGCACAAATTGGGCGGGGCAGTGCCTTAGCCGCCCTGACGGGACGGCCAGTAATTAGTGATTTTAGGAGCCAAGACCTCAGTTTGTCTGGCGAGGGCGCCCCCTTGGCCCCCATAGCCGACGCCTACCTATTTCCAGGTTACGATTACTACCTCAACTTGGGCGGCATTGCCAATTTATCGGCTAGAGCGGGCCAAAACTGGCGCGCCTTTGATTTTGCGCCTGCCAACCAGCTACTCAACTTTTTGGCCCAAGAAAAGGGCGCTGCCTATGATGAAGGGGGCCAATGGGCCGCCCAAGGAGAAGTCCAAGAAGAATTATTGGCCACCCTGCTCTCCGATCCATTTTATCAGCAAACTTACCCAAAATCCCTTTCCAATGCTTGGGTGCAGGGGCCACAGCTCCGCAGTTTGGCCGAATTTGAAGCGAGTACAGAAGATAAGCTGGCTACAGTTTGCGAGCTGATTGGGATTACGCTGCGGCAAAGCATTTTGGACCTCCAAAAAGAGGAGGGCTTTGGGCAAGCAGGAAAACTTTTGGTCTCTGGTGGCGGTGCTTTTAATCACTACCTTTTGAGCCAATTACAAGCCTATGTAGAAGATTTGGGCATTGAGATTTTTCTGCCCGAAAACAACATCATTGAATTTAAAGAAGCCCTGCTGATGGCCCTACTTGGCCTCTTGCGTTGGGAAAAACAAACAAATGCCTGGCCCCAAGTGACCGGCGCAAAAATAGCAAGTATCAATGGGGGCATCCATTGGCCGCCCCCCAAATCTTAAGATTATGAAGAAAGTAGATATTTTGGTCTTGGGCTCTGGCGTGGCCGGACTCAGCTTTGCCATTCGGATGGCCGAAAAACATCCTCAAAGCAGTATTGCCGTACTGAGCAAAACCATTTCTTCGGAAAGCAATACCAGCTATGCCCAAGGTGGCGTCGCTGCCGTTTGGGACGATCAGAAAGACTCTTATCAAAAGCATATTGAAGACACTTTAGATGCTGGAGATGGCCTTTGTGACGAAGAAATTGTTCGGATTGTAGTGGAAGAAGGCCCTAGTCGAGTGCGTGAACTCATTGAGTGGGGCACCCGATTTGACAAAGAAAAGCAGGAAGAACAGTATGATTTGGGCCGAGAAGGCGGACATTCTGAGAATCGAATTTTGCATTATAAAGACATCACGGGCTGGGAAATCCAAAGAGCCTTAATTGCCAAAGCCCAAGAGCTCCCCAATATTGAAGTCTTAGAGCATCATTTTGCCATTGACCTTTTGACGCAGCATCATTTGGGCCGTTGGGTCACTCGGCTCAGTCCCAATATTGAGTGCTATGGTTGTTATGCCTTAAATTTAAAGACCAATCAGGCGGAGCGCATCTTGGCCAAAGCCACTGTTATGGCTTCTGGTGGTGCAGGACAAGTCTATAAATCGACCACCAATCCGACTATTGCCACAGGAGATGGCATGGCCATGACCTATCGGGCTAAGGGAAGAGTGCGAAATATGGAATTTGTGCAATTTCATCCTACAGCCCTTTATAATCCCGCTGGAGAAAATCCCGTTTTCTTGGTCTCTGAGGCGGTCCGTGGATTTGGAGGCATCTTAAAAGATGCCGAGGGCCAAGAATTCATGCAGAAATACGACCCTCGTAAATCCTTGGCCCCTCGTGATATTGTGGCCAGAGCCATTGACCAAGAGATGAAAAACAGTGGTTCCGACTGCATGTATTTGGATTGTCGACATTTGGAGCAAGAAGCTTTTTTGGCCCATTTCCCCAATATTTATGAGAAATGCAAAAGCATTGGCATTGATCCATTCGAACAAATGATTCCCGTAGTCCCAGCCTGCCATTACTTTTGTGGGGGCATTGAAACCGATGCTTGGGGACGCAGCTCTATTCATCGCCTTTATGCCTGTGGCGAATGCACCAGTACAGGCCTACATGGGGCCAACCGCCTAGCCTCCAACTCTTTGCTAGAGGGCCTCGTCTTTGCCGATCGCATTGCTAAAGATCTGGACCAAAAACTAGGAGAATGGGATTGGAAAGAGGGGATTCCCGCCTGGGAAGCCACAGGCAGCCAAGACCCCAAAGAATTGGTCCTCATTACCCAGAGCATGAAAGAGCTCAAAGAAATTATGAGTAGCTATGTGGGCATTGTACGCTCTAATTTGCGTTTGGAACGGGCCTTTTCTCGTTTGCGCCTACTCTACGAAGAGACCGAAGAACTGTATAACAAAAGTAGAATTTCGCCTGCGCTTTGCGAGCTGCGCAACCTGATTACCGTGGCCTATTTGGTCACTCGATCGGCAGCTATTCGTCGAGAAAGCCGGGGCTTACATTTTACGACGGATTATCCCAACCGACAAGAGTATTTGGATGATACTCGCCTCTAAATCAAAGGGCCAATAACGAATTGTTATTGGCCCTTTTTATCGGTTTTACAGGCCCAAAGGGCCGCAGGCTGAGGGATGGATAGCAGTGGCGCAAAGCGCCAGACCCAGCCGCCGAAGGCGGTGCAGGGCCGAGCGAACAGCGAGCTGCGACACAGCCCGACCCGACCAATAATTCATGAGGGTTTCAACCCTCATTTTGTGTAGCTTCGCAAAGCGATACCGCTTTGCGCTGGGTTTTAACCTAGCGGAAGGGGCAGCCCCAAAAAAACTAGATCTTACTCATCATCTAGTTTAAAAGGCGTATGTTCTTTTTCGGCATTTTCTTTATTGTCGATGCCCATAAAGCGCTTTTGCAACATGCTGCTAAATTGCAGGGCAAAATAGCTGAGGCTACTGAGCGAGTACTCGATTTCCTCGATGCTCATCTCCTCGATAAAGTAGGTAGAGCTAAGGTAAACCACCTCATGGCCAGCCTGTTCTCTGGTCAGAGAGAAGCTTTCGGTAATGAGTTGGTGGTTTGTTTTGAGGATCAGCTCGAGTAGTTCTTGGCGGGCCTCGATAGCGGCGGGCACCACAACGATAGGCGAAACGATCACGAGACTAGGGCGTTTTTTCTGCTCAAAAGTAGTTGATTCTCTGAGGAGGACCACAATTTGGGCATTGCCGCGATGCAAATGCCAGCGGTTATCTTTGTCGGTGCGGCAAACTTTGGGATCTACGCCCAATTTCTGGATAGCCGCTTCAATGGTTGCTTGGTAATCAGCTAGTTGTTTCATGGTTATTATTATTTACGACTGCCCGTCTAGTTGGGCTAAAAATTCTGCTTCTGTAAGGATATTGATGCCCAAATCTTGGGCTTTTTTAAGTTTGGAGCCGGCTTTTTCGCCCACCACCAAAAAGTCTAGATTTTTGGAGACCGAAGAGGCGGCAATACCTCCAGCGGCCAGCAGGCGTTTTTTAGCTTCGGAGCGGCTCATTTGTTGCAAACTACCTGTAAAAAGAACCTTTTTATCGGCAAAGGGACCTTCTTTTGGACCTTCTTGGGGTTTTTCTTCCTCTAGTTGTTTGAGGTTGAGGCCTAGTTCGCCAAGTTCCTCCAACAGTTGTTGGATAGCAGGCAGTTGAAAGCTATCATAGACCGATTGGGCCATTTTGGGTCCTACATCTTTTAGCTCGCTGAGCTGCTCAATGTTCCAATTTTTGAGCTCTCGGATATCGGCAACCACGCCTGCCAAGATTTTGGCATTGCCCGAACCGACATGACGCAGGCCAAGGGCATAAATGAGGCGGGATATCGGTTGATTTTTTGAGGCCTCAATCGCCTCTTGTAATTTGGCTACAGAGCGCTGGCCAAAACCCTCAAATTGGGCAATTTTTTCATAATCTAGGCGGTAAACATCGGCCAAGCCGTGCAATAAACCTTCCTCATAAAACTTCTCGACATAAGCAGCGCCAAAGCCAGAAATATCCATGGCTCCTTTAGACACAAAATGCTTGATGCGTTCTAGCGTTTGGGCCTCACAATCGGGGTTAATGCAGCGCCAAACAGCTTCGCCTTCGGGCCGTTCCAACAAAGAATCGCAAACGGGGCAATTGCTTGGGAAAACGATAGGCTGCTCCTCCCCGGTCCGCAAATCTTCTAGGGGTTTAACGATTTGAGGGATTACATCCCCTGCTCTTTTGACCAAAACATGATCGCCAATGCGCAAATCTTTTTCGGCAATTTGCTCGGCATTATGTAGAGAAACCGAGCTCACGGTCACGCCAGCCAGCTCGACGGGGCGAATTTTGGCCACAGGCGTAATAGCGCCCGTTCGGCCCACTTGATATTCTACGGTTTCGAGGACAGAACTCGCCTCTTTGGCGGTAAATTTATAGGCAATAGCCCAGCGAGGGTGATGGCTGGTATAGCCACAAATTTCTTGTAGGGCCAAGTTATTGAGCTTGACCACCATGCCATCAATTTCGTAGGCATATTCTTCTCTTTGGGCCTCCCATTGAGCGCAAAAATCGCCTACGGCGCTAATATTGGGGCAAAGGGCCCGCTCTTTATCGGCAGTCGGAACCTTAAACCCTAGATCGGCCAAGCAAGCCAAAATATCCCAATGGCTCTCAAATTGGTCCAAAACATTTTCGGCTTCAGCATTAACGGCAAAGCCCATTTGATAGACAAAAGCCTCTAGGGCACGGGCTTTTACTTGTTGTGGATCTTTAAGGCGCAAACAGCCTGTTGCTGCATTGCGTGGATTGGCAAAAAGGGCTTCTCCTGCGGCAGCACGCTTTTCATTGACCCGCTCAAAACGATCTTTTCGGATCAACGCCTCTCCTCGGAGCTCCACTTTTTGGATCCCGTATTTACTAAAATTGGCTTGTAGAGGAATGCTGGCAATAGCGCGAGCATTAGCCGTGATTTCATCGCCTTTTTCGCCATTTCCACGAGTGGCGGCACGGACCAACTGATCGTTTTCGTAAACCAGCACAATTGTTCCCCCATCAAACTTGGGTTCTACGCAATAGGCCAGTTCATTTTGGGCAAAATCTTCGGGCAAAAGACGACGAATACGCTGCTCAAAATCCTGAAGATCCTCCATATTTTCAGAGTTCTCCAAAGAAAGCGTAGGCGTAAGATGCTCTACCGTCGGGAAACCCTCTGTCAGGTCGCTAGACACCCGCTGAGTGGGCGAATGCGGAAAAACCCATTGGGGCGCAGCGGCTTCCAAACGCTTCAATTCCCGAAATAATTGATCATATTCATAATCACTCAACAGCGGCTGATCTAGCACATAATACCGCCATTCGTGATAGGTAATCAAGGCAATAAGTTCCTGAATAACTGCCTCTTCCGTAGGCAATGGCTTTTGGGCCAATAGCGCTTTAGAGCGCTCAAATAATTCTTTTTGCTCTTGAGCAGAGTAACGCATATATTATTTTATAAAGTTGTTTGTTTTTTGGGCCTCCTGCCTACGGCAGGCGCTACGTTCCGGGGCTCGCAGGTCTGCTCGGCCCTTCAGGCTCCACTTCGTTTCGCCTTTGGTCTGGCCTTCGGCCACCCCTACACATCGCTAGGCCAAGGACCGCTTGGTCTAGTTTCTTGCCCAAATTTATTGAAAAACTTTCTCTGCACTATGTGGGCAGCGCTTAAAGATTCTCTTCTCCAAATCTTGGAGAAAGAACTCTCTTTGCGCATCTGAAAGTCCCTTTTTATAAGGTTCAAATTCTTCTGCAAAGCAGGGATTTAGGCCAGTAGCATATTGGAAGCCATCTTCCAGCAATTCATAATCGCCATTTTGGACCGCTTCCATCAAAGTACATTCGCAAAAGCTGGTGGCCAAATTATTTTTGATGCGGTCGTCGCGATAAGCAATATAATCAATCGTATAGATGAGAATGACCAGAAAAAAAAGGACCGCAGCTCCAGTAATACTCCACTGGATAATGGTTTTCCGTTCCATAGATAATCGGGTAAATTATTAAGTGTGTAAGCTAGTAGATATGATCTTTTTAGCCTTAGAAAGGTAAGAGATTTATAGCGTTAAACTAATTTTTTTTGGCCTTCTTTTGGGCCTTTTTTTTGTGGTAGGCGGCTTAAATTATAAAAAATAAAATGTATGAGAATTATCTACCTCTCTATCTTGGGCCTGTTTTGGGGCCAGTTGCTGCCTGCTCAAGGGCTGTACTTTCCAGATAGCGCTGGAAATTGGGATAGTCTATCGGTTCAGGATTTGGGCTATTGCGACAGCCGCATAGATAGCCTTTATCAGTTTTTAGATCAAGCTGATAGTAAAGCCTTTATCCTCTTAAAGGATGGAAAAATTGTGTTGGAGCAATACTTTAATGGGCATAGCGCCACAGATAATTGGTATTGGGCCTCAGCGGGCAAAACCCTAACGGCCTTTTTACTTGGTCAAGCCCTAGCGGATGGGCAGCTCAGTCTAACCGATAGCAGCTCGCATTATTTGGGCAGTGGCTGGAGCAGTTGTACGCCTCAACAAGAGGGAGCCATTCAAATTATTCATCAACTCAGCATGACCTCTGGTTTGGATGATGGCGTGGCGGACCATACTTGCACCGATGATAGTTGCCTCATTTATCTTACTAATCCCGATTTGCGTTGGGCCTACCACAATGGTCCCTACACCCTTTTGGATGGGGTATTGACTCAGGCCACTGGCCTAAGTATGAACCAATATGTCAATCAAAAAATTAAGCAGCCCATTGGCATGAATGGGAGTTTTGTTCCCTTAGGCTATAACAATGTTTACTTTAGCACGGCTCGATCTATGGCCCGTTTTGGCTTATTGTTATTGGCCGATGGACAATGGGATGGACAAAGTATTTTGTCGGATACCGCTTATTTAGGGGCGATGCGCAGGCCCTCTCAGGCCCTGAACCCAGCTTATGGTTATTTAACTTGGCTCAATGGACAGAGCAGTTATTTGTTGCCTGGCAGTCAATTTAGTTTTTCGGGACCACTAATGCCCAATGCGCCTAGTGATTGTTATATGGCATTGGGAAAAAATGGGCAATTTATCAATGTGGTTCCTTCCGAAAATTTAGTTTGGATTCGGATGGGCCAAGAGCCCAATGGCTATGATGTCCCCGCAGAGCTTTGCAATGATATTTGGAGCTACATCAATAATTTGAGCTGTCCGAGTTTGGTAGTGGAATTGGAGCAAGAAAAATGGCAGCTCTATCCCAATCCAAATCAGGGAGAGCTTCATATTTCGGGCCTTTCTGGGGCCTTTAGCTGGCGCTTATTGAGTATTGAGGGTAAAGTTTTGAAAGCGGGGCAGAGCCATAACCCTCAACTTGATTTTACCTCTTGGCCTGCGGCTTATTATCTTTTAGAGATTGAGCAAAATGGCCAAAGAGAATACTTGAATTGGGTAAAATACTAAGTTTAGTTCAACAAAAAAGCCTTGCAAGATTGCAAGGCTTTTTTTTAGGCCTCTTTAAAGGCTCTAGTCATTTCTCTTTTGCCTTTTGGGCCAGGCAAAGCTTCTACCCTAAAGCCTATGCTTTTGAGCAATCGCTTGAAGGCACCTTTAGCGCAGTAGGTACTTAGGCAAGCGCCGGGACGCATAGCCTCATAAATCTTTTTGAGCATGGGCTCCTCCCAAAGTTCAGCTTGTACATTTGGCGAAAAAGCATCGTAATAGACAATATCAAAGGCGTTTTGGGCGGTTAATTCTTCAAAGCGCTGAATATTCAAGCAGAAGTTAAAGTTTTCGGCCAAGGTTTGCCAGCGGTTGGGCAAGCTATGCATGGCTAAAAAAGTATCTTGGCTAGCTGCAGCGGCCAATTCTTCGGTATAGTTTAGTGCAGCGGCTGTTTCGCTGCTAATAGGGTAAGCCTCTAGGGCCAAATACTGAATTTGGCATTGGGGGGCTTCTTTTTGGCTATACAAATAGCTCATGAGTGCATTGAGACCTGTGCCAAAACCAATTTCTAGAATGGCTAATTGTTCAGGCGCCTTGCTCAATTGATGGGCTAAAGCGGCTTGGATAAAAACCGTATCGGTTTCTTGAATGGCCCCATGTGTTGAATGATAACTGGCCTCGAACTGTGCCGATTCTAGGCTATGAGAGCCGTCATCGGTAAGAATAATTTTAGCGTTAGAATCTGCTTGCATATAATAAACTGAATTGAATCAGGGCAAAATAAGTTTTTTTGATGTCTATACAACAACCCAAGAATAGAAGTTGTTTAGTTGGTCTATTAGATTTGCAGTGGACAGGGCGCGAAGCGCCCGCAGGCTGAGGGATAGAAAGTGGTGCGGCGCAGCCGCAGACCAAGCAAAAATGCTTTGCATTTTTTGCGCAGGGCCGAGCAGAACTGCGAGCCACGACATAGCCCGACCCGAGCGAAGCGAGGGGCAGCCCCAAAAAAAAGGCCCTCTTCTCAGAGGACCTACAACAATAAACATCTAGCGGTAAGGCGCAACTTTTATTTAGTAGCGAACATCATTGTGGATGGCAGCTAAAAACTCCTTGCGGAATTGCTCCTTTTCAAATTGTCCACTGTAGGCGGTTGTTACCGTACTACTAGATATATCTTGGATGCCTCGGGTAGAGACGCACATATGTTTGGCATCAATATAAACGGCCACATCATCGGTGCCAAGGCTAGCTTTTAGTTCTTCTAGAATTTGGCGACTTAGGCGCTCTTGGACCTGCGGACGTTTGGCATAATACTGCACCAATCGGTTAATTTTGGAGAGGCCAATCACTTTGCCATTGGGGATATAGGCGACATGCGCCTTGCCATAAATGGGCAAAAAGTGGTGTTCGCAGGTAGATTGCAGCAAAATGTTCTTTTCAATCAGCATTTCCTCATACTGATATTTATTTTCGAAAAGTGCAACTTTGGGTTTGTTGGCGGGATTGAGGCCGCTAAAAATCTCTTTAATATACATTTTGGCCACCCGATAAGGCGTACCTTTTAGCGAATCATCGCTAAGATCGAGGCCCATGATTTCCATAATGGCTTTAAAATGCGTTTGGATTTGTTCAATCTTTTCCTCATCAGAAAGCAAAAAGGCATCCTCGCGCATGGGGGTATCAATGGAGCTGAGAATATGTTGGTCCCCCATTTCATCAAATAGGGCCTGCTCTTCGGCAGTAAGTGTTTTCACGGATTGGTTCATCTTGGTTGAATTTACTTCTGAAAAAATAGGCAGATAAAAAATTCAGAAAAAGCTCTGCTACTTTATACGTCGCTGAATACGACTGAATTTTACGGTTGGTTTGTGCGCTCATTCGCAAAATTTGCACCAAGCTCAAAACCACAAAGCTAAGAGAATATACTGATTTAGAGTAGGCAGTTTGCGCAGTTCGGGAAATTAGGTGTAGAACTCAGGCCCTATTTCAAACAGGCCTAACTTTCTTTTGTTTAAAATACTACTTAGACTAGTTAAAAAAAAACTTTGGCGCAAAAATGAAGATTGGTATCATTGGATCAGGCATGGGCAGCCTTTCTGCGGGGGCCCTTTTGGCTAAAAAAGGACATGCTGTCCATATTATAGAACAAAATTATTTGCCTGGGGGTTGCACGAGCTCTTATTATCGAAAAGGGTTTATTTTTGAGGCTGGTGCCACAACTGTAGTGGGATTAGATGAAGGTATGCCCTTGCACTATATTTTGCAACAAACGGGTATTCAGCTTGACCTAAAGCTCTTGGAGCGCCCGATGCAAGTTCGGCTTAAAAATGGCCAAACTTTAGAGCGCTTTGCACATCTAGATGATTGGATTAGGGAGGCTGAGCGCGTTTTTGGCCCTAAAGGGCAGGCCGCATTTTGGCGACGCTGCTATACAATTAGTCAGTTTGTTTGGCAAACCTCTTTGCAACAACAAAGTTTCCCGCCCTCTTCTTGGCGAGATTTAGGGCCTATGCTCAAGGGGTTTCGGCCCAAGCAGTTGGCTTTTGCGGGACTTGCCTTTCGCTCGATGAAACAACTTTTGCAGCAATATGGCCTTGATAAAAATCCCGATTTTATCGCCTTTGTCAATGAGCAATTGCTCATTACGGCCCAAAATTATTTGGAGGAAGTCAATATTTTGTTTGGCGCCACGGCCCTTTGCTACACTCTTTTTGGCAATTATTATGTTTATGGCGGCCTCTATCAATTGGTCAAGCCGTTTTGCGATTATATTGAGGAGCAGGGCGGACAGCTTCATCTCAAAACAAAAGTAGAGCAAATCAGCCGAAAAAATGGGCAATATATCCTGCAAAGCAATCAGGGGGCCATGGCTTTTGACCGCCTAATTTCAGGCATTCCCATCAATAATTTACTCGATATTTGGCCCGATCCCCAACTGCATAAACGCTACCAAAAGCGCATTTTAGACAGTCCCCAGCTCAACTCTGCTTTTCAATTGGGAATTGGCTTTAATCGCCGAGAGGATTCCCCCATTTTGCACCACCAAATTCACCTCAAACAGCCACTTTCGCAAATTGGTAGCCAGAGTATTTTTCTCAGTTTTTCGGATCCCATAGATTGGTATCGAGCACCTTTGGGCCAGGGCGTGGCCTCCATTTCTACGCATATTCCAGACCCAGCAGGCCGGCCCGTTCGAGACAAGGCGGCCCTAGAACAAGAAATCCTAACTGTTCTGGACCAAGAGGGCTATATCGCTAAAGATCAGATTTTGTGCACCCATAGCTCGGCCTCTAGCAGCTGGGAAAGCTGGACCCAACGCAAATTTGGCTTTGTGGGCGGCTACCCTCAATTTTTCCAAATCAAACCTTGGCAAATGCTCGATGCCCGCCTAGAAAAGGGCGCTTACCTTTGTGGCGACACCGCTTATCCGGGCCAGGGCATCCCCGGCGTGGCCCTTTCGGGCATTATTGCCTACCGAAAATTGTTGTTGGATAGCTAGTTTTTAGGGCCTTCACTCGTCGGCGGTTACTCCCTTTGGTCGTCGAACTGCGGCCTAAAGGCCTTGTTGTCGCAGCTCGCTGCTGTTTTTGGGCCTCCGCCTCGCTTCGCTCGTCGGCGCTACGTTTCGCAGCTCGCAGGTCTGCTCGGCCCTGCGGCAGCAAAGCTGCCTTGGTCTGGCCTAACGGCCACTGCTGCACATCGCTAGGCCTGCGGGCGCTTCGCGCCCTGTCCACTGCAAAATGGACCAAGCAGTTAAAGGTCTTCCTCAATACGTTTACTGAGCAATTGGTAGAGGGCCTGCAACTGCGGTTGATGCGCTGCCAAATAGGCTTGATGCTTTTGCATACTGCTTTGGTCGCCCCGAATAGCGGGCCCCGTCTGAAAAGCTTTGGCGGGTCCTTCTTCTAAGCGCTGCGCTGTTTGCAAAATAAGCGGAAAAAGAATTTCTGGGTCAATTTGGGCTTGCTCACAAATTGTCTGGCCCATGGCAAAAAGATAATTGCTAAAATTATTAACCATAACGGCAGCCAAATGCAGGGCGGGCCATTGCTCCTCCTCTAACAAATGATAGCGACAGGCTAAGGATTCGGCCAAAGACTTGAGCTCCTCCAATAAAGCAGGCGAAGAAGCCGCCAAACAGATGGGGATGCTGGCCAAATCGGGTTGATAACCTTCATGAAAGCTTTGCAAGGGATAAAAAATGCCGTATTGTTTGGCTGCGGCTAGCGCGCTCAATGGCGTAGCGCCAGAGCAATGTAAAATCAGTCGTTCTTGGCGGATACCTTCGGGCAATTGGGCCAATACTTCAGAAATAGCTCGATCGTGGACGGCTAAAAGGTAGTAGCCAGCTTCATTGCTCAATTGGTCCAATTGATAAACGGCTTGCCCCCCTAAGGCTTGAGCTGTGGCTTGGGCCTTTTCTGCAGTTCGGCTATAGCATTGGCCAATACTATGTCCTGCCCTAAAAAAAGCATGGCCGAGCGCTTGCCCGACCTTACCTGTACCTATAATATGTATTTGCATCTTGTATTAGCGCAATTTGGCCACCGAAAAACGGCGGTAGGTTGCCTCTCCAAGGATGACCACATAATATTCGCCAGCTTGGAATTGGCTAAAATCTAAATTTAGTTTTTGTTTTTTCCCTGCTTGAATGGGGGGAAAAAACTGTTGTTGCAAAGCTCCGTTTTGGTCTAGAATACTACAGACCAAAGACTCATTTTTGTCTTCTGTTTCTAAAGAAACTTTTAGGCCTTCTTGCAGTACTTTACTTTGCTCCGAAATATGTGGAATTTGCTCCAAATCTATTTTGGCCCAATTGATTCTGCGCTCTGCTCGTTCTTCTTTCACAACAGAGCGCAGCTCCTCCAGCTCCAATTTATGTTGTTGAGTTAAAGGAGAATTTATCGACTCATTTTGGCAAGAAAAGAGCAAACCGAACAAACAAAAAATAGTGTAGTAACGAAGCATAGTGAATGGTCTTTTGAGTTCCTAAAGATAAGTTATCTTAGGGAGCTAGACAAACCTTAGGGACGCAGTTGTACAAAATATTCGTTGCCTGAACGAGGCTTAATCGAATTGTAGCAATCTGTTATTTGGACTTCAGCAAAATGGGGGCTAAAAAGTTGTTGGTACTCGGCAAGGCTGCCGCCAAAAGGAGGTCCAGCTTCTGTTAGTGGAAATTTGAAGAGTAGACCAATAAGTTGGCCTGAAGGAGCCAATAGGCTAGCCATTTTTTGGGCGTATTGGGGGCGCAAACTTGGGGGAAGGGCACAGAAAAAAGTTTGCTCAATAATCAGATCGAACTTTGTTTCTTGCAGGGCAAAAAAATCGCCTTGATGGAAGTGATTAGCGGGTAATTCGCTTAATTTTTCTTGGAGTTGGTTCAAAGGTTTTTGGGCCCAATCGCAGAGGTGGATATTGCGAAAGCCTTTTTCGTAGAGATATTGAGCTTCATGGCCATGGCCACAGCCTGGAATAAGAATTTTGAGCTTTACATCTTGGAGTTGGTCGATATATGTAGCGATAGGGCGGGTACAGCGGCCTGCGTTCCAGCCCGTATTTTGGTCCAGATATCGTCCTTGCCAATAATTTGCGGAAAGTTCCTCTTTCATGCTGGTTTTATTTTGCGGTTTTGCAGGCGGCGAAGCCGCCGCAGGCTGAGGGATGGACAGCAGTGGCCCGAAGGGCCAGACCAAAGCGCTTTAGTGCTGCAGGGCCGAGCAATCAGCGAGCTGCGAAACAGCCCGACCCGACCGAAGGGAGGGGCAGCCCCAAATCATCTTTTTAACGATGGCCAAAAAGGGCAGAGCCGATACGGACGAGAGTGCTACCTTCTTGCAGGGCCAGTTGGTAATCGCCAGACATGCCCATAGAGAGCTCTTTAAAGTCGTCATTTTGGGCAAAAAATGCTGCTTTGAGTTCTTGGAAATAGTTGGCTAATTGGCCAAACTCGGCCAAAACCTGTTCTTGATTATCGGTAAAACTGGCCATTCCCATCAGGCCGACAATTTTGATATGTTGCATTTGGGCGTAGTCTTCGGACTGCAACAATGCTTTTGCTTCGGCCAAATCGAGGCCAAATTTACTATCTTCTTGAGCGATATGGAATTGGAGCAGACAGGAAATAATTCTGTTATTTTTTTTTGCCTCTTTGTTAATTTCCTTTAAAAGTCGGAGGCTATCAACGGCATGAATAAGGCTCACAAAAGGGGCGATATATTTCACTTTATTGCGCTGTAGATGGCCGATGAGATGCCATTGGATATCTTGGGGCAAAAGGGCTGCTTTATCTACTAATTCCTGCACTTTGTTCTCTCCAAAAATGCGTTGTCCTTGCTCATATAGGGCCTGAATAGCGGCCGCGGGTTTAGTTTTAGAAACGGCCACCAGTTGGGTGGGGCCATCTGCTAACTCTTCCTTAATATTTTTATAAAAATCTAAATTTAGCATAAAAACCTTTGCTTTTTTTTGCTGTTGTGGAATAGGAAACCGTATTTTCGATAGTAATACTATCATTTTAAGCCCTTCTAAATCACTTTATGGCTCAGATTAAGCCTTCTCTAACGCCCTTCAAGCGGCTCGGCAAGATGTTGTACCTTGACCGCAAAGATATTTATTTAGTCAGTTTTTACGCCTTTTTTGCGGGTCTTTTGGGCCTTGGCATTCCCTTGGGTATTCAAGCTATAATTAACTACATTGCGATTGGGGAGACGACGACCAGTTGGTACACCCTCTGTTTTATCATTACGGGGGCCAGTGTAGCGGTAGGGATTACGCGTTATATGCAAGTTTTGATTGCGGAGGGGATTCAGCAGCGGATATTTACTCGTTCGGCTTTTGAGTTTGCCTATCGGATTCCAAGATTTAAGATGGAAAGCATTCGGGAGGCTTATGCGCCGGAACTGGCCAACCGTTTTTTTGATACCTTATCGGTGCAAAAGGGGGTGCCCAAGCTCATCATTGATTTGCCCGCTTCTGTTTTGCAGATTTTATTTGGGCTTATTTTGTTGGCCACCTATCATCCTTTCTTTGTCTTTTTTGGTTTGACTTTACTTTTGGTTCTTTTTGCCATTTTGTATTTCACTTATCAAGAGGGTTTAGCGAGTAGTTTGCGAGAGTCTAAGTATAAGTACAAAGTTGCTTATTGGTTAGAGGAATTGGGGCGGACCATGGGCTCTTTTAAATTGGCAGGTCGCACGCAATATCCTTTAGAAAAAACGGATGAGTTGGTGGGCAGTTACCTCAAGCATCGGCAAAGTCACTTTGCGGTCTACCGGCAGCAGTTTATGAGCATGGTTGGTGTTCGGGGTGGGGCTACTTTGGCTCTTTTGTTATTGGGTGGTGGTTTAGTTATTTCGAATGAGATGAACATTGGGCAATTTGTCGCTGCAGAGATTATGATCATCATGGTGCTCAATGCCTTAGAAAAGATCATCTTGAGTATGGAAACTGTTTTTGACGTACTCACGGCTATTGAAAAGATTGCCCATGTAACCGATTTGCCATTGGAGGAGGAAAAGGGAATTGATTTTAAAGAAATTGTGGGCAACAAAGGCATTCATTTGCGGGTGCATAAAATGAGCTATCATCCAGAACCCTTAATGCCCCCTGTCCTCCGAGATATTTCTTTTGAATTGGGGGGGAGTGAGCACCTTTGTATCACTGGATTTGCCGATTCGGGCAAAACGACGCTTTTGCGGATTTTACTAGGGCTTTACCAAAACTTCAAGGGAACCATTGACTATAATCAAATGCCTATTCGCAACCTCAATTTGAGTAGTTTGCGCTCTTATATGGGCGATTACTTGCGGGAGGAGCACTTATTTTTTGGCAGCCTTAGAGAGAATATTACCATGGGGCGTAAAGATGTTACGGCCCAAGATGTTCTATCTACTTGTAGAGCGGTGGGCTTAGATCGCTTTTTACAGGAGCATCCTGAGGGATTAGATGCCGTTATTCCCTCAGATGGACAAGGGCTATCGCAATCTACAATCAAAAAGATTTTATTGGCCCGTTGTATTGTGGACCATCCGCGCTTTTTAGCTGCAGAAAACCTCTTGGTTGGTTTAGAGAGTAGAGAAAAGCGGATGTTGACAAATTTACTTACTGCGCCCAATGCACCTTGGACCTTAGTTGCTGTTAGTCGTTCGTCTGAACTAGCCGCTCGTTGTAAACGAGTCATTGTTTTGGATAAGGGAGAGATTATTTTTAACGGCTGTTATAATGAGCTAAAAAAACAGTCCTACTTCAATGAGCTATTTGATGGCTGCGAGGGTTAAATAAAAAGACCAAAGCTAAATTAGCTTTGGTCTTTTTTTATGCTTACCTCAATACTTCCGATTCAAATTGCCAGACTCGGCCCCCTCCCCCATTATTGGCCAAAATGCTCCGAATCAGTTGCATTTCTGGCCAAAGATCGTTCATCATTCCCTCCTTACGCGCCAAACGCTCATATTCGCCAATGATAGGCCGAAAAAAGCTGAATAATAACTCTGGATTTAGCCCCCTAGCCCCTTGCAAATTTTTAAGTACCTGAAAACGGCGATTCGGTTGATGCAATAAAAACTGATATAGCGGTAAAGAACGAGCAAAAGCCCCTGGAATTCGGGCCAAAAGCGTAAGAGCCGCATCGGCTAAGGATAAATCATCGGCCTCCGCCATCATCTGAATATAACGCTCTTGAGTGGCTACTTCTCGACCAAAATCTTGCAGGCCCAGCAACAAACGACTCGCTAAAACTTCATCTTTACTTCCCAAGGCATCAAAAAATCTAAAAATTTCTGCTTTTGTTGGAATCCTTCGGAACTTTTGCAAATTTTCGGCAGTTGTGGGCTTAATTTTCACGGTCTTCCTCCGCTTTAAGTCCAACATAATGGCCTTAAATTTAGGATTGGGACAGTAAAATAGCAGCAACTTTTCTAGAGCCTGCAAACGTTCTGACA
Organism: Saprospira sp. CCB-QB6; assembly: GCF_028464065.1. Classification (NCBI taxonomy): domain Bacteria; kingdom Pseudomonadati; phylum Bacteroidota; class Saprospiria; order Saprospirales; family Saprospiraceae; genus Saprospira; species Saprospira sp. CCB-QB6. The sequence continues at coordinate 3,321,006 of NZ_CP116808.1, read as the reverse complement.
ACTCGTAATTGCCCCCCTCATAAATCAAAAATAAGGCTTCCTTTTCTTCCTTTGGCCAAAGCGCCTCCCACAAAGAAAGCCGCAAATCATATTTATGCCGCTCAAAAATTTCTAGGTTATCTTCTGCGCTCAAAGGACTCTGTTCTTGCAGAAAATCTAAATTTTTTTGATGTTTGGGGTCCATATCACTAGGCTGTTAAAAAAAACTTAATAAATTGCAGCTACTACATCTTGTAAAGGCGTATAATTTATAGATTATTTCCTAGTTTTCATGAACAAAAATGGGCACGCTCAAAAAAAAACAAGAATACAACAAAAATTAACCTAGGATTTAAATGGCTTAATAGACTTTTGTTTAATTTTGTAGCCGCTTTTTAAATGAACCCGAAGCTTGAAGTTAAGCTCAAGTCAAAATTATACCTCATATAAATGAATAAGGTTTTTCACCCTTTCCTTTTTTTGCTCTTTAGCATTCTCCTTTTTTCTTGCAACAATGAAGCTCCCAAAGCGGAAAACAACGAAGATCCCAAAGCTGTAAATGCTCAGGATTCTAGCCAAAAAGAAGAAGCAGCCAAGGCTGCCGAAAAAACACTTTTAGGCAAGTGGTTTGTTGTTGACATGAACAACGAAAAAGTAGAAAAAGGATCCCTAGTCATTGAATTCAATGTCGACGGAGAGGTATCGATGCTCAACAAAGATGGTAAGAGCAGCGCAACCTACGAATTTGTCAAAGAAGAAAACCTAATTAAGGTGACTAATAGTGATGGCGCTCCAGAAACTTGGCTCATTGACCAATGGGAAGAAAACAAGCTAAGCCTTATCACTAAATCTCTCGAAGGAGAAGAGAGTCCCGTTATTCTCGAGCGCTAGGCGCTCCCCTCTTTTAGACAATAATCACTTATTGTATATATTCAGACTATTCACATTTTTTGATCTATCAAACATTCCAACCATGAAATTTTTGAATCTATTGTTCGTAATGGTTTTCGCTTTTGCTATCACTTCTTGCGGCGGCGAAGCTCCTAAACAAGAAGCTCAACCTGAAAAAACTACCCAAGAAGGTGGTGAAGAAGCTAAACCTGAAGAGGCTGCTAAACCTGAAGCTGCTCCTGCTACTGAAGAAGTTACCGAAGAAGCTCCTGCTACTGAAGAAGCTCCTGCTGAAGGCGAAGCTAAAGAAGAAAGCCACGAAGGTCACGATCACTAGTCTATAGTAGATCTAAGATAAGAAAGGCGCTCAACTTTTGTTGGGTGCCTTTTTTTATGCTTTAAAATTTTGTATCCTTTTTTCAAGATGGGAGAAAGTTAGAATGCTCAGCATAAAGCGATACTGTTTTGTGCAGGGTTTTAACCTATCTAAAAAGGCTCTTTGGTCCCTCTCCGCAGCACTAGGCCAGCAGGCTCCATCTGTCGACCTCGCTTAAAAAGAGGGGATAAAGTAGAAACAAATTACAGAAAATACATAATCTACTATTTTACAGCACTTTATAAACCTGTCGATCCCCAAGGGTTTTCCGCTTATTAGAGGTCGACAGATTTTAGCGGATAAAAAAGAGCTAGAAAGGCCCATTTTTAGGGAATAAAAAGGCTATATTTATACGGCCTTTAATTGCACCTTTACGGAATTGAAACTGTCAATATTCTGCCGTGTCGCTTCGCTCCATTGTTCCTTTAATTGCACCTTTACGGAATTGAAACGATATAAAGAACCTGCCATCTTGAGCATAGAAGGTTACCTTTAATTGCACCTTTACGGAATTGAAACTTAGAGTAGGTTTTGAGCTTGAGTTTTCCAGTCGTCCCTTTAATTGCACCTTTACGGAATTGAAACGATCGTATTAGAATTAGTGAGCCTTTAATATGATTAAGTTTTTAGTTCTGGGCTTATTTTTTTATGTTCTTTTTGGTTTTCAGATTTGGGGCTGCCCCGCCCTGCGGGCGGGTCGGGCTGTATCGTGGCTCGCTATTCGCTTGGCCCTGCAGTTTTTTTCGCTTCGCTTCAAAAAACTTGGGTCTGGCCTTCGGCCACCACTGTCCATCCCTCAGCCGTTTTGGCCTTCGGCCAAATTGGGCCGTTTTATCGGTCCAATGCTTGATTCCGAATCAAGCGGTGTCCAATACTACAAGACAAGCAACGGCGCTCCAAACAATAACACTTATACAATTGGATTAGGGCCTGCGATTGCTGCGCATCTGCAGCCGCTCTCCCCCATTGGGCCCAATTTCTTAAAATTTGATTCTGCTCTGCAGGCAATTGGCCCAATAAATTGAGCAACAAATCAATTTCTTTGTCTTGTCCCTTAGCCTGTGCATACAAAAAGCGAAAAGGCAGCAAAAAGTTAATCAATAATAACTGTATGCTTTCTTTGCCCAAACTTTTTTGCTTGCGGAGCTGGCTTTTTTTCCCAAAGCGGTAATGACTAAGCCAATAAGTAGATTTTATTTTCACGCCAAACAACTTTTCTAAGGTTTTGACGGATTGGCTTTCCATAAATTTGGACCAAAGATCTTCTACTTGTAAAAGCTCCACCAAAAGCGCTAAGCGAAAACTAGGTAAGGCAGAGGGGCGCAGCCCACCAAAATTCCAAGCTAAGGGCAGATCTCCTCCCAGAAGCTCCTTCTCTTGCAAATAAGCGTATTCTTGGGCCAAAACACGGCTATATTCATCTTCTGTTTGGACCAAAAAGCCCGCTCGACCAAAAAACAAGGCTTCTAGCTGCTTGGGCTGCCCCAAGTACTTCCGCCAAAGCCGATAAGGCAAAGCCTGCCCCAATCGCTGAAAGCTTTCGGCATTTTGGCCCAAACCAAATTGCCCAATGAGCTGTTCATAAAAGCAGGCCATCCAATCGCCTCTCCAGTCTGCTAGGCGCTTGCCCAAAGCTGCAGCTTTTTGCTCCAAACGTTCAATGCTTAGGCGCTCTAACCAAATGGACCATTCCAGAGGATCTATTTTCGGGAGTTGTGGCCCACAGGCAATCGGCTGTTCTAGCTCGCCCAGTAAGCGCATGCCTTGCTCAAAAAGCGCGGGGGAAATTCGTCCCCGCAAAGCCAAAGCAGGCAAACGGCTGCCATCTGTCCGCCGAATAATTTGGTCCTCATCATAAACTAAGTGCAAAATGACGTTTTCATAATTGGGATCATTTTGGTGTCCATGTCGCAACCAATCAGAGGCTTTTTTATGGACCTCTACCTGCCCGGCCCAAAGCGTGCCCCCAATATAAATTCGGGCATCTGAAAAATCGGGCCCTGCGGCATGTTGGTTCCAATGGCCCGGATAAACTAATTGAATTTCTTGGCCCTCGGCAGTGCGCAAAAAACGCTTATCGTATAATTGAAAGCGCCAGATATAATGCAAAAAAGCTTCGGGAAAAGGATATTTACTCATAGCTAAATTTTTAAGTACAATTAAAGTTAGCTAAAAATAACGCTAGGCGCAACAAAATAATTATTTTGTTTACAATAATGTTTGATCAAACTTATGCGCTGGCGAACGAAGGCTGGGCAAAGCCCAGCCTGGCTGAGGGATGGACAGCAGTGGCGCGAAGCGCCAGACCGAAGCGCTGAAAGCGCTGAAGGGCCGAGCGAATAGCGAGCTGCGACACAGCCCGACCTGAGCGTAGCGAGGGGCAGCCCCAAATAAACATCCAGAGGATAAAATATCTCGTTTAAAAAGAAAAGAACTATGTGGAAACCATTATTTTCATTGGCTGTTAGTGTACTAATTTTATGTCAATACGCTTGTGGACCAGCCAACAGCCAAGCGGTGGTTGGCGCAAGCGACAAAACGGTAGAATCTATGGAAGGATTAGCAGTAGCGACTTTGGGCGCGGGTTGTTTTTGGTGTGTAGAAGCTATTTTTCAGGACCTAAAAGGGGTAGAAAAAGTAGTTTCGGGCTATGCTGGTGGGCAGGTTGAAAACCCGACTTATAAGGCAGTTTGTACGGGGGAAACGGGGCATGCCGAGGTGGTACAAATTACTTTTGACCCAGAGGTATTGGCTTTTGCGGACTTATTGGAAGTCTTTTTCTTTACGCATAATCCGACGACGCTCAATCGGCAGGGGAATGATGTGGGAACGCAATATCGCTCGGCCATTTTTTATCATTCGGAGGAGCAAAAGAAAGTTGCCGAAGCGGTAAAAGCGAAAATGGCCTCGGCCTTTGAGGACCCTATTGTTACGGAAATTGTGCCTTTTGATCGTTTTTATGCGGCAGAGGATTATCATCAGGATTATTATAATTTGAATGGGGATAAGAATCCTTATTGCTCGGCGGTGATCAGTCCGAAGGTGAATAAGTTTAGAAAAAACTACAAGGAGAAATTGAAAGAGGAGTTGAAGAAGTAGTTCAGCGAAGAAAAGAGGCCTATCGCCTCTTTTTTTTTGTACTTTTAGGGCAAAGCAGTGCCCATGTTACTATTAAAATCTTGGTTAGATCTCGTTCAGCAGCTATTGACCTCTCCTGTTCTTTTGATGGGATTGTTTGTGGCCTTGATCGTCTTACTCTTTTTGATCTCTCGTCTAAACAACTACTTAGAGGTGAGAGGGGTAGACCGTGCCATTGCGATTACGCGGGGGATTGTCGGCTCTTTCATTTGGTTTATTGTGGTGCCCACGGCTCTATTTATTTTTGTGAATGTGGTGGCCTTGATCTTTCAGGTGCCCTTAGTGAGTATTAGTTTTTTGGGCAACTGGATTGGCTTAACGGCCTCTTCTTATTGGTGGTTGCTTCGTTGTATGTTTAATAGTGCCGATTTAAATGGGGCGGACACTTCTTATAGCTTGCATTCTATTATTCGGATTTTGTGGATTTTGATTCCCTTTAGTTTAATTTGGTTTCGGACCAATAAGGGGCGGATACCGCGCTTAATTCTCATTCCGATTATCATTGTTGTTTTTGTGGTCACTCAGGGCAAAAAAGCTGATGAAACCTTTATTACCAAACAATTTGAGATGGAAACTTTGCGAGCGCTTCCCGTTATTGGTTTTGTCTTTGAGGAGCCAGAAGCGGGAACAGGACAAGGGAGTATGCACCCCACTACACGCAAAGTCATCTCGGTTGTTTTATTACTTTGTGTTTTAGGTGGTTTGGCTGCGGGTTTGGTAGCCGAGCAAAGAGTAATTGGGTTGATTGTCGTGGCGGTAGGAATTGGTGGATTTATGTTAATCATGCCCTCGGGCCAAAGTCAGGATATTTTAGCAGAGGGACTGACCGAAGAAGAAATCAAGGAGAGTCCTTTTCATCATGACATTGATAGTTTGGTCCACCGACTGGATAGTTTTTATGAGCTTGAAGGCATCAATTCTTTAGAGGTTTATCATATTACGATCAAGCTAGATGCGGCCTATCGGGCACAAAGAGAAAAGGAGCCCTTTCCGGACTCCCTTTGCATTCGATATAAAGACTTTTTCTATGATTGGTGCCGTTAGGCCCACGCCTTTATTGTTTTTTTAGCTGCATACGAATATCTCTTTCTTGAAAGAGAATTTTCAGCTTCAGTTCATTGTCTTTGGCTTCTAGCACATCGATTTTAAGTTCTCCGCCTCCAATAACCAATTGTTTATCTTCAATTTTGTAGGCTTGAGGATTATTGAGTCCAAACTGCTCAAAAAGGGCAAAATCGAGTTGTTCTTCAGCCAAAAACTTAAGTCGGGCGCCTGCCTGTTGCTTTGTAGAATCTTCTACAAAAAGTACATCTTCGCTATTGCCATCAATGCTTCCCGCTACGCAGAGCCATTCGCCAGTAAGTTTAGTTGTGGTTAAAGCTGCTGTTTCTTCTTTGGGGGCATCGCCTTGGCAAGCCATTAGGAGCAAGCTAAAACACAAAAGGTAAATTTGTTTCATAGGATCTAAATTGGGTGTATAATGATAGACCTATTTTGGGCCTATCTGCTCAATGATACAAAAAAAATTAGAGACTGCCTTTGCTTTGCATTTTAACTTTTCGGCCAGGCAAAGCCTCCCAGTTTTCACTTGCTAAACCGTTAGGCGTAATCATCCAAAGGAGCGGAACTCGGCAGCGGAGTTCGGGACTAGGTGCAAAACCATCCGTAAAATAAATTAAGGCATCTGGGCGATATTCTTCATTGGCCCATTTGATGGGAGCGTCAAAACGAGTGCCGCCACGGCCATGTATAAGCTCTGGAGTTTTGCCTTTATAGGGGTAGCTCCGCTGAATATCAACATCACATTCTACTACCATAATTTCGGCCCCTTGTTTCCAAATATGATAGAGCTCACTAAAAAATAGTTGTAGCTCTTCCTGATTTACAGAGCCCGAACTATCTAAGGCTACGCCAATTTTTTGTTTGCGTTGGATTTTAATTCCAGGGCTAGTCCCATAACGCTTTGAAGGCTTTTTGATCGTATTTCTGATGCGGGTTCGGCTACTACTGGCCGCAAAGAGCCGCAAGGTTCTCCGCCAATTGATTGCAGGTTGCAAACTCTTCATCAATTGGTCCAAATACTCCTGCAATTGGGCTGGCAAATTTGTATAATTTCTCGTCTTTAAGCGCTCTAAGCTATTTTGAATCGCATCATTGACAAAAGCCTCAATAATTTTTTGCTCTGAAGGGCTCTGTTGCTGAATATCATCCCAAAAAGCGTGTTGCTCCAAATGAGGATGCTCTTCTTCTAACAACGCTTGTAGCTTCTGTTGGGCCGAATTAAATTCATCATTTTCATTTTCTCCGCCGCCCCCATTCATCATCTCTTCTAGCTCGTCAGATAGCCGTTTGTAATAGTAATCTAAACTTTGACCACGCTCTAGAGAAAAATCTGGGAAGTCTTCTAAGCGTATAGCTTCTTCTTCCAATTGGTCCGAATCTATGTATTGATTGACGGCCAAATCAGCAGCAATACCATATAACTGCTTGTTGCCAAAGTCCTTGGCCCGCAAAATATGCTTAAATACAATATGCAGAATCTGATGCTTGATTGCCCCATAACGCAAGGCCGAAGTCTGCTTGGGCGTCGCCCCTTTTAACTGCTCTTCCCAATAGGTTGGATGAACCAAAAGCTTGAGCATCTGATTGCCCCCCAAACGCAAAGCCATGCTCTGGGTGTCTTCGCTCACATCTCTAAGCAAAGAAGAAAAAAAATGGCCATAAAAGGCCTCTTTTAACATAAGTTGAATGCTCGTTTTAGCGAGCTCATCAAGTATTTTTTGGGACATAATTAGGCGCGTTCACAGTAGTCAAAATACAAAAAGCGATCTAGCAATAGATTACCCCGATAAGGTAACAAACTAGGCGTTTTGTAATAACATTCTATGATAATATAGGAATATTTGGCCTTAGTGATGAAGTTAAACTGATATGTTTTCCACTCATAATGCGTAATTGGCTCCGAAACGGCCAAAAGCTGCATGGGCTCTTCTGCATTTTGAGCCCCCCACAAACGAAAACAAGCCGCTCCCGTATAGCCCGCATAAGCCTGCGAACGAGAAAGATCTAACTCGAATTTATAACATTTATCCTTCTTTAAGGCCTTGGGCAACTTGGCCGCTACCGACTCAAAAGTGCCGTCTTCTCGACAAATAAGCCCCATGAAAGTATTCCCATCCGTTGGCCGCTGATAAACGCCCCAAGGACCAGGCAAAATATCTGGAGTAGAATTATAACTGCTGCTTTCCCAACCCTCCGGATTGAGCGCATCTCTGGGCGCCCCCTCAAACGAACCATTGGGTAACCAAAATTTTGGCCCATCTTGCCCCCATAATAGGTTGGTCGAAAAAAATAACGCAATGGATATCAATATCTTTGTGGACATAAGCAAACCTCATCTTCGCTTTGTTTTGGTCCAACTAGCCCATCAAGAGCTTGGCGGCTATAGCCAGCCCCCCCACTACAAAGCAATAAATAGAAAAATAGAGCAACTTCCCTTTTTTAACCAAATTGAGCATCCAGCTACAAGCAAAAACACCCACGATTAAAGCCGCAAAAAAGCCCGCCAATAAGGGCAAACTCTCCGCAGAATTCAACTCCAAATCTCCACTAAGCAAATCTTTAGCCAGCTTACCCAAAATCAAGGGAATGACCATGAGGAAGGAAAAACGAGCCGCTTCTTCTTTATCAATTTTGAGCAATACAGAAGTCGAAATCGTAGAACCCGAACGCGATACCCCAGGCAATAGCGCCACCGCCTGCGATAAACCAATCAAAAAGGCATCCCAATAACTCACTTTTTTATTGGTCATTTTTGCCCGATCAGCCAAAAAGAGTAAAGCTCCCGTTAGCCAAAGCATGAAACCCACCAAAATAATCTGCCCCTCAAAAAGTTGCTCGATTTGCTCATCAAATAACAACCCGATTAAAGCCGCTGGCAGCATAGAAATAACCACTTTGAGCGAAAACCGCAGCTCCTCATTCCAAGCAAACTGAAACAACCCCTTGAGTACTCTCGCCACTTCTTTCCAAAGCACAATCAAAGTACTAATGACGGTGGCCACATGCAATACTACCGACAAGGTTAGGCTATCTTTAGGTGTATACCCCAAAAAATATTTGGCCAATTCAATATGGCCGCTACTACTCACGGGTAGGTATTCTGTCAATCCCTGAACAATCCCTAAAATGATATTGTAAATGTAGTTTTCCATGACTTTTTTTGCCGCTTTGTCTGCTGCGGATCTGTTTTTATATTTGTTTTGGGGCTGCCCCTCCCTTTGGTCGGGTCGGGCTGTGTCGCAGCTCGCTGTTCGCTCGGCCCTGCGCAAAAAAAGCTTCGCTTTTTTGCTGGGTCTGCGGCTGCGCCGCCCTGCTTTCCATCCCTCAGCCGAGGGCCCTTCGGGCCTCTAGGAGCAGAAAATGCCCAAGCGCCCCGAAGGGATTCCTTAAGGAATCCCGTAGAGGGGTGGGTGGGCGGGAACTATCTACGCATGAGGAGCGCAGCGACGAATACCGCTTAAAGGGAAAAGCCCTGCCGCCGAAGAAAAGGGCCAAAAGAGAAAAGACAGTTGAGCGGCCCAGCGCTGCGAAGGGGTGGCCGAAGGCCAGACCGAAGCCGCCATAGGCGGCTGAAGGGCCGAACAGACCTGTGAGCCCCGCAGCATAGCGGCGGCCGAGCTAGGCAAAGCCTAGCCGGCCGCGGGCCCCAAATTCTTAAACTCAAAAAAAATGAACGAAAATTAAATCGTTTCAGGCGCTTCTTCTTGAGGCTGATTTTTTTCTTGATAAGCGCTTTCTGCTTCCTTATCTTCTGGCGTTTGGAAAAAGAGGGCATAAGCAAATACGCCTAGGCCTAAAAGGACCACAAAAGGGGCCAAGGTAATCCGACGGAAGCTATAAATTTCTTCAGGTTTCCAAACATTGGGGTCTTCCATTCCTCCCCCAGACATTAGGAAAAAGCCGATGATGACCAACAAAACGGCCGCGCCCATAATTACATAATGCTTTTTGCCGTATAGCAGCTCGGGCTGCTCTTTTCTAGTTCTTCTACTCATGCTATTATTTTTGTTCTTGACTCCAATACGAAAGTGGTTGGGCCAAATATTTTTTTAAGCTATACCAATTGCTTAGCCAAGAAATGCTCAGCCCAAAGACCAAAAGCAAGCAGCTATTGGTCAACAAGGCGCTAAAACTGAGGTAGGGCCAAAATCCCAAGGCCCAAATGCTCAATAAGAGGGCAAGGCTGGCCAAGGCCCCGCAATATAAGCCATTATAAATACTTTTTTGCAAAAAAGGACGGCGCAAAAAGTCGGGATTGGCTCCAACAATTTGCAGCAATTCAATTTGTTCTCTATTGCTGAGCAACTGCAAACGCAGATGATGTCGCAAAAGCGTTAGGGCCAGCAAAATGAAAAAAAGAACAAAAATGCCACTCAGCCAACTCAAGCGGCTCAGCCAGTCATCTCCGCCCAACAAAGGCGTTTGAGCGTAGCTCACCTCTACCACAAAGTCTTCTTTTTCCAAGGCTTCTAGCTGTTGGGCATATTGGCCCAAAGCTTCGCTCTTCATTTGAAAGCTGATGGCATTGGGCAAAAGGTTTTCGCCAAGGACCAAAATATCTTCCTCTTTGAGGTTGCCATCGGCCAACATCTCTTCTAAGGCTTCTTCTTTAGAAATATATTGTAGACTCCCTTCTTTGAGGTAATCTTGACTGGCTAGCTCCTTTTGGAAGCGGAAAACCTCAGCTTCATTAGCTCCATCGGCCAACTCTATATAAAAGGGAATGCTTTCACGCAGTTGTTTGAGACTCGATTGGCCATAGGTAGATAGCAAAAGCAGCCCCCCCAACAAATAGAGTAGCAGACTAAGGGCCAAAAAGGCGTAGCTATTGTGGCGGCCCTTTTGGGGATATAAACTTTGTTCTTTTTTGGCGGCAGCTAAAGGCATTTCTTCTAATCGTTTTTCAACAAGTTTTGGCCCTGCATGAGCTCGGGAACGGGCAAGTTCATTGCCTGTAAAATAGTGGGGGCAATATCGGCCAAGCTTCCATCTTTGATTTGGTAGTTATCGACATCCTTGGCCACAAAAATACAGGGGACAGGATTAGTGGTATGGGCCGTATGTGGGCTGCCGTCATCGTTAATCATGTAATCAGAATTCCCATGATCAGCCAGAATAATCATCCCGTAATTTTGTTGGATGAGCTGGTGCACCAACTTTTGTAGACATTCATCTACGGCTTCGGCGGCTTTAATAGCGGCGTCAAAAACGCCAGTATGGCCTACCATATCAGCATTGGCATAATTGAGACAAAGGAAATCGGGTTCTTGGTCTTTTAGCTCCTCAATAATGCGATGCGTGAGTGGATAAGCACTCATTTCTGGCTGCAAATCGTAGGTAGCCACTTTAGGCGAAGGGATAATAATCCGTCTTTCTTTGGGATAGGGTTCTTCTCGCCCCCCATTAAAAAAGAAAGTGACATGCGGATACTTTTCGGTTTCGGCAATGCGGATTTGGCTTTTGCCAGCTTGGGCTAGGCATTCGCCTAAGGTTTGACTAAGATCTTGCTTTTCATAAATGACTTGAGTATGCTGAAAACTTTCGTCATAGCGTGTCATGGTATACAGACTAATATCTAGGGGCTGCATTCCTTCATTTGGAAAGGCCTCTTCTACCAAGGCGCGGCAAATTTGGCGGGGGCGGTCGGTGCGGAAATTATAGAAAATAACTACATCTCCCTCTTCAATTTGGGCTAAGGGTTGGCCTTGTTCATCTTGCATATAATAAGCTTCGACAAACTCATCGCTTTGGCCAGCGGCATAACTCTTTTCAATGGCTTCTTGAGCGGAACGGACTCCCTGACCTTGGCCTTGGGTCCAGAGGGCATAAGCCTTTTTGGTCCGTTCCCAGCGCTGATCTCGATCCATAGCATAATAGCGGCCAATAACAGAAGCAATTTGGCTAGGGTGTTGGGCAATGCTCTCTTCTAAATCTTGGATATATTGTTTGCCACCATCGGGAGCGGTATCTCGGCCATCGGTAATCGCGTGAATATAGACCTTTTCGAGTCCTTCTTCCTTGGCCATTTGGGAGAGCGCTTTGAGGTGATCGATATGCGCATGCACGCCACCATCCGAAAGGAGGCCCACTAAATGCAATTTAGAGGCTTTGCTAGCTTGCATGGCAGCTTTGAGTTGTTTTTGCTCAAAGAAATGGCCATCTACAATTTCTTTATTGATTCTTGTGAGTTCTTGATAAACCACACGGCCTGCGCCCAAGTGAATATGTCCCACTTCTGAATTGCCCATTTGGCCTTCGGGCAAGCCAACAGCCTGGCCAAAAGTAGTCAATTGGCTATTGGGATAATTGCGCAACAAGCTATTAATGAAAGGCGTATTCGCTTGGGCCAAGGCGCTGCGTTGCGGGTCTGGACCTAAGCCCCAACCGTCTAAAATAACTAAGGCAAAACGTTGAAAAGTAGACATAAAACGAAATTAAGTAATGAGGAGGCTTAAAGATAATAAAGAAGTTCTTGAACTCATTTAACTGGCCCTATCTTTTGCGTTTAGCAGGGCCGAAGGCCCGCATAGGAGCGAAGCGACTGGCCTAGGGATGGAAAGCAGTGCGGCGCAGCCGCAGACCCAGCAAAAAAGCGAAGCTTGTTTTTGCGCAGGGCCGAGCGAATAGCGAGCTGCCGAACGACAACAAGAACTTTAGTTCGCAGTTCGACGACCAAAGGGAGTAACCGCCCGCCGAAGGCGGGAGGCCCCAAAAAATAGTAAAAAAAGAGATGAGCCTCTACAGGAAGAAACTCATCTCTAAATTATTTAGCGGCGGCTAGAATTAGGCGGCGCTCATACTAGCTAGCTTGCGTTTGCTGAGTTTTTCCTTGGCATAATCGAGCGTAAGGATAAACTCATCCACCTCTTGCGAGGGCAATTCGAACATGGCGTCGGTCATAATAGCTTCGCAGATAGAGCGGAGGCCACGGGCGCCCAGATTGTAATCGAGGGTTTTGTCCACGATAAAATCTAGGGCAGCTTCCTCCACTTCAAAGCGGATGCCTTCCAGTTCGAATAGGCGTTTATATTGTCTGATCAGGGCATTTTTGGGCTCTGTGAGAATAGAGCGTAAAGTAGCGCGATCGAGGGGGTTGAGATAAGTGAGAACGGGCATTCGGCCGAGTAGTTCGGGAATGAGGCCAAAAGACTTGAGGTCATGATGGCTAACGTACTGCAACAAATCTTCGCGGTCCACTCTTTCCTCCTCTTCCTTGGCAAAGCCAATCACTTGGCTATTGATTCTGCGGGCGATATTTTTTTCTACGCCGGCAAAGGCGCCGCCACAGATAAAGAGAATATTTTTGGTATTGAGTTTCACCATTTTTTGTTCAGGATGTTTGCGGCCACCTTGAGGGGGAACCAAAACATCGGTACCTTCGAGCATTTTGAGCAGTGATTGCTGCACGCCTTCGCCAGAAACATCTCTGGTGATAGAAGGGTTATCGCCTTTGCGGGCAATTTTATCAATTTCGTCGATATAGACGATTCCTCTTTCGGCGGCGGCCACATCATAGTCGCAAGCTTGCAAGAGGCGGGTCAGCATACTTTCCACATCTTCGCCTACATAGCCAGCTTGAGTGAAAACAGTAGCATCGACGATAGTGAAGGGGACATTAAGCATTTTGGCGATCGTTTTAGCCAGCAGGGTTTTTCCCGTTCCGGTGCGGCCAACCATAATCACATTTGATTTTTCGACCTCTACGATCTCCTCTTCTTGGATTTTCTTTTGGTGTTTAGCTTCTTCGCGGATGCGCTTATAGTGGTTATAAACGGCAACGGCCAGAATCTTTTTACTTTGTTCTTGGCCAATCACGTATTGGTCTAGATGCGCCTTAATCTCCATTGGGCGGACCAGTTCGGGCAGGGCTTCTGCATCAAACGCCTCGCCTTCGGGCTGCAACAGTTCTTCGCTAATGATGGCATGGGCTTGCTCTACACAAAACTCACAGATATAGCCTTCGATGCCAGCGATCAGCATTTGGGCCTCAGACTTGGGGCGTTGGCAAAAAGAGCAGTGGGGTTCTTTTTGTTTTTTAGACATTCTTGTTGGTTCATTATTTAGCCTGCCTGTTGGCTAGGCACTCACTTAAAAAGGTTCAGCCCTTGAGGCCTAGGGCATCAAGGGGCTGAACGATTGGGCAGTTGATTAGCCCTTATTTTTGGCGGCTGAGTACTTCATCCACTAGACCGTATTCTTTAGCGGCATTGGCGCGCATCCAGTTGTCACGGTCACAGTCTTTTTCAATAATATCATAAGGTTGGCCAGTATGGCTAGCCAAAATATCATAGAGTTCTTTTTGCAACTCTTTGATCAATTTGTAAGAGATTTCCATATCAGAAACTTGGCCTTGCATACCGCCCAAAGGCTGGTGAATCATCACTCTAGAGTGAGGCAAACAGCTACGTTTTCCTTTTTCTCCAGCAGCCAAAAGTACAGCGCCCATAGAGGCCGCCAAACCAGTACAAATTGTGGCTACATCGGGAGCGATATACTGCATAGTGTCATAAATCCCTAGACCTGCAATTACAGAACCACCGGGGCTATTGACAAAAATCTGCACATCTCTTTTGGGGTCGGTAGACTCCAAGAAAAGCAACTGCGCTTGCACCACATTGGCTACATAATCGTTGATGCCCACCCCAAGAAAGATAATGCGGTCCATCATCAGGCGAGAGAAAACGTCTACAGCAGCTACATTCATTTGGCGCTCCTCAATCACATTGGGCGTAAAGTTGCCAATTTGAGGGATGCGAGGCATCATGCCGCGAGTAGATTGCTGTGCGTATTGTTCTAGGTGTAGGCTGTCCATATTAAGATGCTTGACAGCGTACTTCTTAAATTCATTTTGATCAAACATAAAAAGCGATTTTTTACTGAAGGATTTGTATGGGGTTGCGGTTTAGCCCTTTTAGGCGCTTAAACTACATTTTTATATACAATCTTGCAACATTAAAGTTGTGCCAAGGCTTTTTTTCTGACAAATCGTCAGTTTTGCTAGGAAGAAGGGCAAAAACTAGGCAGTGAGGCTTATTTTTTTGGCCTAGTTACTTTCATCTAGACTACCAACTTGCATCTCCACAACACTCAAGCTCAATCTCTGAACTCCTCTCTTTATAAACTATGGAAAAAGATTTCAGGCTCAGAGGTTGGCAGCCATAGCTAATAAATGTCCCTTCCATAAGGCTTATATTTTCATCTATTTCTTCAAACTTAGCTGATAAAAATACTTCTTTAAAATATCCCATATTCAGGTTAATCAACCCATTTGGTTTAGCTGTTACAATAACCACTTTTTTTTGAATGAAAATAGTCGTGTCAGCTAAAACATCTGACATATCAAATATCCGTATAGGTATGGTTGGGGATTCATTAATTTTCAAATACGCTTGAACCTCCTTATGTTCTAACAATTTGGTTACGATTTCCCGAAGATCAATTTCTTGAGAAAAACAGCTAGAAGACCAGCATACACTCAAAATGAAAACTAAGTACTTCATACAAAAGGTGGTTAACTAACTTACAATCATGAATTGATTGCTTGTCTTAGTTAATGTTTGCACAAAGAAAAGTTACAAAGGCAGTTTGTTCATTTTTTTGGGGCTGCCCCGCCCTGCGGGCGGGTCGGGCTGTGTCGCAGCTCGCAGGTCTGCTCGGCCCTGCGCAAAAAAAGCTTCGCTTTTTTGCTGGGTCTGCGGCTGCGCCGCCCTGCTTTCCATCCCTCAGCCAGCGGCCCTTCGGGCCTGTAGGATGAATATATATACCTGTGGGTTGAAACCCACAGCAACAAAAGAGGCCATACTAAACGCAATAAAAATGAGCCGAAGGTTGAAACCATCGGCCCATATCATTTATAGCAAAGAAGTGCTTTAGCCCGCTCTTTGCTCAGACTACAACCAGCCCATAGCAGAAAACCACCTGCCCCTGAAACTCCCAAAAATTTAATCCTGTAAAGGTGCAATTAAAGGTACTTATTCTAGTATCAGTTTTTGCCCGTTTTTTTGTGTTTCAATTCCGTAAAGGTGCAATTAAAGGTTTGGCTCGCATCAAAGAATTGCTTTTGCCCAAAAATGTTTCAATTCCGTAAAGGTGCAATTAAAGGAACTATCGGAGTGGCCGAAACGGTAAGCGGCAAAACGTTTCAATTCCGTAAAGGTGCAATTAAAGGGCATCGAAATACAGATGGACGGCAGCGGCACCCACGTTTCAATTCCGTAAAGGTGCAATTAAAGGAACGTGACGAGTACGGCGTACCAATGGAGCCAGACCAGTTTCAATTCCGTAAAGGTGCAATTAAAGGTTCCAGTTGCTAGGCGGCATCAATGTCGGTAAGCAAAGTTTCAATTCCGCAAAGGTGCAATTAAAGGTCGAAAGCGAAACGGATTCCGTGTGCCAATCCACATGTTTCAATTCCATAAAGGTGCAATTAAAGGCTGGCATTGTGGCTGCGGTCGGCCTTTTGGCCTATAAGTTTCAATTCCGCAAAGGTGCAATTAAAGGACACTTGAGTAGTCGCCGCCTCTCAAGTTTCCGTATGTTTCAATTCCGTAAAGGTGCAATTAAAGGTCCAACATATTGCCGTGAACAACTGTTAAAGGTTGTGTTTCAATTCCGTAAAGGTGCAATTAAAGGACTTACCAACCTTAGTTAATGTAACCACAGGCGAATAGTTTCAATTCCGTAAAGGTGCAATTAAAGGTCTGCCTACATTAAAAATGGCTAAGATAGGTGGTCAGTTTCAATTCCGTAAAGGTGCAATTAAAGGCCGTGGGCTAAAGTAATAAATCCCTACTAAAAATGGGCCTTTCCAGCTCTTTTTTAGCAGACAAAATCTGTCGACCTCCAATAGGCGGAAAACCCCTGGGGATCGACATATTTACAAACCACTATAAAACAAGTAGTTATCAATTTATTATAATATATTCCCGCTCTCTTCCCTCTTTTTAGGCGAGGTCGACAGATTTAGTCTACTGGCCCAGCGCTGCGCAGGGGTGGCGCGAAGCGCCAGACCAAAGCCGCCTTTGGCGGCTGCAGGGCCGAACAGCCCTGTGAGCCCCGCAGCATAGCGGCGGCCAACCGAGGCGAAGCCGAGCTGGCCGCGGGCCCCTAAAGAAAACAATCCAAATCATTCTGTTCCCGACCAATGACCTCTTTTTCTACCCATCGATCAGAACGGCTCTTGAAAATAATGAGGCTATCATAATCTTCATCCATTATTTCCTTGGCCTCGGCCAACAACTGCTTAAGCCGAATTATGCTCCATCTGCCCCCCTTTAGCATGTAACCAAGCCTGCCTAGGACAAACCACATAAGATTGATATAAAAAGGGGGCTATTTTTTTCTTGCTCATAAAAATTGCTGTTCACTAGCCTAAAACTGCTGCTCATTTAAGCCATCTTCTACACTATACAGACTCTCCCAATTCAATAAATAGAGATAACCGTATTCCGATTTTTCTGGATCAATAAAAGGCGCTAACTGCCTTCTCAAAGCAGGACTATCAAATACAGAGAAAACAAATTTGGCCATAATGGCCTGCAATTGCTTGAGCAAAATTTGCTGCTGTATATACTGCTCTCCTGGATTTAATATCAATGCCAAATAAACAGCAAATACTTCAGCCGCATCTACTCCTTCTGGACCGATAGCTGCCGGACAAAAGCGCTCTAAAAACAATAGTTGATCTGCACTAAAATTTGCTTGTCCCAAATCATTAAATGGCAGGACCAAAGGAACATAAACACTAATATTCTTCTGGCTAATCAACTGAAAATCTTCTTGCGCCTTCTGATAGTCCAAATGCTGTAAATGGAGCAAATAACTCGCTAGATTTTTATTTAGCAGCCCCTTATTCCACTCATTCAAAGCAAGCAGAACCTTTTGATACAAAAAATCAAAATCCTTTTGCTCTAGTATTCGACGATAATCCTCTTGGGCAAGATCCTTAGTCATTTTGTAGCGCAAATCACTAGCATAAAGCAGCCTGGGCTCATTATGCTTAAACAAGTAGAGTTCGGCGCCTTCCTTTTTTAAGTTGCGGTTGATCCTTCCCGCCAATTGCTCGTCACTATCTAGCAGCGACTGATTTTTGAAACCAATATCCATATCGATATCTACTCCCGCCTCTACAACTTGAGTACTGACCACTAAAATCCGTTGATTTCTATAATCTGGATTTTTTAAATAGTGAATAATCGCCTTTCTTCTGGGGCCCAAAACAGTCTTTAGAGCCCTTAACACCTTTTAAGGCTTTATCTATACACTTATTCGCATCTACCATCCAAGCATGCTCCTGTCGCTCGGCCAATTTCTCCCAGCCTTCAGCAGCAGAGGAGGCCTTAGCATGAATATATTGCCATTGGTGCTCCTTTAAATCCAAAGAAATTTGCTGCTCGGCATCAATATTAATCAGAAAGTGAATGCCCGCTCTCAAGCGCTGCCCTCTAGCCAAAATAGCCGCTGGCAGCTTATCCATAAACTCAATTATTTCTTGTACCATCTCCCCTATTTTAAAGCGCCAAATCCAATTCCCGTGCTATTCCCCAAGCCTGTCAACCAAGCCAAACGCAGGGCTTCTGCCGAGCCTTTTATCTCTACGGGACACAAACTGCCCTTATTCGCTATGCCCTTATACTTCAGTAAGCGCACTTTAGCCTGTTCATGATCTCGTAAAAAACGGAGCTTTACCTCCTGATCAGCCAAGCCCAAAGCAGCCAACTTGGCCTGAAACTTTTCTGTCAAAAGCGCATCTGCCTCCTCCTGCTCATAGGTTAAAAAAGTATAGCCCTTGGCTTGAGGACGAGCTTGTTTCAATAACAGGGGACTCGCCATCCAAAACTTATGTGTCCCATCCTCAAAGTCTGGACAAGGCTGCATGCTCATTTCCCGCACCCGCATTCCACTAATAAACTCTTGATTCTCTTGCACCCCCGCAATAAAGCGTTCGGCCTGTCCCTCCTCATAAAAAGAGATAAACCAGTTGGCCCCATTTCCAAAGTCTAAGCTTTTTCTGTCTCGACTCAATCGCCCACCTTCCAAACTAGAAAAGGAAAAAAGAGCCTGCCCTCCATGCCAATCATTATTAGGGCCCAACCATTTATGAACAGCCCCAACGACAGCAGGCAAATGCCCAAAAGGAACCGCTTGTTTGGCCGCACTACAGCTCAAGTAGATTCTCATACATCCTTGTTTTATTGGTTTAAAGAATTGCCCAAATCTAGCGCCTTACTATCCATTCTATCTAGACAGTTGACCATAAAAACAAAAAAAATCAGTTTTTCTTTCAAAAACCGAAGCCTACAAACCAAATATAGTATGGCAAAAAGCTTTGTATTTTATTTTTATGTCTTTTAGATTAGGTGTAACAATAATAATAATCCAATAACTGAATTGCAACTTATTATTATTCTTTTTTATTTTTTCTTGGGGCCCGCGGCCGACTCGGCTTCGCCTCGGTCGGCCGCCGCTATGCTGCGCCGCTCGCAGGGCTGCTCGGCCCTGCGGCGGCAAAGCCGCCTTGGTCTGGCGCTTTGCGCCACGGCTGCGCAGCGCTGGGCCAATCCCCCTCTTGCCTTAAACCAACAAAAAGCCCCAAAGCGCTATGGCTCTGGGGCTTTCTCATGCTGTAAAGCTGTAGTTGAAGATGATAAGTCTCCATTTTCAATTCTGCAAAGGTGCAATTAAAGGAAAAGGACCAGCCAATAAACCTACGTAGCAGCCAGCGTTTCAATTCCGTAAAGGTGCAATTAAAGGTAAAGAATACAAAGCCGACCCGCTTTTTTTGTTTTAGTTTCAATTCCGTAAAGGTGCAATTAAAGGCCGTGGCTAAGGTAATAAATCCCTACTAAAAATGGGCCTTTCCAGCTCTTTTTTAGCAGACAAAATCTATCGACCTCCAATAGGCGGAAAACCCCTGGAGATCGACAGATTTACAAACCACTGTAAAACAAATAGTTAGCACTTAACTATAATATATTCCCGCTCTCTTCCCTCTTTTTAGGCGAGGTCGACAGATTTAGTCTGCTGGCCTAGCGATGTGCAGCAGTGGCCGCAGGCCAGACCGAGCCAGCGAAGCTGGCGAAGGGCCGAGCGAATAGCGAGCTGCGGAACGTAGCGCCGACGAGCGAAGCGAGGCGATAGCCGAGACGGCCGCGGGCCCCAAAATAATAAGATCAAGAATAATAGCAAAAGCCGCCTCCTAAACAGAGACGGCTTTTCTAATTGGGTGGCTGAAGATAACTAGTCTTTAGTTCTCGATGCCTAAAGCTTTAAGGCCGTTTACGGTGGCAATCTTGGCCAACTCCTCTACATTATAAAAGTGACAAGCCTCTAACATGACCCGCATTTCGGTCCAAAGGTCGCCATCAGAAAAAGGCTTGTAGATATCGCAAATATTGTCTGTGCCAAAAGCAACATTGAGTCCCGCCGGAACCATCTCGTCTACGGGGGTGATGGAGTTGTGGCTGGGGGCCAAACGCTCTGTGCGATTGTGGTCAATCCAAGCCGTGGGACAAGAAATAATGTGTACCTCCGCCTTCTTGAGCAAGTCGTACACCTGCTCCCGATACTGACGTGGATGAGCCGCCAAGGAAATACAATGGATGGCCGATACCTTACCCTGCATCCCATGCTCTATGGTTTTATGCGCTAGCTGTTCGGTCTCCTTTTCTTCATCCGTATTAAACTGATCGACATGCACATGCACGAGTTTGCCCTTATCTTTGGCCGTAGACAACAAAATATCTAAATGCTCCTCTTCTTTGCCCGCATCTTTGGCTGGCAAACCGCCAATGATATCCACAAAGTCTACCGACATGTCAAACCATTTGCGCGCCTTGGGATCAATTACGCCCTTGAGCACCTGATTGGCAAAACGAATCTCTAAGTCGTTTTTATAATTCTCTCTAATCTTCATGGCCGCCTTGATGGCCTTATCCTCAATCTTATCATCAACATCAATAAAGGTTCCGATGGCCTGTGCGCCCTGCTCAATAAAAAGCTCTACGGCCTGCGACATTCTGCGGTAAATATCATCTACCGTGGCGGCCTGCTTCATCTCATCGACCAAATGCCATTTTTCTTTGAGATAAGAATAACTGTACTGGAAATTATCGGGCGTAAGGGTATAGGCCCGATCGAGATGCGCATGCGTGTTTACCCATCCGCCTAATGTTTTGATTTTTTCCTGAACCAGTTGCTTAGGATTCATAACTGTTGCTGTTATTTGAAGAAATTTGACAAAAAAAAAGGAGCTGACGTTTCCGCCAACTCCATATAAAGTTAATCGCTAAGTAAGGCCGCCAATGCCGCCTCAATTTTATCGAATGAAAAGCCCTTGAGCGTAGACTGCATCAAGGCCTCAATTTTATCATTACACAAATTACCAATGCTGCCCTCATGCTGATGCTGAATATCTCGACTCGGCTCAAATTGCCCCGCCTCAATATCTTCCCCAATCTTTTTATAGGCATCGCGGAAGGTCATTCCCTCCAAAACCATCTGATTGACCACTTCTACTGAAAAGAGATAGCGATACTTCTCTTGGTCCAAAATGTTTTGCTTGACCTTTATCTGCTGTAAACTATAATCCGTGATCGCTACACAATCTTTGATCTCTGCAAATACCGGCAAGAAGCTCTCTTTGATGATTTGTAGATCTCGATGATAGCCCGAAGCCAGATTGGCCGTGATTAACATGATCTCATTGGGCAAGGCCATGATTTTATTGCACTTGGCCCGAATCAACTCAAAGACATCGGGATTCTTTTTGTGCGGCATAATGCTCGAGCCTGTGGTCAGGCTAGTCGGAAAGCTAATGAAGCCAAAGTTCTGACTAATATAAAGGCAAACATCCTGCGCCAACTTGGCTAAAGTCCCCGCAATGGAGGCCAAAGCTTCGGCTACCAAACGCTCGGTTTTGCCCCGCCCCATCTGGGCATAGACCACATTGTAGTTCAAACTATCAAAACCCAGCAAATCAGTGGTCATCTGACGATTCAAAGGGAAAGAAGAACCATAACCCGCAGCTGATCCCAAAGGGTTTTTATTTGCTACCTTAAAGGCCGCCTGTAAAACTAAAAGATCATCGACCAAACTCTCCGCATAGGCCGCAAACCAAAGCCCAAAAGAAGAAGGCATGGCTACCTGATAATGCGTATAGCCTGGCAACAAGACCTCTTTGTATTTTTCACTCTGCTGTAATAAGGTATGAAAAAGCGGAACCACGAGTTCCACCAATTTCTGAATCTCATCTCTAATGAACAACTTGAGATCCAACAACACTTGGTCATTGCGCGAACGGCCCGAATGAATCTTCTTGCCCAAATCGCCCAATCTTCGACTCAATAAAAGCTCTACCTGAGAATGCACATCCTCAATCCCCTCTTCAATCTCAAAATTCCCCGCCTCAATCTCTGCATGTATTTTACGGAGTTCCGCCTGCAAAATAGGCAGCTCTTGGCTGCCTAGAAGATCGATGCTTTCCAGCATCTGAATATGTGCTAATGTTCCACGAACATCATGTTTGGCCAAAAGGAGGTCCAGTTCTCGGTCCTTGCCAATCGTAAAACGCTCAATTTCCTTAGACACCGCCACGCCATCTTTCTGCCAAAGCTTCATAAGAGGGATATTATCTGTTGTTCTAAATAGTAAGCTATTGCTTGCCTACTTTGTCCTAAATTGGCACAAAGCTAAGCCCTTAAGAAGGAGGACTAAAATCTGAAGGCCTAATTTAATGTTAAGCCTTTGTTAGTTGGGCGTTAATCGGTTAGTGCAAGGAGCCACGGGACCTTATTGTTCGGATGGATTGGCTCCGTGGCCACCACGGAGCTAATCTGAGATGTCCGTAAGCCTCCGTGGTGGCCACGGAGCCAATCCGAGATGTCCGTAAGCCTCCGTGGTGGCCACGGAGCCAATCCGAGATGTCCGTAAGCCTCCGTGGTGGCCACGGAGCCAATCTGAGATGTCCGTAGACCTCCGTGGTGGCCACGGAGCCAATCTGAGATGTCCGTAAGCCTCCGTGGTGGCCACGGAGCCAATCTGAGATGTCCGTAGACCTCCGTGGTGGCCACGGAGCTAATCCGAGATGTCCGTAAGCCTCCGTGGCGGCCACGGAGCTAATCCGAGATGTCCGTAAGCCTCCGTGGCTACATTCCAAATAAGTAGAGCAGATAAACTCTTAACAAAGCCTTAGGAAGTTGATTAAACTTGACCCACTTAACAATAATCTCTTTCTTTGCGTTAATCATACATATAATATAAAGCTGTATAAACATGAGCATCAAGAGAAGAATCCTTTCGGAGGCTGAAAAAGAGGCCTTAGCCCAGTTTGTGGCCCCCGAAAATGCAGCAAGTGCCCAAGAAGTCTTGGCCCAATATGGACAGGATCATACCGAAGACCTTTGTTTTCTGGCCGAAATCCTATTGAAACCCGCCCGACTCGAAGAAGTACAGGCTATTGTGCGTTATTGCTGGGAAAATGAGATTCCCATTACGCCCAGAGGAGCTGGAACTGGCCTAGCGGGTGGCGCCCTGCCTGTGGCTGGCGGCCTTTTGCTGAGCATGGAAAACTTCAATCAGATTGTAGAGATTGACGAGGAGAATTTGCAAGTTACGGTAGAGGCTGGCGTCATTACCGAAGAGCTACAAAATACCCTAGCCGAAAAAGGCCTCTATTATCCGCCCGATCCAGCCAGCAGAGGCTGGTCCTTTATAGGAGGAAATATTGCGACCAATGCGGGCGGCCCCCGCGCCCTAAAATATGGGGTGGTTAAGGACTATGTGCTCAATCTACAAGTTGTCTTAGCCGATGGTTCTGTCATTTGGACCGGAGCCAACACCCTCAAAAACTCGACGGGTTTTAATTTGACCCAGTTAATCGTAGGCAGTGAGGGTTGTTTGGGCATTGTGGTGCGGGCGGTGCTTCGCCTGATTCCCTTGCCCACAAAACGCTTGTTGATGTTGGCCCCATTTCGCTCAGCAGAAGGAGCTTGCGCAGCGGTTTCCGCTATTTTTCGGGCGGGGATTACCCCTTCGGCCCTAGAATTTATGGAGCGGGCGGCTATAGATCGGGCCATTGAGTACATGGGCGGCAGCCCCTTGCCCGTTCCAGAAGAAACGGCGGCCCAACTCATTATTGAGGTAGATGGACATTATCTAGACCCCCTTTATGCTGATTGCGAGAAAATACAGGAGGTCTTGGACCAATTTGATTGCATAGAGCTGCTTTTTGCCGACAATGAAGAGCAGCAGCGGCAAATTTGGCAAAGCCGTCGCAATGTTGGGCAGGCCGTAAAAAGTCACTCTATATATAAGGAGGAAGACACGGTGGTCCCTCGGGCCAAATTGCCCCAACTTTTGCGTGGCGTAAAAGAGATTGGCGCAAAATATGGCTTTAGCTCCATCTGCTACGGCCATGCCGGCGATGGCAATTTACACGTTAATATTATTAAGGGCCAATTGAGCGAAGACGCTTGGCAAAATGAGCTGCCCAAAGGCATCCGAGAAATCTTTGAGCTGACCACTAGTTTGGGTGGCACCATTTCTGGAGAGCACGGCATCGGTTTGGTGCAGCGGCCTTATATGGACATTGCTTTTGCGCCCAGCGCCCTGCAGCTACTCAAAAATATTAAGGCGAGTTTCGACCCCAAAGGCATTCTCAATCCGTATAAAGTACTTTAGAATAGTGCCTTGAGCCCTCAAAATAATCTGCTCTATATAAGGAGCAAAGTTTGCTGATGTTTTGGGGCCTCCGCCTCGCTTCGCTCGTCGGCGCTACGTTCCGCAGCTCGCTATTCGCTCGGCCCTTCGCCAGCTTCGCTGGCTCGGTCTGGCCCTGCGGGCCACTGCTGCACATCGCTAGGCCAAATGGACCCGCTCTGCTTCGGCCAAGCTGGCCTGCCCCCTTGTAGAGAGCTATCTCCGCCCAGAGCGCCTCGGCTGAGGGATGGCAGGGGGTGGCCGCAGGCCAGACCGAGCTTTTTTGAGCAAAGCGAAAAAAAGCGATGGGCCGAGCGGGCAGCGAGCCCCCGCACAGCCCGACCCGAAGGCCCCTAGGGCCGAAGGGGCCGCCCCAAAACTCCTCCCCATTTATTGAATCCATTAAAACGATCTTTTGGGTTCAGCCTAAAAAATAAAATCAATGAAATTTACTCCTCTATTTCTCCTTTGTTTTCTCCTCTTATTTGGCCCATTGAGCAAGGCCACCCATATTGTGGGTGGGGTCATTAGTTATGAGTGTTTGGGCTTTAATAACAGCACCCAAATGATGAACATTCGCATTACCCTCAAGGTTTATCGGGATGCGATTAACGGCCAGGCGGGCTTTGATAATCCTGCTAGCCTTGGTATTTTCAGGGGGAGTAATAACTTATTATATCAGAGTCTCAGTTTGAGTAGCCCGAGTATAACCACGGCTCCAATTGACCTTACCAACCCTTGTATGTCTGTTGCACCAGGAAGTGTAGCTGTAGAAGAGGGCGTTTATACCACAACACTCAACCTTCCTTATGATGCTGGGGGCTACTATATTTCTTATCAGCGTTGTTGTCGAAACAACACCATCAATAACTTGATACAGCCGGGTTCTGTGGGAGCGACTTATAGCGTTTTCTTATCTGGAGCGGCTATGTTGGCCTGCAATAGCAGTCCTGTTTTTAATAATTATCCGCCTATTGTTATTTGTGCCAACCAACCCCTAATTTTTGATCATTCGGCTACAGATCAGAACGGACATACTTTGCGTTATTCCTTTTGCACTCCTTCTACTGGAGGTTCTTCTGCAGATCCAGCGCCTGTTCCCCCAGCAGCTCCGCCCTATGTTAATGTTCCTTTTTCTGCGGGCTTATCGGCTAGTAATCCCATGCCGGCCAACCCGGCATTGAGTATTGACCCTAATACAGGCTTGCTTACGGGGACGCCCACACAATTGGGCCAATATGTAGTAGGGGTTTGCGTCTCAGAATTTGATGCAAATGGGAACCTATTGAGTACTACTTTGCGGGACTTCCAATTTAATGTCGCGCCCTGTTTTTCTAATGTCAATGCGGCTATTTTTGCCGATTCTGTTACTGCAGATGGGCAGGGTTTTTTAGTCAATCAATGTGACAATAATGTTTTTCAGTTTGTCAATCAAAGTACAGCTACCCCACAGACCCTAATCACTTCTTATGAGTGGCGTTTTGACCTTAACAATGGGACAGCGGCTAGTTCTTCTTTGGTAAGTCCCACTATTGTTTTTCCTGGTCCTGATGTTTATAATGGTTGGTTGGTGGCCAACCCAGGTCAAGTAGGTTGTACGGATACGGCTTATATTACCGTAGAGGTTTATCCGCCAATTTTCCCCAATTGGGCCGTTGTCATTGACTCTTGTAACCCAAGCGTTCCGCCTTTACAGTTTGTCGACTCGACAACCATTGGCGGGCCAGGGGGCATTGCCCAATGGGATTGGGATTTTGGGGATGGGACGAGCAGTAATTTGCAGAATCCCAACCATCTATTTCCCAATGCGGGCCAATATCAGGTCAATTTAACGGTTACGGATAGTAATGGATGCGAGGAACAGATTGCATTTCCAGTAGATTGGTACCCGCCGGCCATTCCTCAATTTACTGTAGACGACCCGAATGGTTGTGAGCCGCATTATGCAACTTTTACGCATAGTTCTCACCCCTTTACGCCAGCTTATCAGACCATTTGGGACTTTGGGGATGGCGATAGTTCTACGCTTAGTCCAACAGTGGGACATGCCTACCCCAATCCAGGCCAATATGATGTTAGTTTGACCCATGTTTCGCCTTGGGGCTGTGTCAGTCAGGACCTACAAGCGCAACTTATAGAAGTTTATGAGGGGCCTACCGCTGCTTATAGCTATACCTATGATAGTTGTGAATATGAGGCCGTCGATTTCTTTGATCTATCTAGCCCCAATAGCCAGGGCGACGCCATTGTTGCTTGGAGTTGGGACTTTATGGATGGAACCCTAGAAACGACCCAAAATAGTAGTCATTTGTATGCTTTGGCGGGGACCTATCCTGTTCAGCTAGCGGTTACAGACATCAATGGTTGTACAGATACGATTTCGGATAGCATTCAATGGTATCCCAAGCCCGTTATTGATGTAACCTTAACGGATAATAGTGGTTGTCGGCCTTCTATCATTAGCTTCATAAATAACTCTTATCCCATCAATGGCTATAGTACCATTTGGGACTTTGGGGATGGGGCTTCGGATACGGCGGCCAGCCCTAGCCATATTTATACGCAGGCGGGTGTTTATCCGATAGAGCTAGTAATTACTTCGCCTTTAGGCTGCACGGATAGTTTTTTAGATACTGTAGACATTTTTGAGCTACCAACGGCCCAGTTTAGCAGTAGTTTTGATCCTTGTGTCATTGGGGCCGTCAGTTTTGATGAGCAGGCCCAGACCAACCCTTCGGGCACGCCCCTACAGTTTTGGCAATGGGACTTTGATGATGGGAACATTTTATCGGCCCAAGACACCAGCCATTTATATAATTTGGCGGGCGATTTTGAGGTCCAACTCATTGTAGAAGATACCAACAGCTGCCGAGATACTATTGTCCAAACAGTAGCTTGGCATCCTGCGCCCATTGTGGCCGTAGATGTCAGTGATAGTGTGGGTTGTGAGCCTTTAAATGTAGACTTCATCAATAACTCCTATCCGATAAATGGGTATAGCACCCAATGGAACTTTGGGGATGGGGGAACAGATACCGCAGCCAGTCCCTCTTACCTCTATCAACAGCCTGGAGAGTATTTGGTCCATTTATACATCCTTTCTCCTACGGGTTGTACCGGCGATTTTTACGATACAATTGTAGTGCATGAGAACCCCAATGCTCAGTTTAGTTATAGTTTTGACTCTTGCGAATATACGGGGGTATTCTTTAGCCAAGAATCAACGACTAACCTAGCGGGAGATAGCCTTCGCCTTTGGGAGTGGGACTTTGGCAATGGAGAAACCGCTGTTTTATCTACTCATCAGGATACTGTTATTAACTATCCACCTAGAGACAGCTATTACATTCAATTGATCGTAGAGGATGTAAATGCTTGTAGAGATACGAGTATACAGCTCATGCCTTATTATCCTGCCCCTGTATTCCCGGTCAATAGTCATTCGGCAGAGGCCTGCGTGCCCTTAACAATTAACTTTGATAATAATATATTAAATGATTATCCGGGTTATAGCTTCCTTTGGTCCTTTGGCGATGGGAATAGCACAACGGCTTTTGACACCAGTTATATCTATCAAAATGGAGGGCGGTATATTGCCAGCTTATTAGTCCGCACGGCTTCGGGTTGTGAGCAAACCTTCTATGATACCATTCAGGCGAATGGTTTGCCGGAGGCTCGTTTTGATAGTCGTTATGATGCTTGTGAAATTGGGGCTATGCGTTTTCGCAACCTCTCGGTCCCTAGTAATCAAGGCATCTTAACCCAAAGTTTTTGGAGTTTTGGAGATGGCAATAGCAGTACGGACCCTTTAGTGGACCATTTCTACAACTACCCCGATACAGGTTATTATATTGTCCAATTAGAAGTAGAAGACGAGAATGGTTGTCAGGACCAAACAACAGATAGTGTCTATTGGCGGCCACAGCCCATCTTTCCTGTAGATTTGCGGCCGCTTCGACTTTGTGGCCCATCTACAGTGCCTATGCCTGAGGGCTACCCCTACCCTATTGAGGGCTATACCTATAATTGGGATTTGGGCGATGGCCGCCAGAGCAATGCCGCTCAGCCTGATTTAAGTTATAGCAATTTTGGCAGTTACCCTTTGTCTTTGCGGGTCAATTCTCCTGCGGGCTGTATAGACAGCTTTTCGGCCCAGATAGACATCTTGGAAGAGCCCGTTGCGGGCTTTGAGTTTGCGGCATTAAATGGCGGACAGATTTCCTTTCAGAACCCAGAGATACAATTTACAGATCAGTCGATGCGGGCTAATCTTTGGTCTTGGGACTTTGGCGATGGGCAGCAAGTATTGCAGCAAAACCCCATACATAATTATGCAGATACGGGCTTATATTTGGTCCAGCAAGTGGTTTATCATCGCAATGGTTGTCCAGATACGGCTCAGGCGGTAGTGGATATTAGTCCACAAATTACTTACTTCTTACCCAATGCCTTTACGCCCAACAATGATGGCAAAAACGATGGCTATCGGGGCGAGGGTTACTTAGACTTTATCGAGCAATTTGATATGCGGATTTACAACCGTTGGGGCGAGGAAGTATTTCGGACGGCAGACCCCAGAGCCGAATGGAATGGGCGCATACACAACAATGGGCGCAAATGCCAAGCGGGCGTTTATGTCGTACAGGTCCAGATTTCGGGAGCCCGAGGCTTTAGGAAAGAGCTCAAGGGTTTTGCCACCATTATTTACTAAAAGCTGGGGGTTTGGATGGAACAGGGCGCGAAGCGCCCGCAGGCTGAGGGGCTGAAGCAGGGCCGCCGAAGGCGGCAGACCGAGGCCGAAGGCTGAAGGGCCGAGCAGGCCTGCGAGCTGCGCAATGGCCCGACCCGCCCGAAGGGCGGGGCAGCCCCAAAAAAATTTAAAAAAACTATAAAAAATGCCTATATTTGCCCCTCTAAACCCCAATCATCTCTCCATCTCAACTAAGAAGAATTAGATCTCTATATTTATGTTTAGCAATTTACAAGATAATTTAGATGCGGCCTTTAAGAACCTTTCGGGTGACGGTAAGTTGACCGAAATCAATGTGGCCACCTCCGTTAAAGCGATTCGCCGTGCATTGGTTGATGCCGATGTAAACTACAAGATTGCCAAATCTTTTACGGACAAGGTAAAAGATGAAGCCCTAGGAAAACGCAATGTATTGAAATCGGTGCGTCCTGGTGATTTGATGGTTAAAATCGTTCAGGATGAGTTGGTCGAATTGATGGGTGGACAATCTGTAGGGATTAACATCAAGGCCAATCCGGGTATTGTTTTGATTGCTGGTCTACAAGGTTCTGGTAAAACGACCTTTACGGGTAAGCTTTCTCGCCACTTGAAGAACAAACGCAGCAAAAAAGTGATGGTGATTGCTTGTGACGTTTATCGTCCTGCGGCCATCAATCAGTTGGCGGTTGTTGCCGAGCAGGTGGGTGTTGACATCTACAAAGAGATGGACAACAAAAACCCCGTAGAGATTGCGCTAAACGGTATTGCCGAGGCCAAAAAAGGAAAATATGATGTCGTGATCGTCGATACTGCGGGTCGTTTGGCCGTAGATGAGGAGATGATGACGGAGATTGCTGCTGTAAAAGAAGCGATCCAGCCAACAGAAACGCTATTTGTAGTAGATTCAATGACTGGACAAGATGCCGTAAACACTGCAAAGGCCTTTAACGATCGCATCAATTACGATGGGGTAGTTTTGACCAAATTGGACGGGGATACTCGTGGTGGTGCTGCTCTTTCGATCA
Organism: Saprospira sp. CCB-QB6; assembly: GCF_028464065.1. NCBI lineage: Bacteria > Pseudomonadati > Bacteroidota > Saprospiria > Saprospirales > Saprospiraceae > Saprospira > Saprospira sp. CCB-QB6. The sequence goes on along the minus strand of NZ_CP116808.1, from coordinate 3,291,110 downwards.
AATACACTGTAGGTAAGCCCATCAAGTTTATCTCTATGGGAGAGAAAATGGACACCTTGGACATTTTCCACCCCGATCGTATGGCCCAGCGTATTTTGGGCATGGGAGATATCATTTCATTGGTAGAAAAGGCCCAAGAGGACTTTGATGAGAAGGAAGCCAAGCGCCTAGAGAAGAAGATTCGTAAGAATCAGTTTGACTTTAACGACTTTCTCAAGCAGTTGGCCCAAATTCGCAAGATGGGTAACCTCAAGAGCTTGATCGGGATGATTCCTGGTATGGGCAAAATTGCCAAGGACATTGATATTGACGACAATGCCTTTAATAAAATTGAGGCCATCATTCTTTCTATGACTCCTGAAGAGCGGGGAAATCCTGGTGTGATCAATGGTAGCCGCAAAAAGCGGATTGCCAAAGGGAGCGGCAACCGCGTAGAGGAAATCAATCAGTTCTTGCGTCAGTTTGAGCAAATGCGTAAGATGATGTTCCAGATGAGCAAAATGCAAGGCGCAGGCAATATGCGCATGCCCAACATCCCTAGAGGATTCCGCTAGATCAGAGCATATAATAATATTATATTAGGAGCTGCCTTTGGGTGGCTCCTTTTTTTTGTTAATGCAAAGAGAACTTATTATTTTCGGGACCTTTATTTGGGGCTGCCCCTTCCGCCGGGTTGAAACCCAGCGCAAAGCGGTTTCGCTTTGCGAAGCTATACAAAATGAGGGTTAAAACCCTCATGAGTTCTCGCTCGGGTCGGGCCATTGCGCAGCTCGCAGGTCTGCTCGGCCCTGCGCGGGCGGTGCCCGCTGGGTCTGCCGCCTTCGGCGGCCCTGCTACAGCCCCTCAGCCAAGGGCGGCTGCGCCGCCTAAATGGCCCATTTCCATTCCATACCTTAGTTTAAACAAGATGATCCAATTCCAATCTAAATTTCCTGCGGCAGAAACCACCATTTTCTCGGTCATGTCGGCCTTGGCGCAAAAGCATCAGGCCATCAACTTATCGCAGGGTTTTCCCAATTATCCAACAGATCGCAGATTGATTGATTTGGTCCATAAATATATGTTGGCCGACAAAAACCAGTATGCGCCCATGGCGGGAGTGCCAGAGCTCAATCAGCGTTTGTCTCAAAAAATGGAGTCCCTTTATGGGGCCAGTTATGATCCAGCCACAGAAATTACCATTACAGCGGGAGCTACAGAAGCCATCTTTTCCTCTATTATGGCCTTTGTTGGTCTAGGCGATGAGGTTATCATTATTGAGCCCGCCTATGATTGTTATGTGCCTGCCATTGAGTTGGCGGGGGCTAAGGCGGTACCCTATGCCTTAAAAGCACCCAATTGGGCCATAGATTGGGTACAATTGGGCCAACTGATTACGGACAAAACGCGGATGTTAATCATTAACAGTCCACACAACCCCATTGGACGTTGCTTCAGCGCAGAAGATATGCAGGCCTTAAGCGATCTTTTGGCGCCAACCAATATCATTCTATTGAGTGATGAGGTCTATGAGCATATTGTTTTTGATGGGCAAAAGCATTTATCGGCCCTCTCCTATCCTGCTTTGCGAGATCGGACCTTGGCCACTTATTCTTTTGGCAAAACCTTGCATACCACGGGCTGGAAATTGGGTTATGTGGTGGGGGCTGCTCCGCTCATGCGAGAATTTAGAATGGTCCATCAATTCAATGTCTTTTCGGCCAATACAGCTGTGCAATACGCCATAGCCGAATACTTAGAAGATCCCAGCACTTATTTGGAGCTCCCCGCCTTCTTTCAGGCTAAGCGCGATCTCTTTTTGGACCTCATGAAAGATACGCCCTTTCAATTTGTGCCCTCTGGAGGCAGTTATTTTCAGTTGGGAGATTATAGCCAAATCTCTAATTTGAGCGATGTCGATTTTGCCCGTTGGTTGACTATAGAAAAGGGTGTGGCGGTCATTCCGCTTTCTCCATTTTATAGCCAAGAGCAGCCCGATAATAAGGTGGTCCGTTTTTGTTTTGCCAAAACCGATGAGACCTTAGCCGCAGCGGCCCAGCAATTGCAAAAGCTATAAGGCATTTTGGAGAGGACAGGCGGCGAAGCCGCCGCAAAGGCGCAAAGCGCCGCGGCTGAGCTGCCCGACGGGTGGCCGCAGGCCAGACCGAAGGCGAAACGAAGTGAAGCCTGAAGGGCCGAGCAGAACTGCGAGCCCCGAAGCGTAGCGACCCGCCCGAAGGGCGGGGCAGCCCCAAAAAAAACTCATTGTCACAATTTTACAACTCTCTAAAGTTCTGCTTAACCTTTGATTAACGCCCATTAAGCGATATATTTTTTAGCTTTGTCGAAAGCCAATGAGATTGGCAAGGCTGTTTACCTCTAGATAACACCCTTTAGAAACAAGCATTTCACAGTATTTTCTTATATCCATCACTATGTTTAGGACCCTTTTACTCTTTTTCCCTCTTTTTGCGCTTTTGGGCAGCTTGCAAGCCCAATCGCCTGTTCATTGGCAACATGAAGCCAAGGCTTTAGGCAATGGGCAATACAGTATTACCTTTAAGGCCAAAATTGAAAAAGGCTGGTATGTCTATTCTCTCTTCTTGCCCTCAGCAGATGGGCCAGTCGCAACCTCTGTCACCATTGAGGAGGGAGAGTTTACGCCTGTGGGGAAAGCGAGTGAAAGTACGAGTGATGCAGGAAATAAGAAATCGGGTTTTGATGAGATTTTCGAGATGCAAGTGACTAAATATAAGAATGACTTGCAGATTTTGAAAACAGTGGCCACCCCCAATAAGCGGCAGCACTTGGTGGGGTATCTGGAGTACATGACTTGTAATGACCAAAGTTGTTTGCCTCCAACAAACTATGAGTTTGATATTGATTTGGCGGCTTTACCTCAGCCCAAGTCGGCCCAAGAGTCTCCTGAAGATGGAAAATCTGGACAACTGTCGCCCAAAGGGAAGAATGCTTCCAATACAACGGCTCAGCTAGATCCACCTGCTGAAACGCCCAAAGAAGAACTGACCGTAGAGGAAGAAACAGCGCCTAAAAGCAGCGCAGTAGAAGGACAACCCATTCGTTGGAGCTATGAAAAGCGCTTGATTGAAGGGAACAGCTATGAGCTCATCTTTAGAGCAGAAATGAGCGAAGGCTGGCATACTTACTCACAGTTTTTGGAGGGAGAAGATGGTCCCGTAGCTACAAAACTCAACTTTGTAGAAGGCGATCATTTCAAGCTACTTTCTGGGCCAACAGAAAGCACCAATGATCCTAAGAATAAGGTCTCTGGTTTTGATCCGCTTTTTGATATGAAGCTGACCAAATACAAAAACCAACTAGAGATTCGCCAGCGAGTAGAAATCTTGGACAGCAGCAAAGCCCTAGAAGGCTTTTTGACCTATATGATCTGTGATAAGGAGCAATGCTTACCCCCTACTGATTTGGAATTTAGCTTTTTTAAGGCCGCGGCAGCAACTACGCCCAAACTCGATCCGAATAAAGTATTGACGGGCATTGATCGCCCCGATATTCGCAGCAGCCTAAAAGCAGCGGAAGCTCGTGGAAACTGTGGAACAGAGGTAGAAAGTGCCAACCTCAGCCTTTGGATGATTTTCTTCTTTGGCTTTATTGGGGGATTGTTTGCCTTATTGACGCCCTGCGTTTTCCCAATGATTCCACTTACGGTTTCTTTCTTTACCAAGCGCAGCCAATCTAAGGCAGAAGGGATTCGCAATGCGACCATTTACGGCCTTTCTATCATTGGTATCTATGTAGCTTTGGGGATGTTTGTTACCATTGTATTTGGAGAGAATGCCCTAAACTGGTTATCTACCCACTGGATTCCCAACCTTAGCTTTTTCATCCTTTTCATTGCTTTTGCCATTTCTTTCTTTGGCTACTATGAAATCACCCTCCCCTCTTCTTGGTCGAATGAAACAGATAGAGCGGCCGATCGTGGTGGTTTGCTAGGCATTTTCTTTATGGCCTTTACGCTTTCTTTGGTGTCTTTCTCTTGTACCGGTCCTATTATCGGGACGCTTTTGGTGCAAGCCGCAGAGGGTGGCCAATTGGCCCCTGCCGTGGGGATGCTTGGTTTTTCTTCTGCTTTGGCCCTTCCTTTTGCGCTCTTCTCGGCCTTTCCAGGTTGGCTCAATTCTTTGCCTCGCTCTGGTGGCTGGATGAATGTAGTAAAGGTAGTTTTAGGTTTTATTGAGGTCGCCTTGGCCTTTAAATTCCTTTCTAAGGCCGATATGACCATGCACTGGGAGCTCCTCAAATATGAAACCTTCTTAGCAATTTATGTAGTCGTGGCTTTTGCTATGGGGATTTACCTTTTGGGCCTCATCCGCTTCCCACACGATATGAAAGGCGCTAAAATTAGCCTTCCTCGCAAAGGCTTGGGCTTGTTTAGCATTGCCTTGGCCACTTATTTTGCCCTAGGCTTTACCGTAGATGAAAAAACGGGCACCTATGCCACGCCTCCCATTATGAGTGGTTTGGCTCCCCCCGCTTGCTACTCTTATTTCCACCCCTGCGACTGCCCCGCTGGCCTACAAAACTGCTTTCACGATTATGAGGAAGGTTTGGCTTATGCCAGAGAGCAGAAGCTGCCCATCATGATTGACTTTACGGGCTATGGCTGTGAAAACTGCCGTAAGATGGAAGATCAAATCTGGATTCAACCCGAAATCAATAAAATTCTGAATGAAGAATATGTGCTCATTTCTCTCTATGTAGATGACCGCACAAAATTAGAAAAAACCCTTATCGCTCCCGATGGCCAAAAGATTCGGAATATCGGTAATAAATGGGCCGCCTTCGAGCGCCTCAACTTTGGCCAAATATCTCAGCCATTATATGTGCTGATGGCCCCCGATGAAACCATCCTCAATACCCCTGTAGGTGCCGTTTTCAACGAAGATAAATATCAAGAATTTTTGGAGTGCGGATTAAGCAATTATGCACTTTGGAACAAAGGGGAACTGAAATAATTTTAGGAACCTACCCAAAAAGCTCAGCCTTCTAGCTGGGCTTTTTTGTTTTTTAGCCCCAGACTTTTTTTAACCCAAGACCAACTAGGCCAAAAAGTTGATGTGCTCCACAGAGAAACTACTTTTCCTCAGCATCAAACCTCTCCCAATGAGCAATCCCACAATCAAAAGAAATGACCAAGGGCAGGCCGTAAAAACCCTGCAACAACAACTCAATCAATTGGGCTACCCTTTGGTAGCCGATGGCCTCTTTGGCGCCGTGACCGAACAGGCCGTCAAAAAATTTCAGCAGAAGGAAGGCCTTTGGGCCGATGGCATTGTTGGACCAAAAACCTGGGCCAAAATTAATGAGCAAATCAATCAAAATAACCAAGCTTTTGCCCCTATTGTCGACCAATATCTAGATTTGGGCCCCGGCGAATATATCCAAAGCAGCAGCAAAAAAATTGGCGTTTGCTTGCATCATACGGTCTCTGGGGGACGGCCCGAACGGGTGGTGGAGGTCTGGAAAGCCGACCGCCGAGGCCCCGTAGGTACCCATTTCGTTATTGGCCGCGGGGGCGCCTCGGGCAATGCCGAAAGCGATGGGAAAATTGTACAATGCCTCCCAATCGACGCTTGGGCGCATCATATTCTGACCAAACGCATGGGCTTTTCCAATGAGCACAATATCTTGGTCAATCAATCTTATGTGGGCATTGAGCTTTGTAGCTGGGGCATTCTGGAGAAGAAAAATGGCCGCTACTATGCCTTGGGCGGCAAAATTGAGGTCCCTGCCAATGAGGTGGCCGTCTTGCCGCAGCCTTTCCGAACCTATACCTATTGGCACAAATACAGCCCCGCCCAACTCGATGCCCTCTATCGGCTTTTAGTGGTTTTGGGCCAAAAACTAAAGATCAATTATGGCCAAGATGGCCCCATGAACGACTGGTTTGAACTAAGCTGGGAAGCCATGGCCCTCCGCCGAAAACTTTGTACCCACACCAACTTTGAATACGGCAAATTCGATACTTTTCCGCAGGCAGAACTTACAGACGTTCTCCAAAAAGTGTATCGACTATTTAAATAACTACTGCATTCTCTAAGGAAGGACGATTTTAATCGTTCTTCCTTTTTTTTGGGGCCCGCGGCCGGCTAGCCTTCGGCTAGGTCGGCCGCCGCTACGCTTCGGGGCTCGCAGTTCTGCTCGGCCCTTCAGGCTTCACTTCGTTTCGCCTTCGGTCTGGCCTGCGGCCACCCCTCCGCATCGCTGGGCCATAAAACTGCTTAAAAGATACTCAACAGCTCTAAATTCTTAGCTTAAACAGTTGTTTAAACCCCTTATGCAAAATACATTTGACCCTAAACAGTTGTTTAGGCCCTTCCTGTGGGGAGCTAAGCTCGCTTAGCAGCGAAATATTGGAGACGGTTGTATTTTTTGCTTAAGATTCTGTAGGGCCAAGCTGTAGGTTTATAATATCCATCCTACAGGCCCGAAGGGCCGCAGGCCTAGCGATGCGGCGGGGTGGCCCACAGGGCCAGACCGAAGGCGAAACGAAGTGTAGCCTGAAGGGCCGAGCGAATAGCGAGCCCCAAAGCGACAACAAGCCCTTTAGGGCGCAGTTCGACGACCAAAGGGAGTAACCGCCGCAAGGCCGCAGGCCGCAGCGGAGGCCCCAAAACAACAACTCTTAAAGAAAACAAAAGAGGAAAAAGGAGGGCAACTATTGGGAAAAAAGTTGCATCTTCTAGGCAATCCCCCTTATCTTCTTTCATTAAAACAAAGTCAATGAAACGATACCCATTATGGCTATTATTTAGCCTTTTAATTAGTACCCAGATGTTTTCCCAGAACTATGAAAAAGCCTGGCTAGAGATTGATTCTTTAGATAGGCAGGGCTTGCCGGAATCGGCCCTTAAAAAGACGGACAGTTTGCTGCAAATTATTCGAAAAGCAGAGGCTGGACCGGCTAGAGCGGCGCATTATGTCAAGGGCTTGTTGTATTACAACAAGTTTCAGGGCAGTTTGGAAGAGGACGGTTTAGTGAAGTCCATTTATCGCTTGGAAGAAGAGATGCAAAAGGCCGAGGGCAGTGAAAAAGCGCTCTTGCAGTCTATGGTAGCTCAGCTTTATCATGAGTATTTGAACAATCATTATTATAAGTTTTCGGATCGGAGCAAGGTGAATGATTTGGAGCTCAAGGACATTCGGACTTGGGATATTGAGCGAATTACGGAGCAGGCATTTGCTTTGTATTGGGCTTCTTTATCGAATCCGGCGGCCTTAGAATTGGAGTTGGGGCAATTTGCGCCCATTTTGTCTCGGACAGATTTTGATGCGGATTTGCAGCCTACGCTTTATGAACTATTGGCCCAAAGAGCCCTGAACTTCTTTGAGAATGAGAACAGCTATTTGAGTCAGCCCGCTTATCAGTTTTATGTAGAATCGCCTGCGTTTTTTGCCATTGGGCAAGAGTTTGTTGAGCAAAAAATTGAGAGCCGAGATAGCTTTTCGCATAAATGGCAGACGCTTAAACTTTATCAGAAAATTGTGGCCAGATCGCTAGAGCGGAAGTCGCCTTTGGTCCTGTTACAGTTTGAGTTGCGTCGCTTGAAGTGGACTTATTCACAATCTATTAATAAGGATAAGCAGCAGCTTTATTTGGCAGCCTTAACGGCCTTAGAAGAGAAATATGAGGGGCAGGATGCTGTGGCCGAAGTTATTTTTGCCAAAGCGACTTATTATAAGCAAATAGGGCGGGTTTATTCGCCTAGTCGGCCAGATCCCAAGGCGCGTTGGGCCTTAAAAGTGGCAGATTCTATTGCAACAGCCATCATTGAGGATTACCCCAAGAGTTTTGGGGCCAAGCAAGCACAAACCTTAAAAGTAGAGTTGGCGCAAAAGGGCTTATCTATGGAGATTGAGCGGTATTTACCCTTGAATCAGGCGGGCCTCATTCGTTTGGATTATAAAAACTTGAGTCAGGTACATTTGCGCCTCATCAAGTTGAGTGAGTCGGAGCTAGAGCATTTTCTGGACACTCGCTATGCAGATCAGGGGCAAATAGACTTTTTGGCCAAAAGAGATCCTCTATATAGCCAGTCTCATCAGTTAATTGACTCTGGAGATTTTCAGTGGCATGGGACCGAGTTAATGATTCCGGCGCAGGCTGATCCTGGTATTTATGTCCTTCAGTTTTCGGCTAATGCGGACTTTAGCTATGCTAAAAATGCCCATACGATAGCCGTTGTTCAATTTACCAATTTGGGTCTCATTCAGCGGCAAGAAAAGGAGCAAGATGAGTTTATTGTCATCAATCGTTGGACGGGAGAACCTCAAAAAGGAGTAAAAGTAGAATTTAGAGAGCGACAACATAGATACAACTGGAAGCGCCTTAAGTCGGTACTTACGGATGAAATGGGCTATGCGCTAAGCAAGGAGCTCAAGAAAGATGACGATTACTACAGCTATAGCATTCGGGTAGAGAAAGGGAAAGACTTTCTTTTGCCAGAAAGCAGCTTTTATAATTACGATTATGATGCGCCTAGAGAAAATGGGCGGGAAGAAACTCGCTTTTTTAGCGATCGGGCCATTTATCGCCCTGGGCAAACGATTTATTTTAAGGGGATTGTCTTATACCGCAAAGGAGAAAGCTATGAACTCCTCAAGAATAAAGAATATAAGGTTGCCTTTTTTGATGTCAATGAGCAAAAGCTAGAAGAGCTAAGACTCAAGACCAATGAATATGGTAGTTTGCAAGGCAGTTTCACTGCTCCGACAACAGGCTTGATGGGAGAAATGAGTATTCGAGTTTTGGAGCAAGGCTATTATAGTGAGCATAGTATCTTGGTAGAAGAATACAAGCGGCCCAAATTTGAGGTAAACTTCTTGCCTCAGCAAGAAGCCTATAAGCTCAATGATCAAGTGGCTGTCTTTGCTCAGGCAGAAGCCTTGGCGGGCCCTGCTATTAGTGAGGCCAAATTCAGCTATCGAGTAGTGCGAGAAGTGCGCTTCCCCTATTGGCGTTATTGGGGCTGGAACCCCTGGTCGGGCCAAAGCCAAGAAATTACCAAAGGAGAAGGCGTAACGGATGAGAAAGGAGTGGCCAAAATTGAATTTGAGGCCGTTCCAGACAAAAGCATCAGCTTAGATAAGCAGCCCGTCTTTAACTATACCATTTATGTGGATGTGACCGACATCAATGGCGAGACCCGTTCTAGCCAAACCACTGTTCGGGTAGGTGCTATCGCCCTAGACCTTTCTGTTAACTTGGAAAGCGAATTGGACCAAGGACAAAAGCTGGGCAAGCTAAAACTCAATAGCCGCAACCTCAATGGAGGCTTTGAGCCCGCTCTGCTCGAATTGAGCTGGGAGCGCCTAGAAGAGCCCCAAAACATTTATGTTAAACGCCAATGGGAGCAGCCCGATTATTATAGCTTGGGAGAGCAAGAGTTCAAAGCGGCTTTTCCACATATTGCCTATAAGCAAGAGGACCAAAGCCGAACTTGGGCCGTCATTAAAACTCAGGGAAAAAACAGCATCAACACCGCAGAACAAAAAGAAATTGATCTGCAGAAATTGCTCAAGAAGTGGCCCGCAGGCTACTATCGCCTGACTATAAAAACTACCGATAAGTATGGCCAAGAAATCAAGCTAGAACGAGAGTTCCGTTTGTTTAATAGCCAAACTAAAAAAGCAAATGTACAAGAGCTCCTCTTTGCCAACCAAACAAGCTTCACAGTAGAACCTGGCGAAACGATTGAATTTGCTCTAACTTCAGCTACAGATTTCCCTGTACTCTTTGAGCGCGATCAAAAAGGGAAAGGCGTTAGCGAAAGAAGTTGGTTGCAACTAGGCGAAAAATGGAATAAACAGAGCTATACCGTTCAGGAAGATGATCGGGGGAACCTCTATTTCCGCCTAATCGGCCTGCGCTATAACCGCAGCTTTAGCCAACGCATCAATGTTTATGTTCCACATACGAACAAAGAGCTAAACATAGAACTCTCTACCTTTAGAGATAAGCTACAGCCTGGCCAAGAAGAACGCTGGGAGCTCAAGATTACAGGTCCCGATAAGGCCGCAGTAGAAGCGGAATTAGTGGCCTCGCTCTATGATGCTTCATTAGATGCCTTGGCTGGACATGATTGGAATTTGTCGCTATATGGGGCTTATTATGGCACGGCTAACTGGTCCACCGACTGTATGTATGTAGAACAAGCTAACCTAGTAGTAGCCTACGACTGGAACCTCTCTTATAGCTACCCTAGCCACAAATGGAGTAGCCTCAACTGGCAGGGCTTTTCTTTCTATGATTGGGGCTTTAGCCCTAGAAGAATGTATAAGTCTCGTTCTAGAACACTAAGTGTTACAGAATCAGACAATGTCGTTATGGAAGAAGAGCCTATGATGGAGGATATGCAGCTTGCTGGAGCAGCAGAAAAGAAGGAAGCTGTTGCCCCTGCCCCCCCTCTTGCCGATAGTGGGCTAGCTGAAGCGTCTAAAGAAGCCAGCGATAAAGATGCAGAAGATTTAGGAGACGTAAAGGTCCGCACCAACCTCAATGAAACCGTCTTTTTCTTCCCACAACTGCGCACCGACAAAGAAGGAAATGTCATTTTATCCTTTACAATGAATGAAGCCCTTACTCGCTGGCATTTGATGCTTTTGGCGCATACCCAAGACCTCAAAGTAGGATTAAAAGAAGCGCTTGTACAGACGCAAAAGGACCTTATGGTCGTTCCTAATGCCCCCCGCTTCTTCCGCCAAGGCGATAAAATGGAGTTTTCGGCCAAGATCAACTCTTTGGTAGACGATCCGCTAGAAGGCGAAGCCCAATTGTTGCTTTTTGATGCCTATAGCATGCAAGCCATTGATACCGAATGGGCCAATAAAAACAATCGCCAAAGCTTTAGCCTAAAAGCCAAAGGCGCTACGGCCCTAAGCTGGAAATTGGAGATTCCTAGCAACTGGACAACTCCTGTTGTGCATCGAATTGTCGCCAAAGCTGGACAATTTAGCGATGGAGAGGAAAGTAGCTTGCCTGTTTTGAGCAACCGTATGTTGGTGACCGAAAGCATGCCTTTGCCCGTTCGTGGCAAGACCAATAAAAACTTTGAGTTTAAGCGTATGCAAGAACTCAGCAAATCGAATACCCTCGAACACTATAGCTATACTTTAGAGTTTACGCCTAACCCGGCTTGGTATGCGGTGCAGTCGCTCCCCTACCTCATGGAATACCCCCATGAATGTAGTGAGCAGTTGTTCTCTCGCTATTATGCCAACAGTTTGGCCTCTAATGTGGCCAATTCACATCCCAAAATTAAGCGGGTGTTTGAGGCATGGAAAGCCTCTGGCTCTAAAGCTCTAGAAAGCAATTTGAGCAAAAACCAAGCACTCAAAAATGCCCTTTTGGAAGAAACCCCCTGGGTTTTGCAGGCCCAATCAGAGGCCCAACAAAAGAAGCATCTAGGCGTTTTGTTTGATCTCAATCGCATGGGCCAAGAACAAAAACAAGCCTTGCGCAAACTGGCCGATCGCCAGCTCGGCAATGGCGGTTTCCCTTGGTTCCCAGGTGGCCGCGATAGCTGGTACATCAGCCAATATATTGTAGAAGGCATGGGCCATTTGCAAGTAATGGGCGTGGCGCAAGAAAATGAGCCCATGAGCCAAGATATGATTATCAAAGCAGTTCGTTACATTGATAATCAACTGCTCGATCATTACGATCGCTTGCAAGCGACGGCCAAACGCCAAGAAGATCCAGAAGCTTACCTCAAAAAGGACCATCTGGACTATATGGTGATCCATTATTTCTATGCCCGCAGCTTTTTCCCTAAGGTGGAGTTGAAAAGCCGCCGCCTAAGAGAGGCTAGAGCCTATTATACTGGACAAATGCAGGCTTACGCCCTCAAGAAGTCGATTTACATGCAAGGCATGATTGCCCTTGCCCTGCACCGCGACGAAAACCTTCCCGAAGTACAACAGAGCATTATCAAATCCTTGAAAGAACGAGCCCTCAAATCGGAAGAAATGGGCATGTACTGGCAGTCGCCACATGGCTATTTCTGGTATGAATTGCCCATCGAACGCCATTGTTTGATGATCGAACTCTTTGATGAGGTGGCCAATGATCAAGAAACGGTGGAGGCACTCAAAACTTGGTTGCTCAAAGCCAAGCAAACGACGCATTGGAAAACCACTAAGGCAACCGCAGCCGCTTGTTATGCCCTTTTGGCCCGTGGAGAAAACTATTTGGTCGATAGCCAACCCATTGATATCAAATTGGGGGGAGAACTACTGGACCAACAAGCGTTGAATCCCGAACCTGGCACTGGCTACATCAAAAAGCGCTGGTCTGCCAAGGAGATTGAACCGAAAATGGCCCAAGTAGAAATCAAAAATCCCAATGCTTCTGTAGCTTGGGGCGCTATCTACTGGCAGTATTTTGAGCAACTCGATAAGATTGAAAGCTTTGAAGAAACGCCTTTGCAACTCAAAAAGCAGCTCTTTAAGCAAGTAAAAGGCGATCGAGGTCTAGAATTACAGCCCATCACCGCCGAAAAAGGCCTTGAAGTAGGCGATTTGGTCATGGTCCGCATCGAACTTCGTGTCGACCGAGATATGGAATATGTCCATCTCAAAGACCAAAGAGCCGCCGCTTTCGAGCCCACCAATGTGCTCAGCCAATACAAATACCAAGGTGGCTTAGGCTATTACGAAAGCACCAAAGATGCCGCTACGCACTTCTTTTTCTCTTATCTGAGCAAAGGAACCTATGTCTTTGAATACCCTGTTCGAGTAGCCCAAAAAGGCGACTTTAGCAACGGAATTAGCAGCATTCAATGCATGTACGCGCCAGAATTTTCTTCACATTCTCAAGGTATCCGCCTAGAAGTGAAATAAACAAGGCCCTTTAGCATTTTTCACCCCTCATCAGCATCTTCTGATGGGGGGTATTTTTTTGGGGCCTCCGCTGCGGCCTGCGGCCTTGCGGCGCTACGTTTCGCAGCTCGCTATTCGCTCGGCCCTTCAGCCCTTCGGGCTTCGGTCTGGCCTGACGGCCACTGCTGCACATCGCTAGGCCGAATGGAAGTCCTCCGCTTCGGCCATTCCTGCAGTCCAAAAGCTGCTGGGCCTAAAAACAGCCGCCCTCCACAAAAATCAGACGCAGGGGCTTTTAAGCCGCTGCGGCAAGAAAAATGAGGACCAACAAGATTGGCTGCGGCCTTTAGGCTGCAGTAAACGGTTTTGCAGGCGGCGAAGCCGCCGCAGGCTGAGGGATGGGCAGCAGTGGCCGAAGGCCAGACCGAAGCCGCCAAAGGCGGCTGAAGGGCCGAGCGAACAGCGAGCTGCGAGACAGCCCGACCCAGCCAAAGGCTGGGGCAGCCCCCAAAAAAAAGACTCCCAAAAATGGAAGTCTTTTTCGTACTAGCGTTTCTTAAAGGAAGGACCAGCAGTTCGTTTGCTGGGCGCCTCTACAGGCCGTTTGGCCGCCTCCTCTATGCCCTTGAGAATAGCCTTCTGGATATTCCCAAGTTGATCGGAAAAGTTGGAGAGCTGCGCCACCATTTGGACCATGGGGTTTTGCTCATCGCCCTGCAACAAACGGTCTTTGACATAAGCCGCTTTGACCTCTTCCCAGCGTTTTCGCTCCTCCTCAGTTTGTAGGCCCATCATCTCTTTGAGCTTGAGCATATTGGCCTCGGCGCTGGTGGTCAAGGTTTGTGATTCGCCTTTATAATGCGAGATCAACAAGGTTTCAATCTCCTCATCATTCATCACGGCCACCACTTTTTCCGCCAATTTGTTCATGTTCCGATACGAGCCCTGCAAAAGGAAGGGCGGCTCAGTTCGATAGGCATCGGGCATCGCCGCCGATTTGATATAGCCTTGGTTGACCTTGAGAATAACGTCTCGAATGCGCAGCATTTTTTTCAAAACCGCCGCATATTCATTAAGCTCCTGAGGCGAGTGATTGGCCCGAAACTCTAGGCCCTCTCTGCGGCCCGTTTGGGCAAACTCCAAAATGGGATACAAATCATCAATAGATTTGGCCGCCAACTTTTGGGTAACGGGATTGGAGGTCAAGGAGTTTTCAATATAACTGAGCTCGAAAATATCCTGCGTTTTTCCAATAATATCCCCCAAATTGTAAATATCGGCCCGGTTGGCCAACATATCGGGAATCCGGAACTTATCCCCACTTTCGGTATAAGGGTTACCCGCCATGACCACCGAAACCCGCTTACCACGCAAGTCATAGGTTTTGGTTTGGCCCTGATAAACCCCCTCAATTTTTCGCTGTCCATCCGTCAAAGAGATGAATTTCTGCAAAAACTCGGGATGACAGTGCTGAATATCATCCAGATAAATCATCACATTATCGCCCATTTCCAAAGAGAGGTTGAGCTTTTCGAGCTCTTTGCGTGCCCCCGCATTTTTGGCCTCTGAAGGATCTAAAGAGACCACATCATGTCCAATAGCTGGACCGTTAATCTTCATAAAGATTAAGCCCAGACGGTTGGCCACATATTCCATCAAGGTAGTTTTACCATAACCGGGAGGCGAAATGAGGAGCAACATCCCCATGCGATCCGTTCGGCTGCCCTCGCCCAAAGTACCGATTTGCTTGGCCAAGTTATCGCCAAAAATGGGGAGATATAGCTGGTCAATCAGTTTATTTCGGACAAAAGAAGACAGTACTCTGGGCTTAAACTCGCTCAATCGCAACTGCTCCTTAAACTGATGCGTCAAATCTTTTTTCATCTGAATAAAACGCTCATACAAAGGCAGATCTTGGGCCATATAGGCCTGCATTTTATCCATAAAGCGGTTGTAATCGAGGAAATAGCGCCCATTTTCGCCAATGCTGTTATGCTCTCCCCGCAAGCCAAGCAGCTCTTGCTGTGTATTCACCTGCAAGACCTGACTTTCCTGATATTGGCCCAATAACAAAATCAAAGCGGCCTCATCCAAATAGGCTTTGGGCTGCTCTTGGCTATCGCAGAAGGCATTGAGCCACTGCCGCAATAACTCAAATTGCTGTTTGGGAAACTCATCCAGCTCTCGAATGGCCTGTTCAAAATCCTTTTGCATAGCCTCCCCCTCTAAAAGGGCCAAAAAGGCCTGCTTGAGGTCGTGCGCTTGGCCCGAAATCAAGAAATAGTTGCGCTTGGCCCGCTCTTTTAGCAAGTAGCGCGCGGCCTGAGCCGCCAAATGCGGAGCAAACAAAGCCGTTTGGGCCAAATAATCTTGAATATCCGCCTCCAAATCTTCCAGTAAGCGGTCAAATTCCTTGCTTTTGGGAAATAATTTGAGCAATTGTCCAGCAGAACGCAACTGCTTGTCCAACAGCTGCCGCTCTTCTTCCTCCAAATGGCGGAGGTAATACAATTGCGCCAATACTCGGCTTTCTGGACCAAAAGACAGATGATCGATATGCTGATGCAAATAGAGCAAACTGCCCAATATCTGCGCCGCATCCTCATCGTGAATTCCCTTGTTGTAGCCATCTTGGTAGCGGCTCGCCATGAACTTCTGCACATAGGGCAAAATTTCATCTTCTTTGAGCCAGTTTTGCTCAGCTTCCAGTTCTTTGAGCACCAAATAAGCCAAAAATTCGGCTCGATAGACCTTGGCATTTTCAGAAGGGTAACTTTGGTCCCAAACCGATTTAGTGGCTAAAAATTCTGGGTCCTCAACTTCCTGAAAGAAGCCCGTTCCCGTCAAATGATAATACATACCGCCCGAACGAGGCACCATGGTCAAGTCTAGAGTTTGGGTATTGACCGCAAAACTATGGCGACCAAAGCGGATGGCATTGCCCCCGCCCTGGAAAAGGTCTTCCTTATCCCGAAGCTGACGCAAAGCATCTTCCTGAATGGTTTTGAGCTGGGTTTGTAGATCGCCCGCCTTATTGCTATCGCCCAATTCTCTAAGCTGCTCAATGCTTTCACGCAGCTTATCAATCATGAGGTCAGAGGCAAAAAAGCCGTTAATCTCGACCACCGATTTTAATTTATTGGCCCGATTGCGCACCCCATTCAAAATCCGCTCGGCTGCAGTTTGCAAAGCCGATGAGCGACGGTTGATGGCCTCGACCAAGCTGAGCTTTTTGGTCTCAAATACGTTGTAGACCTCTTCCCGCTTTTCCGAAATCTTGAGGATAAACTCATCAAATTCGGCAAATTTACTTTCTAGCTCTTCTACCTGAATCATCAATTTACTCAGGTACTCCTCGCATTTGCTGGGCGTATCCGAGATGTCAATATAGTTGATGATCGACTGGTCGATCAGCTTCATCTGGGCCGCAAATTCAGCTTGGCCCTCGGCAGAAGTGAGCTCTTTGAGGCGGCGACGAAGGGCCGCTTTAATTTGATTGAGCAGGGAGAAAATATCGGTAATGCTGTCGATAATTCGAGTGGTTTGGGTCGCATCTTCAATTTTGAGGTTCGACACAATCTCGATCAACATTTCTAGCTCTTTACCAATGCCATCAATGCGCTCTTCTAGTTTTTTTCCTTGCTGAGCAGTTTCTACCGCCGGAATTTCCTTTTTGGCCTCATCTACTTTTTGCATATAGGGCTCCAAAGCATCGGGCCGCAGCAAAAAGGCCACACATTCGGTAGAAAGAAGCTCTAGCTTTTCGGCAGCTTGGGCCTCTAAGCCTTCAATATAAGGGAGGTCTGCATAACGCAAGTCCTTGAGCGAGATGATTTCCCCACGGATAATCCGTAACTCAGATAAGAAGTTGACGAAGATGCCAATCTGATTAAAGCTGGCTTGCTCGACCTCCTTAAATAAGGTATTGGCCCGCTGCCCCACTTCCTGAATACTTTCTTTACTCGCCTTTTTGATGGCCTGCACTTTCTCAAACTCATCAATGGCGGCATTGGCCGCTTGACGAATCTCGCCCAAGGGCGCATCGATCCCAAAAGCCTGAGGGTCCTTGATCCAATAATAGGCATCAAGGATGTCATTCGATTTTTTGGTCAGATCAAAATAAAGATCGCTATAGGTTTCATCCTTGCCCAATAAGCTCAGTAGCTCTTGACATTCGGCCATGGCCCGTACAATATCGCGGTTGCCCACCTTGTACAAAAAGCTATCGGTATGCTCAGAGGGGATGATGTCGCCCTCAATATAAGGCGTTTGCCAAATCTGAATCATATGGTGCTTGGTCGCACTCTCTTCTGCTCTAAAATAACAGAGTTCTCCATTCGGGAAAAGGGTGTAACCATGGCAATGAATAGGCGTGGCCACCTGCTGCTCAATCACATTATAAGAGAGCAAAATATAGGTCCCTTTTTGCTGATTGTAGAAGCTGAATAAATGGTCTTCTCCATTGGGAGATTGCACCCGGCGCTCAAACTTATAGCCACTACCGCCCGCCTTATCAAAGACTTTGTAGTCGCCAGTTTGCAGATAAAAACCATTGGCAAAGATGAGCCCTTGGCTGCCCGGCAGCAAAATTCCCGAATGTTCTAAGGTGTCAATTCGCTCTACAGCTTGTAGCTTTTCATTAAAGACAAAATAACGGGCATCTTCTAAATAAGGGGCCATGCGCAAGACAATCAAATTGCCCAAATCGGCAAATTGGATGTCTGCATCTTCTAGTTTTTGGTCCTTTTGAACCACCTCTTCCCGATAAATTCCCTGCCCATCAGCCGTATTGTCTTCTACCTTGATGGTCAAATCGCCACCCACGGTTTCTACAAACACACGATCCAAAATGGAAATATGCGGATGATCGCCATAACGATACATTTCCCGACTCACTTTTTTCCACTCAAACTCATGCTGAGCCGGAAATTTATAGCGATGCTCGCCTGGTTGGTTGAAATAGAGCAATTGCCCATCTCGAACCTCCCACTTAAACATTTTGCTGTCGTTCACATCCTCACTAAGCTGAAAGACCATATAGAAAAATGGACTATTCTGCTCAATGGCGAATTTGGCAAAAACCGCATCCTTATAATAGCGGAATAAGTTGCTAAAGTCGGTTAAAAACTGGCGATTTTGGCCCTCAAACAGAGCGCTCAACTCCGTTTCCTCAAAGCGGTCGCCATTAAATTGATAGGCGCTAAAAATATCTTCTAGCTTAATTTCGGACCGAAGGCCCATTTGCACATTATAACCAAAAATACAGAAGTCGCCCACCGCAATAATGTCGCGGGCCACACAATTATTTTCGGTATTGATGCGAGAATTCCCTTTGAGTTCTAGCTCAATAGCGCCAAAGACCTCTTTCCGAGCCACATTCAGCTCATCTAGGCGGCCTCGCAACTCTTTTCCATAGCGGTTCAATCGGCCCTTAATGACCTCATAGGTACCGCTTTCGAGTTGGCTATTTTGCTCCTCTTCTAGTTCTGGGGCTATATTTTCCTTTGCCATAATTTTTTTTGGAGATTTTCTTGGGGCTGCCCCGCCCTGCGGGCGGGTCGGGCTGTGTCGGGGCTCGCTATTCGCTCGGCCCTGCGCGGGCTGCGCCCGCTGGGTCTGCGGCTTCGCCGCCCCCCTTTCCATCCCTCAGCCAGGCGCTGCGCGCCTCTGCGGCGGCTAGGCCGCCTACTCAAGGACCAAAATGAAATGAAAAAACGCCTAGCCGTCCTCTTGGTCCACTAAGCGTTTTTTTTGCAGTTTTGATTGGGGCGGCGCAGCCGCCCGGCCCTTGGGCCGAACGGACTAGCGATGGGGAGCAGTGGCCCGCAGGGCCAGACCGAAGCGCTTTAGCGCTGAAGGGCCGAGCAGACCTGCGAGCTGCGGACCGTAGCGCCCGCAGCCCCACTTTAAAGGGCTGCGGGAGGCCCCAAATCAGAATTAGCCTAGCAAGTCGGCAGCAGATTGGTTGTTGATGCCCAAGCTACTCACTTGGTCCATCATGCTGCGGATAAGGTCTTTTTGGTTGCCACTTACCTTGCCATACAACTGAGACAAAAGCGCAGAAATGGTTAGGTCACGGAGGGTATCGCTACCGATATTGTACTCCTGGGCAAACTCCCGTAGGCGGCTCAATAGGCCTTGTTCTACGCCATTGCCCAAAAGTGCACCCTTAAAATCTTGCAAATGCTGCGAGCTGTCGATCAAGCGATCTACAGATTTGCCCTTGTTGATAGAGTTGAGCAAAGAATCGAAGAATTGCGTTTCGCCACCCACGATATCGATGCGGGCGTTGCTCAAAGACTGGCCTAGGAGGCGAGCTTGCGCCTCGGCAATGGCGCGACGAGCTTCGATTTCGGCCAAAGCGATTTGGCGCTCTTGCTCCAGACGGAGTTTGTATTCTTCATGCTCGCGACCTACGCCGTCTAGGGCCTTCATGGCCTCGGCTTTGGCGGCCAAACCTTTGGCTTCGGCAGCTAGGCGCAATTCAATCACGCTAGCTTCAGAGGTACCTTTTTGCGAGATGAGTTGGGCCTCAACAGTTCCTTTTTCACGGTTAACTTCAGCCTCGGCCAAACCTTGTTTGCGAGTTGCTTCGGCTTTGGCCTCAATCGCTTTGGCTTCGGCTAGGGCTTTTTGTTCAATCAAGCGAGCCTCTACGCTACCTTCAAGTTCGGTGGCTTCGGCACGGGCTTGCATCACTTCTGCCTCGGCCAAACCAACAGTGGCTTCTTCAGCGGCTTTGGCTTCAGCGGCAATTTTGCGCGCTTCGGCTTCCTTCTGCTGAGCGGCTTTTTTAGCATCGGCCTCAATAATAATTTGTTGAGCCTTGATTTCCGCCACCGCTTTTTCGGCTTCCGCACGGCGAGTTTCCTCTACTTTTTGGGCCTCAGTGGTCTTTTGTACGTTAATCATGGCCACTTGGCGTTCGCGCTCTGCTTCCGCCAACTGGATCGTATCTTGGATCTTTTGATCTTCTTCGATCGTCTTTTTCTCTTCGGCCTTACGCTCTTTGATAATCGCTTGAATATCGCGTTTTTTGGCTTCTAGGACCTTTTCCTTTTCGATCCGGGCCTCTCCTACCGAACGTTCTTTTTTCTCTACCTCCAAAAGGCGGTCGATCTCGATGCGTTCGTTTTCTACAGCCTCGGTGCGTTCCTTATTTTTGCGGGCCACAATGATTTCCCGCTCCTTATTTTCCTCGGCAATGCCCTCTTGGCGGTGCGCTTCTTTGCGCTTGAGTTCGGTTTCCAAGTTTTTGGCAATCACCAATTGTTCGGCCTCATTATTTTGCTCGGCCTGCAAAATGGTCAAGGCTCTTTTTTGGCGCTCTTCTTTTTCTGCCTGTTGGAGCTCAAGTTGCAAGATGGCTTCACGAGCTTCTACATCTTGTTGCTTGATGGTTTTCTCTCTTTCGCGGCGGATAAAGTTGGTCTTTTCAATTTGGATTGAAGTCAATTCTTCAATCTTCTTGATCCCCTCAGAGTCAAGGATATTATCCTGCTTTAGGGCTGTGATAGGCGTTTGCTCAAGGTAGTCAATAGCACAGTCATCCAAAACATAGCCGTTGAGGTCGGTGCCAATGGTTTCCAGAATCTTGTTCTTAAACTTGTTGCGCTCCGTGTAGAGATCAATCAAGTCAAACTGCTTACCTACTGTTTTTAGGGCCTCAGAGAATTTAGCATCAAAAAGGCTGTTGAGCGTTTCCTGCTTAGAAGCACGAGAGCAACCAATGGCTTGAGCTACTTCAAGAATAGACTGTTTGTTTTTATTGACTCGAACAAAGAATACTACTTTGATATCGGCACGGAGGTTATCTTGACAGATCAAACCTTCGCTACCTGTACGGCCTACCTCAATCGTTTTGATCGAGATATCCATTTCTTCTACTTTGTGCAAAACGGGAATGACTAACATTCCACTATCATAAACGACCTTAGTACCACCAAAGCCGGTTTTAATTAGTGCGCGTCCCTGGGGGACCTTTCGGTGGCAACGGGCAAAAAGAATAAGAGAGCCAATCAAGATGAGCAGAATCACTGCACCAACGATGAGCCCAATTTGCAAGGCTACGAGTAACATGAGCAAAATGTTTTAGAGATGTTGAGTAAAATTTGGGGTTATCTGGGCATTCAAGGGGCCCGTTGGAGTAGTTCAGAGCTATTCTTGACCTACTTCTATCAGTACAAGGTAAGGAAATTTGCGGCTTTTGCCATCAGGATGTAGGGATTTGAGCTGGTATTTTTTGCCCTGAATCTCGAACTCATCGCCGACTTCTAATTCAAACTCCTGTTCCTCTTGAAAGTAGAGCAAGACGGCCATTTCGGCATTTACGGTAGCCGCAGAAACCGTGGCGCTGCCCAAAGGAGCAGGCACACCCTGTTCAATAATATATTCTTTTGTCATTTTTTCTGTTTTGGAATCTTGAGCGCAGGCCTGCATACAAAACAACAGGCCAATGCTCAAAAAAAATAATCTATTTATCACCGATGCTAAAGTCATAGAAATACTCTTTTAGCGTATCAAAATCAATTTCGAGATGATAGTAGCCCCAAGGGTTGCGCAGCTTAATCTTACCTCCACTAACACCCATCACCGCATAAGAATGACCGTGCACAACTCGCTGCCCATCTTTGAGCTTGGTTTGCTGGCTGTCGTCATTGCCCTTGGTATCGGCCGCAACCATCCGCTTATCTTCTAAGGCTTCGGTAATCATCTCTTCGATTTCCTTAGCCGAATAGCTTTTCATTTTATAGACATCTCCATCTTCTCCCGTTAGTAGGCCCATGGCTTTTTCTACATAGCCGCCATGAATATCCTGATAACTGCCCTGATATTGCGCATAAGCTTTTTCGAGTAGCATCACCCAAAGCTCTTGGTCGCCTAGACGAGCATAAGCGGGATTTCCATTTTCATCTACGGGAAATTCAGGTTTTACTTTAACCGTTACGGGGCTGCGATTCCAAGAAATCCAATATTTATAGACGTGCAAGGTCACGTCATAGGTCCCATCGCCATTGTCTTTAATCAGCTTTTTGATGGCCCCAGGATCCGTTTTAGCCAAACTAGCCACGGCGGCCAAAAAGTAGCAATCGCCTAGATAGCCCTGTTGCACATCATTGGGGTCTACACTATTGGTATCGGACCAGCCTTTCTTGAAAATATCGGCGACGACCTCATCGTATTTATAGTTTTGGTCATCTCGAACGGGGGGATTAGAACGGGTAAATTCATACACTTTGTCCACCTTGCCCTTATAATCCTTGAGCTTGGCATAGCGGCTATCCAGCTTTGCTTTTACCGCATCCTGCGCCTGTTCGTAATAGGTCTCAAACTGCTCACAGAGTCCCTTGAGGGCAAAAACCTCTGCCGTATCTTCTTCTGTATGTTCTCGGCTTTTGAGCTTGCCAAAGATATCGCTTTGGGCATTTTTCAATCGGTCCAATAACTGATCAAAAGTATCGAGTAGCTTGACCGCCTGCTCTTTGGGTGCCTGAGCGCTAATATCTAATTCGTGTTTTTGTGCTGGCGCAGCTTCAGCTACAGCGGCTGCAGCAGTAGCAGCGGCAGGCACTTCTTCCGAAGCGGCAGCTAGGGCCTCGGCAGCAACAGCTACCGCTAGCTCCATTTTAGCCTTGGCCAATACGGGAGCCAACTTCTGTTGCATCATTTCGGGACTCAAGCCTCCTTTTTTCAACTCAATTTTGGCTTTGAGGCCCTCTTCCGTTTGTTCCAAAGCAAAACTTCCGCCTCCCGTCTTTTTCATCAAGTGGATTTTCTCCTGCTTTACTCTTTTTATGGCCTTTTGCATCTCCGCTTCCTTCTTAAACGGAAGCATCAAGCTAATTTTTTTGGCCCCTAGTTTATAATCGGCTAAGACCAAGACCGCCTGAGCTTTTTTCCAATTGGCTTTGGCTTTTAGGGCCTTTACATAATCTGCGGGAGTCAGCTCCGATAGCTGATCTAAATTTAGTTCTACGGACATAATTTGACAATAATTAGATAGGTATAATGTAGGTATTTTGGCAATTTTTTGGACTTCGGGCTATTGGCCCTACTTAATGTTCATCGGCAGGGACCACCACAAAGCAGTTTTCCTGCTTGAGCTCATCTACAATGAGCACCTTTTGGCCCTTCTTGATTTGCTTTTCTATGCTTTTGGCCGATACCGTAGAGACCGAATCATTCACAAAGACTTTAATTTGGCCCACACTATTTGGGGCAATCTCTGTAAGTACGGTCCCTACTTTTCCTTTATAGTCTATCGCCTTTACCGAAGTATCTAACTTGGCAAAAATAGGCACCAAAGGCGATGACAAAATTTTCATGATTAAGGCACTGACCAAAATATTGGGCAAGATAGAAATGAGGGCCAGTGTAATTGTATTCTCTGGATTGTAAAAGCTTCCCTCATGGTTCAATAAAACCGAAATGCTCCAAGCACTCAAAATAAATAGGGAAAAGAGAATCATAAAGGGCAGTTTGCCCAAATTGAAAAAGCGAAGCGTACCAATCCACCAAGAAACCTGCGCCCCAGCAGCAACCTCTGTGTCGGCATCGGCATCTACATCCGCGTCTACATCTGCGTCCACATCCACATCGGCATCAACATCAATGTCTGCATCTACATCTACATCCACATCCACATCCACATCGGCATCTAGGTCCATATCAAAGCTCTCTATATCTAGAGCGCCCAAAACAACAGATAACCAATACAAAACGACCAAGACAAACAAAACGGTCCAAAGAAGATTGGAGGCCGATAAGGCCGCCTGGATAAGCTCCATCATAGGGAAATAATTAAATCTAGGGGTTCATGAACCTGCTTAAATAAATAGACATCTAGCCTAAAGCTTCTCTCTTAACAAAAGTTCCCATTGTGTTAAGAAGTCTTAAGGCCTTTAAATTAGCTTTTTTTAAGCGAATACCTAATATTGAAGGGCAAAAACTCTAGACGCTGCCGCCTGAAAGCCTATCTAGAGGAGAATGTTTTTTTGGGGCCTCCTGCCTGCGGCAGGCGCTACGCTTTGGGGCTCGCAGGTCTGCTCGGCCCTTCGCCAGCTTCGCTGGCTCGGTCTGGCCTTACGGCCACCCCGCCGCATCGCTAGGCCAGTCGCTTCGCTCCTTTGCGGCGGCTGCGCCGCCTGCTATCTGGGCCTGTAGGTTAAAACCTACAGCAACAAAAGAGGCCACACGAACTGCAATAAAAATGGGCCGACGGTTAAAACCATCGGCCCATATCATTTATAGCAAACAAGGGCTTTAGCCCGATAGTTTGCATAGACCCGCAACCATGGGCTTCAGCCCATGGGAAAATACGAGACTGTTTAAAATTTTGTGTGCGCCCTTCTCTGCGCCTAGGGACAAGCCCCTAGGCTAGCTTTTTCAGACAGCCCTCTAAAGAGGGCCTTTGGATAAGGTTCTTCTCTGCAATAACAACTAAACAAGGCCTTGTATATCAACAGTTGAGGCCCTCAAAGAGGGCAGACTCCATTGGATTAGCCTAGGGGCTTGTCCCTAGGCGACTATTGGCCAAATCCTAACAAGCTAAAGGCCCAAATTTTATTCTAATACACAAAATCCTGAATACACAAAATCCTGAACAGTCTCGAAAATACGCTCACTATACTCTTAAGCTTGTTTAGCAACTTCTATTCTTACTGCCCTGGGCTGAAGCCCAGGGTTGTTGACTGAGCGAACTGACGGACTAAAGTCCTTGTTCGCTTTTTCTCTGCCCTTATGGCCATTCCCTAAAACAACCATAAACCGAAGCACAAAAAAGCCCCCTCGACGGAGGGGGCGACCAATACCTTAGCCTAGGGCCTTGGCCCTAGGGGCATCATATATCTCGGCCCCATGGCCGAAGGGCAAACGGCCCAGCGCTGCGAAGGGGTGGCCGAAGGCCAGACCGAGGCGGCACAGCCGCCGAAGGGCCGAACAGACCTGTGAGCCCCGCAGCATAGCGGCGGCCAGCAAGCTGGCCGCGGGCCCCAAAAAACTACAACTCAGCCAAAAGCGCTATCAAATCCGTTACTGTATAAGACCCATCGATAGCCGTATTTTCTCTAAATACCATACAGTAATTATACTGAAACCCATCTCCTAAAGCATTGGCTTGACTTGCCCACTGGCCTCCCAAACGAGCTTTCTCTTTGGTATCTTCAGTAGCAGATAAATGCCCTCCCTTGGTTTCTACAAGGATAATCCCTTTATTTTTTGTGTAGATTAAAAAATCGGGATAATGGTTAATTGGGCCATTGATGCAGAATCCTTTACGACTAGGTATGCGATGCCAAAACACAACATTATCTAAGGCCGCAACTCGATCTATTACCTCATTCTCAAATTTATTCCCCTCTTCTTCTTTGGTATACAATCCCTTGGCTAGATTAGACGCTCCTTTAGCAATATAAGTATTGGTTAAGGTAAACTGATAAGAAGGCCGAATTATCACCTTTCTACTCGCTAGCCTTTTGTAAAATTCATCCTGAGCAAAAGAAGTCCCACAACGATCAATGTGATTTTTAATAATCTTAATCGCCTGCATATTAGTCGCCAAGTCATAGATCTCCTGATCTTTAAATTCGCCAGCCTCAAAAACTCTCAAGACATATTTCTTTAAATCCTGATCTGAATATGGTGGCATCTTCCCCATTGAACTAACTATTGCCTCAGCTGTCCGCTCTAGTTTCTTATCCCTATTGCTTTGCGAATTTAAGTAGTCTAAAAACCTCGAGGCCTTGTCAGAACTAAATCGACTATACTTTACATTACCTTCCCGACTGTTCTCTCCCTCTTGGATATCAATTTCATAAATCTCTTTATCTGAAGGATTAAAGTTAATGTCTACACTCGCCTTGGCCAGCTTAAAGTCTTCCTTCAATGATTCTTTATCAAAGAGTAGATAGCCTGTTTCTTCCTTACCCCTCGAAAATAACTGCTCTAATTTCTTAGGCGCCTCTTGAAAAAATTGCGGCAACTGAATGCCCTCCACATAAGAACGATAATCTTCCTTAATAGAAGTGGTATTGATCATTTTTTTCATTCTGCTCTCTTGTTTACTTAGAAATGGGTCTTCTTCTCGCTCGGCAATTCGCTTATGCTGATCTTGCTGATGTA
Source organism: Saprospira sp. CCB-QB6 (assembly GCF_028464065.1). Lineage (NCBI taxonomy): Bacteria > Pseudomonadati > Bacteroidota > Saprospiria > Saprospirales > Saprospiraceae > Saprospira > Saprospira sp. CCB-QB6. Next base: position 3,265,154 of record NZ_CP116808.1, on the reverse strand, counting down.
CTGCTAATGCTTTCTCTGTCAACTTATCCAATAAAGCCGATCTAATCTTCTCTTTTTGGGCAGGATCTGCAGTTTGTAATTCGGCTCGAATAGGCGCATTACTTTCTAGAATAGCATCTAATTCCCCCTCATCTAAGAACTGACTAATCGCTCCTCTTACTAACTCCTCATCAATTGTACCCTGTACCCCCTCTACAACTTCTTCTTGCTCATCTAAAACGATTATTTCAGAGCGTTCCTTGGCATCCGAAAACCCCGCCTTATTCAAGCCCTCTATAATATTATCTAAGGTGGCCGTAAAATTACTTGAAGAGGTAAAGACATATGCCATATTGAGCAAGGGGTTCTTTTGCTCTCTTGTATAAGGTAGACGCAAGACACGCCCCAAGATCTGCTCTACATCTGTTTTTGAGGACTTACTAGCAATCGTAGCCAAAATATAGGCAAAAGGACAATCCCAACCCTCCTTCAATGCATTTACTGTAATGATATAGCGAATTTCGCAATCTCTAGACATGAGGTCCACAGACTTTAATTCATTGATATATGCCGTTTTAATGGCAATCTGCTCTGCAGGAACCCCCTTGGCAATTAGCTTCGCCTTGATCTTCTGAAAAGTTTCACTATCCTTTTTTGTCTTTGGCTCTGCCTGAAAAAGAACAATTGGCCGAATGTACTCATCTGCCTGCTCCCTAGCCGTTACTTCTAAGTTATGACGCATGTCTAAAGCCGAACTGATTACATCCTGCGGCTTATTATGATTATAGACAATTACTGGCAACTTAATCATCTGCTCGTCTTTCAAACGACTGGCCGATATTACACTGATTAAATTGCTATTCGTTCTAGGCGTAGCAGTCAAGTCCAATACAAATGAGGGGTACATGTTCTGCAACATTTCTACACTCAAATCACTTTCCGCCCGATGGCTTTCATCTATAATACAAATAGGACGAAGACTGCGGATGACGTTCATCAATGAATATTTATCCACATTTTCATCCTCTAAAAGAAAATCCGTATTGTTCAATACATCTATGAAAGGAGCCAAGGCTCCATTCTCCCTATAAATGAGACGATCCACTTTCTTTCTGGACCGAAAGCTGTCAAAACTCATCACCAAGATATTTAACTGCTCTCGTACCGAGCCCACATTAAAGCTCGCTCCCTGCAAAACCTGATCCTTGCTATAAACAGCGACTCTATTATTAAATAATACGTTCAATCTCCGCCGATAAGGATGCTCCGGATCCTTTAAGTTCTTTAGCGTTTGCTCTAAAATTGTATTGGAGGGCACTAACCACAATACAAGGTTAGCCTGCGTAGCTGGCAAAGCTTCCGCTATTTCCCCCAAAGCATTACAAGCTAAAAAAGTCTTCCCCCCAGCCGTAGGCACCTTTATACATACATGCGGAATCTCCGCACCCAAGTTCGGCTTGTAGGCCTGCATCCCATCTACTATATTCTCGCTCTTCATCTGAACGCCCTGAGACTCCCAGAAAAACTTAAATGCCGATTTTAAATCCTTTTTTTGCTCCCAGCATTTAATAAATCGTCTTAGGTCTTGAATGACTTCCTGTTGGTATTCCTTTAATTCCATCTTTGCTCTTGTCTGTTAATGCACTGTCTATATAATATGTCTCTTCTCACTATAGCTTTAAGGCTTGCTTTCACTCCGCCTCCCTATATTCTAGCTATATCTCTCGGAATCTTCTTAAAAATAATCTTCCCCGATGCTAAAAATTCATCCCCAATCAAGCTTAAGTCAGCATAAATTACAACTCCCCTTATCTCATCTGATGACAACTCTATCTGCTCCAAAAACTTATAGGTCAAATGACAACTCTCTTCTTTCTCATAAAAAAAGAAATAGTCCCGATCTTCATAAGTCCCCATAAAGTAGGGGGCCTCCGCTCCCCTTTCCCGATAGCCTTTCAAAGAGCCCGTCTCCGTATAAAATATATACTTCCGCAATTCCTCTTCCTCCAAATCCTCATTCAAAAAGTTGGGATTGCTCTCCTTAAATATGCTCGGCCCCAAATGATAAAACCCAAAGTCTCCTCCCAGACCCGCTACGGCTTTAGCCCCCGCTCCATATCCATCTATCACTCTGCGTACCCGCTCCGCCGTGATCCGCTCCGCATATTCCTCCATCTCTATCAAAATAAACTGACGATTCCCCCCATCTTCTTTGTTTAATTCTAATACCGCCTGGGCCGTTGTCCCAGAACCCGCAAAAGAATCTAAGATGATGGAGTCGGGGTCTGATAAAAAGTTCACTATATACTTTATTAAAGAAGGCGGCTTGGGATAACTGAAAACATTTTTTCCAAAAATATTTTTAAGCAGTACTCCTCCTTCTTCTGTAGTACCAACAAAATCATTTTTATCTACCAGGTTACGTGGCACTTCTGGTTTATATGACGCTTTATCATATCTAGGTGCTAGACTTTTTGTTTTAAAAATAATTTTAGTCCCATTTCTAATTTCTTCATTCAATTTTTCTTGTGTCCATATAAATTTAGACTCTAAAATTAGATCTGATTCAAATTGTCCATCCCTGAACCAAACATCCTCTTTTAATAAAACGGATGTAACAGTTGTCCCATAAGCTCCTCGCTTAAAAAGAAAATCTTTAGTCATTGAGCTTGTAACAGCGTCTTTAGGGAAACGCAGCTCCTTAACATTATTACTACTCTTTATCAATGGGTTATCTGCCTTATTTACCTTTAGAAGGCCTCTATATCGATTATTGTTTCTTCTTTTCTCATAACACAAGATATATTCTAAGCACTTCTTACTCTTATGTGATAAATTTGATGGAGAGTATGTTTTATACCAAGCAAATTTTTCAACAAAATTACCTTCCCCAAAAATCTCATCCATGAGCAATTTCAGATGTGCTTGTTCATTATCATCAATAGAGATAAAGATAGCCCCATCCTCTGCCAGCAACTTATGCAATAGTTTTAGTCGAGGATACATCATACAGAGCCATTTATCATGTCGGCTCAGGTCTTCACTTTCTTTACCGACCACCTCGCCCAACCACTTTTGGATCTTAGGGTCTTTCACATTATCATTATAGACCCAGCCTTCGTTTCCGGTATTATAAGGGGGGTCAATATAGATGCACTTAATTTTGCCTTCATAGGCGGGCAACAAAGACTTTAGGGCCAGCAAATTATCGCCATGAATAATCTTATTAGCACTTTGGGCTGCACCATAAGTATAAGAAAGGGAAAGGGGACGATAAGGAACATCCAAATGATGCGTAAGCACCTTTTCCTTTCCTATCCAATTTAATGTAGGCATTCTACTATAGCTTTAACGGTTTGATTGAATCTTTACGAAAAGCAATATATAGGTTTTTAACAAAAATTGCTAGCCCAAAGCCCCTTGGGCTTTTTTCAGCCTCACGATAAAGCAGGATCTAGGCCTTTTTCTCTATAATCAGTAGGGCGTTTTTTTTGGGGCCTCCTGCCTGCGGCAGGCGCTACGCTTTGGGGCTCGCTGTTCGCTCGGCCCTGCGGCGGCTTTGCCGCCTTGGTCTGGCCTGCGGCCACCCCTCCGCATCGCTAGGCCAGTCGCTTCGCTCCTTTGCGGCGGCTGTGCCGCCTGCTATATGGGCCTGTAGGTTGAAACCTACAGCCAGGCAACCGTTGGTATTGCTCCGCAATATTTTTATGGAATACAGCTTAAAAGCCGCATTAACTTAAATCTTTTGGCCTTTTATCTACCTTCCCTTAGTCAATTCCCCCTCCTCTAGTTATGGGCTGAAGGTTTTAACCTTCAGCTCATTTTATTAGGGCTAGAATGGATGCCCTTTTTGCTGTGGGTTTCAACCCACAGGGCTAAATGATAGAGATTTTGTCTCCTAAGGTCCTGTATCTCCTCATTTATTATCATCTTTACAGCTATTGGGCTATATGGGTCTGTAGGTTGAAACCTACAGCAACAAAAGAGGCCACACTGACTGCAATAAAAATGAGCCGATGGTTAAAACCATCGGCCCATAACGAATGCTAATACAAGCAAACAAGGGCTTTAGCCCGCTAGTTTGCATAGACCCGCAACCATGGGCTTCAGCCCATGGGACAATACGCTCACTATACCCTTAAGCTTGTTTAACAACTTCTATTCTTACTGCCCTGGGCTGAAGCCCAGGGTTGTTGACGGAGCGAACTGACGGACTAAAGTCCTTGTTCGCTTTTTCTCTGCCCTTATGGCTATCCCCCACAATAACCATTGACCGAAGCACAAAAAGCCCCCTCGACGTAGGGGGCGACCAATACCTTAGCCTAGGGCCTTGGCCCTAGGGTCCTGTATCCTCTAGCCTATATCTCGGCCAAGATGGCCGAAGGCCAAAAGGCCCAGCGCTGCGGAGGACCGTTTCGGTAGGTTAAAACCCACCGCAACAATGGTCTTGCTTCGCAATAGTATATAGATGAGGGTTGAAACCCTCATTAAATTTAGCCCCGCAGCATAGTGGCGGCCGCCCCAAAACAGCTTAGATAAAGCACAAAAAAGCCTCCTAAAATGGAGGCTTTATAGTTATTGCTGCAAATTCTTGGGTTCCACCTTCAGGGGTAAACCATTGAGGGGAAGCGGCTGCCAACTGCTTTCGGGAGTGAAGATCCAGATGGTTTGGTCAGTCAGGCGGAGCATATAAACCGTTTGGCTATCCTGCATAAAGGCCTGAAAATCGGCAATTTGGTAATTATCGGGTAGGCCTTTATGGGAAGAGGGTTGCCAAGGGTGGCCAGGGACAAACCACCAAATCGATTGGTCTTCAAGGACCGCCACATAGCGGCTACCATCTCTAGGCGAGCGGCTATAGGCCACAAAATGGGCAATTTTATAATCCTTAGGCAGGCCATCATTGGACGAAGGTTGCCAGGGATAGCCAGGGGCATGCCACCAGATCGACTCATCTTCAAGAACCACCACGGTACGGATATCCTTGTCTTCTAGTCGAGTATAGGCAGAAAAATGTTTGACTTGGAGATTATTCATAGCATACTAATTTTTGGGGTATAGGCCCATAGTCGCAGCCTGTTCCAGCATAAAATTGCGGGCGGCCTCATATTCATTGGGAATTAGGCCATCTAAAATAGCTTCTCGGATGGCATTTTTGAGTTGGCCCACGGGTCTAGAGGGTTTGATTTGGAAGGTCTCCATAATTTCCTCTCCAGAAATTGGGGGTTGCCATTGGCGGAGATGGTCCTTTTCTTCTACCTCCTGCAGACGTTGGCGCAAGAACAGCAGATTATCGGCATAGCGGGCCAATTTTTTAGGGTTAGCCGTAGTGCTATCGGCCTCGCACATCAAGAGCAGGTCTTCTAGGTCTTCTCCAGCCTCAAACAAAAGGCGGCGGATGGCAGAATCCGTAATATTTTCTCGGTCTTGAGTGAGCAGAATAGGGCGTTGGTGCATGCTCACGATTTTCTGAACCTTCTTCATTTTTTGGTCTAGCGGCAACTTAAAGCGCTTAAAGATTTTGGGGACCAATTTGCCGCCCACGGCCTCATGTCCGTGAAAGCTCCAACCTTGGCCCTTAAAGTAGCGTTTGGTCAGGGGCTTGGCAATATCGTGCAAAAGGGCCGACCAGCGCATCCAGAGATCATCGCTTTTTTGGGCCATATTATCGACCACCTGTAGGGTGTGCCAAAAATTATCTTTGTGGCGAATGCCTTCTTTTTCTTCTACCCCATGCATCGCATAAAGCTCAGGGAAAATCAGTTCTAGTAAGCCCGACTTAAAGAGTAGGCCAAGGCCCAAAGAAGGCTTGGGCGAGAGCATAATTTTATTCAGCTCGGTGCTGATGCGCTCTTGCGAGATAATGTGAATACGTTCCCGCTCTGACTGAATAGCGGCAAAGGTTTTCTCTTCGATCTCGAAGCCCAACTGGCTAGCAAAGCGGATGGCGCGCATCATTCGGAGCGGGTCATCGGAAAAGGTAGTTTCTGGAGCCAGTGGAGTGCGGATACATTTTTTTTCTAGATCGGCTAGGCCGCCAAAGGGATCTAGCAACTGGCCAAAATCGGCTTCATTGAGGGAAATAGCTAGGGCGTTGATGGTAAAATCTCGGCGATTTTGGTCATCTTCTAAGGTACCATTTTCTACAATGGGTTTGCGAGATTCGGGTCGGTAAGACTCTTTGCGAGCGCCGACCAATTCGATTTCCCAGTTTTTATGATGTAAGGCGGCTGTACCAAAGCGGGCATAAGTGACCACTTTGGGTTGTGGTTTGAGGCTTTTGGCAATGGCTTTTGCCAACTCGATACCACTACCTACACAAACCAAATCGAGGTCTTTCCCTTTGCTAGAGCGGCCCAATAAACGGTCGCGGACATAACCGCCAATAACATAAGTAGGAAAGCCCAAGGCCTTAGCGGATTGGGCAATGGTTTTAAACAGGGCCTCCTCTTGGGCCGTCATCTCAAATTGCATAGGAAGGTGCAAGCTATGTTTTCAAATAGATTAGAAGCCGCAAAGATAGCAAAATTAAGTACCTCCCCCAATTAGGGTCGAATAAACTCCAATTCTTCCTTGGGGCCAATACGGACGATAGTAGAGGGTTCTACTTTTTTGCGATTGCTTCGGCCATATTCGCAGACATAGTCTACTTCTGCTAATAAATTGGGATCGATTTCGCCAAAGTGGGCGGGACTAGCCTGGCCGCTATAATTGGCGGAGGTAGAAACTACCGCTCGGCCAAAATCACGGATAAAATCTTGACAAAAAGCCGATTGACAAACGCGGATTGCTATGCTTCCATCCGCAGCTAAGAGTTCTTTGGGGAGGTTCTTGGGTTTATCGTAAATAATGGTCAGTGGGCGTTCATGAAAGCTAATCAGCTTAGCGGCTTTGGGGGGCACGGGAAAAACATACTGTTTGAGCATCTCGATATCGGAGACCAGCAAGATTAATGATTTTTCTGCGGGACGACGCTTGAGGGCGTATAACTGTTCTACAGCCGCTACATTATGGGCATCGCAACCTAGGCCCCAGATGGTATCTGTGGGATAGAGCAGGCTGCCGCCCTCTTGCAAACAGGCTAAGATTGCTGCTTTTTCGTCTTTCATTTTGTAGTTATAATGAGGTCTTGAATTTGGTTCTTCTGCCAAAGGCGCAAAGCTATTCTTTAGAGCAGCTTTAAAGTTCCGCACAAAAGTAATAGGATTAAAGCTTTTTACCGCATTTAATTTTGGTCCTTTTGGATGGAACAGGCGGCCAAGCCGCCGCAAAGGAGCGTAGCGACTTGGCTGAGGGATGGACAGCAGTGGCCCGCAGGGCCAGACCCAGCCGCCCTTGGCGGCGCAGGGCCGAGCGATCAGCGAGCTGCGAGACAGCCCGACCCGCCCGAAGGGCGGGGCAGCCCCTAAAAAGAAAAAGCCAGCCCTTCTAAAAGAAAAGCTGGCGAGAATTATTTAGTAACATTGCCAAAAGGCGGTCTCTTCAAAGATATACATGATGCCGGAATCGCCCAGGTTAATTTCTGGCACCAGCTCCATATCAAACTGCCCGATAAAGGGGCCTTCATAATCTTTACTTTGTAGCCAGATAGGCTTTCCGCCGATATAAGAGCAGTTAAAAATAGCCAATTGAATGGCGTTGAGTTCTTCGCTCAGTTCAAAATCTTCGCCATCCCAGTCCTCGGCTTCTTCGACCTCTTCCTCGTTGAGGAAAGCCGCTGTGGGGACCTCAATGGGGAACATCGCAATGGGCCGCTGTTCGTCTACGGGTTCAATGGGTGCATCCTGTTCCTCATCTCGAACTTGGCCAGAATGGTAATAGAGAAAGGTATCGGGATTGTAGGGCTCGTAGGCTTCGTTCTCAAAGGGTTCGGCCACAAAAAGGCTAATAAACTGCTTATTGAGTTGCGGTAAGGCCCGAAGATCGAGAGTCAGCATATGTTGCATGGGCGTGTCCTCCATATAGGGCCAATCCTCGATATAAGGGGGCTCTCCAGCATAATACGAGAGGCCATTATGTTCATCTTCGATCAATTCGCCCTCCTCATCTTCTGCAATATAAAGCAGTTGAATTTTGGTCTTTTCGGCTTCGGGATGCGCTTGAAAGTAGGCTTCGCAAAGGGCTTGAAGTTCTTGAATTTTTTCTTGCATGATTGGAAGGGTTAAATATTAAAATCAGGGGAGACCATCAAAGGAAACGAAGCTATAGACTTCTAGTTAGAACTGCAACTAAATTTTAGTCTAGCGCTAAAATTCTAGACACCATTTCCTGTAATAGCTGTCCCGATTCCGTCTGCTCATTAAAGATGTCGCCCACCTGAGGCCAGCCCACCCCTTTCGAGCGAAGATCATAGATTTTGAGCAGGGCAATAATGGCCTCTAACTGAGGCAGGGAGTAATGTTTGAGCGCTTGGCGATAATCGGCAAAGCGCTTTGTTTTTTGGCCTGGGCGGCCATAAGCTCTTTGTCCAATAGCCTCGGCAATACTCACATCATCTAAGTTGGAGAGAAAGCGACAAATATAAGCTTTACTAAAAAAGTTGTAGAGCACCCCCGTAAGCATGGGCAAGGGGCCTGCTTTGGGGTTTGCTTGGTAGTATTTGACAATCCGTTGCGCCTTGAGGGCTTCCCTTTGGGCCAAGGCCGATTGTAGTTCAAAGACATTATAATCTTTGCTGATGCCGATGTTTTTCTCAATTTCTGCTTTGCCGATCAACTGCCCCTTAGGGTGGTTAATGAGCAGCTTTTCGAGCTCATTGGCAATCTTGCCCAAATCATTTCCTAGATATTCGGCCAGTAATAGGCCGGCCTCCTCCTCAATTTGCGCGCCTTTATCTTTAAGGTAATGGCGGATCCAGCCAGGCAGCTCATTTTCATAGGGCTTTTTGCTTTCGAAGAGGACCGCCTTGCCCGCTTTTTCGGCTGCTTTGAGGCTTTTGCCTAGTTTTTTGCGGCTATCGAGCTTTTTGTGCTTATGCAAAATAAGCAAAAGCGTAGTGGGCAAGGGATTTTTGATATAGCTCTCCAATTGGTCCAAACTGCGCATCGTCTGGGCCTCTTTAAGGACCACCAACTGCCGCTCTGCGAGCATAGGGTAGCGGCGAGCGGCATCTAACACCTGCTTGAAGTCCGTATCCTTCCCATATAAAACCGTCTGATTAAAGGCTTTTTGATCTTCGGTAAGGGCATTGGCCTCTATAAAGTCGGCAATCTCATCAATATAAAACTCCTCCTCGCCATGCAAAAAGTAGACAGGCGCTATTTGGCCCTGTTTAAAATCTCGGATAATTTCTTTGGGGCTAGCCATAAATTACACATCAAAGTTTATTCGAACAATGGGACTAGTCGGCTTCGATTGGCAGCTAAGCACAAATCCCTCAGCAATCTCTTCTTCGTCTAAAGCCAGACAGCGTTCCATTTCTACGCTGCCCTCTTCTACCTTGGCCATGCAGCTCGAACAAGTTCCCGCCATGCAAGAAAAAGGCGCATCGGCCCCTACCCTACGCAAACCATCCAAGATAGATTCTTTCTTTTGCAAAACCACCTCAAAGTCTTCCCCATCAATGCGAGCATAGACCTTGGCATTGGCCTGTGCCTTCACCTCATTTTTGGGCGTTTCATCCGCATTGAACCACTCGCGATGAACTTGCTCTAAACCTAGGTTTTGAGCCGCCTTCTGGGCCGCATCCATCAAACCCGCTGGTCCACAAAGATAAAGCTCTACAGGGCGACCATCAGCGGCCTGATGTTCTTTGATGAATCGACTCGCTTTTTTGGCATCTATACGCCCAACTTCTCCCTTCCAATTGCGGCTTTTCTTGGCAAATAAGCCCATAAAGCCGCCTGAACTCTCCGTTTTGGGTTGACTGAGGATATGCTGTACCAACAGCTGTCCCGCATAACGTTTTTCTAAGCGATCTAGCTCCTCCCGAAACAAGATGCTCTCTTCGGTTCTATTTTGATAATAGAGGAAAACCCGACTTTTAGGCGCTAGCTCAATGATCGACTTTAAGATGGATAATAAGGGCGTCAATCCACTTCCTCCGCCAAACAAAAAATAGTCTTTTTTCTCATCGGCCTGAGGTTGGGCCACAAAATGCCCTTCGGGGGGCATTACTTCTAGCTGATCCCCCGCCTTGACCTGATCGTTGATGTGATTAGAGACCAAACCCTGAGGCACTCTTTTCACTGCCACCGCTAAATCTTGGTCCAAAACAGGACTAGAACAAAGCGAGTAGGCTCGACGCTCTTCTTGCCCATTCAACTGAAAACGCAAGGTTAAATATTGGCCCGAAATATAACTAAACTGCTCCTTGAGCGCTTCGGGAACTGCAAAAACAAGCTTTACCGTATCGGCCGAAAGCGAAACTACTTCTTTTACCGAAAGGGTGTAAAACTGATGCGCTGCATTCATATTGGACTTATTGTTCTTCTTCGGTCTCTGCATTTTTCTGCAAATACTTTTGCGTAAAAATGCCTCGACTTTTCATCAAAAAATAATTATCAAAGGCCTCTTGCAAAGAGATATCATACTCTTGCAAAAAAGCTTCATCGGCTACAGAACGAATAAACATCTTATCGGTCAACGCCAACAAACGCGGATTGATATCATTCATGATACCTGCCTCGATACCTTTGCGGTAAAAGGCTTCTACCACAAATAAGGCCCGATCCTGAAAATCACGCATTTTAGCCCAAAGCTCAGGATACAGCTGTCGGCTATCAATCAAAAATTGGTTCGACATTTCGGCCAACATGACCGAGGCTTTCTTAATGACCTCAAAATAGCGCTCGCTAAAGGTAATCTGCGCATCGCTCAATTGGTCCTCAAAAGCTTCTATTTCCGTAATCCGAAGGCGGACAACGGCATCCAAAATCTCTGCCCTAGAAGCAAAATATTTGTATAAGGTGGCCTTGCTAATGCCCAATTTAGCGGCAATGTCATCCATTGTAAATTTGGTCAATCCATTGCGCAAATAAACAGTAGATAGTTGTTCGATCCAACTAGCTTTTAGGCTAGGATCATCAATTCGTTCTTTTTTGACTGGTTTTCGTCCCATATTTTCTGGCGTAGGTGCTAAAAAACTTTTTTTCCGCCCTAAAGTTACCAAGTTTTGCGCAATTATTTTTCTTTTTTTGGGGCTGCCCCTACGGCCTTCGGCCTAGGGTCGCTACGCTCCGCAGCTCGCTGCTCGCTCGGCCCTGCGCGGGCTTTGCCCGCTGGGTCTGGCCCTTTGGGCCACTGCTGCGCATCGCTCAGCCAATGCAAGGCGCCCTGCGGGCGCCCAAAGGCAGGCCTTTAGGCCTGCTGCGCTCTTCCGCCTACGGCTATTGGACCAAATTCGGCCTAGGCGCCATAGCCCCAAAAGAAAAAGCCAGTCCTCTTTGCAGAAAACTGGCTTTATATATAGTCTATTGATGATTCTCATAAAAAAGGAGCCCGATCTACACCAAGCGCTCAACCACCTACCCTTGCTTCGTTTCCGACCTGGGGGAGTTCAGTAGGAGCTGCCCGTGTCTCTTGGCTCCGCTGCAAATATAAGGCGGCTTTTTAGCTTTGCCAAATCTTTTTTAAACAGCAAAGTCAAGATTCTAGCTAAGTCTTTTGTTATCAGCTATAAAAAATTTCAAATTATAGGAGCATCCGCTTAAAGCGATAGGGGAAAGTCGCTTTTTTGAACGTCTATTCAATAAAAATAGCCGTACTTAAACAAAAGCCTATGCGAAACTTCCTATTATTTGCCCTTTTATGAGCCATTTTGCCCCTATCTGCTCAGCCTTGGGAATTGGCCAAGGATAAAGAGGGGATCTCTATTTATAGCCGTGCATTGAGCGGATGGGAAATGAAAGAAAGCAGAGCCGAAATGCAAATATCTGCCAATTTATTGCAAGTAGAAAACGCACTGAAGCAGGCCCATTTGCGCAAAAAATGGATGTATGAAACCCCGCTCAACGAAAACCTACAAGAAGTCTCTGCCGATGAGTTTTATGTGTATTATCAAGTGGATATGCCTTGGCCCATCGAAAACCGAGACAATGTGACGCATTACGAGTTTCGCCGCTTGTCGGATAAGGAATTGCGTGTTGACTTTAAAAGCGCTCCAAATAAAAAAGAACTAGAGGAGGGCTTCATTCGGATTAAAGAGATGCAAGGTCATTGGTACTTTAAGGAGCTCGATAATGGGCAGTTGTTTGTCCGACAACAGTTGGTGGCCCATCCTGGTGGTAGCATTCCCAACTGGTTGGCCCAAAAATCAGTAGTGGAAGGACCATATAAGACCATGCGTAAGTTTAGGGCTTTATTAGAGTAGGAATAAAAGGGAAAGGGCCCTCTAGTAGCTGTACTAGAGGGCCCTTCTTATGGTCTTAAAAAAAAAGAGGCTGCCCTTATTCAGGACAGCCTCCCCTAAAAACCCAAACAAATAAACACAAAGACAATTCAAAGATACAGCTCTTATTGTAAATGTCAAATTATAGTCTAAAAATATCCCCCAAAGGGGGTAACTTTAACAGCTGTTAAAATGCGATAAAACTATACTAAAGTGGCAACATCTTGACTATCAACGATAGTCACGCCCTTTGCTTTTAGCTCTTCTATCGCCTGCTGGCCATCTGTTTCCTGCATATTGACAGCTCTACAGCCATCTTGGACCAAATAGGTTTTGAAACCTAAGGCCTGAGCATCTAGGGCCGTAAACTTCACACAATAATCTAGAGCTAAGCCCATAACAAAAACGCTAGTTACGCCTTTCTCCTTTAAATAATCGCCTAAACCAGTGGCCTTTCGGTGGCCATTATCAAAAAAGCCACTATAGCTATCAATTTCTGGATCTGTTCCTTTCTGAAAAATCTTACTAATTTTTGTTTGATCTAGCTCATCAACCAACTCGGCCCCATAACTTTCCTGCACACAGTGAATGGGCCAAAGAATTTGCTCCAACCCATTGAGGTCTATCACTTGCCCTGGCTGTCGAAAGAGATGATTGGCCGCAAAGCTCTTATGATTGGCGGGATGCCAATCCTGCGTGGCCAAGACCAGCTCAAAATGAGGCATTAAGGCATTGGCTACGGGAATCACAGCATTGCCGTCGGGGACTTCTAGGGCCCCCAGCTGACAAAAATCGTACTGTAGGTCTACTAATATAAGTGCGTTCATAGGTCAATCGTATTTAGTCTTCCGTTTCTCTGGGCTGAAAGCGAATTTCAAAGATAAATTCGCCCAAGCGCTCAGATAGCCGTTGATATTTTTCTTTATTAAATTTATAGAGGTAGGCTGGGCGGTGTGGGACATTCTGTTGCCGCTCTTGTTGCTCCAACAGACCCATTTTTAAGATTTTGGACCTAAAATTTCGGCGGTTGAGCTGCTGGCCCAAGATAGTTTCATACAAATTTTGGAGGTCCGTCAAAGTGAATTTATCAGGCAGGAGCTCAAAGCCTACAGGTTTATATAAAACCTTGGCCCGTAGCCGCTCTAGGGCCATCTCCAAAACCTGATTATGGTCAAAGGCCAAAGGGGGCAGCTCCGAAATCTTAAACCACTTAGCCTGACGAGCATCGGAGGCGGCTTTAATGGGGTGTTCAGATAAATTGACCAGCGCATAGTAGGCCACGCTAATCACTCGGCCTCTAGGGTCTCTATTTGGGGTCCCAAAGGTGTACAACTGCTCAATAAAGATGTCTTTAATCCCAGTTTCTTCTTCTAATTCTCTTTTGGCGGCCCGATCTAAGTCCTCATCCATATCGACAAAGCCACCAGGCAGGGCCCAATGTCCAGCAAAAGGGTCGTCTGCTCGTTCAATGAGCAAAATACGCAAATCTGCGCTATCGTCTAAGCCAAAAACCACACAGTCTACGGTAACAGCTGGCCTTGGGTATTCATAGGTATATGCCATATTTATTATTCCTTATTGTTTCTTATTCTGAAGCTGTTCGATCAAGGCTTCTTTTCTTTGGGCCAAATGCGTTTCTAGTCCTTGGGGATAGAGCTTAAAGTCTACCCGCTCGAATAGGGCCAAATCTCTTTGCGCTGCGGCCCGTATTTCGCCTAAGCTAGGTAATTTATAGCAAAACTCCCCATTTCTAAATATAGGTTGCAACAAATCTTCATAGCTGCGGCTATCGCAGACGACAGTGCGGCCATCAAAGCTTTGAAGTTGGCCCAAATCATTTGTCTGCAGTTCATCCCAAATCATGTCTCCATAGGGGCGACCATCAGTTAAGTAATAGCGGCGAACTTGCAAAGCGCCAGGATTAGAGATTTTAATTGGCGTATTCGACAGCTTAATTTTATAGGCCCATTCACTCTGGGCATCCTTGCGCAAGGCGGCTAGCTTATATACGCCCCCCAAAGCGGGCTGATCTTGAGCGGTGACGAGGTTAGTGCCTACCCCCCAGCTATCTATGGCTGCTCCGCCAGCCTTTAGGGCGCGGATTTTTTCTTCATTCAGGCTATCGCTAGCAATGATTTGGGTGTTTTCAAAACCCGCTTCATCCAAACGCTTTCTGGCCCAAATACTTAGGGCCCGCAAATCTCCACTATCTAGACGAATGCCTAGCAATTCTTGGCCCTTGGCTCGTAGTTGCTGCCCTATGGCTATCGCTTTATCTACCCCTTTTTGCGTATCATAGGTATCGACCAAAAAGACACAGTTGGCGGGTAGGGCTTGCGCATAAGTGGCAAAGGCTTCCTCCTCCTCCTCAAAGCTCATGACCCAGCTGTGGGCATGCGTGCCCTTCACGGGAATGTCGTAGAGTTTTCCAGCCAATACATTGCTCGTTGCCGCCACACCAGCTATATAAGCAGCTCGAGAAGCCGATAGTCCCCCGTCGATACCTTGAGCTCGACGCAAACCAAACTCCAAGACCGTATCGCCTTGGGCCGCCAAGCAAACCTGATGGGCCTTACTGGCGATTAGGGTCTGAAAGTTTAGGATATTGAGCAAAGCCGTTTCTAATAACTGGGCCTGTATAAGTGGTCCCCTAACCCGCAAGAGTGGTTCATGCGCAAAAACGACCCTTCCCTCTGGCACAGCATCAATATCACAGCTAAATTTCATGCGCTGTAAGTAGTTCAGGAAAGCTTCCTCAAATAAGGGGCGCCCATCGGCCCCCTTAAGGCCGCCTAAATACTGTATATCATCCACAGAGAAGGCAAAATCTTGCAGGTAAGCAATCGCATCTTCCAAGCCAGCCGTAATGGCATAATTGGCCCCAAAAGGATTTTTTCTGTAAAACCAATGAAAGACGGCCTCCTCTTCTTGTCTACCCGCCTTCCAATAACCATAAGCCATAGTAATCTGATAGAGATCTGTCAATAGGGCCAAGCTCGTCCGATAACGCTTATTTAAACTGTTTTGCATAGGGATTTTCTATTTTGTTGAAGCAAGATAATTAGACTTAGTTTATTTTCCAAACTAAGTTAGTTTATTTTTCAAACTAAGCCCCTGTCCGTTTAGTTCTTTAGGCTTGTTTTTTTCTTTAGGCTTGCTTCAAAAAAGCGACCTATATATATGATTGTCTACAAGTTAGCCTCTTCAACTTTTTAATTCTGCTTTATTTTACTTTAGGGGCATTAGACAAGCAGAGGGGCTTTAAGGCTGCTTGAGAGGAGGTATAAGGGAAGTTGTTTGCTGCTTATGTTTGTTTTATTCGGGCCTTGGGAGAGGCTATAGGGACTTATGACTGGGCTTATCCTTAGTTCTTATCTGGATGGGGAATTTTGATGGGTTATAGCGGGCCCTTCTTGGTCTAAGGCTGCTAGATTTAACTGATGAGGGCTTAGCTTTTCTGCTGCTTGGGAGTTAAGGGACGCTTGAGGGCTAAGGAAAAGAGCGGAGGATAAAAGTTGTCTCCCCCTCCCCTACTTATCATTATTCTTGTCTGTATATAGATGTATAGAGAGGAGGCATTTTTCTTCTTTTTCGCTTTTGGTTGGGGCTTGGGACCTTCCCTTTCTTTGCTTGCAGTGCAAACTGAGGAAGTAAAGATTTGGGCCTTGGGCCTTTTAAGTTTAGGGGAGCTAGAGGGACTAAATTCTTCTCTTTTTTGGGCTGTGGGAGGTCCAGCAAAGACGACAATACTGGCGGATAAAATAGTTAATTGACTATTTCTACTGACAAGTTTGGCGGGCTTATTTTCTTATTGACTATTAGCTACGACAAGTTTGGCAAATACAATAACAAGCTAACTATTAAGCTTGCCAAGCTTGGCAGATCTTTTGGCCTTGCCACAGCCTTAAATCCGCTCTCCGATTTAGGGCTGTGGGAGCCACAGCCCTAAATTGGGACTTTGCTTTTGGGCTGTGGCGCTGATAAAGCAGAAGCAAGAAGAATTTGCTAGGGAAAGGCCAAAAATATAAGGTAATCAGGAGATGGAGAGGGGGTAAAGCTTGGGACTTAGCTTAAATCTACTTTTTGGGCCTTCGAGAATGAGGAGTATGGATTTAGGGCAAACCTTGGGCTTGGGGAGTGATTAGCGATCCCCTTGAGTTTATGCTTTGTGGCAAGGATATGGGGTAAAATTAGGGCTAACTGTTTGCGGTTTTGCAGGCCCGAAGGGCCGCAGGCCTAGCGATGCGGCGGGGTGGCCCTCGGGCCAGACCAAGCAGGCCTAGCCTGCGCAGGGCCGAGCGAATAGCGAGCCCCAAAGCGTAGCGACGCAAGGCGAAGCCGCAGCGGAGGCCCCAAATCATTTATAATAGAGATCTTATGACTACGATAATGATAGTTATAGGGCGCTATGGGCAAAAAGAAGCCCCCTTAGTGTCTAGATGAACCCTAAGGGGGAGAAAAGTGGCAATATAATGGAGTCAATAGCCTTAATCTGGGGAATTAGTGGCCTTAGATTGGCCTTTAGAAGAGGGGATAATATTGGCTAAGGGCGGCAATTGTGAGCAACAATAAGTGCCAAAGCTCTGCCCAGCGGCTATTTTTCCAAGCTTGCCATTGTAGGCCAAGCAGAAGGGCCATGGGGAAAGCCAAAGCCGTGAGTTGGCTGGGAATACCTTGGTAGGTCAGCAGTTGTAGGGGAGCAAAGAAGAGCAGGATAAAGATAATTTGTAAAAACTTCTGTTCCTTAATGGTTGTCTTTTGCTTGAGGGTTTGG
Source organism: Saprospira sp. CCB-QB6 (assembly GCF_028464065.1). Taxonomy (NCBI): domain Bacteria; kingdom Pseudomonadati; phylum Bacteroidota; class Saprospiria; order Saprospirales; family Saprospiraceae; genus Saprospira; species Saprospira sp. CCB-QB6. Next base: position 3,248,073 of record NZ_CP116808.1, on the reverse strand, counting down.
AAATTGGCCCAAGAGAGCAAAAGGATAAGGGCTGAAGCCCCCAAGGCGGCTAAGGTAAAGGGTTCTTTTAGGTTAGAGAAATCTTGGATTAGCCAGTTGGAAAAAGCGTGTAGTCCTGCAAAAACGGACCATTGATCGAAGAGATAATAGAGGGTACCAATAAGGAAGGCGGGGATACTACCGCTGAGCAGGATAACCATAAAATCCTTAAAACTAGCAGGCCTTATGGTAATCCAAGCCAAGATAAAGGCGGGGATATAAAAGGCAAAAGGCAAATAGAGCTCTATGCTAAGGCCCATAAATAGGGCGGCATTGGAGAGGGGGAGCACCGAATTCTTTTGCTCATAGGAGCGATAGAGATTATAGCAACTGAGCAGCAAACTCAGGTTGGCCAGGAGGACAGGCGATAGAGTAAGTGCCCCAGGGAATAAGGCCAACATCAACAGGCTACTAATGGCGACAAAATAGGTACTTTGGCGGCCCAATCGGAAGCGATTGATCAGTTGATTGAGGCCAAAGGATAAGACAAAGGCCAAAAGTAGAAAAAGTAAATTGGCTCCAGCTCCCTCTTCGGGGATCCAGTTGGCGAGACTGCCTAATTGGCTAAGCGATTTAGCTGTGGGCAAAAAGAAAACAGGCAACAGCAATAAAATGCCATAAATAAAGACGAAAAAGCCTGTGATAATATGATTGTTGCGAAATAAAGAGAGCACCTTTTCTATTTATAGAGGATATAGGAATACGTTAATTAGGGGCAAAACTATACTTTAGTCTAAAAGATGAGGGACAAGATCTCAATTCTTCAGTAAGTTCAGTAAAAAAGCCTAAATTTACAGCCCATTTTACGCCTGACCGCCCCAAAATACAGCTTCAGTATGCGAAATACAATCGGTTTTCTGCTTTTCTTTCTCCCTCTTTTTCTTTTGGCACAAACAGAAGAAGAAGAACAAGCGAATGCGCCTCTTTCTTTGGGGCAGTTTTATACCGATATACATATCAACTCTAGTAGTAAGCCCTACAACTCTCGTACGGGCGACATGGATTACACCATTTGGGAACCTATTTTTCATGATTGTGGCTATGATCGTTCTAGCCAGATGATGCAAGCTTTAGGGCCTTATTTACCCAAGTACTCCCAAGCTCATTTTGCGGCCTTGGCCAAAGGAAGAAGTCGCTTAAGTTGTATGGCGCTTTCTCCGGTAGAGCGACCTTTAATCAATGGGTCTAGCTTTTATAATGATCGCAACAAAAAGGCGACAGTTTCTTGTATGACGGGGATTGTGGCCAATCAACTTTTTTTGCGGCAAAGGGAAATGGATTACTTTGCTGACCTGCTGGGGAACATAGAATACCTTCAACGTTTTGAGGGCGATAAAAGCTATTATTATTTTCAGGGCAAAAAGCATCAATACGAAATCGTTCGCAATGCGGAACAGCTTGATTCAGTTTTGGCTAGTCCGTACCGCCTAGGCATTCTCCTTAGTATAGATGGAGGCCATAGTTTGGGCCACTCTATATATATAGATGAGAACATTACGGATTTGGAGGAGTATAGTGAGTTAATGCGTAAGAATATTCGCCGTCTAAAGGGCCTACTGCCCATATCTGATAACACAGATGAGTATATTCAGACGCCTATTTTGTGGATCTCCTTGGCCAAGAACTATGAAAATGGGCTGGGCGGAATGGCCAATAGTTGGACTAGAGATGAAATTAACGTCTTTGGTAAGGTAAAAGCAGTGAATGATGGCCCTAGTCGTTTGGGCAAAGAAATCATTGAGGAGTTGACGGCTAGAGAGGGTCGACGCATCCTGATTGATGTGAAACACATGAGCTATCGCTTTAGAAAATATTACTACCAAGCGATTGAGCGAGCCTCTATCTTGGGGGAAAAGATCCCTGTGGTTTGTAGTCACTGTGCAGTTAGCGGATTGAGCTGGCAACAGCGAAATTATAAGCGCAAAGATGATGATAGTAAGAACAACACCTCTTATTTGAACCATTGGACCCAAAACCTTTCGGAAGAAGATTTGGTGAACATCTATAAATCGGGTGGATTGATTGGCATCCCCTTAGATGCTTCGGTTTTGGGGGGGCAATTGGCCCTAGAAGAAATTCGGTTGAGCCCTGAGGGGAGCTTACAACGCAAAAAAGCTGAGTTGAAGCTTTTTATGGCCAACATATTAACGGTAGTACAAGTTGTCTCTAAAAGCCCAGGTTACAACCCTAAGAGAAGCAGCGTTTGGGATATGATTGCCTTGGGTTCTGATTTTGACAACATCAAGCAGCCTTTGACCGCTTATCCTGATGCCTCTTATACGGCTAAGTTGGCGGAGGACCTTCAAGAGTTTTTGGGGCAACCCGAAAACATCAATAGCTTGTTTACGAGTCGGCAGATAGAGGAATTGATGGAGGGTTTTAGTCCAGAGGAGCTCAGTGAGAAAATCATGTCAAAGAATGCCTATCGTTTTATCAAAAAACAGCTCGAAATGCAGCCCAAGCAGATTGGTCCACAAGCACAGCGGTAAGCTTTTTTGCTGTTTATCTGTAAAGGGAGTAATTATTTTGGGGCTGCCCCCTCGCTCTGCTCGGGGTCGGGCTGTCTCGCAGCTCGCTACTCGCTCGGCCCTGCGGCGCTAAGCGCCTTGGTCTGCCGCCTTCGGCGGCCCTGCTCCATCCCTCAGCCTGCGGCGGCTTCGCCGCCTGTAGGACCTAAGGGGGGTTGGCTTTTGTGGTTAGCTATTTCATCTGTTCTTTTGCCCTATGAATATCAATCAATTCTTTCAAACTACTAGTTGGCGTTCTGTATTAGTACTGGGCTGTATATTGGTCCTGCTGGGCTCCGTTTATTTCAATATCACGATTGGGAAGCAGTTAGAGGGGGCGGAGCGGCAGCGCATGCAAACTTGGGCCAGGGCTCAGGAGAGCATCTTGAAGGCTACAGGGGATTGCGACCTTAGTTTTCAGAGTCAGATTATTAGTGACAATCAGGATATTCCCATGATTTTAGTGGATGGAGATTATCGGATCATTGATGTGCGCAATTATGGGGAGAAAACATGGCCAGCAGATCGCAAGTACTTTGAGCGAGAGTTGGACAAGCTTAGGGAGAAGGGGCAACCTATAGTCTTAGAGGTTCCAGATATACAGTTGAAGAACTACATTTACTTTCGGCAGTCCAAATTGATTACCTATTTAGAGGTATCGCCTTATTTGCAGTTTGCTTTATTGTTGGCGTTTATCATCATGGCCTATTTATCGATTAAGGTGCTTAAAGATTTGCAGCAAGAGCGCATTTGGTTGGGAATGGCCAAGGAGACGGCGCATCAGTTGGGCACGCCGACCAGTTCGTTAGTGGGCTGGATAGAAAACATCCGTCTTTTTTATCCTGAGGATGAAAACTTGGGCATGATGGCCGATGAGATGGCCAAAGATGTAGAGTTGCTCAATCAGGTAGCCTATCGCTTTTCTAAGTTGGGCGCTTCGGCAGAATTGAAGGAGGAGAATCTACTGCCTCGATTAGAGAAATTGTTGGCCTATAGTAAGGAGCGGGCGCCTCGAAAGGTGCAGTTTTTGGCTCCAGACTTCAAGGAGTTGGCCCCTATAGTAGCCCCAATCAATGGATTATTGTTTGATTGGGTCATTGAGAACCTGTTTAAGAATGCGCTAGACGCTATGGATGGGCATGGAGAAATAGCCTTGAGAGTTTATCAGGTACAGCAGCAAGTCATCATAGAGGTGCAGGATAGCGGCAAGGGAATCCCCAAGAAACTGCATAAAAAGATTTTTCAGGCGGGCTTTTCGACCAAGAAGCGGGGCTGGGGGCTAGGGTTATCCTTATCTAAGCGAATTGTAGAGCAGTATCACAATGGTCGGATCTATGTAAAAGAGTCGGTACCTGGGGAAGGGACCATATTTAGGATTCAATTGCCGACTAGTTTGGGCTAATTTGCCTGCGTTTTGCAGGCCCGAAGGGCCGCAGGCTGAGCTGCCGGAGCAGGGCCGCCGAAGGCGGCAGACCAAGCGGGCGCAGCCCGCGCAGGGCCGAGCGAGTAGCGAGCTGCGGAGTGGAGCGACCCGAGCAGAGCGAGGGGGCAGCCCCAAAAAAAGAAAACAGCAAACTGAGATATAGAGCGGCTAAAAAAGAAGCTCAACGGGGAGTTTTTTTGGTTTTAAAAAGGCTGGCATAAGCCATTTATTTTTTGTATTTTTGTAGCTATGGAAGAAAATAAAAACAACTTAGATCAACTACAGCCCGAGGTTCAGAATGCGGACTACGGCGCCGATAATATTCAGGCACTGGAAGGGCTAGAGGCCGTGCGTATGCGGCCAGGTATGTATATTGGTAGCACGGATAGCAAGGGTCTTCATCATTTGGTATGGGAAGTCTTGGACAACTCGATTGATGAGCATTTGGCGGGCTTTTGTGATGAGGTGACGATCACGGTACACCCGAATAATTCGGTTAGTGTTTTTGATAATGGTCGGGGGATTCCTGTTGGCCTGCATCAGAAGCTACAGAAATCTGCCTTAGAGGTAGTTATGACCGTTTTGCATGCTGGGGGTAAATTTGACAAAAAGACCTATCAGGTATCTGGTGGTTTGCATGGTGTGGGGGTTTCTTGTGTAAATGCCCTATCTAGCTATTTGAAGGCCGAGGTACATCGGGAGGGACAGATATATGTTCAGGAATATAGCTGTGGGATTCCGCAGACAGAGGTAACGGTGATTGGCCAGACGGAGCGTACGGGGACCAAGGTAACTTTTTTGCCTGATGCCAGTATTTTTTCGGCGACCAACTATATTTATGAGAATCTTGCAAAGCGCTTGCGGGAATTAGCTTATTTGAACAAAGGTTTGCGTTTGATCATCATTGATGAGCGCAAAGAGGAGGAAGATGGCAGCTTCAAGCGGGAGGAATTCTTTTCTGAGGGAGGACTCAAGGAGTTTGTTCAGGAAATGGACAGCAATAACAACCGCGAGATCTTGTTGCCTGAGCCCATTCATGTGATGGGAGAAGAAGAGGGTGTATTTGTGGAGGTTGCTTTTCAGTATAATGACTCTTATCGGGAGAATCTTCGCTCTTTTGTTAATAATATTAACACGATTGAGGGGGGAACGCATGTTTCTGGTTTCCGTAGAGCGGTGGGTCATGAGCTCAAGAAATATGGGGATCGCACAGGTTTGTTTGCTAAGGCCAAGGCGACTATTTCTAGTGAAGACTTTAGAGAGGGCTTGACGGCGGTAGTTGCGGTAAAGGTGCCTAATCCTCAGTTTAAGGGGCAGACCAAAGGTGAACTGGGCAATCAGGAGGTCAATTCTATTGTATCGGGGGCTGTACGTAAGGCCTTTGCGCTTTATTTAGAGGAGAACCCATCTGTAGCTAAACTAATTATTGACAAAGTTATTTTGGCGGCTCGTGCTCGTACTGCGGCTCGCAAAGCGCGAGAGATGGTACAGCGAAAAAATGTATTGACGGGTTCTGGTTTGCCAGGTAAATTGGCGGATTGTTCGTCTAGAGATGCTAGTCTTTCAGAAATCTTCTTGGTAGAGGGTGATTCTGCGGGTGGAACGGCCAAGCAAGGGCGTAGTCGCGAGTTTCAGGCAATTTTGCCTTTGCGGGGTAAGATCTTGAACGTAGAGAAAGCCATGGAGCATAAAATCTACGAGAATGAAGAGATTAAGAACATCTTTACGGCCTTAGGGGTGCGCATTGCAGAGAAAGATGGAGATCGTTATTTAGATACAGAGAAACTACGTTACCATAAAATTGTCATCATGTGTGATGCCGATGTTGATGGTAGCCATATTGTTACTTTAATTTTGACCTTCTTCTTCCGCTATATGCGTCCCTTGATAGAGAATGGCTATGTATATATTGCTGCCCCTCCCCTATATTTGGTTAAGAAGGGCAAAAAACAAATTTACTGCTGGGATGAGGCACAGCGGCAGATGGCTGTAGCAGAGCTCGGCAGTAATGGTGTTGGGGTACAGCGTTATAAGGGACTTGGAGAGATGAATGCTGAGCAACTTTGGGAAACAACCATGAATCCCGAGACACGCACACTTCGTCAGGTACAAATTGAAGATGCCGAGATGGCAGATGACACCTTTAGTATGTTGATGGGAGATTCTGTACCTCCTCGTCGCAAGTTTATTGAAGATAATGCAAAATATGCTAATGTTGATGCTTAGGGTTTAGGCATAAACGGCAGTAAAAGCAAAGCGAACTTCCTCTGAAGAGGGAGTTCGCTTTTTTTATGGTCATAAAGCCGCAAAGAAAAATAATCGGCTAGTATTTGCCTTAATAAAAGTTAAGCTTCTAAGCTGTCACATCTCATTTTTTTTGCTGCTATTTTTATTTGGGCTAGGTTTTACTTACGCTTCTTTTATTTGGCCATTTATGTGATCAAATGCACAAAAAAATGTTAAAGCAAAGGCGGCTTTTCATTAAGTAGTTGATTGTCAGTCAGTTACATTCAAAATAGCCAAAAAAAATATTTTTTGGCTATTTTATGACTTCGAGTTTGCAAAAAAAATGTTAAGCCATTTTAAAGAAAACAGGATGTTTAGCGTAGGATTTTGAGCAAAATATTCATAAATACCCCCTAAATCCGAATAAATCGCAGATTTTCAGTCGATTTACAATATAAAATTCATTTTAAATGTACCTACACTATAAAATGTTACATAGATTTAAACCACAAAAAAGCAAATAAAGAGTGACGAGATTTATCGGAACTTAATTTTTAGTTGAAAACTAATTACAAAATTTTGTCTGCATTTGGGCGGTTTTTTGCGTATAATAAAGAAAAACAAAGCCCTATGGACAAACAAATCTCATTTCACCAGTTATTTTTTACTTTTTTTAGAGAAGTAGAACTCCTTTGGAAATTTACCAAGACCGACCTCCTAGTATCAGTAGTATCGGCTAGTATTTTTATGTTGGTGGCTCTTTTTTCAGCCAGCTCAGTTAACCTTCAGAGCTTGGGCTATTTTGGCCTAGGACTTTGCTATTTCATTTTTTATATATATCCTTTTGATATCAGTAATCAACTGGATGCTATAGAAGAAGACAAGATCAACAAGCCTTTTCGGCCCTTGCCTTCGGGGATGATTGACGAGCAAGCAGCTTATTTTCGCTATTATTTGGGGACGGCCATTTACCTTGCCCTAGGCGCCTTTTTGGGTGTTTTCTATTGGTCTGTACTTTGGGTCGCAGTAACCTATTTTCTCAATTTGGGTGGCTTAGACAAAAACTGGATCACCAAGAATTTTGTCTCTATGGGCTTGGGCACTGCTGCTCAGCTTGGTGCTGCTTGGCAGATTATTGGCCCATTTAGCACTTCTGCCGTCATTTGGATCTCATTGATCTCTTTCTGGGTAGGACTTACTTCTTGTACTCAAGACTTTAGAGATGTAGAAGGTGACCGTAAAACTGGTCGCAAAACGCTTCCTATTGTAGCTGGGGACCAAAATGCTCGAATCATTACAATCGCTTTTTGGGCAATTATGTCAGTAAGTGTTGCTGTTGTCTACTTTCACCTACAACAAGGAATTTTCTGGCTAGACCTCGCCCTTATTTTGCCTGCTCTAAGCTGCCATTTCTACATTATGTACCGCCTCTGGTTTTTGCGTACACCCAAAGCAGATGACAGAACCTACCTCATCCAATGTCTGCTTTACTGCTACCTATTGTTGCTTTCTATTTATATTTTTCTATAGATTTTAGGGGCTGCCCCGCCCTAATTGGGCGGGTCGGGCTATGTCGTGGCTCGCTGCTCGCTCGGCCCTGCGCAAAATTTCGCTTTGCTCATTTTGCTGGGTCTGCGGCTTTGCCGCACCACTATCTATCCCTCAGCCTGCGGCCCTTCGGGCCTGTAGGATGCCATAAAAAAAAATAACGGGCCAGAGAAGATAGATTATTAAACGATAGCAGATGAGCGGCCCAGCGCTGCGCAGCCGTGGCCGCAGGCCAGACCCAGTTTTTTTGAGCGTAGCGAAAAAAACGCAGGGCCGAGCAGACCTGCGAGCGGCGCAGCATAGCGGCGGACAGCTTTGCTGGCCGCGGGCCCCTAAAAAATATAATCCCCTCCCTACCTCAAGTAGTTGTTCATGATTGACAGCTACTTTTTTTTGGGCTAAAGGGCAGCCGCCTGATCAAAAATCTTACCAAATGAAAACTTAAATTTGATTTTAAGGGCTAAAAATAGTAACTTTAATAAGAGCTAAGGCGTATATAGCCCTTAGAAACCTTTTCGCACAGTCTACTTAAACGATAAATATATGCTCAAGCAACAGCAATCTCAGAAGATGATGCAAAAGCTATCGCCTCAGCAAATTCAGCTGATGAAGCTTTTGCAAGTTCCTACCGATATGTTAGAACAAAGGGTGCAACAAGAATTGGAGGGCAACCCTGCCCTAGAAATTGATGAGCACCAGAATGATGAGGAGGAAAAAGAGGACCCTTTAGAGGAAGAATACCTAATTGGGAGTGAAGAATCGGAAAAAAAAGAAGAGGATGATGAGGAACTTAATGATCCTGATTTTGAAGATTATCTAGAAGAATACTTAGGCAATGATGAGGCCTCCTATAAGTTAGAAGTAAATAATTACTCCCCAGATCAAGAAGAAAAGACGATTCCCGTAGCAGTGGAGTCTAGTTTTCAGGAGCAGTTAGAGCGGCAATTGGGCATGCGTGAGTTGACAGAAAAAGAGGAGTTGATTGCTCGTCAAATTATGGGAAGTTTGGATGATGATGGCTACTTGCGTCGCGAACCGATTGCTTTGGCTGATGACTTACTCTTTGCTGAAAATATACGCTTTAAAGAGGCAGATATTGTACGTGTTTTGGAAGAGGTCGTTCATAGTTTTGAACCAGCAGGCATTGGTGCCAGAGATTTGCGAGAGTGTTTACTTTTGCAACTGGACCGCAAACTGCAGTCTGAAGATGTTCAGCAATATTATGAGGAAAAGGAGATGAAGAGCCTTAAATTGGCGCATCGCATTATTAAGGATTACTTTGAACCCTTTTCTAAGAAGCACTATAAAAAGCTAATTCGACAGCTCAATATTTTTAGAGAGGACCTAAAAGAGGCGACGGATGAGATTTTGAAGCTCAATCCCAAGCCAGGCAGCGTTTATGCTTCTTCTTCTAAGATTAAGAAATATGTGGTGCCCGACTTTATCATTGAAAACAAAAATGGTGAATTAGAGCTGCGATTGAATAGCCGTAATGCGCCTGAATTGCGCATCAATAAGGAGTATAAAAACATGCTAGAGGCCTATAGTGCTAGCAAAAAAGATAAAAAGCAGCGAGAGGCTATTATGTTTGTCAAGCAAAAAATTGATGCCGCTCGTTGGTTTATTGATGCTATTAGACAGCGACAAGACACCATGTTTAAGACCATGTACACCATCATGAACTATCAAGAAGACTTCTTCTTAACAGGAGATGAGAAGCGGTTGCGCCCCATGATCTTAAAAGATATTGCTGAAATTACGGGCCTAGATATTTCGACTATTTCTAGGGTAGCCAATAGTAAATACGTACAAACAGAATTTGGGACCAAGCGGCTTAAGAGCTTTTTCTCAGAATCCCTACAAACTCAATCTGGAGAGGAAGTCTCTACCTTAGAAGTTAAAAAGATTCTTACAGAAATTATTGAAGCGGAAAACAAGCGCAAACCTCTTTCTGATGAGAAGCTAAAAACAAGCTTACAGGATAAGGGCTATAATATTGCTCGGCGAACGGTGGCCAAATATCGGGAGCAGTTGAATATTCCCGTTGCTCGCTTACGAAAAGAAATTTAATGGAAAAGCCCTGATTTATATAAATCAGGGCTTTTTTAGTGAGTTATAAAACGGGAGTTCCATCTTTTCCTTTCTTCAGCATTAGTTTTAGGAACTCTACATCGGGCAGGCGGCCATTGGCTTCTTCTCTGGGGAGCATTCGGCCACTACTACTATCGAGTCGTTGATGTGGTGGGGCCATAATAATTACTCGTTGTTTATTAGTTTGTGGGTCGCGGATAATAATCCGTTTGCCTTCTTGCATCAATTCTCGCTCGGAGGGATTGGCCATAAAGTTGAGAAAATAGAGCGCCCCAAAGCTGCAGAGGCTCAGGCAGAAGACTCCTAATCGGTAATATATTCGTTTAGACATCTTTTTGGCTTTAATCGCGATCTTGTTCCTGCATCCAAGAAAGTAATTCCGTAAAGCTTTTTTGTAAGCCTTCAATTGCTTTTGGAGCCGTTCCTTTTTCTTGGAGGTAGAGATCAAATAATGCTTCGGGGCTTAATTCTGCAAGGTCTTTATCGGGACCTTTGGACTGGTTTTCGGCAGCATTAGCCTCCAATTTTTGTTGCATAGAGATAAGTTCTGCTGCCTTTCCTTTCAGTATTTTGCGAAACTCTTGCTCTAGAGCTGGCAAAAACTGTGGTACTTCTAGCTCTAGTTTGAGTAAATCACTAACTTTTTCGCCTAGAGCGGGGAGTTTTTCTAGTTTGGCTCTAATTTTTTGCTCATCTCCCTTATAAAAGATTAAACGGCGAAGCAGCTGCAGAGGTTTCGTTTTGTTCTGAAGCAATTTTCGACCTTCAAATTCAAGCAACTGCACAGATTGCGCATAATTGATTTCATTAAAATCCATAGGTAAGATAGAGCCTGAGTAGCAAATTCGGCCCTGCTCTCCTAGCTTTTGAGGGCGGTGCAAATGGCCCAAAGCGACATAATCAAAAAGGCTGGGAAAATCTTGTGCAGGAAAAAGGTCGGCTTGACCAATATGGATATAATCGCTGCGGCCATCTCGCTGCCCTTGGTCCACATATAAATGTCCTGTGGCAATTAGAGGAATATTTAGTTCCGTTTTATCAGCCAAAAGAGCCGCTAAATCGGCATAATGCTGTCGAATTGCCTGCTTAAGTGCTAAAATGCGCTCCTCATAAGGCAACATTTGGCCCTGTCGAAGTTCTCGCTCACGTAGAAAGGGAACTGCAGCAACATAGGCTTGTAGTTCGCCTTGCGGAGTCCGAATTTCGATTAACTGCTCTTCTAAATTAGTGGGCAAATTGGCCACTACTTTTACATTGAGGCTATTAAGCAGTTGTTTACTACTATCCAAAAAGTTGAAAGAGTCATGATTACCCGCAACTACTACAGCCGTATGACAGGGGGTTTGTTGTAGGTCTTTGAGAAAGTTATAGTACTGCGCCTGTGCATAGTTGGGCGGCAAATGTTGGTCAAAAACATCCCCTGCGATAATCAGTAGTTCTACCTTCTCCCTTATAATGAAATCTAAAATCTGTTGAAGAACAGCGGCATGTTCCTCTTCTCTACTTTGGTTGAATAACTTATGGCCCAAATGCCAATCGGCAGTGTGTAATACTTTCATTTTGATTCCTCCTCTGGTTTGCTTCACAAGAAACAAAAAAGCGCTCGCTTTTTTTTGAGCGAGCGCTTGTAATCGGTGAACTTATTGAAGAAGACTTTTTCTTTTCAATGCTCCTCATCAAGAAAAGCTAACTTTTTTCTTAAACCTAAAAGGCCATAATAATCGGCAAGCATTAAAGGATATCCACTCAAAACAGCTACAACTTCTGCTCTATTGAGGTAATTGTTTTGCTGAGATTCAAAAATAGTCAATTGGTCAATCAGTCTTTGGGGCCAACTGAAATTCTGATGAACAACATAATTCATCTTTCTTAAATGGGCTACTGCAACTTCTCGCCAGTGACTTAGCTCCCAAGTTTTTAGATTCTGAAAACGAGAACTAGCTTCATTGCCCACCAAATTTTTATAGTTAATTTTTGTTCTAGCCGCTACAACTAATTCTTTAAAATCAATCTCATCAGCTAAATGCTTAATCGCTTCAAGCATCGGATAACTAATATAGAGCTTCCCTTCTTCTGTTTCATTCGTAAAGAATTCTAGCATTTCTACTATTTGTTCATCAGTAGCCATACGATCGTGCCCATCATAATCAAAGAAAAAGTATAACTCACTAAAATCATCTCGGCCAAAGCCCTCTAATTGATTAGGTTGACGGTTTTTTAGTAAAGTAAAGGTATCCAGAAACTCATCTTCTGAGCATTGCCGATAGAACGTATAAATATTTTCCCCATAGACTGTAAAAATGGTATTTTGCTCTATTAAATTCAATGCTTTTAAGCGCTCTCCAATCTGATTTTCTGCTCGACCGCCCTCAAATACAAAAAGAATTCTACTCATAAAAGGCTCCTGCTTTATACATTTTTTCAATGTTATGCGCCTCTCTCAACTCTTTTGCCGTGCTAGCAGCTAGTGATTGTATTTTATTGGGCCACATTAAAAAATAACAATCAGGACGCAGTAAATCGTTAGTCATGATAGATGTATTATGAGTTGTGAGCACAAACTGAACTTCAGACTCTTTAAGCAGCTCTACAATTGCTCGAGACAACTCATGATGATAAAAGGCATCAAATTCATCTATAAATAAAAAAGAAACAGGCTGCTCAGAACGCAAACGAAGACTCCAAGCATAAAAAAGTGCTAGTGCTTGCGTTCCCGTAGATGCAATATCGTAGAAGGGAATATGAACCCCATTAAAATCAAAAGCAATAATTATTTTATCAAAAGTACTTACGGCCTCTAAGCGACAATCTAAATTAGCCTTCTCATTTAAAAATAGTTCAAAGTCTTTTAATTTCCCCTTTTTTATAATATCTGTCTCAATATCCCAGACACCATTCTCATAACCTAAGTATAGATTTCTAGACAAGGATCGATAAAAAAGCATTTTATTTACAAAATCAAAAAAACATCCTAAAACTCTATTTTCTAGGCTATCAATTAAGTTTGCATTCGTTTTAATATACTTTAATAAAGATAAGTTTGGATTATTTAAATCCTTGTTTAAGCTTTCTGCTCCAGCTAGCTTGATTCTTGCTATAGTAGTTTGACTACGATCTATTTCAGCCACAATTCGATCGTTAATTACAAGTTGTTCTTTTAATAATAAACGAAAGCTCTTCTTTTCATAAGAATAGATAACTCGATGCTTATCAAATAAAAATTCATACTTGAAAGTCGCCGATTGAGTTCTACTATAAGCATTTAAGTAACTACTCTCCCCATAAGAATTATCTGCATCTGTGTGCTTATCCGTCAAATGCCCAACAATATCAAAAAGAGCCAAACCTAAATTTGATTTGCCTACTCCATTGTATCCATAAACAATGGCATTTTGTACTACCCCCTCTTTTACTGCAGAAGCATTAAAGCTGTAGTTCTTTGCATCTTCCAAGGAAAAACTAAAAGGTTCCTTAAAGTTCTTGAAATTAGAGACCGTAAATTTACATAGCATAATTGACACTTTATTTATTGCCTACAATAAATGAAAAAAAGCAGCCGTAAAAAAATTACGGCTACTTTTTCTCCCCTAATCCAAAAAATAAACGGGCTCATCAAAAGCCTTAACCTTTTCCTTTATCTGCAAAAAGAGATGCAAGGGCTTTTGTGGTCGCCAATTCAATTCATTAAAAGGGGCTCCAAAATAAATATGCTCATGAATATCATGAGCCTCCATTTCATCGCTCAAATGCTGCCGCAAATTCAGAAAACAGCACCAACCTTCTTCCTCATCCAAATCCTCTACAAAGGCTTCGTAATAGGAATCATCGCTGCCATGAAAATTCAATACGTTTTCCATGATAAGCATAAAATAGCGAATCCCCTCCCCTTGTAAAAGGTCCAATAATTCATCTTTCAAGCAGCCCATATCGTTGTTAAGGGTGTCGTTCCACTCCCCAATCAGTTCAATGATGGCATACCCTCGCTCATAATCCACAAAAAGAATTTTAAGATAGAGGGTCTCCGAACCAAATTCATCCCATTGCGGATGAATCAGGTAGTTATAGATCTTATTCTCAAAAAAGAACTCGCTATACTCTCGGCCATAAAAAGGCGAGCGCTCATCTTGCTCTGCTGTATATTCGTCTCGCCAACGAAAATGAGGTTCTATGCTATGCATGAAATATTTTTAGTTTGTTGGAATTGCCTGGGGGGCAATGTTTACGCCTTCAATACCATCGCGAATCAAGCTTTGCACCTGATCTACGGCATGAATTACATTGGCATAACCTTCTACATCAAAGGTATTGGTGTTCGATTTAGGCAAAAGGTCATTAATTTTTGGCCCAGTTACGCCAATAGTCTGAAAAACATAACGCACCGAAGCACGCCCTAGCTGCACATTGGCCGCCAACTGAGGCAAGTTGTTAAGATCTATTTTACGATTGGCCTTTTCAATATGCAAGAATAAACGCACCCCAACCCCATAACGACTTTTATCCTCATCACAGTCCATATCTTTATACTGCATATAGTCTACAATAACGACCACTTCTTTTTTACCTAACTGCATAGATTTACCAAAAAGGGCCAAACTTGCCTGATTCTTATCGTTAAATTGATAAAATATTTTTTTCAATCCACTACTCAAATCCGCTACGGTTTTGGGCAGCTGACAACCCTGTGGGGGCTCTACTACTTTGTATTCTTTAACCTCTAGCTCGGGCAATTGTTCATCTACAATTTCATCTTCAGCTGTAGAGACATCCTCTCCCTTGGGCAACTGATCACAGGCCGTAAATAGAAATAGGCAGCAAATAAGTACACTAAAAATTCTAATCATTTTGGTTTTGTTCATTGGCCCCATCCTCAGATGGGCGTTCTGTTAAGAGATTCCCAAATTTAACCTATTTCTATCAAAGGATTTCATCTTTTCCTAACTGTTTTTTGGGGCCTCCGCAGCTTCGCTGCGGCGCTACGTTTCAGGGCTCGCTGCTCGCTCGGCCCTGCGCCAGCAAGCTGGCTGGGTCTGGCCTTCGGCCACCCCTTCACATCGCTAGGCCTGCGGCCCTTCGGGCCTGTAGAACGCAAAATTGGCATTCGTCGCTACGCTCCTCATTCGCTAATATGTCCCCGCCCACCCTCCCCTCTACGGGATTCCTTAAGGAATCCCTTCGGGGAGTCTGGGCCAAATTTTATTTTCCCCAAAGCATCTCATTCAGCTTAGGTTGCCAAAGCTCTGCCCAGCTACAAGCATAGCGTTTCCCCTCCAGCTCTCGCACCCAACTAATTCCCTGCACCGCATTCGTCAGCCAAATTTCATCTGCGGCCAGACAATCCCCCAAGCTGAGCGCTTTTTGCTCCACAAAAACCCCTTCCTGCGCAAACAAATCCAGCAAATAAGCCCGAAACACCCCAGCAACAGCTCCTTCCGAAAGAGCTGGCGTGGCCCATTGCGCTCCTTTCCGAATCCATAAATTGGCCGCTATTGTCTCCACCACATGCCCCCAGGCATTCAGCAAAATACAATCGTCAAAGCCTGCTTCCTGCTTATATTTAGCGGCCATCACGTAAATTTGGGCACTTATGGACTTAATAAAAGACAGACTGCCTGCCGCTATTGGCTGCTCCTCATAAACGCCCAAACGCAATCCCTTTTTGGGCCAAGGGAAAGCAGCCGCTTGCAGCGGCTGCTCTTCTAACGCATAGGCCAGTCCATTCTCTTCGGGCGTATACAGCCCCCCTCCTGCCCGCCAATACGTCAGCCGCAAACGGTAAGTTTCTCCTAAGCGAATAAACTGCTCCAGTTGAAAATCTTTAGGAGCCAAAATCCCCAATTGGTCCAAACTACGGCGCAGCCGCTGCTCATGCCAAGGCAACAAAGGGGCTCCTTTTGGCCCCACTCGAATCGTTTCAAAGGCACCATCGCCATATTTAAAAGCGCGATTATTCATAGCCAATCATAAAAAATGGCCTTGGAAAATTCCAAAGCCAAATCAGTTAATATTGTTTCAGCAAGCGGCCCCATTTAGAAGCAGCCTGCTTCATAAAGGCGCCCACTTCTTCTCTGGCTGTGCGATCTGGCGCTTTCCAGCGGGCCATAGAAAAGAAAGAATGTTTTTGCTCGGCCTCCACCTCTGGTGGTAAAATCTCTAGCCAGCGATCTACAGAAGCTCGTAGTTTTTGGACCTCCTCCAAAAGAGCCAGCTCCTCTTTGATGTGCTTTTGCTGCAGTTGATTGTCTAGACTTTGGGTAAATTGCCAAAGTAGGCCGTAAGCCTCCTTATAGCGACTTCTAATTTCTAAAATCTCTACCATATTCATAAGCATCTGCAAATTGTAGCCGATGCTTGAGCGGCGTTTGCGCTGCCAATCCTCTGTAGTAAGGGCCAGACTTTCCTCTTTATAATCATAAATGGCCAAATAGAGCGTATTGGCCCCATTGGCCGCCACATAGAAATGAGGTACATCGGCGGCTTGGGCCTCGGCAAAGGCCATTTCTTGGGCTAGGTCTTCGGGAATATTGCCAATATATTCTGATTTATTGTTTTGGGGCTGAAAACATTCTACCTCGGCATCTATAAATTGCCCAAGGCTAAAGGCCCAAGCCGCCGATTTATTGGTAGCGGCCCAAGACATAATTGGCGCCGTGCGGGCATGAGCCAAAACCTGGCCCTCCTTATTGGTCCAGTAAATTTTGGCCTCAGCCAAGTTGGTGCTGCAATCGCTGGCCTCCAACTGGGCCAGGCGTTCTGCTAATTTCTGTGTAGACATGATTTTATGCGGATTCAATTTTCTGAACTCTAAATATTTTTGCGTCTAGAGGCGGGCGAAGCCCGCCTGGCCTAGCGATGGGGAGCAGTGCCGCGCAGCGGCAGACCAAAGGCAGGCTTTGCCTGCCTGCAGAGCCGAGCAGACCTGCGAGCTGCGGACCGTAGCGCCGCAGCGAAGCTGCGGAGGCCCCTAAAACCAATTGGCCAATTGATAATAAAAGTTGTAGCTAATGGCTCCTCCGGTCCAAGCAAAATCGAAGACGAGGGTAAAGACAACACCCCAAACAGCTCCCCAAAAGTGGGCATCATGTCCAATATTGTCATTGCCATTTTTGCTCATATAATGCGAGTAGGCCAAATAGCCCAAAGCCGCCACAATGGCCGGAGTGGGAATAACTAAAAAGAGCAAAAGCGTGCTAGTGGGCGCAAAGAGCACAAAGGCGAAAAGCACGGCAGAAACGGCCCCAGAGGCGCCTAGCGCATTATAATCATAATTGTCCTTATGCTTTTCAAAGCTATAAAAAGAAGAGGCGGCCAAGGCCGAAACATAAAGCAAAAGATAGAGAACATGTCCCCAAATATTGCCAAAAACACCAGAAAAAACCTGCTCCACCTGTCCTCCAAATTGATAAAGGACAAACATATTGAGGCCTAGGTGCATCCCATCGGCATGGATCAGGCCCGAGCTAAAAAAGCGGTACCAATCTTTGTTGTGGGCAATAACCGCTGGATTAAAAATAAGTCTCGAATAAATTTCTGGCTTTTGAAAAGCTTGGAGAGAAACGATAACCGTAATGGCTAAGATGGCCAAATTTACGGGCATTTCGGTCAAGATATTACTGAATAAGAGCAATGTATTCATGGTTGAGATTAAGCGTGATGATAGGGCAAGCCTCTTTGGATGCTAATTGCCCGATAGAGTTGTTCGAGTACAAAAAGGCGGACCATTTGGTGGGAAAAAGTGAGTTTGGAAAGGCTCCATCGGCCATTGGCGCGGGCATAAACCTCATCGGAAAAGCCATAGGCGCCACCAATCAGATAAATGATGCGTTTGTGGCTCAGTTGAAACTGTTGTTCCAGTTTATCGGCAAAAACCAGAGAGTCAAACTGTTTTCCTCGCTCATCGAGCAGCATGAGGAAATCGCCTTGCTCTAGTTTTTCCAAAATCTTTTCGCCCTCTTTCTGTTTAATTTGGGCCTCTCGCATATTTTTGGCCCCTTTAATATCAGGGATAATGCGACTTTCGAAGGGAATAAAATGCTTGAGGCGTTTTTCATAAATATCCATTCCCTCTTTGAGGTAGTTGAAGGCGGTGTTCCCGACCATCCAGAATTCCAGTTTCATGTATTAGCGTTGGCGGCGAAAGAAATAACGGTCCTTGGTACGGACATTTAAATTGGTGAGCCAAAACGACTGGCTATCCAGCTTATTGATGGCAAAATATTGTCGTTTTTCTTGCGCATTATCAAAAGAAAGGCGGCGCTCTTCTAGATACAAGGGCGCTTGCATGGGCACCACTAATTGGCTATCACTAATTTGCCAAAAGATGCTATCGGGCAAATGAAAATAGTCTCGCCATTGTTGACGGGTTCCATCAAAAAAGACATGATCCTCTAAGCGCCATTGGCCCTGCAAAAGCGGGAAAATATCGGCTTGTTCTAAGCTGTCAAAAACTTCCTCATAGCGAATAGGTTGTCCCAAATAAGCCGCATGCAAAAAGGGCGTGCTCAATTGGAAATTGGGAATCTCCAGCTCCTTATATTCTTCTAGGCCCAGACGAACCTTAAGCTGCATACTGCCGCTAGATTGCTTAAACTGCTCATGTGCATTCAATAGAAAACTACCCGATAAATTTCGGTTAATGACAAAGCCCGTGCTATCCATACCCGTTAAAAAAGCCTCAATCTGCGCTGAGGGAAAGTTATAGCTACTATCTAAGGTAAAATTTGCTACTGGCTCATTAAAAATGAGGTATAGACTGCTAGAACCACCCTCCAAACTGAGTTGGATGATCGTCTGTTGGCCCGATTGGATGCTAAAATCCTGTTCCGTATTCAATCGAGCATAATAATGAATGCCTCCCCCTGCTTCTATGCTTTCTTTGGGCACTGTTGGTCCACAACTAAAGAGGCCAAGCAGTAAGGCAAAAGCAACTAAAATTCTCATAATTTATCTTTTTCGGCCTGAATAAAAGGCGCCCAAAATTCGGGCTCATATTTTTCCCAAGCATGGCAACCAAAGGGCAATTTCGCCTCATTTTGGGCATAGGCTTTTGCTGGCGAAAGCTCAAAAGCGAAACGCAGGGCTTCGGCTTCTTTGGGCCGCTTAAATTTCATAAAATAGGGCAAGATACAAGCCCATAAGAAATCTTCATTTTTGCCTGTGGCCCGCAAAAGGCCGCCCCATTGTTTGGCCGCCTGAATAAAACGATCAATTTTTCGGAGCGAAAAGCCCCCATTGCCCACCTGCCCCTTCATCATATTGGCCAAATTAAATAGTGGGCGTTTGTCTACTGGGCTAGGCGGGGCCTCAATCCAAGGCGCCCCAATATAGTCATAATCCTGAGCCATCCAATGGCCCAATTCATCTCGAAAAACGAAGGCGTCTAGCTGATAAATCAACAAATAATCATGACTTTGAAAACGGCGATAAAAGTCGGCCGTGAGCATCAAACGATTATAGCCTTTCACAGAGGCAAAATAAGAGGACTCAAAATATTCTACTGTAGCCGCAGGCGCATATTCCAAATAAGGAGCCGCATCAAAACCCTCAGCCGCAATAAAAGCAAAGGGGTGCTTGCCCAAAACACGAACAGCCTGCCGAAGGGCAAGCAGTTCATTATCCGTAGGTTGCTCCCGATAAATCGGAATGCAAACAATAGCAGTTTTCATCTTTAGTGGTCTTCTGGCTCGGCCTCTTTCAGGATCTCCCAAGTATGGTCGGCCAAAAGCTTTACTGTAGCCAAAAAGCGGTGAAACTTATGTCCTGCTCGGCCCCATTCTCCTGGACCAATCATAGACAAAACAGCCTCGCCATTCTCTCGCTGATAGAGGTGGTAAATATGGTTAATTAAAGGCTTGAAGTTCATATCGGCCCCATAAATCATCTCCGAAACAGAGACCCGATCTTGCAATTTTTTGGCTTGCATGGCCAACAACTTAATCTGCTCCTCAATTTGAGACAACTGCATTTTGGTTTGCTCTTGCATCGCCTGCACAGAAAGCCCTTTGGTCCGCCCCTTATCCATCGGCTTGATCACAGCGCCCCCCACCGTATGCGCATAAGGCAAAAGGTGTGGATTTTCTGCAATTTTGTCTGGATCAATCGGGTTGATGAACTCTTTTTCCTTTTTCTCTTCTTTCATAATCTTGAAATTAGGGCCTAAAAATAAGGATTGTTTTAATATTGTGGGCCTATACTGCTGTTTTTTAGGGGCCTCCGCAGCTTCGGCGGGCGCTACGGTCCGCAGCTCGCAGGTCTGCTCGGCCCTGCAGGCAGGCAAAGCCTGCCTTTGGTCTGCCGCTTCGCGGCACTGCTCCCCATCGCTAGGCCAAGGACCTTTAATCCAATAAGCTAAGATATTGAGGCGGGACGGCCTCCGTTAGCCAAACGCCATTATCCGATTGATAAAAGGCATATCCCGCGGCTTGCATCTCTTGGGCCCGCACCACCAAAAGGACCAATTTGCCATGTCGGCGGCCAACAGTTTCAGCAGTGGCTACATCTGCCGATAAATGGACCTGATGCCTGTTCATTTTTAACAAGCCCTCGCTCAAAATGTTGGCTAAAAATCGCTGGGCCGTCCCATGATACAATATTTTGGGGGGAATTTGGGCCGTATAACCCAAGTCAATCGCTACAGAATGGCCCTGACTGGCTCGAATCTTGGTTTTTTCTGCATTAAAAGCAAAGCGCTTTTTGTTATTTTTGCAAACCACTTCCTCTAGCAACTCCCTATCTAAATCCTTATTATGGGCTTTGGCCGCTGCCAAAAGCTGCTCGACATCGAGCCAGCCGCCAGCTTCTAAGCTTAAGCCTAATAGTTCGGGCCGATGGCGTAGAATTAAACTCAGGAACTTAGAAGTTTTCACTATTCTTCTATTCATTTTTCGTTTTTTTGCGCTGATAATGAGCAAAATGACCTAAAACGTTCCCGGGCGGCTTCTTTTTTCAATAAGAGCAGGCCCAAAACGCACAAGGCCTTAGCCGCTTTGCCAGAAGCCATATCGGCTGAGGGATGGACAGCAGTGGCCCGCAGGGCCAGACCAAAGCGCGCAGCGCTGAAGGGCCGAGCAGACCTGCGAGCTGCGACACAGCCCGACCCGCCCGATAATTTAGGAGGGTTTCAACCCTCATTTTGTATATCTTCGCAAAGCGATGCCGCTTTGCGCTGGGTTTCAACCTAGAGGAAGGGGCAGCCCCAAAAATATATAAAGAAACTATTCAATATATGCGATTATTTACCATTTTCACCCTAGCCTATCTTTTGTGCCTGAGCAGTTTGCAGGCCCAAAAACAACGACCGAAATACAACCAAATCAATGCGGATGGCCAAAGAGTTGGCTATTGGATTATTAAGGGGAGAGATGGAAAACCCTTAGCCAAAGGCCGCTATAATGAAAATGGCGAAAAGGAAGGCCGCTGGCGTTTTTACCTCTCTCCTATTGGCCAATACTCCGATGAACCCGATGTGGTAGGCCAATATGAAAATGGAGTAAAAAATGGCCGTTGGGAGCTGACAGACTCTCGCTCTAAAGTTAAAATGAAGGGCAAATTTACCAATGATAGCATGAATGGCGTATGGATTATCTACAACCACCTAGATGATAAACTGGCCGCGGGTAAATACCTCAACGGCATCCGACAAGATGAATGGCTCTTGTTTAAAGATGACCGCCTCATGGCCAAAGGACGCTATGAAAATGGCGAAAAAACAGGTCTTTGGCAATATGACTATTATATTGACAAGGGCAATGTACACATCAAGGGACAATTTGATTTTAGTCTAGAGCGCGCTAGCGGCAAAATGGAGTATTACAAGGTAGATCGCCACCCTCGTTTTGGAACAGAGGAATTGTTGGTGGGGACGGGCTCTTTTCTCAATGGACTTCGAGAGGGCCGCTGGATCGAGTACAAACGGGGCCTCAATGGAGGCGAATTAGTTGCTACCGGCTACTATGATGGCGAAGGCCGAAGAACAGGCCTTTGGAAAACCACTTTGGATGCCGAGCCTTTTCGCCAAGAGACCTTTAATGACGGTAAACGTCAAGGGGTATTTAAAACTTACTACGATGATGGCACGCCTAAATATAGTACGGCCTATGAAGATGGCCTAGAAGTGGGCTTTTTTACCAGCTATTATGAAAGTGGAGAAGTTAGAGCCAAGGGTGCTCATACCATTTTGAAGGACCAAAAAGATATGGATACTCTTTTTTATAAGATTGAGCTTCCTTATGAATACAAATTCAAGTTGGTAGACCAAGATTTTGAGGCCCTGAACTACAATGCCATTAACTGGATTGACAAAGTAGATTATTCGGTTTCGGCCGATAGTTTGGAAGAGCGTTGGGAAGAATATTTGAGCTATGGCTTAGCCAAGAGCTTCCGCGTCCAAAAACTTGTTCCCCGCAAACAATATAGTGTTCGAATTGGAGACTATGTACAATATCACATTAATGGCAAAGAGCATATTAAAGGGGAATACCTGCCCAAACTCATTATTGAGTACAATCCTTTGACAGGCCGCAAAGAACGCAGCTTTGCCAAAACTGGCGAATGGGTAGAAAATGATCCCGTCGGTTATCTGCGCTTCAAATACTTTTTCAAAGATGGGGTCTTGGTTCGCATGGAAAATAATAAGGGCCGAAAAATCAGCCCTTATACTTTTGAAGAGTTAGAAGATTAGAAAAACTCCTCCTCTTCTCCCACTAAACTGGGCGCTACTTCTACATAGAGACCAGAAAGGGGAAAATGTAAATAACAGCTAGCGCTATAGCCCGCTTGGGCCAAGGCATTTTTGGCTGCATACAATTTAGCTGCCGCTTCTCTGATGCGGTGGCTTTTTTGTTTCCAGCCCTCATAAGTGTACAAAACATCGAGCATTAAGATTTGCCGCTCCTCCTCCTCAGAAAAGAAGTAATAATCCACCTGCCCCCTAAAGACCTGCCGATCTTGCTGAAAGCGGAATCTTCTGGCCCGATGTAGCTGCATGGAACCAAAAGCCCTCAGGCTTTGATGAAACTGCTGACTCAAGCGCATCAATTGCAAACTATTGAGCTGATGTTTAAGCTCAAAATCCTCCAATAGTTGTTGGGCCGTTTGCTCTCTCAAGCTCAATGCATAATCCAATTGATCGGCCCGCAAATAGAGCTGTAACAATTGCCCCAAGCGCTCTTCTTCCTCTTCGCTAATATCTTCTATGGGCAAGCCAGGCACATAAGGATATTCGCCCAAAAGCGGCATTTCAATTTCGCCCATGAGTTGCTCCGCCGTTTCGGGCTGAGCCGCCAAATGGTCCTGTTCCCCTTTAAAGGCCTGCAAATAAGGAAAGGCCTCCTCCTCTCGCTCCACTTCCAAGGGATCAATCTCCTTAAAGAGCTCCAATTGCATCCGCTGAACAGGCAAAGCATTGCCCTTCCAATCCCAAATACAAAAATCGCTATCGGGATCAACAGTTTGCATCTCCTCATCACCCAGATGAAAGCTGCGATTGAGCCAATTGAGCCCCCAATTCTTTTGTTGCAAGAAAAGGGGAATCGCCAAATAGTCGCGAGCACGAGTCACACCCACATAAAGCAAACGCGATTCCTCCTGCAATTGCGCTTTTTTCTGCAAGGCCGTCTGTGGCAAAGCCTTGATGTTCTCCACCAAATTGGTTTTCTGGCTCTGCTTGCCGTAGGGATTGGGCCAAAAAGAAATCAAGCGATTGGCCAAGGGATTCTGAAGATCTACCTCTTCCTGAGTCGAAATTAACTGAAAGCCAAAGTAATTTTCTCGAGAAGATTTCTCCAACTCATAACAAATCACAAAAGGCCATTCTAAGCCCTTACTCTTATGATAAGTCAACACATTCACCGCATCTTGGCTTTGGCTAGAAGCCTGAGCATCTAAGCCCTCTCGCTCCAAATGGTCTAACCACAACAGAAAGCCCCCCAGGGTGGCCGCATTATGCAAACGGTTGCAGTTTTCCTCATACTCTAAAGCCTTGCTGCGCAAAGCATCCAAATTGGCAAAACGCTGATTGGCATTGCCCCAACGAGCCACTACATTGCGAAGATTCATCTTTTCGATGACCAGATTGACAATTTCGGTGGCGGACATCTCCGGCAGTTGCTGGGCCAAATGCAACAAGCGCTTAATTTGTCCCGACTCCCCCCAAAGTTTATATTTTTTCTGTTCCTGCTCTCGCTCCAAATACTTTAGGCGGTCCTTGACAATTTCCTCCAAGCTCTGCGCCTCTAACAAAAGTTTGAGCTCAGCTACCGACAAACTATCTTGAGGGTTGAGGATAAACTTCAAGCAGGCATGCAACAAACTAGCTTCTGGCGTTTTGAGCAATCCTTTTCGAGCGATGGAGGCCTTTAGGCCTTCTTCGGCCAGTTGCTCAGCCAAGTCCTGACAAGTTTGATTGGAGCGGCAAAGTACCGCTATATCGCCCGCCTGCAGGGCTCGCATTTGGCCCTTACCTCTTGGACGAATCATTCGCCCCTCTTTCAATAATTGGGCAATGGCATGCGCCAAGGCCCGATGCGGCCAAGGTTTTCCAGGCCGTCTTTTGCCTTCCTTAAAGTCAATAATCCAATGCTCTAAAGCATGGCCCAAGCCCTCTGGCTCCAACTCTTTCTTAAAGGGAGGGGCCACTTCTAAAGCAACCCGCTCCTCCTCCAAATCTGGAAAAGCTTTACAGAAAAGGCCATTGGTAAAATGGACCAAATCCTGCCGAGAGCGCCAAGAATTCCCTAAAACCTCCATTTCTTTGGCCTGTTCGACCACCGCCTGCATGAGCTCTGGAGCCGCCCCCCTAAAGCCATAAATCGACTGCTTGGGGTCTCCCACCCAAATCGAACGCTTGGCCAATCGACTGAGGTCCAAAAAGATTTTGAGCTGAATGGGATTGGTATCCTGAAACTCATCGACTAACAAAAGGTCCAATTCTTCCTCCAGTACTTCCCGCACTAAGGGTTGCTCCAAAAGTTTGAGGATATAGACCTCCATATCCGTATAATCAATTAGGCCCCGACTCGTTTTGTAGGTCTCATACTCATCTATGGCCGCCTGTGCTAAGGCAAAAAGCTGCTCGATATATTGACTGAGGTCCTCCTGAAATTGAGGATGCGACTCATGCCCATCCGTCAACTCTTTGAGTTCTTCTACCGCTTCCTTACATTTTTTTGGGGCCTTTTCACAAGCTTTTCCTAGGGCCACCCATTCTGACCAATAGAGGTAGCCTCTGGCCCGCAATTTATTCTGAAAACTCCGCAGTTTTGAGATTAGGGTTTGTCTAGATTTGGTCCCATCTTCTATCTCTAAAACGGCCGCCAAAGTATTCTCCAAATAGCTCCGCAACTGCGTATTTAAAGCCTCAGCCGTCTTGGCAGTTCGGCTGGGCAAAAGCGCTAAAAGACTACGCACAGAAGCATTTGCACTTTCCTCCAAAGCCCTTGCATCAAGGTTGTTGCTTCGGGCCAAATCCGTAAGTTGAAGGATATCGCTGCGCCAATCTCGGCCCGAAAAACCCTGCTCTTCATAGCCTAAACGCTTGCTCAGCATTTCCATTTGCAGGCTGCGCTCTTCAGTCAAAATTGTCGATAGCGATTGGTTAAAAATCTGCGATTGCTCCCCTTCCGCAATGATATCCATTTCGGGAGAAAGCCCCGCCTCAAAGGCAAAGCGCTTGAGCAGCTGTACCCCCACCGCATGCACGGTCCCTATCATCGCCTGCCCCAATTCATCGGCTTCTTGGCTCATGCCCTCCTCCAATAATTTGACCCGCACCCGCTCTTTCAACTCCGCCGCAGCCTTATTGGTAAAAGTAGTGGCCAAAATCCCCGAAGCCCGCACCTCGGCAGGCTGTCCGTCTTTGGGAATCAGCAGTTCGGCCATTTGTTGAGTCAAGGTATAGGTTTTTCCACTACCCGCCCCAGCCGATATAATTTTCAGTTGCATTTCTTCTTGCATAGCTCATCTGTCTTCTTTAGCACTTATAGCCCCTAGGGAGCAGATCCTTCTGTTTCTTTTTTGCGAAAACTTAGGTTTTTTATACGCAATAAAGTTATCCCTTATTTTGGGGTTTTGCAACTGTTGTTTCTTTTATTTTTGTTTTGGGGCCTCCGCTGCGGCTACGCCTTGCGGCGCTACGTTCCGCAGCTCGCTATTCGCTCGGCCCTGCGCCGCTTGCAGCGCCTTGGTCTGGCCTGACGGCCACTGCTGCACATCGCTAGGCCGCTCATCCCCCTTTTTCAAGCCTAAGAATCTGCTCCGGCCCCTAAAAAATAAATTCCCGCTATTATTTGGATTTCTCCATATCTCTTTGGCGATTTCCCCCAGCTAATCTGCAGATTACAATTGACGCGGGGATTTTCCCCCAGCTAATCTGCAAATTACAATTGACGCGGGGATTTTCCCCCAGCTAATCTGCAAATTACAATTGGCCTTGGGAATTTCCCAGAGCTAATCTGCAAATTACAATTGACCTTGGGAATTTCCCAGAGCTAATCTGCAGATTACAATTGACCTTGGGAATTTCCCAGAGCTAATCTGCAAATTACAATTGACCTTGGGAATTTCCCAGAGCTAATCTGCAAATTACAATTGACCTTGGGAATTTCCCAGAGCTAATCTGCAAATTACAATTGACCTTGGGAATTTCCCAGAGCTAATCTGCAAATTACAATTAGCTTGGGGAGGGGGTATAAGGCTCTATCTTTTTTTTCTGGACGTACCCTACTACAAATTCGCTTGGCTCGCTTAAAAGCGAAATATTGGATAGGGTTGTATTTTTTAGTTTTTATTCTTAGCCCTAGGGGCAAAATTTCTATCCTATAGACCTGTGGGTTGAAACCCACAGCAAGAAGGGAGGCCATACTAGACCCAATAAAATGGGCTGAAGGTTAAAACCTTCAGCCCATAGCTAAAAGAGGATCGATTGACTAAGTGAGAAAGATAAAAGGCCAAAAGATTTCAATCCATGCGGGTTTCAACCCGCATTCCATAAAAAATATTGCGAAGCAATACCTTGCTTGCTGTAGGTTTTAACCTACAGCCCCATGTAGCAGGCCCGAAGGGCCGCAGGCCTAGCGATGTGCAGCAGTGGCCCGCAGGGCCAGACCAAGCCGCCCTAGGCGGCGAAGGGCCGAGCGAACAGCGAGCTGCGGAACGTAGCGCCGCAAGGCGAAGCCGCAGCGGAGGCCCCAAGACAGCAGCGAGCTGCGACAACCAGGACTTTAGTCTGCAGTTCGACGACCGAAGAGAGTAAAGGTAGCGCCCGCCGAAGGTGGGAGGCCCCAAAACCACATTAAAAATCTACACGAAAGCGCAGATTTACTCGGCGAGAAGAGAGATAATTGGGGATGGCATAGCTGGTATTTGTAAAATCCTTGACCCAGGTATTGGAGGCCACATTGCCCACCGCCATCAGGTTGAAGACCTCTAGGCTGAGCCAGGCCGAGCGCAGGTAGCGGAAGGGATTTTTGCTATCTTTTTTGAGGGCTTGTTCGGCCATGGCCAGAGATAAATTCTTGTCTTTATAGGCTTCTTGGGCCTTTTTGGCGCGATCCCAAAGCGAGAGGCTAAAGCCAATATCGATGCGATGATAGGGCGAGTAGCGATAGAGATTTCGGGCCACAATATTGTCTTTGGGCACGCCATAGTGCATGCCACTGCCCAAGGTAAAAGCCAAATTGACCTTGAACCACTCGGCCCCGGGCAGCTCATCTTGAAAATACATAGAGAAAATGAAGAGTTGATCGGTGGGTTTAGAAACATACTCAACCGTGCTGGTATCGACGGTTTGGCCCTCTAGGGTATAAACCTTATGTTCTACGTCATCAAAGCTTTCGCGGGCACGCAACAAAGAGAAATTGACCCATGATTCTAGGCCTTTGACCAGCTCGCCATTGAGGCGGAAGTCCCAGCCCGTAACATAGCCCTTGGCCAAATTATCGCCATAATAGCGAATCCGCACATTGTCCACATCATAGGGAATCAGGTCCCATTGATGCTTATAGTAGAGCTCTGAAATCAACTTAAATTTGCGCTTATACCAACTAAAATCCCAGACGATACCTCCCAAAATGTGCACAGATTTTTGTGCGCGGACCGAAGTATTGATTTCCCCCTCCAAATTCCTCAACTCTCGATAAAAAGGCGGTTGATGATAGGCGCCTACGGCCAACTTAAAGGTCAAATCCTTACTCCAATGGCTGCTATCACTCATGGCGTGATGCTGTGAAAGTGGGCTATAATAAAGTTGGAAGCGGGGGGCCAGCAAAAACTCTTTGTTCAGGCTCCAATAGCTAGCCCGCAAGCCGAGAGTAGTCCGCAAAAAGTGGTTTTCATTCTTATACTCCCAAGTATTTTGCAGAAAGCCCGAAAAGCGATGCGAAAGCAGCTGTGTATCGGTCCGAATGTATTCAAAAACAGGGATAGTCGTCGTATCAAAAGGGAGCGTATAGCCCAAAGAATCGAAGCTCGTCCATTCCTTCAGATCATCACGGATAAATTCATTTTTGTAGGTCAAGCCCCATTTCAGGAGCTGTTTGCTTTCGGTAAAAGTCGAGTCATTATAGCGCTCGTGGCTATAAGCCCCCACATACTTAGCCTGAATCACATTAGCGGTCAGGTAATTTCGGGCATATTGATGAGTTTCGCCATAGGCCAAGGTACCCACTACATCGCCAAAATTATCAGAACCTAAGCCCGTTTCCACTTCCTCCAAGCGATAATTATTGATCACATCAATGCGTTCATCTTCTTGCGATTGGTAGTTAGAAAATAAGATGCGGTGGCGGCTATTTTCTTGAATGGTGAGTTTTTTTTCAGGAATCGTTTTCACCTTCAGCTCTCCGCTATAAGCTAGGGCCGTCCCCATCATATAGGTATTAAAGCTTGAAATTTCTTGGCCCTCAAAGAGCGAGCTGAGGCGCAGCGCATAATTATATAAGCCGCTCGTGCTGGCCGATTCTTCTGGAATCAGTTGAAATTGGGCCGTATTATAATTTCCGATAGCTTCTATTTGCCAGTTTTTGCCCAAATCATAGATTAAGTCGGCCTGCAAATCTAAAAAGCGGGGCACATACTCCCCCTTAATATCTAGGCTCGACAATAAATATTGGGTTGTTTTATAGCGGGCCCCCAGGGTATAGGTTAGGGCCTTACTGCCCTCTGTTCGGCCGCCTAAATAGAGCGATCCGCCCAATAAACTCCCGCTAGCTCGGGCCTCAAAGCGGCTAGGGCGGCGATAACGCACATCCAAAACCGAAGACATTTTCTCGCCATACTCGGCCTTAAAGCCTCCCGAAGAAAAGGCCAGTTCATCAAGCATATCGGGATTGGGAAAGCTCAGGCCTTCTTGTTGGCCAGAGCGAATGAGCAGTGGGCGATAAATCTCAAAGCCATTGACATAGACCAAATTTTCATCATAATTCCCCCCTCGCACAGAATATTGAGAAGAAAATTCGTTGCGGTTGGCCACCCCTACTGCGGTATACAAAAGCACCGATTCTAGGCTCATAGTCGTCGTTGGAATATTCTGAATATCCTCTCTGGACACCCGCAAAGCATCGGCTTCCTTATCGGAAAAAGATTCTACCACGACTTCAGGAACAGCGTCTTCCAAATGTTTTAAGGAAATATCTAAACGTAAAACATCCTCCTCTTGCAGGCGCAGGCCTCGCTTTTCATAACGTTGATAGCCCAAGTAGCTCGCCATCAAGCTCAATCTTGGGCCAGCTGGCAAACTAAGGTCATATCGGCCATCTGAATCTGTAGCCACCCCAATCAATAGCTCATCATTCAAATAAACACTAATTGAAGCATAAGGCATAGGTTTTCCTGTTTGCGCATCGGTCAATTGGCCAATCAGCCGACCTTTTTGGGCCAATAAAGGAAGTGAAGCCAGGAAAAAAAGAAAGAATATTAAGCGAGACATAATTTATTTTTGTGCAAAAAGAAAGAGCGCATAACACACACATACTTTGTATGAACGAGTGTTAGGCCTAGTTCGCAAGATACAGAACTGTTTTTCTTTGTCCCTTTTTCTATTTTGATTTTTTGGGGCCTGCCGCCTTCGGCGGCCGGGCCCTTGCAGGGCTCGCAGGCTTGCTCGGCCCGTCCTTTTTCGCTTTGCTCAAAAGTCGGTCTGGCCCTATGGGCCACCCTTACAGGCCCCTAGGCCGGCTGCGCCCTTTGGGCGCGGCAAGGCCTCGCTTCGCTCGGCCCAGCAAAAAAAAGCCGCCAAGGAATTTTTCCTTGGCGGCGCTGCCAAAATCTAAGGCGGTATTATTTTGCTTCAAAAATGCCCATGCCTAAGGCTTCAAAAGGAACGTTTTCATAAATTGTATCTTGATGTCCTAAACAAAGTAACCCTCCTTTTTTCAAGCCCTTATGGCAATGATCTAAGATTTTCAGTCGGCTACTTTCATTATAGCGTTTAATTACTTCAGAGCAAATAATCAAATCATAGCGATTTCGATCGGGGGCCATTTTAACAAAGTTTCGGCTACTATAGCTTAGGTTCTTTTGCCAGCGTGAGCTAATTCGGTTACGGCTAGAGCTACTCAAATACTTATTATAATCTCCTTTAGGAAAAAGCAAGCGAAATTTAATTGGCAATTGCTTTTGCAAATCGGGATACTCTGCTCTTTTGGCCACTTTCAAGAGGCTTGGATCTACATCTGTAGCCTCAATCTTTGCAGATATGCCCATTTCTTCTAGGAATAGAACCAGACTATGCAGGCCTTCACCCTGCCCTATTTGCATATAGAGAATACGAGCTTGGCCAATATTCCTTTGTTCTAATAATTTTTTAAAATGCTTCCATTGTGTGAGTGGATGAAAAAAGCTATTCTCCCGCGCTTGCAAAAAGCGAATTGTTTTTTGGCCCAAATCTGCATTGCGCAAAA
The DNA here is from genome assembly GCF_028464065.1 of Saprospira sp. CCB-QB6. Taxonomy (NCBI): domain Bacteria; kingdom Pseudomonadati; phylum Bacteroidota; class Saprospiria; order Saprospirales; family Saprospiraceae; genus Saprospira; species Saprospira sp. CCB-QB6. Next base: position 3,217,348 of record NZ_CP116808.1, on the reverse strand, counting down.
TTTGGCTCCAAAGCGAGAAAATAGAGCTAATCCGCTCTTCTTCCATTAGTAGTTCAACTCTTTCATTCAAAAAGCTTGGGGAATAGCCTTTAAAGTCTGCACCAAATTTATTGGCCAAACCAGAAAGCAGAGAGTCAATTTCTTCGGTTCTTACCATCATAATTCTTTCTTTTTATAAATTCGACGGCTCAAGCAATAGGGTTCAAAATAATCTTGCCCAGCTTTGGGGAGTACATCATAGTAGCCAATAATGAGGTAACCTCCTGGCTTAAGGCTCTGATGAAAACGCTTGAGGCTATTCATTTTGAGCTGCTCGTCAAAGTAAATCATGACATTGCGGCACAAAATCAAGTCGAAATCTGGGGGATAATCGTCTTGGACAAGATTGTGTTGGAAAAAGTTAATCTTCTTCTTCAAGTTAGGGTGCATACAGAAGTCCTTTTGGTCCTCTGTTAAAGTAACGTAAGTTTTAGCTCGATTGCGGGAGCTAAACTCCTCGTAATTCTTAAAGTATCGGCCTTGGCCATTGCTGTAATAACAACCTTTTTTTGCCCGATCCAACATCTTTTGACTAAGATCAGAGGCCCAAATTTCGGCCTGCTGCAAAAAATAGCTCTCTTTGAGCAAAATGGCCATGCTATAAGCTTCTTCACCAGAAGAACAGCCTGCATGCCAAACCTTCATGGACATTCTAGATTTAAACTCTGGTAAGAGTTCATCTCTTAGTCCTCGCCAAAGCTCTGGATTTCTGAAGAAGGCCGTTAAATTCACCATCAATTCATCTACATAATGTTGAATCATCTGGCGGTCCTTCAAAATATGTCCCCAAAGCTGAGTGAGCACAACATAGTCATAACGCAGCATCAAGCGAGAAAGTCCCCGCTTTAAGGATTTTGCCTCATATCCGCTAAAATCCATACCAAAACGCTGCTTTACAGCAGAAATAAAGGCAGCGAGTTCTTCATCGCTAGGTGCTGCAGGTGTCGAAAATTTCATGGCCTATCTCCTTCTTGTTTTTGGCAGCCGTTCGCCGGCTACAGTCCAATAAATACAGAGTGGGCTGGGGATAGCCTTCGCTTTAAAAGACAGTCTAAAAGACCAACTTTCAGCGCTTATCTCTTTCCAGTCTTTAAATGCTGGAGGTAAACCATAAATTAAGCCTTCGTAATGGTCAGCAAAGCTGGCCAAAAAATTACCTGATAATATATTATCTAGCTCTAAAAAAAAGGCTTCTTCCATTTCGGGGGGAACAACTCCGCCTTGTTGGGCCAATATAACTTGTTTCCAAGCTTTAGGAATCAGCAAAAAAGAAGCCCCTACAATTGGCCCTTTCAACAATGTTTGCCAGCAACTTCCCTGCTGAGGCAATTGCTTCAAACACTCGATCCCCAAATACTTTACCTCTTGTCCGCTATAAGTAGTCAAAAGTTGAAGCATTTTGGGAACTGCGGCCAGCAGTAATTGACTAAATTCTTCTTGCTTACTCATCCCGTTCTCGCTTAAAATCCTCAAATAGTGTATCTACGGTCAATAGCAAACAGACTTCGCCATTGCCCAAAATTGCTGCTCGTCTAAACAAAGGATGCTGATGCAAAGGGGGCTCTAGTTTTCGCTCAAAAATTTCTTTTTGCTGCTGTAAACGATCAACCCAAAGTGCCATTTTTTGCCCCGCATAATGCAAAAGCAAAAGTTGTAGCTCTTGCTCCTCCTCTAAATCTTCTAGCTTTTGGCTTTCTTGGCCAAAAACATCACCCAAAGAGCGTATAGGATAAAACTCTGCATCATAATTACACATCCAACTCTTTCCAACGAGTTCTAAACTCTTTTTCTTTAAGCGCAATACTAAATCAGCCATATCGATGGGCAAGGCAAAGGTTTGCCCTCCTTGCTCAAAGAGCAATACCGTTCGCATTGCCATGGAATAAGGCATTTGTAAACAAAACAAACTGCCCTTCCCTAAAGTTGTCGATAACGTCAATTTCCCCCCTAAACGCTGTACAGAATTCCGAACAGCATCTAAACCAACTCCTCTTCCCGCCAAATCCGTCAATTGATCAGCAGAAGAAAAACCCGATTTAAAGAGGTATTCAAAGCATTCTTCATCGCTCAATTCAGCTAGTTGAGCTGCTGTCAACCAACCCAATTCTAGCAATTTGCGCTCAATTTTTTTGCGATCTACACCAGCCCCATCATCCTGCAGTTCTATCAAGACCTGGTCCTTATTGGTTCCTGCTCGCAACTGTAGCGTTCCCACCTCATCTTTGCCCAACAAACGCCTTTGCTCAGGCGTTTCTATGCCGTGGCTCATGGCATTGCGCAACAAATGCTGCAAAGCATCGGCAATAATGGGCAAGAGATTTCGGTCAATCTCCGTTTGTCCTCCCTTAATCTCCAAGCGGGCTTTTTTGCCCGTTTGTCGACATAAATCACTCAGGATTCTAGGGTATTTAGCAAACAAAACTTGCAGCTCAGCCATCCGCAATTGCATAATCTGATACTGTAGTTCTGTACTCAAGCGGTGCAAGGTCAAAAAGCGATAATCATTGCCTTTTTTCTGCTGCTCTTCCAACATCAAACGATCCTTTTCGATGCTCAACTCCCCCACCAAATTTAGTAGTTGAGTCAAACGCTCTACAGGTACCTTTAAATGATCGGAAAACCGAATTTCTCTAGGCGCTGCTAAAGGTTCTACGGGTTCAACAACTTCTTTTTCTTCTCTTTCAACCTTGGGTACTTCTTTATTTTCGGCAGTAGCCTCCCGCTTTTTGGCCTTTCGCAAAGCTACTTTGAGCTTAGTAGTAAAGCCTTTATAAGCAATTTCCTCATCTGCCCGAACAGCCCGAATTAAATTGGCTAGTACATCACTTCCACGCAAAAAAAGCACAATATCCTCTGGCCAAAGCGGAAACTCTCCCGCCTGTAAGGCCTTAAAATAATCCTCCAAAAGATGACTCAAACTAGCAATTCCCTCATAACCTAGGCCCATAGCATTCCCCTTTAGGGTGTGCGTCAACCTAAAAATCGGCGCCCAAAGGTCTTTGCGTTCGGGCTGCGCTTCTAGCTGCAAAAACAAGGCTTCCAGTTCAGCATGCTGCTGTTCTGCTTCTGCTAAAAATATCGCCTTGTACTCATCTCCTGTTTCCAAGTTTTTGGCTTTTTATGAATTCAACTGATTTTTTGGGGCCTCCTGCCTACCGTAGGCAGTTACTCCCTTGGGTCGTCGAACTGCGGCCTAAAGGCCTTGTTGTCGTTGCGCAGCTCGCTGCTGTTTTGGGGCCTCCCGCCTGAGGCGGGCGCTACGTTGCGCAGCTCGCTCTTCGCTCGGCCCTCGCCAGCAAGCTGGCTCGGTCTGGCCCTGCGGGCCACTGCTCCACATCGCTAGGCCAGTTGGCCTTCGGCCAAGGCGGCTGCGCCGCCTATTCCTTATCTAGTAATTGGACCAAAAAAGGCGGTATGGCCGAGAGTGGCAATTCTCTTCGGCTAGCCCCTATGCGTTGAGCCGCTCTTGGCATTCCATAAATACTAGAGCTAACTTCATCTTGGTTGATCGTAAAACCTCCAGCCTCCTTGATAGCCAATAACCCCTTGGCTCCATCTGCCCCCATACCTGTAAGCAAAACGCCCAAAAGTTGTTTGCCCATAACCTCTGCTGCAGATTCAAAAAGCGCATCTACAGAAGGATAATTATAAGAAGGATGCGTTCTTTGGCTCCAGGCAAAAAGGTAATCACCTGGAATTCCCCTTAAGAGCAAATGATGATCTCCTGGGGCCAAATACACATGATGTGGTTTGGGCCGTTCTCCATTCTGAGCTATGCTTACCTTCAGCTTAGTCAGTTTTTGCAGACGACGAGCAAAAGCCTCCAAAAAATTATGTGGCATATGCTGCACAATTACTATAGGCAAAGGCCAGTTTTCTGGCAATTGGCCCAAAATAAACTCCAAGGTTGCTGGTCCACCCGTAGAGGCACCTAGCAAGAGCATTTCATAGGGCAAAGCCTCTGAAAACGAATGCTTAGCTTGGCTAGCAAAAGCCTTGGGGGGCTTATTGACTACGGCAGAAAGCGCTGTTTGTATCTTTTTATCTAGCTCTAAACCGAAACTTTGCAAGTCTCCATTTCGCAAAGAAGGTTTAGGGACTACCTCCATAGCTCCAGCAGCCAAAGCTTTGAGTAAAAGCTCTTCACTTTGACTAGCTGCAGAAAGCAAAAGGATAGGGCATGGACAGTTTGATTTCATAATTTGTTCTACGCCATACAAACCATCATAATCGCCCATAAAAAGATCCATCAGGACCAAATCGGGATGAAGTTCGGCCGCCATTTCTGCGGCTTCTTTTCCATCACTAGCTTGGCCCACGATATCATACCCCTGAGCAGTTCCCAACCAAGAACGAATCAGCTGACGCATAACGGCCGAATCTTCGGCCAAAAGGATGCGTTTAGGCTTATTCTGTGGGTTGATCATTCAGGCATTTGTTTGCGGTCTCGAGTAATTCTTCGGGGGTAAAAGGTTTCACTAAATAGGCGGCAGCACCTAGTTTTAGACAATCTTGGATGACTGATTCTTGGCCTACTGCGCTAATCATAATCACTTTTGCGGGTAGTTCTTCGGCTTGAAAAACTTCTAGAATATCGCTACCAATCATATCGGGGAGAATATTATCTAGCGTGATTAGGTCAGGCTCTAGAACCATGGCCAAATCGATGGCTTGTTCGCCATTAGCGGCTTGGCCCACAACTTCATATTCTTCTTCGGCAGCCTGAAAAGACTTGAGAATAAGGCTACGCATATAAAGCGAGTCGTCTACAATTAGGACTTTCTTTTTCATAATGGATTTTTGAGGCGGGTAAATAATTAAAAGTTAGGCAATGGGGAGCGTTTATTTTTGGTCCACCTAGGCAAGTCTCGATTAGGAGATGAGCCCTGGCGAGTTTTGTGGCCGCAGGCCTTTTCATTGGCCTAGCGATGGGGAACAGTGGCCCGCAGGGCCAGACCGAGGCGCTGAAAGCGCTGAAGGGCCGAGCGAATAGCGAGCTGCGGACCGTAGCGCCCGCCGAAGGCGGAGGCCCCAAAACATAAAATAAACGATCAGAAAGTAATCTTAGATTTTATCTATATCTAAGAGGACGGCAATTCCTTTTTCGGTTTGGAAAAGCGCTTTGATATAAGGATTATTTTGAAAGACCCCCTCTGCAGCTTGTAGCGCTTGCTCATTTACCTTCAGCGTTTCTGGCAGTTTTGGGATCAGTAGGCCTTGTTTTTTGTCCTTTTGTTGGAGGACCAGGAAAAAGTCAGCCTTATTATCAGTAGGTTCCTCTTGTTGCAGCAAATAAAAGGGGTTGATGGCGGCTAAAATCTCGCCACGAACATTTACCACCCCTTGAATATGAGCTTGGGCCTTGGGAATTTTAGCCATTGGGGGGCAGGGCAAAACCTCTTTTGCGGCTGAGATGGGCAAGGCGTAAGTGCTTTCTCCAAGCTCAAAGCTCACAAGTTGAATTTGGGGACCATGTTGTATATCCTCGGCTTTTTTTCGTTCTTTTTGAGCGGCCAGCTGTAATTCTTCGAGAGAGACATAGGCCTGTTGTTTTTCTTCTTTAGGCATATCATCTCAATTTAAATTTAAGAATATTTTCTTGGAGTTGCGTAGCGACTTCGGCTAGATCTTTACTAGTGGCAGAGACCTCATTCATTCCTTGGCTGAGGACTCGGGTAGAGTTGGCTACTTGTTCGGTACCGTAGGCTGTTTCTTCGGCGACAACTACAATTTTCTCGATATTTCGGACCGTAGCGTCAATAGCTTCTTTTTGTTGGTTGCTTGAGTAGACGATACTTTCAGACAGGCTAAACGTCTGATTATTGGAGGCTTGGATATCCTTAAATACCTCTTCGGCTTCCTTAGATGCTTCGCCACCGCTTTTCACATTTTCCTCCATCAGTTCTATAGCTCGGCTGGCAGCATAGATATCTTTTTGGACCTCTCGGATGATGCGTTCGATATTGACAGCAGATCGGCGAGAGCCTTCGGCCAGTTTGCGAATTTCTTCGGCCACCACCGCAAAACCTCGACCGGCTTCTCCAGCTCTAGCGGCTTCGATTGCGGCGTTTAGGGCTAAAAGATTGGTTTGTGAGGCAATGTCGGTAATAATGCTGAGTGTACTTGCAATTTCCTCGGAGCGATTAGAGAGGACCGAGATCGATTGGGCTGTACTTTGGGCCGATTGGCGGATTGACTCCATATTGTCGACCATCAATTTGAGGGTAGCCAAACCTTCTGAGGAAGAGCTTTGGCCTTTATGAGCGGCTTGGTTAATCAGTTCTGCTTTTTGCTTCATAAGATTCGCGGCTTTAAGCAGCTCATCCATTTGCTTACTTGCTTCATCTGTTTGTTGGGCCTGTTGTTGGGCACCTTGGGCCATTTGTTGAGTTGCCGAAGCGGCTTCTTTAGTGGTGCTTTGCATCTCTTCGCCCTTAGTCAGCATTTCTTCGGAAGCTGTAGCGAGTAAATCTGCGATTTGGGCGGTATTAGTCAATAAGCCATTGAGGTTAAGAATAGCCTGGTTAATTCCTTGGCTAAGGTTGCGGATATCTCCTTGAACCTCCACTTCAAATTGGCCGGTGAGGTCGCCTTCAGATAATTGGTTAATGATTTTCCCTAATTGTCCAATAGGTGTAGAGACAGATTCTAGCAGCATATTGACAGAGTCGACCAGCATTAGCCAGTCGCCACTAGCGTTTTCGAGTTTGAGGCGGGCGCCTAGGTTACCTTCTTTGCCCGCGGCGGCTACCACTCGGTTGACTTCGAGAACCACTTCTTTTTGGCGGCTAATATCATTAGCTATTTTGACTACTTTTGTTACTCGGCCCGACTCATTTTCTACGGGGGTATAAGCGGCGAGGATAAAGATATCTTTGCCTGTTTTTGAGATGCGGCGAAATTCGCCTTCTTGTTTTTGGCCCATAGAAAGATCGGCCCAAAATTGCGTATACTTATCGCTATTTCGGTATTCTGGGTCCACAAACATAGAATGGTGATGCCCGAGTAATTCGCGTTTACTATGGTAGCCCATCAATTTGACAAAGTTGTCATTGACGTCTAGAACTGTTCCGTCGGGGTCAAATTCGATGCGGCCAAAAGAGCTATCAATAGTTTCTCTTAGTGCTTCAGCATTTAGCGAGATGGCCTTTTGTTTGGTAATATCTAGAGCAATTTTAACAATTTTACTGACTTTGCCCTCTTGGTTTTTGACGGGGGTATAAGCAGCTTGAATCCAGACATCTTCGCCATGGATATTTTGGCGTTTAAACTCCCCTTGTTGGGTTTGGCCCATGGCTAAAGATTGCCAAAACTGTTGATATTCGATAGAGTTTTTGTAGGCTGGACTTATAAAAACAGAGTGGTGTTTACCAATAACTTCTGTGGCAAAGTTAAAGCCCATCAGTTGAGCAAAATTATCGTTGAGAGAAAGAATATTACCTAGAGGGTCAAACTCAATTCTGCCAAAGGATTTATCAATAGTTGTTTGTAGCGCCTGGGCTCCTGCTTGGAGCTGCGCCTGCTCACTTTGATCTTCTAGGTATAGAAGATAATTTTTTTGATTTTCTGTAGTTGTTATTTCTTGAATACTTACTCGCAGATGTGAGACCCCCTCAAACAAACCATACAGCTCGTATAATTTAGCTTGAGTTTGGCCTTTGCGATAAGCTTGAAGCGCTTGTGGGACAAAAGGCAGGCAAATGCTACTATACTCACCAACTAGCTCGCTAGCGGCTTGTCCTAAAAGCTGAGTTGCGGCTTGATTCACTACCGCAATTCGAAGGTCTTCATATAGAACAATAGTGGGTATAGGCAAGTGCTCATAAATTTGTTGATAGTTCATGCTAATGGTTTCAGTGATAGGTGAGGTGGTGGGGAAATGTCTTCTACTTGCTAAAAACTCATTTAAAATCGAACTTCTAAGGGGATAAATTTGCATTCAAACACAAAAGAAGGTTGTTTTTATATGAGTTCTTAAATAGAATAGCTAGTCTACAAACTGGAGCAATTCGATTAGAAGATAAGTCGTTCAAGCTAAAAAGGTAGACAAGCCGTTAAAGCACTATTACTCAACAAAGAATTGATGAGTTAACAACTAAAAGGAGAATAGGGTCAAATAAATAGTACTTTCTGTTTCTTCAATAAGATGACCAGCAATGACTTCATACAAAAAGAGAGGGCAAACAGCAAAGGCCTCGCAAAGCGAGGCCTTAAATATGTTAATATCTACTGCGTGCTTATCCAATAATAAGCAAAAGGAGCTAGAATAGCAAAGAATTCAGACTAATTCTTTCCGACTTTTATATAACCTTCATCACCTGGATTAAGGCGAAGGAAAGAGAGGCCTGGGCCTTCTGTAGCCTTTAATTTTTGTTTGTTTTTATCATAGAAAGTGAACCACATAGTATAGCCTTTATCCGTTGTTTCATACATCAAATCTACATAGCGAGCTGCAGTGGTAGATGTGAGCATTTCACAAGTTACTTCATCTGGCATCAGGGTTTTAAAGGTTCCTTTTTTGTGTTCTTGGTGGATAATAGTTAAATCGCAGGCGGGGTTCTTAATAAGGTCCTTACGAATATCAATTTTGGGAAATTTGCTTTTCTTCCAAGCATTGACATATTTTTCGGGTTCTTTCAGGTAGTAGACCTCTTGACGGAAGCTATCGCGATCAATTTGAACGTACTGTTCGATGCGTTGATCGAGTGGGCTTTCTTTCATGTCTGGAGAAAATAGTTCTAGGTATACCCAAAACTCTCCAGGGCGGTCGTATTGAAAAATAGGAACAACGACAAACTCTTGAGGAGGTTCGGCGCTATTATCTTCTAAAAGTTGTTGACGGTTACTAAAGTGGCCAGCCAACTGTAATTTTAAGCGATCAAACTTGTTAAATATTTTGGAAATTTCCTCTGGGGTTTTGCTTGACTTTTCGTAGAGCGAGTTTCCAGCTTTTTTACCGCCAGTACATGCGGTCAAGATAAAAGCTAAAAGTAAGATCGCCCATAACTGTTTTTTCTGCATAAGATTGATGATCAATTATTGGGTCTATTTAGATGAAGAAGTTCCTTCTTCTGATGATTCTTTTGCTACTGGAACAAGTGCCGTGTTTTTAAGTTCATCGGCTAAATTTTTGCCCAAATAGTTATCGATGATGTGGTGCATCCAATAAAGTAAAGGGGTCAAGAGAATGGCCACCGTAAATTTATATATATAGTTAACCGTTCCCACTGCAATAATTCGGTCGAAGGTCCAATCTGCTCCTAAACCAAATGCAATATAAAGAACGACAAAGCTATCAATAAGTTGAGAAACAAGTGTAGAGCCCGTTGCTCTCATCCAGATTCTACTCTCTCCCGTTGCTCTTTTAATACGTTGAAAAACAAGAACATCTACAACTTGACCAACGAGAAAGGCGGCTAGAGAACCGATAATAATCCAAAGTCCTTGTCCAAAAATAGCTTGAAAAGCTAGCTGCATATCTTCTGGGCCACCTGTTGTGGCTCGACTTGCTGGCCACCAACTTGCAGGTACCAATGCAATGCTCAAAAAGACCATTAAAAAGGCATAAAGAATTAAGACTACGGCTCCCTGTGAGAGAAAACGAACCCCTTTGGCGCCGAAATACTCATTGATGACATCCGTCATAATGAAAACAACGGGCCAAAGTAGTACTCCTGCCGTAAGATCTAAATTGAGTTCATAGCCTAAAATAGGTAATTGAAGTGGGGCAAAGCCTCCACTAGCTTCTAGTGAAAAGATTTTCACGCCAATAAATTCTGCAATAATAGCATTGGCAATAAAGAAGCCTCCTAGGACCAAAAATAAACGGTTGGCCTTATACTGAATAATATGATTCATGTTCCTAAGATTTTAATTGTGCTTGGGTTTGTTTGCGCCAGCTCAACATGAGCTTTTTAGAAAGTTCTTCCGCAAAATTGTGCATTTCTCGCATTTCTTGTAAAGAAGCAAAGCGCAACTGGTGCATTATGAAAATCATGGTTCCGTTCGATTCAATGTAGTGCGTGGGTTGCCCCTCTAAAAAGTCGAGCAAATCTGCATCAAAAAATTCACGCATATCTTTTTCGCTAGGGCCACGCAAGAGGTAGCGATGCGAAAATTTTGGATGAGAGTCAAAGTTGACATCCTTATAGACCGACAACTGCGCCCCTATTTTTGTGGGTCCTTTTTCTGCCTCCAAAACAAAAAGCGGAGCATTAAAGGGAAGGTGTAAAAGGATGATACTACTATGATATGCTTGCGCATTAAACAATGCTCCCTGAGCAAAAGTCAGATCACAACTTTCCCATTCAAAGAAAAGCTGATAATTTCCCTTAGCCATATTGAGCTTGTACTCAATAGGGCGAGTTTGGAAAAAACTAAACTGCTTAAGCATATTTACCTCCCAACTCAATTCGGGCCAAAACTGACCACTTTTAGCTTCTGCTAATTCACCCAAAGCCTGCTGCCGTTTTGTCAACTGAGGCTTTTTGTTTTCGGGCAATACATGCATAGCATTAGGGTGACGCGAAGAAGTTTCATGCGCATCTAAACCAATAATATCAAAGTTGAGATTGGGCAAGTCATAACGTTCTACCTCTTCATTAAGATACTCCAATACAGCAGAGTCAACCAAACGTGTATTAGATAGATCCAAAATCAATAGGTCCTTTTTATTGGCCGAACGCAGCGTATTTTTAAGCTGTAAAATATTGATAAAGTTGATGACGCCCTTAATAGCCACATAAATTTGTCCATTGGCCCGTTCTTCTACCTGAATATCTGGGCGAACTAAATAGCGCCAAAACTGCTTAAACTCTAAATTAGATTGGCTATACTGCAAGAAAATCGTCACGGCAAAACCAAAGGCAATTCCCCAGAGTAAGCCATTAAAAAGAATCATGAGCAGGGTAGAAATCAAAACCACAAACTGCTCTAATCCGAGGCGAAAAGTATCCTTAAATATTTTTGGAGAGGCCAGCTTATAGGCCGTAAAAATAAGCAGTGTAGCCAATGCAGCCAAAGGCACTCCTTTCGCAAATACAGGCAAAAAGAGCACAAAGAAAAGCAACATCAAAGCCTGAAATAAATTGGCCCATTTTGTTTTTGCCCCATAATACATAGGCACAGCTGTAATCACAGGCAAGCCTCCTATACAAGCTGAGAAAATACTACTCAATCCACAGGCAAAAAGATCCTTATTGAGATTGGTTTGTCGACCCATAGGATCAATTTTATCCATGGCCTTAGCCGAGATTACCGTTTCAATAGAGACAATTAGCGTAATAGTCACCACAATTTGCCAAAAGTAAAAGTGATCCCATTTAGCAAAATCGGGATACACTACATTTTCCCAAACATTTTCAGGCAAATTAACCAGTAAATCAGGTCCCAATGCGAAACTCTGGCCCATGGCCTCTACCGTATGTGGCTCGTCTAAATTGAGCACATAAGCCATAATCATACTAAAGCCAATCACCCACATAGGGCCGGGGATTAGCTGTATCCAACGGTTTTTAGTATGTGCTTGCAAAACCAAAAGCGCTACCGAGCCCAAAGTAATTAGCCCGACAATAGGGTTTTGGCGCAAAAAGAGCTCTGGAATCTCTTCCAAGCTCTCCATAGGCGTTAGGGCCCAGCTCTCAGCGCCCAAGGCCACTGGCATCTGCTTACCTAAAATGATCAGCCCAATGGCTCCTAAAACGCCATAAATAACGGATCGAGAAAATATATCTCCATAACGGCCCAAACGAAGAAGGCCGAAGAGCATTAAAAACCCTCCAGCTACTACCGTGGCCGCTAAAAAATATCGAAATCCTGCCAAGGCATCGCCATCACCCAAGAGCTCTATACAGCTCAGCGTAACTACAATCAAACTAGCTGCGGGACCATTCATGGTCAATTGACTACTCCTAAATATCGTCGCAATCAATCCCCCCATAATGGCCGAAAATAAGCCGGCCATGGGCGGAACTCCCGAAGCTAGAGCAATACCCAGACAGAGCGGAATGGTTACCATAGCCATACTGAATGCAGCCACCCCATCCTCTTGCCAGGAGGGTTGCGCTTGCAGCCAGTTGCTACGCCACTCTTGCCTAAATTTTTGTCCTATCATATCTGCTTTCCATAGTACGAATAATGGGGTCTTTGCATCTGTTTGTGCGTTGCAGACTGCTTATTCTTCTTTTTCTAGGGTTATTATTTGGGGCTGCCCCTCCCTGCGGTCGGGTCGGGCTGTGTCGTGGCTCGCTATTCGCTCGGCCCTGCAGTTTTTTTCGCTGCGCTTCAAAAAACTTAGGTCTGCGGCTGCGCCGCACCACTATCCATCCCTCAGCCAAAATAGCCTAATCTTATCGGCCAAAAGCTAATTGATTTCCAGCTATTTACTATGATCTTTTTGAGTTTTCCGCAATGACCATTTTAGGGGAGGTTAGTCATTTTTGTGGGGATTATGGTCCTTCGACGACCGAAGGGAGGAGCCGAGTGCAGGGCGCTCCAGCGCCCGCAGGCCTAGCTGCCTGTAAGGGTGGCCGAAGGCCAGACCAAGGCGCTTTGCGCCGAAGGGCCGAGCAGAACTGCGAGCCCTGCAAGGGAGCGCCGCAGCAAAGCTGCGGAGGCCCCAAAAACTATTCAAAAATATTGTACTTAATCATAAGTACGACATTCTGATCAATTTTGCGTTTATAAGAGTGCTCGTCCATAAGTTTTCGGACCAAGTGGATACCCAATCCTCCAATTTCGCGCTCTTCAATTGACTTGCTCAAGTCGGGCGGCGTTTTTTGGAAAGGATTAAAGGGGAGACCACGATCGGAAATTTCGAGTAATAGTTTACCGGCTTGCAACTCTATTTTGATGTCGATGAGTTGAAGGCGATCTTCATCCTCAAAGCCATACTTAATAATATTAGATAACAGCTCATCGAGTACAATGTTTACCTTGAGCATGACTGGCATAGGAATGCGATGCTCATGGGCAAACTCTTCAAAGATAATCATAGCTCGTTGAACCTCAGAGATTTCGTTTTTGATACAAAACTCCTTATCGTAGGTGGCTACGGCTTGGCCCTTACCTAAGAAGCTGAGGGCAATAGCGGTAATGTCATCAAATTGTTCGCGTTCGCCTTTAAAGATTTGGGTAGCTTGAACAATTCGCTCTACGGTAGGTTGTGCCTGTTCGTCGGGATATTGTTGGAGGAGCTGTTGTAAGCGATCGTCTGAAAAGAGTTCATTGGCTTCATTATGGGCCTCTGTAATTCCGTCAGTATAGGCAAAAACCAGATCATCAGTTTTGAGTTCTATAGTTGACTCTCGATAAACGAGACCTTCCATAGCGGCCAAAACGGGACCATGCAATTTGCTAAGGCGTTCAAGTTCGCCATTGGCTCGGCGGATATAGGTAGGGTTATGTCCAGCATTCGAGTAAGTAAACTGCCCTGTTTGCACATCTAGAATCCCCATAAAGAGCGTTACGAACATAGACTTAGGGTTATCCTTAGCCATTTCGGTATTCACATAAGTGAGAATACTTGCAGTAGATTGTTCTGTACTTGCTCTTGATTTGAGAAGGGTTTTACAAACCGCCATCATTAGGGCGGCGGGTACTCCTTTTCCTGAAACGTCTCCGACAACGATAGCGAGGTGGCGATCATCGAGGAAGTAGAAATCGTAGAAATCGCCTCCTACTTCTCGGGCGGGGATAAGTTGGGCAAAAACCTCAATTTCGTCTTTATTGGGAAAAGCAGGAAAGCTAAGTGGCAGCATACTGAGTTGGATATCTCGGGCTACATTAAGCTCGTTTTCCATTCGTGCTTTGGCCAAAGTGGCCTTACGGAGGTTTTCAGAAGACTCTAAAAGCTCTTGGGCCAATTCCTCTTTAGTTTTCAGGTCGAGGATATTAGAAGCTGCGCGAAACTTATCTTCAAAGTCTTCTCTGAGGCGAAAATGTTTGACAAGTAAGAGTTCGCTGCTATTATTCGTGGGTTGAATTTCATCGAAAAAGGCTGCGAGAAGGCGTTCTTCCTTAGCAGACCTTTGCACCTGAACGCTAAGAGTAATTTTTTCTCCATCACCTTTTAGTTGGACCTCTACTTCTTGAGGGTAGGGTAATTTTCTGAGGTAGGAAGAAATAGAATTACTCAGTGTAGTTACCGTAATTGCATCTACAGTCAGCAACTCAGCCACGCTAAAGATCTTGTGTCTAAAGTGGTAGATATCTTCTATGGCTTGTATTCGAATATGGCTAGTGTGCAAGAACATAAGCAGGTTATTTCAGGAGGTTAAGGTAGACTATAGAAAGGTCGTCATAGCTACGTCCATAGTTTTCGATAATATCTGATAAGAGTTCGGGCGTTCCTCTTAGGGGCCAACTCTTACGGTAGAGGGGACGGCCTTTAATGCCGTCGGAGTACATCATCAGGGCATAGCCAGGTAGCATTTGATGATGTGAAACTTGGAATTGTCGGGCTCTTTGGCCCAAAACGCCATCTTTAGACACCAACAATTGTTCTTGTTGGTGTTCGAGGATTCGGACCACGACATTTCCGAGGCCGATATACTCTAGGCGACCATCTTCATAGAGGCGGCAGACTGCTAGGGCTGCACCTCGGCTGGCTTCAAAGTGGCGGTGTGCCTTTTGGAGCAATTCATCTAGCGGAAGATAGTGATATTTTTTTAGATAGTCTTTAAGCTTATCGGACATTTCTGCAGCTTTTGGTCCATGTCCGAGACTATCAATGAGGGCCAAGAAAATGCTATTTTCTTCTCTTTGGACCAGCACGGCATCTCCACAGCACTGTTCTCCTTGGCAATTTCGCCAGGAGTAGTGTAGTTGAAAATACTCATCATTATATCTTCTGACCCAACTCATTATTTATAAATTACGATACTAACTTCTGTTCCTTTTCCGAATTCGCTTTTGATGTTAAATTCGTCCATCATTCGGCGCACGCCAGGTAGGCCAAGGCCCAAGGTTCCAGAGGTACTAAAACTATCTTGTAATGCTGCATCAATATCTTCAATGCCGGGGCCTTGATCTATAGCGACCACTCTCACCCCTAAGCGGGGGTAAGTTAGCTTTTCTATATTAAAATAGCCTTCCTTGGCATACTTTAAAATATTATAGCCTAGTTCAGACACAGAAGTACTCAGCTTTGCTACTGCAATAGTAGGAAAGCCAAGATCCTTGAGCAGATTGCTTGTTTTGTGGATCGTGAGATGCAGGTCCATCTCCGAACGTATATGCTGCCTAAAAACGAGTTGCATTATAACTTAGATAAATATTCTAGGGCCAATTTAAGATCTGCTTCAACAGCTAGAGCGTCAAAAGAAATATCTAGACCAACGATTGTAGCGGTTAGACCAGGAGATAGGCCACAAAGTACTGGAATTAGTCCTACAATTTTGAGGGTCCGCATCAGTTGCAACAAGCTTTCTAATTCTTCTGCATCAATCAGTTCTAAGCCTGATAAATCAAAAGCTACTCCCTTGTAGTTTTGCCCTTGAATTTGATTAAAGAGGCGCTCTTTCAATGCGTTTAGGGCCGGAGCCGTCAGCTCGTACTGAATAGGGACAATAAGTTTGTCCTCTGAGCGCTGTACTGGTATTCTATGGAGTTGTTCCATCTATTTTTTAGTTTGTCGAAGTTCTAAGCCAGTCAGTTTATAGGCCTCATTTAATGCAGCCCGCATAGTTCCTTCCGTGATGATTTCATCTATTTGCACCCCTAATTCCACAATAGTTTGGGCTACAGCAGGAGAGATTCCAGAGATAATGCAATCACAGCCCATCAAGCGAGACGCTTTAGTCATTTTGATTAAGTGATTAGCTACTGCTGTATCGACTACAGCGATGCCACTAATATCCAAAATAAAGACTTGGGCTCCTGTTTCTCCAATGCGTCCCAACATATTTCCCATTAGCTCTTGTGCTCGTTTAGAATCAATAATTCCAACCAAAGGCAAAAGCAGAATATGCTCTGCAATTTGAGCAACAGGAGTTGACATTTCACGCAAAGCCTCATTTTGTTCCTCTAAGCGCTCTTTCATTATTCTATTGTAGGTATCTACTACAATATAAACATCTAGTGATACTCGACGATGAAAGGCGGACAGTAATGCGGCTGTATCCAAACCGAGTTTAACCAATTCTTCTTCAAAAGCTTTATTCAGCATCATCACTGCATCATAGTACATATCTAGGGGGAGGCCGATGCGGGCATGCACCTGTCCAATCCGTTCTCTTTTATTGAGGTAGGCATCGTCTAGGTCATCTTCCCAGAAGGCTCGCCAATGTTCTATTTGTAGTTCTTTGACTTTCTGTATATAATCTTCTGAATGGAAATAGTCGCCAAAATGCGTGAATTGTTGCATATCAATATATAATTGATTGATTATACATGGCAATTCTTTGACTATAGTAGGAGCGGCTGTTTGTAATAAGCTGAGTTGCTCCTCTTGTATGAAAAATCGATTTTTAAAATTGGTGGAGGATAGTGACATTTCTTTAGGATTTGTTAGCGGGGCTCATGGAGAAAGAGTGAAAGACTCTTACTTGTTCTCCTTTAAGCAAAGGCTGCCAGCGCCGCATCTAGGTCGGGCTGTACATCCATAATACTGCTGAAGCCTGACATGTCGAGAATTTCGGTAACGACTTCATTAGCATTACAAATTTTGAGTGCACCGCCTAGTGCCAGCATTTTCTTGGCTGTAGCCAAGAATACGCGTAGACCTGCGCTACTCACAAATTTGGTTTGATCCAAATTGAAAATCACTTTGCTATGTGCATTGATATGCTTGTTGATTTCGGCTTCTGCGAAGCTAGCCGTTCCTGTATCTAGGCTGCCCTCGAAACTAAGGACCAAAATATCGTTTTTAGTGGTAACGTGAACTTGCATAATTTCTATTATCTATTGATCTAATGTACGGTTATCTTTTTCTTAAGTTTATAGCTTGTAATTAGCTATCTAACAAACCTAAGCGATCGGCAAAGCGCCAGAGATCAGCTCTAGTTGTCATTCCCAATTTTTTGCGTAATTGCTTCAATTGGGTTTTTACGGTAGCTTCCTTACGGGTAGAAAGTTTGGCAATTTCGTTAGCCGTTTTTCCTTCTACCCAATATAGTAACAATTCTCTTTCTCTAGCACTTAATTGCCCATATTTATCTATATCAATCTGCTCAACTAGCTCTTGTTCCAGCATTTCCTTAGAAAACTGGTAGGCTCCTAATGGTCCAAACTGAATTGCTCGAATAGAAAGTTGCTGGCTTGAGGGCTGATAGTGTGCCAAATCGAGCTGCCAATTTCCTGCCGTTTTTCGTTGACAAAACTGCCAATGATTGTCTTCTTCTTCTTGGTTAAATACAGGTAAACAAACACCTCCCCATGGGCCTTCTTTAGTTCCCTTTTGCAGACGACAAAGAAAGGGCTGTTGTCCACAGACTAATGGTGCAAATAAGCAATAGTGATGTTGCTTTTTTTCCATTATTCTACTTTTTTAGGATAAATTTCGAATGCCTGTATAAATCGCATCCATTCATGAAAATTGCTAAAGGGCAATTTAGCTCTTAAGTTACTCAGGTGTTGTTTTATTGTTTCTGAGGAGCAGCCCAAAAGAATGGCTATTTCTCTTGTGCGTTTGCCCTCGCCCCAATAAGCCAAAACTTCTAGTTCTCTAGCTGACAAGCGGCGGTAACTTTCATAATGGCGCAATTGCAAGTTGCTAATCCGAATTTGCCGTTTTAGTCGTTGGCTCCAGTCTCCTGCTTCATCTACGGGGAGACTAAGAGAGAAAACCCAATCTCCATCTTTGGAGGGTTGGTGAGAAGCGAGGCGAAGTTGGTATTCTTTGGTCCAAACAGAGGTCATTTTAACCAATAGCTGATAAGGATTCAGCTCTTTTTTCCAATCTCGCCAACGTTGTACTCGAAGATAGTGAGCTAAGCTGCTTGGCTCTACAAAACTTAAAAAGCGTTCTCGGCCAAAGCTCACTAAATCTTCATCCTCTCCGACTCCATAGCAGCGCCTAAAATTATCATTAACATAGGCAAAGTCAAACCGACGAGCATGCATAACGGCTACAGACAAAGGTGCAGTTAAGCCTTCAAAATAACTACTCAAGCGCTCTAAATCTTTACTCAAGCACCAAGTCTGCAACTCTAACAATAACAGTTGTTCTTGCTCTGTATGTTGTTTGCTATTCATAATCTAGTCTTTGCGCTTCAAAATAGGTTTTTATCTATAAGATTTAATGTTTTTTAGATAAAAAATCCCCCAAAAGGGGGGTGTTTTTATTTTTTTGGACAATCATTAGTTATCAAAAGGGCTATATTCTTTTCGACGAACGAAGCGAGGAGCAGTATGCAGGGTGCGGAGCGCCCGCAGGCCTAGCGATGTGTAGCAGTGGCCCAAAGGGCCAGACCGAAGCGCTTTGGCGCTGAAGGGCCGAGCGAATAGCGAGCTGCGAAACGTAGCGCCGCAAGGCCTTTGGCCGCAGTGGAGGCCCCAAAAATCAGACAATCTTCAATAAAGCTGCAATACAGCGATCGATCTCTTCTTTGGTATTTTCATAAGAAAAAGAAAGGCGTAGGCTGCGCAATTCATCGGGAAGGCCCAAGGCAGCGAGCACTCGAGAGCCCTTGAGTGCGCCAGAGCTACAGGCCGAGCCTCCAGAGGCGCTAATGCCTGCTAGATCGAGCTTAAAGAGGAGCATATCGGTGGGGACTTCGGTTTGAAAATTAACAGAAAGCACCTTATAATGGCTTTGGCCTTGCCAGTCGCCGTTGAAGGAAACCCGTTCTCCAAAATTGGCTTGCAGCTGCTCAATTAGATAAGTTTTGAGGCCTGTGATCTGTGCTTGATGTTCGGGCATTTGGGCCAAAGCCAGGTCTACGGCCTTGGCAAAACCGACAATTCCCGCCACATTTTCGGTACCTGATCGCAGTTGTCGCTCTTGACCACCGCCAGCAATTAGGGCGGGAATCTGAATGCCTTGGCGGACATACAAAAAGCCCACACCTTTTGGACCATGTAATTTATGGGCAGAGCCCGACATAAAATGGATGGGGGCCATCTCTTTTACAGAAATGGGATAATAGCCTAGTGTTTGGACGGTATCTGTGTGAAAATAGGCACTAAACTCCTCGCAAAGGGCGGCAATAGTCGCAATATCGTTTAGGGTGCCCAACTCATTGTTTGAGTGCATCAGACTGACTAAAACCTTGCCTTGAGTTTTGGCCAAAAGGGCTCTCAACTGCCCTAAATCGGCTCGGCCAAAACCATCAATAGGCAAATCAATACAATTAATTCCTTGACTCTGCATTTGGCCAACTGAATTGCGCACACAAGCGTGTTCAATTTCTGTAGAGATAATTGTTTTTACGCCCAAGGCAGCTACGGCCCCTTTAATGGCGGTATTATTGGCCTCGGAACCTCCTGAAGTAAAAAACAATTCAGAGGGCTTGGCACCAATTGCTCTTGCAATATTGCGGCGCGATTTCTCTAAGGCGGCTCGGGCCGCTCGCCCCTCGGCATGAATAGACGAAGGATTGCCGTATTGCTGCCGTAAAAAAGGCAACATAGCCGTTAGGACCTCCTCACGGATAGCCGTGGTAGCGGCATTGTCAAAATAAATTCGTTGCATGATATCTAGTTGTTGTTCGCTGTAGTTGCCCTAAAGGGCTAAATCAATAATAACAAAGGTTGCTCATTCCCAAAGAATGTGCAACCTTTTTAATTCTTTTCAAAGAGCTTTTCCTGAACTTTGTTTCTAAAGGAATTCTCCTCTAGGCCATGATGATCTCTCGAACATCTGACTTGATTTTGTTTGCTAGATTTTGGGCAGTTACCGAAGAGGCACTTTCTGTATAAATGCGAATGATAGGCTCTGTATTCGACTTTCTGAGATGAATCCAGTTTTCATCAATGAAAATCTTGAGGCCATCAATCGTATTTTTGGGATAGTTAACATACTTTTTCTCCAAAGCCTCCAACAATTGGTCTATATCAATCTGTGGCGTTAGCTGAATTTTATCCTTAATAATGACATAATTAGGATATTCAGAGCGCAAAACCGAAGCGCGCTTATTGCTGCTCGCCAAAAAGGATAAAAAGAGCGCAATCCCCACCATAGCATCACGTCCATAGTGCAGGGCAGGATAAATAATACCGCCATTGCCTTCCCCCCCAATAATGGCCTCCACCTCTTTCATCATTTGCACCACATTGACCTCCCCTACGGCAGAAGCTGTATATTGGCCCCCATGCTTTTTGGTCAATTCGGCCAAAGCCTGAGTAGAAGACAGATTAGAAACTGTATTCCCCCCTCCTTCTTGGCCCAAGATGTAATCAGCCACAGCAACTAGCGTATATTCTTCGCCAAAAGGCTCGCCATCTTCACAGATTAAAGCCAGACGATCTACATCGGGGTCTACCGCAATGCCCAAATCGGCCTTTTGCTTGAGAACCTCCGCAGAAAGCGCAGAAAGATTCTCGGGCAAAGGCTCTGGATTATGCGTAAAACGCCCCGTAACCTCATCATTGATCGCGATCACCTCACAGCCCAATTGCTCAAGCAAAGGCACCATAGAAATAGCTCCCGTAGAGTTAATACAATCAATAACAACTTTATAATTCTTTTCTTTGGTCAATTCTGAACGGACCAACTTGAGCTGCATGATCAAATCAATGTGCTTCTGAATGTAGCCCACTTTTTTATGAGAACTGCCCAACTCATCTACAGAAGCATACTCTACCTCCCCAGAAGAAATTAAACGCAAAATCTCACTACCATCCTTGGCCGAAATAAACTCTCCACGATGATTGACAAACTTCAAGGCATTCCACTCCTTGGGGTTATGGCTAGCGGTCAAGATGATCCCTCCATCAGCCTCTTCCTGCATCACAGCCACCTCTACGGTAGGGGTAGTCGATAAACCTAGCTGATACACATGTACCCCCATCATCCGCAAAGTAGCCGAAACCAATTGCTCAATCAATTCTCCAGATACCCGCGCATCTCGCCCCAATACTACAGTGGGAGCTTCTTTACCCGTTTCCTGCTTAATCCAATAGGCATAAGCCGCCGTACTTTCTACCAAATCTTGAGCAGTTAGGTTCTCCCCTACTGCCCCTCCAATTGTTCCTCGAGTTCCCGAAATTGACTTTAATAGTGCCAAAAGCTTTAGCTTTTACGTTTTATCAAAATAGAACACATTCAAAACAAAGCCCATCAGCCCAAACGGACCTAAAGCAGCATTTTTAAATGCTATTCCCACTCCCTTAAAAACGCTCCCAACAAAGAGCGCTTTCAAATTTTGCCCAAAAATAGTTTTTTTATTTATCATTGTACAGTGATCTGATTCAAAAACTCCCCTTTTTCTTCGCTTTCTCCAAATTCCTAACAATATGCGGCCTATTTTTTTCCTCTTGCTTAGCCTGTCCCTTCTTCTACTCAATTGCCAAAAGGAAACAGAGACTTTTCCCGACTTTGAGCTGAGCTACTTCCCTACCGATAGTGGACATTACGTGATCTATCAAGTAGATAGCATTTACTACAATGATTTTGACCGTACTGTCGATACGGTCTCTCTCCTCATCAAAGAGGAAATTGGCGGCGCAGAAACCGACAACCGCAACCAAGCCTACCAACGCCTCAATCGCTATTACCAAAGAGATAGTAGCCCTTGGCAACTAGCCGAAGTCTGGGCCATCCAAATTGAAGGCAGCTTTGCCTACCGAATCGAAAATAATCAACGCTATATCAACCTGAGTTTCCCCCTCCAACTAGGCCGAAGCTGGGATGGCATCCCCTATATCCGCCGCGATACCGTCATTAGCATCCCCGGCGGAAGTATCGATATCTATAAGGATTGGGATGAGTTCGAAATTATCGAATTAGATGGCAACTATAGCTATAATGGACAAGCCTTTGACTCGGTCCTAACTATCCTACAAGTCGATAAAATTAACAATATTGAACGCCGATATAGCCTAGAACGCTATGCCAAAAACTATGGCCTCATCTATAAAGAACAACTCATTCTAGATACCCAATGCAACGGAAATATCGCCAACTGTATCGGCATCCCCTGGGAACAAAAAGCCGAAAAAGGCTATATCCTCAAAATGACTTACCTCTCCTCTAATTAAATGATAAAAGGCCCAAGCTTCTCCCCAAAGCTTGGGCCTTTTTAGTCCCTAAATCATTCTATTTACTGCTGTTTTTAGGGCATTCAGCTCGCAGCAGTTACTCCCTTCGGTCGTCGAACTGCAGCCTAAAGGCCTTGTTGTCGTTGCGCAGCTCGCTGCTGTTTTTGGGCCTCCTGCCTGCGGCAGGCGCTACGTTGCGCAGCTCGCTATTCGCTCGGCCCTTCGCGCAAGCTGGCTCGGTCTGGCCCTGCGGGCCACTGCTCCACATCGCTAGGCCAAATGGAGCAGCTCCGCTTCAAAGCCAATAAGCTAAGCCGCCTTCCGCTTCCGCCGCCCAAACCAACCCATCGGAATAGATAGCGCCAATAAACCACCAACCGCATAAGGCCAATAATCCGCTAGCTTTCCCTTTTTGGCCACGGGAATAGGGCGAGGATCCCCCATCTGAATAAAGGCCGACCAATAAGCAGGATGCCCCAAACTCTGGCTCTCAATCCCATTTAGATAATCTAATTTGGCCTGACGCAAAGCCATTGATTTACTTGCCCCATTCTGCAAATACAAATAAAATCGCTGCATAATATAGGCCGTACTCTGGTCATTAACCTGCCATAAACTCGCCAAAATAGAAGAACTTCCAGCAAACTGAAAAGCTCTGGCCAAAGACAATAAACCCTCTCCAGATTGATATTCCCCCGCCCCAGTTTCACAAGCAGAAAGAACCAATAAATTTGTCTTGACTTTTAACTGAGCAAGCTCCCAAGCCTCCAGAAAGTTGTCTTCTGTACTATCTTTCGTTTCACTAAAAACCAAAGAAGATAAAAAGGGCTGCCGCTTTTCTAATACCCCATGCAAAGCCAAATGCATCAAACCATAGCCTTCTTGCTGACTTCGCTTAAAGTTGGCCTCACTAGCCGCTTGCCCATATAAAAAACGACCATCAAAAAAAGCCTCTAAATACTCTACCTCTTTCTGTGCCGCAGGCAAAGGCCCCAATACAGATCGCCGATTCTGCAAAATAGGACTGCGCAATTCACTATACTCTTGACTAGATTCATAGCTTCCAGCAAAGGCAAGGACTTTACTGTAAGGATAAAGTGGCCGCTGTTTGTAGTCCAAATACAATTTAGCTGAAGACTGATAGCTCAATTCCCGCTCCTTAATGAGATAAGGTAATGATTGGTATGGCGTAGATAAGGGCACCGACTTACTCAATAAGGCCTCAAAAGGCAAATAACTCATAGGCCCATCCAATACTAATGTCAACCTACTTGCTTTCTGTTCTTCCAAAATAGGCCAAATCAATTTCTCACTAACTGATAAGGCCAGCCTTAAATAACGCTCCCGACTTTTTTCTGCTTTATTCAATACCTGACTATAAGCCTGCATTTCCGTCTGCAGAGCCATACAATCCTCTAATAAACCTTCTTTTTCTAACTCATAAAGTTTTATGCCCGCTCTAGTCACCGCAAAAGCATAAAGTCCATGAGTCGACCAAAAGTACTCCAACAAAAGCTCATCTTCGGCCAATTGCTGTTGCAAGGCCGACACATCCAAAAGCTTGCTGCTCAACTGCTGCTCAAAATAAGCTGGAAACTTCATCTTAATCGCCTTATCTAAAGCAATTATCTCTAGTTCCTTCTGAGCAATCTGTACATCTAGCTGCTTTTTGGCCGCCGCCGCCAAGCTACGTGCCTGCTGTTGCTTGAGGGCCATAAACTCCTCTTCTAAATTAGCTCTTTTGGCCAAAATGCTATCGGGCAGTTGTACCCCCCAAGCCCCTAGTTGTTGCTCTTCCTGAAACAAAACAGCCTTCTGTTCTTCCGCTAATTGGAGTAAATTAGCCAAAGGTTGTTTTCGAGCCAAAGCCACCTGAAACTGATGATTGATTAAGCGCTGGCCCAAATATAAATTTCGCTGTTTATCTTGCTCATGACTAAGCTCCTGACGAATTTTTCGATTGTAATCCAAAGCCAAATCAAAATACATAGCCGCAGAGTCTAAGTAAATAGCCTCCTCTTCTCCTAACTGTTGATATATCTGCCCATAAGACTCAAATACATCAAGTAAAACAATAGCTGATTTGACCAAAGGATAGCCCCCCTCAAAAAAATCTGCATCTTTTACTAAATTGGCCTGATAAAGCTTTGCTGTTATTTCCTTAGCTTGAGCATAGTCTTTTTGTCCTAAACAGATTTGTATGTAGTTATCATAAACAGAAAACAAATGGGTTAAAGGGCCCGACTCCTCCAATAAAGTAGTCGCCTCTACAATTAGCTTTCGAGCCTGCTGATAATTTTGCTCATTTTTACAAAAAGCAGCATAATTACTTAGTACTAAGGCATAGTCTCCTATATGCTGAGCATATTTTCTCTCTAACTGCATCAGCCGCTCATAATACTGCTTTGTCAACGCCTCTTTCCCCATACTTTCAGATAAAGCAGCTAAGTTATTGATACATCTACGGTAGTCTCGATGCCCTTCCCCCAAAGTCTTGCGCAATATTTTTTCGGCCTGCAACAAATGTTTTTCGGCAGCGGCATAGTCGCCTATACCATACTCTAAAACGCCTAAAAGATCAAGGTCAGTAGCATAGAGATAGTGATCCTTACCATAATAAACCTCATCAATAAGCAGCACTTCTTTATAGAGTTCTAAAGCCCGAGTTGTTTGCCCCATTTCTTCATAAATAGTGGCCAAATTCATCAATATACTAGCATCCTTTTCTTCTTCTAGCGCCTTAGAAAGGGCTATTGCCTCTAGTAAGAAGGCCTCCGCCTCCGCCAAATGCCCATCATCATAAGCTATGATACCCTCTAGATTGAGTACCTCCAATAAGTTAGCTTGATCCTTACTTAAGGTTGCCAGTTTTCTAGCAATAACCAACTCCTTTTTAGCTTGCTCATAGTTTTCTAAGAGGTAATGAACATTAGCTGAAATAAGTAATAAATTGTCATAATCTGCTGCGTCTTTGGGACAATCAGCCAAAAGCATCTGTATAACAGGAGCGGCCTCCTCTGCCCTATCTTGGTTAATTAAAGGCAAACAACTCCAACTTTTCCAATGCCTCTTTAAGGCTAATGTCTCTGCTCGTTCTGCCTGTGTCAAACAATAGTTATATGTGAGCTCTAACTCCCCTAAAGCATCCAATAGGTAATAAAGACTATCGGCATAGGCCCAATAATTAGGACTCGAAGTGGATAGGCCTAGATAACTATCGACTAAGGGGGAAAGCTCTTCTTCTGTTTCCTGTATTTGCTCATAAAGTTCTTGGGGAGAAGTCTGGGCTTGGCCGAATAGGGGTAGACAAAACAACAGTAGGGGGATTAGGGATTTCATCTGTTTTGTTTTAATGAATATTATTACTTAACGATAAAGCGATACACTTAATATAGGGCTTAACTTGCTTAAGTTTAAGCATTCTCCACAGCATCGGCTGAGGGGCTGGAGCAGGGCCGCCGCAGGCGGCAGACCAAGGAGCAAAGCGACGCAGGGCCGAGCAGAGCTGCGGAACGGCCCGACCCGACCGTAGGGAGGGGCAGCCCCAAATAGATCTAAAAATCAAGTCCTATAGCCAAATCAAAAAAGTCTGCAGTGATGCCATGCGCCTTAATGCGCACAGCCAAATAGGGCGTATGCTTGTGCTTGAGGGGCGAAAAGGGATAATAGGCAATACTACCCCGAGTATAGGGGAGTTTGACCACTGGCTCCGTAATATAATAGCCGACTTGCAGCCCCAAACCGATATGGCCCAATAACCACTCATGCCCTGCCCAAAAGAGCAATCGCTGGGCCTTTTGCCGAGCTTCTTCAGGGGTTAAGGTCAAATTACTGAGCCAAAAAGCCTCTACCCCTGTATGATACTCGCCCAAAAGCCCAAAACGAAGGGTTTGGGTCGAGGCATAGCGATAACTACCATAAAGCATAGCACTATAAAGCGCAAATTTTGGCCCCCGCTCCGTGCGCCGCACCTCTGTCATGCCCAAGCCCAAATCAAAGCCTATGCCCCAGCGCTTAGGAGGCTGATAATCCTCTTGCGGAGCTTGATAGTCCTCTTTTTGCAATGCTTGGGGACGATAACGCAGACCTAAATGCAGACTAGCCGCATTGATGCCTAAATTTGGAAACTGAGAGGCGCCATTAGAGTAATGCGTAAAACTAAAAGAAGGTTGCAACAACCATTGTTTAGATAAGGGAAGTTGCAGGCCCAAACGCAAGGCCGTATTATTGTTCCAATGCGAACCAATGATATTATTGTCGGGATTTCGAAAGCTGTTGCCATAATTAGAAACATAGGCTACCCCCATACCCAAACGACCATAAATTTCCCAATCTCCAGAACGCCAAAAGGGAAACTTGAGTTGAGGCATCAGACCAAGGCCCCAACCCAAACGAGGATCGGCAAAGTCTTGAAAGGATAAAATAAGTCCAAATTCGGGATAGTTTGCCAAGGCTTCCCAAGCCCGTTTTCCATGAGTCTGATACGACCAATTGATCTCTCCTCCTAGGGTAGGCGGCAATTGATCTACAGGAATGTTGATGTACTCTCTATGTTTGATGAGGGTCCCGTAATGTGCCCCAAACTCAAAACTATGGCCCTTTTGGGCCCAACTTACCGAAGCCCAACAAAAGATAATAAAGATAGATAACTGCCGCATCCTGTTTTGCGCCCAAGATAAGGCTTTTAGACTGAAGTCGCTTAAAGAAAATAAGCTTTGGGGGCTCCTACCTCATCCAGAGGATTAACAGAGGTCCTCTGCCCCACTAGTTCAAGTCCTCTTGAGTATTAACTGAGGTCATCGGGAGCATCTAAGCAAGTCAAAAGGAGGACCTATACAAGTCATTCAGACCACCTAAGGAAATCCTCAACTTCATCAACTGAAGTCCTCCCGACCATTTAAGGAAATCCTAGCGAGGACTAGTAGAAATCATCCTGACCATTTTCATAGGTCCAGGCTTGGGGGTAAGCTAATCCCCTTGAGGGGTACAGCACCCATTGGGAGGGGTAGGCCTACCCCTCTAGAGGGCTTCTCATACCCCTCGGAATAAGCCATAAAACTAATGCCCCAGACGAAGACTCGTCTGGGGCATTAGTGCTTCATTTCCACTAAGGGACTAAGGTTATGGGGACAATCTGCTGCACATAATTGCCTTTATGATCAATATAACAGCGGATTTCCAGTTCTGCTGCTCTAGACAGGCTATCGGTATACACCCAACTGGTATCAATTTCAAGCAAGCCCTCATGAGTGTGCAGGCCAGCGGAAAATAGTAAATCGTAATTGCTGGTATCTAAGACATAGAGCTCATAGCCGTGCATTTCCCAGTCTTCTGCAGAAAAATTAGCCTGTATTTGAATGGCTTCACCTCTTCGGAAGGTCTCACCAGGGCTTGGACTTAATAAGAAGCTCTCTACTTCCTCTTGAGTGGGGGCCTCAGGTGCTTTTTCACAGGCAAAAAGACTCAGGCTAAACAGTAGGCCAATCAGAATAAGATTGCGCATAATATTATTTTTTTAGAACAGATAAATGGCTCGAAGACTGGCCTGCCAACGGCCATAAACATAACCTTCTCCCAAGGCTTGCTGAATAGGGAGCTGGGCCTCTAACCCAAAGGCATAATTTTGTAAGAAGAGGTCGGCTCCAAGTCGGCCCCAAAGCGCCCAACCATAAGTAAACTCTTCGGGAATATTGCCCCGATAATCGGGATTGCGGTACTCATAGCGCAGGCCCGCCTGATAAGAAATAGAATTCCCCTTAATCTTCTGGCGATAAAAGCCATATAGATTGGTATTCCAACGGTCGCCAAAGGCATAATTGGTCTCTGGCGCTCGAGTATTGAGGGTATAGCTCATTTCTAGGCCCCCACCCCAGCTCCGATATTGCCAGTTATAGAGCAACATGAGCGGGATATCCCAAGAGCCTGTTCCCATTTGTAGGTTGGCGGGCAATAGTTCCCCATGCTCATTTTGGCGTTGATAGCTGCCTGTTGGCAACTTGAGGCCAAAGCCAAGTTGAAGGAAGTGGCGCAGCTTATATTCCGCACTATCCGTATTATTATAAAGGGTAATATTGGCTTGCACACTGGCATCGCCTAGGCCCTGATTATAACTCCAAACCTCATTTTCATAATTACTATAATGCTGATAAGGCAGGGTCGCAAATAATTGTACACGGTTCTTGAGCAAACCATAACGGCCCCAGATTTCGGCCCGCTGCAAATAATCCCAAGCTTCTAGGCCCTCTCCCGCCTCCAACAAATAGGGCGGATGTTCGGTATAATACTTTTGAAAACGGTAGCGCAGGCCCATAAAACGGCTGCGATAATTGGGAAGTAGGCCAAAAACATTATCTCCGGCACCACTACCACAAACATCACAAGCCCAAAGGCTAGGCGCAAATAATAGTAAAAATAGAAGGCTGATGAATAATCGCATAAGAGGCTATTTTGCTCCTTGGCGGCCATGGCCGCCAGGAATTTCTTTATCTTGCGCAAAGATAACTTATAACCACTATGAAGGAAAAGAAAAAGAACAATTGGCTTGAAAAGCTAAAGAAGAGTACCGATTTGTTTTGGTCCGAAACCTATCCCGCCAAAACGGCCGAGGAAAAACAAGCTTACTGGAGCGCTTTGGTCCAAAAAGCACTCAAAGAAGCGGAGAAGAATGGAGAGGAACTCAGCCAAGTCTTTAGCCCCAGCTGGTGGCAGGAGATTAAGGCCCAAGATGCCCAAGCTTGGGATTATCTGGACAAAAGTTTTCCTAAAACGGAATTTCCAACTATCTGGAGTTCTTGCCCTCAAGATTAGGATTTTGGGCCCGCGGCCGCCCTTTATAGAGGGGCGGCCGCCGCTATGCTGCGCCGCTCGCAAGCCTGCTCGGCCCTGCAGGCTTCACTTCGTTCGCCTTGGGTCTGGCCCTGCGGGCCACGGCTGCGCAGCGCTGGGCCCGCTCGATCAGCCGATGAAAAGCCAGCAAGCTGGCTGAGCGGCTCCATTTGTAAAAGATAAACCCTCATTCTTATTATCTATTATGGCCGAGCCCTAGCATTTTGCGCTGGGGCTTTCCCCAGCGCATCGGCTGAGGGGCTGGAGCAGGGCCGCCGAAGGCGGCAGACCAAGGCGCTTTAGCGCCGCAGGGCCGAGCAGACTTGCGAGCTGCGCAATGGCCCGACCCGACCATAGGGAGGGGCAGCCCCAAAAAAAGAAAAGTAAAAGCAATCACAGAAAGATGATGAAAAATCGCTTATTATTCCTC
Organism: Saprospira sp. CCB-QB6; assembly: GCF_028464065.1. NCBI lineage: Bacteria > Pseudomonadati > Bacteroidota > Saprospiria > Saprospirales > Saprospiraceae > Saprospira > Saprospira sp. CCB-QB6. The sequence continues at coordinate 3,187,917 of NZ_CP116808.1, read as the reverse complement.
TGCTTATGGCTATCGGGAGCGCTATGGGCGCAACTTCCCCAAGCCAATTTCCCACTCATTGGGACCAATGGACAGGCCCTAGATTTGGCTTGGCAAGGGGGCCTCAACTCCCCACAAATCTCTATGGCCGATTTGGATGGCGACCAAGCCGATGAGCTCATTCTCTTTGATCGGGTGGGCCAAACTATTGATATTTATAGTTTGCAGGCCGATGGAAGTTATTTGCCGCGGCCAGCGCTTAGCTCCCGCTTCCCTTTAACTGAATTGCAATACTTTATGCTGGTTCGAGACTATAATTGCGATGGGATTCCCGACCTCTTTAGCTACTTCCAAGATCCAATTTTGGGACAAACGGGGATCGTCGTCTATACCGGTCTCCCCAATTTGGCAGGCCAAGTGGGTTGGTCCACAACAGGGCAGCGGCTTTTTTATCAGACAGCTCAAGGGCAGCAAGAAAACATTTTTCTCAGCACCATAGACATCCCCGCTATTGATGATATTGATGGAGATGGAGATTTGGATATATTGACCTTTAACCCTTCTGGGGGCTATATTGAATACTTTAAAAACCAATCTATAGAAGCGGGCCATGCTTGCGATAGTCTCCATTTTATCTTGGCCGATAATTGTTGGGGCCGAGCGTATGAAAGCGGTTTACAAGCAGCACTCGATTTGAGTCCCAGAATAGATAGCTGCTCGAATTGGGCGGGTTGGACAGCCTTGCGACCACAGTCGGGCCGTCATGCGGGCTCTAGCCTGCTCAGCTTAGACTTGGATGGGGACCAAGATAAGGACCTCATTTTGGGCGATCTGTCTTTTCCCAACCTCATCGCTTTGCGCAATGCGGGACAGCAGGATACCGCTTGGTTTGACCAACAGAATGTAAACTTTCCGACGGGGCAGGCCGCTCAGGTAGAGGTTTTTCCTGCCGCCTTTTATGAGGATGTAGATGGCGATGGGTTAAAGGACTTCTTGGCCACGAGCAATAGAGACTTTGCCTCGGAGGACCGCAGTTTATTGTTTTACAAAAATACTGGCAGTAACAATCAGCCACAGCTACAGTTGCAGAGCAATCATTTTCTGATTGAAGAGATGTTAGATTTGGGGACCAATGCCTTTCCGCTTTTGGTCGATTGGGATGACGATGGCGATCAGGACCTCATTCTGGGGCATTATGGCAGCTATCAGACAGGCAATAACTATACAGCAGGGCTTTGGTACTTTGAAAACCAGGGGACCGATGCTCAACCAAGCTTTAGACAGCAGAGCGATGATTTGGGCCAATTGCAGCAGTACAACTTACATCGTTTGGTTCCTACCGCAGCCGATATAGATGCCGATGGCGACTTGGACCTCCTAGTCGGTTTGGATGATGGGCAATTGTACTTCTTGCAGAATACGGGCTCAGCACAAGCACCACAGCTATCGGTCCCCTTTCCCTATCAGGGAATAGATGTGGGGCAGAATGCGCATCCGCAGTGGGTAGATTTGGATCGAGATGGAGACTTTGACCTTGTTTGTGGAGAGAAAAATGGAAACATCAACTACTTTGAGAATACAGGGGATAGTAGTCAGGCCCAATATGCGGCTAGTCCAACGACTAATAGTTTGGGCTTTATAGATACTCGTCAGGCGGGCTTTACCGAAGGTAATTCTGCCCCCTTCTTTTTGGACCGAGGGCAGGAATATGTCTTATTTGTGGGCAGCCAAAGTGGGGAAATTTGGAGTTATGATAGTATAGCGCAAAACATTTTGGGGACTTATCGCAGAATCAGTCATCCATTAGACCAAATTGATGAGGGTTGGCAGTCAGCTCTGGCCGTTAGCAATCGTTTTGGGGCGGGGCAAGAGACCTTCTTCATCGGGAATCGAAGAGGGGGGATTAAGCTCTACTATGATTTGACAAGTAGTACGAGGCCCTTGGCCCAAAAGCAAACACTAAAGATTTGGCCCAACCCTAGCCGAGGGATCTTCCAGCTAGATTGGCCTGAAACATTAACTGCAGACCAGCTTAAGGTTTATAATCAATTGGGTCAATTGGTCTATCAAGAGGAGGTGAACAATAAGCAATTAGATCTTAGGGGATTTCCTGCTGGTCAATACATTTTAACGGTATCTAATAATCAAGGCAGCCTATATTCTCAGATTCTTGTTATATATTAAAATAGAACTTATCTACTAAGTCATATAAAAATAGTTGCATTATGCATAAACTGCTCGTACTCCCTTTTTTGCTCTTTGCTGGCCTTAGCTTTGGCCAAACTGTAGAGCCTTGGTTGCCCCCTGTAATTAACAGCAATGGGGACAGCTTAATTTATGGAGCGCTGGGTGGGTTAAACACCCCACAGTACTCTGAGTTAGATTTGAACAATGACGGTAAAATGGACCTATTGGTCTATGACCGTTCTGGGCAAATTGCCTTAACCTTCCTCAATGAGGGTGGCCCCAATGAGATTAACTACAAGTATGCGCCCCAATACCAAAAGAACTTTCCGCAGGGAACCCGCAACTTTATGTTGGCCCGCGACTTCAACTGCGATGGAATTGCGGACCTCTTTTTCTTCAATCAGCCCCCCTTTACCTCTGGGGGAATTGGGGTATATAAAGGCCGCTACAATGCCGATAATGAATTAGAGTTTGACCTTTTTAATCCTTTATTGGAGTATACACATCCGCAGTTTGGAGTGAGCGATATCTTTATCTTTAATCCCGATGTTCCTGCTATTGAGGATATTGACTTTGATGGCGACCTAGATATTGCCGCTTTTACGCTTGATTTTACCTTTCAGCGAAATGTGTATTATTATCGCAATACCTCTATAGATAATGGCTATGGTTGTGACTCCCTACATTTTGTCCTAGAGCATGAATGTCATGGCATGTTCTCAGAAAGTGGTTTTGACAACACGGCCTTGCTTAGCCCTGGCGTAGATAGTTGTGCGGGCAACCCTTATTGGGGGAGAATGGCTAACCCACGACATATTGGTTCTACCGTTACCTTGGTAGACTGGAATGCCGATCAGAAAATGGACCTGCTCATGGGCGATGTGAGTGTAAACCACCTCAATATGTTGACCGCAGAAATCGTTAACGATACCTTCCTTTTTGTGAGTCAGGATGCCAGCTATCCCAGCTATGATATTCCTGTAGATATCTTTAGCTATCCTGCTGGCTATTTTATAGATGTAGACAATGATGGCGATAAAGACATGATTGCCACGCCCACCGAATTGGCCACAGGAGAAGCGGTAACAGATTCTGTTTCTTGGCTCTACCTTAACAATAGCCTCGATTCTACTATACAATTGGCCTTTCAGCAAAAAGACTTTATGGTGGGAGAAATGATTGACTTGGGCATGACCAGTTTTCCCAGTATTGTAGATGTTAATGCCGATGGCCTTTTGGACCTAGTTGTTGGGCATTTCGCCTTTACCGATACCTTTAATCTGTTTAGCACTAGCTTACACTACTATGAAAATGTGGGTACAGCAACAGCCCCCGCCTTTAAATTGATGAACAGCGACTTTGCAGGCTTGGGTAGCCTAGGCGAACAATCTTTTGTCCCCACTTTTGGCGATATTGACGGCGATGGCGACCAAGATCTTCTCATTGGTTTGGTAGATGGTACTTTGGACCTAATCGAAAATACAGCAGGCGCCAACCAACCGATGACTTGGGGCAATCGCATCGATAGTTTTGCTGGCATTGATGTGGGGAGCGTAGCTTATCCTCAATTAGTAGATTTGGACCGAGATGGCGACCTAGATTTAGTTGTGGGCAATGCCATTGGTCGAATGTACTATTACGAAAATGATGGAGATGCCAATACCCCCGATTTTCCCAGCAGCCCCAGCAGCAACGCCTTTGGTTTTGATCTCACGGCTTATGGGGGAAGCTTGGCCGCCCCTCATTTTGTAGATATAGATACTGACTTTGAGCTCTTTTTGGGCCATGATGATGGCAAAATTCTACAATTCAACAATATTGAGGGCAATGTCACAGGGCTTTATGATACCCTTAGTCTAGACTTTATGGGCTTTTGGCAGGGACGCAACAGCAGCATTGCCGTTGCCGACTTAGATGGAGATGGCGAACGTGATTTTGTACTTGGCAACATCCGCGGAGGGCTATCTTTTTACCGCCCTTCTTATGTAGATACCACAACGAATATCACTCAACTCCTTCAAAGCAGTAGCTTTAGCCTTTTCCCCAACCCCAACCAAGGCGAGTTTGTCGTAAAATGGGAGGCCCCACTAGAGGCGGGCGGACAACTCTTTTTGTTTGACCTCATGGGCCGCCTAATTGAGCAGCAGCAACTGGTCCAAGGACAACAGTTTAGCAGCTTTCAGTTGAAGGACTTGCCTGCTGGGCAGTATTTGTTGCAGTATCGTAGCAAAACAGGACAACAAGAAGTACAAAAAGTAATTATTCGATAATGATTTGGGGCTGCCCCGCCCTGCGGGCGGGTCGGGCCATTGCGCAGCTCGCTGCTCGCTCGGCCCTGCGTCGCCGATGGCGCCTTGGTCTGCCGCCTGCGGCGGCCCTGCTCCAGCCCCTCAGCCGATTAGGCGGCTGTTAAGCCGCCTGCTGGGCGAGCCCCTCAGCTTAACTGCACAAATGGACCAACTTGGCCAGCGCTCTGAAGAGCGCTGGCTTTTTTATGTGCTCATCGGGCGGGCCCAGCGCTGCGCAGCGGTGGCCGCAGGCCAGACCGAGCTTTTGAGCGCAGCGAAAAAGCGAAGGGCCGAGCGAAGAGCGAGCCGCGAAGCATAGCGGCGGCCAGCTTAGCTGGCCGCGGGCCCCAAAAAAAACAGAAGAGCGATCAGCAAAGCCATTGAATCTTTGTATTTTGGCCAGACTGCAAAAAACAATTATGAAGAAGAAAAATGCGATACAGCAATACCTACAAACCATTCCGCATATTGTGCGCTATGTTTTGCTAGGGGCGCTAGTTTTATTTATCAGCCTCTTTTTTCCAAACAACATCCGTTTGGATTATAACTTTGAGCCTGGAGAAAGCTGGCGATATGAAGATTTGAGGGCGCCTTTTGCCTTTCCGATCAAGAAATCGGACAATATTTTGGCCCAAGAAAAGGAGTATTTGGCCAAGGATTTCATGCCTTATTATCGCTTAAATACGGAGTTGGGCAAGCAGCAAATTGCTAGTTTTGAAGCGGCTTTTGCGCAGCGTTACCAAGAATTGGACGATAGTCTGCAGGCCTTAATTGATAGTAGTCAGGCCCAAGACTTGGGGCAAGGATTGCTGCAAAAAACCTATACAAAACATATTATAGAGTTGGCGGCCCAGCATCAGGCAGAGGGCAAAGAGCTGCAATTTCGCTTAATTGAACAACAAGTAGAATTAGGCGAACATCAGGCTTTAGACTTTCTTTCGCAGCGGGAGGCCGCCCAGATTGTAGTAGACAGTTTGGGCAAAATGCCACAAAGCTCGGAGCAAACCGAGCTTCTTTTGGCCCTGCTCGATAGCCTAATGGCACAAGCGGATATTACTTATGATATGGCCCTGACGGCCAAAAACAAAGCCCTAGCCATTGATAATATTTCGCTCACTAGAGGAATGGTCAATGCTGGCGAGTTGATTATTCGACGAAATGAATTGGTAGATTCTAGTGCTTATGCCAAGCTCATTTCTTATAAAGAGAAATATGACCAAGAAATCAATCAGCATAAAAATGGCTTTTTGATTTATTTGGGTTATTTGCTTTTGACCTTGGCCTTGATTGCCATTTTTAGCATTTTCATGCGAACCTATTCGCCAGATCTCTTTCACAACAACCAGCATTTGAGCCTTATTTTGGTCTTTATTGCAGGTTATTCTTACCTATCTTTTGCTGTAGATCAATTGCCAGAATTGAGCTCTTATCTGATTCCCTTTTGTATTGTTCCCATTGTCATTAAGAACTTTTTCTCGGCTCAGATGGCGCTCTTTACGCATATCGTAATCATTCTGATTGCGAGTATGCTGCTCTCTTTGGATTATCAGTTTATTTTGGTCCAGATTATTGTGGGTATGGTGGCCGTATTGACCAAACGCAAAACCCGTTATTTGACCGACTTCTTTTTTGCGGTCCTCTATATCGGAATAGCCTATGCCGCTTGTTACCTTGGGCTAGAGCTCATTCACAAAGGCGCCTTTTCGCCTGTTTTGGCCGAAGATGGCCGCTTGATTGAAGAGGGCGTAGAATGGGGCAACTTGGGCTGGATTAGCTTTAACGTCTTTTTGACCCTACTCACCTACCCTTTGATTCCTTTGCTAGAACGCATCTTTGGGCTCATCTCTGAAATTACCTTAGTAGAACTTTCAGACCTCAACAAGCCCTTACTCAAAGAACTATCGCTCAAAGCACCAGGCACTATGCAGCACTCCTTGCAGGTCGCCAACTTAGCCGAAGCCGCTTGCTCAGAAGTAGGTGGAAATGCCCTACTCGTCAAAGTAGGCGCTCTCTATCACGATATTGGAAAGATGCTCAACCCACCTTACTTTATAGAGAACCAAAACCAATATAATCCGCATGAAGAATTAAGCTATAAAGAAAGTGCAGCCATAATTATTGGGCATGTAACCGAGGGCGTCAAATTGGCCAGAAAATATCGCTTACCGAGGGCTTTAGTCGATTTTATCGCCACGCATCACGGCAGCACCCGTGTAGAATATTTCTATCGGATGTACCAAAAGGAGAATCCCGACTTAGATGTAGATCCAGCAGACTTTACCTACCCTGGACCTGCCCCTCGAAATAAAGAAGAAGCCATCTTGATGTTGGCCGACTCTATTGAGGCGGCCTCTAAGAGCTTGAAAAACCCCACAGGCCAAGATATTGACCAGCTAGTGGACAAAATTGTTAAGTTCAAGTTAGAGCTGGGCCAATTGCAAAACACAAATATTACCTTTAAAGAACTCGACCAAATTAAAGCGGTATTCAAGAAAATGCTTAGAAGCATCCAGCATGTTCGCATAGAATACCCCGAAGAACAAAAAAAGAAATCCGAATAATTATGGGCTATATTATCCGTGCCATGAAACCTCAAGATGCCAAAGCCTTTATTGAGCTTTTGCAAACCACCGATGCCGAAAGCGATTTTATGCTACAAGAACCTGGCGAACGCAAAATGAACAGCTTTCAAGTACGCATGGCCGTCTCTACGGGTATTCATCGCATCTTTTTAGCCGAAGAAGAAGAAACAGGCCGTCTAATTGGTCATATTGCAGGCGCCTTCCCCTATGGCCAAGGCGAACGCATCAAGCACGCTATGCATATTGGCATCTCCATCCTCAAAGAATTTTGGGGACAAGGCCTAGGCAATGCCCTTTTTGAGGCCCTAGAAAACTGGGGACAAGAAAACGGCATCCATCGCCTAGAACTAACCGTCATGACCCATAATGAAAGAGGAGTCGCGCTTTACCAAAAACGAGGCTTCGAAATCGAAGGCACCAAAAAACATTCAGCCAAAGTCAATGGCCAATACATTGACGAATATCTAATGGCTAAACTCTTTTAAATTTCTACCTAAATTATGTCACTAAACATATTAGTTACCAATGATGACGGCCTAAGCGCCCCAGGTATTCGCGCCCTAGTAGAAGTGGCCCAAGAATTTGGGCAGGTCTATGTCGTCGCTCCCGATAGTCCACAATCTGGACAAGGGCACGCCATTACCCTAGAACACCCCCTCCGCCTCAAAGAACAACGCATTTTTGGCCCTAATATTCCCGCCTATGCCTGTTCGGGCACTCCCGTAGATTGTGTCAAGTTGGCCAAGCATGTTTTACTCAAAAATCAAGATATTGACCTCTGTGTTTCAGGGATCAACCACGGCTCCAACGCCTCTATCAATATCATTTACTCAGGCACTATGTCCGCCGCTATGGAAGCTTCCGTAGAAGGCATTCCCTCTATCGGCTTTTCCCTACTCGATTATAGCATCGAAGCCGATTTCTCTGCCGCAAAAATCTACGCCCGCAAAATTATCAAACAGGTCCTCGAACAAGGCCTGCAAGAAACCCTTCTCCTCAATGTCAATATCCCCAAACTACCCGCCGATACGATCAAAGGGATTAAGGTTTGCCATCAGGCAGAAGGACATTGGGCCGAGGATTTCTTAGAAAATACCGACCCCATGGGCCGCACTTATTATTGGCTAACAGGCAAGTTCACCTTATCCAAAGAAGACGAAAATGCCGACGTTTGCGCCCTAGAAAATGGCTACGTTTCTGTCGTTCCCTCTATGCACGACCTCACGGCCTATCCCGCTTTAGATCATCTCAAATTTCTGGAAGAAGTATAAATTATGCAACTCTTTAAAGATCGTCTCCCCTATGGCCTAATCTGGGGACTCCTCACGCCTATCCTTAGCTTTGCCCTGCTCTACGCTATCAACAAAAGCCTTTTGCAATCGGGCATTATGGATACTTATTCTACGGCTTGGCCCGGCTTCAAAGATAGCACCCTTAGCCTGATTGCCATCTGCGGCAACCTCATTCCCGTCGCTATCGCCAACCGCCGCCGCCTCGATGAATTTACCCGAGGTATTATGCTGCCCACCGTTATTCTCGCCTTTGTTTGGATGTTCTATTATAATCCACTAGGTATCTAGAATTTGGGGCTGCCCCGCCCTGCGGGCGGGTCGGGCTGTCTCGCAGCTCGCTCTTCGCTCGGCCCTTCGCTTTTTTCGCTTTGCTCAAAAAAGCTCGGTCTGGCCTGCGGCCACTGCTGCCCATCCCTCAGCCGGCTGGCGCTGCGCGCCCAAGCGCTACAAAAAAAGGCCTTCGTCCCTTGGACGAAGGCCTTTTCCCGTCTAAACGCAAAGCCTAAAACTCTATCGGAATGTTCTCGTATCGCTTTCTGATGAGCTGCTTTTTATAATCATCCATCATCCGCTTCATCCTTGGGCTAAAAGATATCGCCCGCTGAATGTTCCGACTCACAAATACATTGTTGGCCCCATGCAAAACATCTATCCATTTACTCGACATAGACCGCAAAGCCACCGAAAAACTACTCTCCGGATAAGCAATGTAATGCCAATAACCAGAAGGCATAAATAAGGTCTCTCCAGGATAAAGACTCAGTTTATACCCCTTCAATTGCTGAAGATTGGGGTAATCTGCCTCCTCATACTCCTCCAAACGAGAAAAATCAATTAGAGAATGCGTAGTCAAAGGAATCTGATAGAGATTCTCCCCCTGAGAACGATCAAAAAGTAAAATATCTTTCCGCCCTAAAAACTGAGACAAAAAAACATTCGAATAATCAATATCGTAATGCATACGAGTGGCGCTTTCTGGACCACCAAAAAAACAAAAGCGATAGTTTAAGAAGTGTACCCCAATTGAAGGCTGCTCAATATGCTCAATCAGCTCTGGGTGCTCCTTAAAAATGTCAAACAAAAAAAGTCGATATTCACTCGGCTTATTCTCTCTCAGGTAAACCAAGAAATCCCTAAACGGAATCTCCAAATCCTCTTTGGTTTGCACATCCAAGGCTTGGCCATTTTTATAGGCATTACTATACACTTTCACGAGATCATCTCCCGCTACTTTCTCTAAAAAATCATAGTCCCAATCTCTCATTTTCCATTGGGCCGTAAAATCTGTAAATACACAGGGAATCTGCTGCTCATAATAGGGTCGAAAGGCTTCTTCTGTAGCAGAAATCCGGTCAATTGCTTTGAGCTCCATAGTATTATCAATTTAAGTTAATCATATGGCTGTTCTTATAGTATGTGTGCCAAGTACCCACTTTTTATTCTTAATTTCTCTTTCGACTTCGTTAAAAAATCAAAACTATCGACCATAGCCTTATTTTATAAGACCATTTCAACTATAAGTCGTTTAATTTTTATTAAGCTAAGGAAATACTATTTTCATAGCTTAAGTTGTTAAAGAAAAACTAATTTGAATGAGTGGACAAGCTATCCATTACACTCATTTTATTCCCCACCCCTTTAACTCCATAACCTATGCGACTATCCTTTGTTTTTGCGGCCGCACTCATGGCCCTCGTTCTTGGCGCTAGCACCATTGATTTGGACCAGCTAGACAATTACGCCAACCAAACTGTTCCCGCTTATATCCAGCTAGACAATTTGCCCACCAACCAACAAATGAGCGATGCCGTAGCCACCCTTGGCCGAGTCCTATTCTACGATAAAGAACTCTCTGCCAATGGGACAATTTCCTGTGCAAGCTGTCATAAACAAGCTTTTGCCTTTAGCGATACCGCCAAACAGTCCTTAGGTTTAGACGGCGGACTCACTGGCCGCCACTCTATGCGGCTCATTAACGCCCGCTTTGCTACTGAAGTCAAATTCTTTTGGGATGAACGAGCCAACAGCCTAGCCGAACAAACTACCCAACCCATTCAAGACCATATAGAAATGGGCTTTTCAGGCACTAACGGCCAGCCCGATCTCGATTCCCTTATTCGCCGCCTTAGCGAGCTTCCCCGCTATCAACAACTATTTACCTTTGTTTATGGCGATACAATTATAACCGAAGCCCGTATGCAGGAGGCCCTCTCTCAATTTGTGCGCTCTATCCAATCTTTTGATAGCCGCTTTGACCAAGGTTTGGCCCAAGCCAATGGCAATATCAACCAGAACTTTGGTAATTTTACAGCCCAAGAAAACCAAGGAAAACAGCTTTTCCTCACACCGCCCACAGTTGGCGGAGCAGGCTGCCAAGGCTGCCACCTTGCCTCTGAATTTAATATTGACTCCGCTTCTGCCAATAATGGAATTATTGCTACTGCAGATGGTACGGGCATAGATTTGACCAATACCCGCGCCCCCTCTTTGCGCGATATTGTCAACCCTCAAGGCGTTTTGAATGGCCCTCTGATGCACAATGGAAACATTACAAATCTGCAGCAATTGATTAACCACTATAATGCGGTCCCCCAAAATGCCAATAATACCAATTTGGATGCTCGCTTGGCGGGCGCTGGAGGACAGCTTAACCTGACTCAGGCCCAAAAAGATGCGCTAGCGGCCTTTTTGGCCACCCTTTCGGGTAGCAATGTATATACAGATCCCAAATGGTCTGATCCTTTTGATGGTGGCCTTAGCATTATTCAGTCTACAGCAGTAGCACAACTAGAGAATGCCCTAGAACTGCAGCCCTACCCCACCCCTAGCCGCGATTTGGTCCAACTCGATCTGCCCGAAGGAGCTTGTCAAGTCACCATTTACAACATGGCGGGACAGGTTATTCAACGGCAAGAAACCGAATCAGCCCAAATTCAACTTCATATTACCGACTTGCCTGCGGGGCATTATCTACTAGAGGTACGTCAGTGGCTAAAAGCTCGCCGTGGCCTCTGCCGAATTCAGAAAATCTAAGCGATTGCTTACCTTTGGTCCATGATTCGCTTTTTCCTTATCTTTTTGATTAGCATTTTGGGCCAAAACAGCAGCTTGTACTTACAGCGCTATGCCCATTTTTCGGCAGTTTTGGCTTCGGCCGCTCCGAGTTTGGGCATAGCGCTTTTTTCGGCCCTATTGCCCGAAAGTTGGGGTTCCTTTTGGCTTGAAGAGCTGCCCCTGATCTTCTTTGGGGCCAGCTTTGCGGGTATGTCGCAGGCGCATCGCCTACCCAATTTGCCCAGCCAATTGATTTCGGCCCTCATTTTTGCCAGCCTCTTTTTTGCCCAAAGCCAATTCTTTAAAGGATTTGGAGGCGCCTTGGGCACCTCGGCTTGTATTGCCGTTTTGGGCAGTGGCGCCCTGCAAGAACTTTATGCCTATGGCAAAAAGAAATGGAATCCCTAGTTTTTTTTATTTTGGCCCTAACTTTCTACTGCTCTTTTTTGGCCTTTAGGCCTTTTCTTTGGCTCGGGCGCGCAGCGCCAGCCGGCTGAGGGATGGAAAAGGGTGGCCGAAGGCCAGACCAAGGCGGCATAGCCGCCGAAGGGCCGAGCAGAACTGCGAGCCCTGACACAGCCCGACCCGCCCGCAGGGCGGGGCAGCCCCAATTAAATCATATCATTTAAAACCTAGTTATATCATGAGATTTCAGCAAATGAAGCTGGTGCTACTTTGCCTACTGCTTAGTACGGCCGCCAGCAGCCTAATGGCCCAATCAAAAAAAGAATTGTTGGCCCGCATTGAAAAGTTGGAGCAAGAAAGCCTAAACCAACTGCGAATGTTGGAGCAACAGGCAGGCCTACAAGAGGCGCTAAATAATAGCATTGCCCGCCAAGATTCTATGATGGCTCGCCTCCTGGCCCTAGAAAGCCTGACCAAAAAGATGAACCGAGAGCTGCTATTGAAAGAGGAGAAAATTGCCGCATTAGAACAGGCTATTCCCCGCCCAAAAATGGAATTCATTCAAACTGTTCATGATTTTGGCGAGTTAGAAGCGGGACAAAAAGTAGAGGTTGAATTTGAGTTTCAGAATACGGGCAATATGCCGCTACAAATTTTTAGTGCGCAAGGAAGCTGCGGCTGTGTGGTGCCCGAATACCCCAAAAAGGCTTTAGAAACCGCCGAAAGAGGCAAAATTAAAGTGGTTTTTAATAGCAAAGGCAAAAAAGGGCCGCAACGCAAAACAATTACACTGAAAACAAACCTCCCTCAAGAAAAGGTAGAGCTCCTGATTTTGGCCGAGGTGAAAGCGCCAAAAGAATAGGCCAAAGGGCAAAGCAACAACTGGTTGTTTTGCCCTTTTTTAGGCCAAAAAATGACATAAATATGGCTATTTGCGCCCCGCTTATTGTTCAAAAACAATTACTTTTGCGCCTTAACAGCCTATTTTTTGGCCAGTAAGAAGAAATGAACAATGTCTAAACAAGATGATCAGGCCCAAAAAGGGCGCAAAAAACTGAAAAAAGACGGCCTCAAACGGGCCCTAAAACTCCTCTCCTATATAAAGCCCTATCGCCTAGCTTTTGGGATTTCGCTCATTCTGCTCATGCTTGGCAGCTCTGTTTTTTTAGTTTTTCCTTGGGCCGCTGGCGAGCTACTCGCCATTGCCGATCCTGACCGAGAAGCAGCCTATGGCCTTACCTTCAATGGCATCGGCTGGTTGCTGTTGATCCTTCTTCTTTCGCAGGCCAGCGTTTCCTATATCCGCACCCTACTCATTACTTATGTGAGTGAAAAATCAATGGCCGATATTCGCAAAGATTTATACAGCCAACTGATCCGCCAACCCATTCACTTTTTTGAGCAACGCCGAGTAGGCGAACTGGCCAGCCGCGCAACAACCGATGTACAGCAACTACAAGATGCCATCTCGATTACGCTGGCCGAATTTATCCGACAAATTATCATCTTGTTGGGCGGCCTGACCTTTATTGCCATCATTGCCCCCAAATTGACCCTCATCATGCTCGGTACCTTTCCCGTCGTGATTGTCATTGCTATGGTCTTTGGCCGATATATTCGGAAGTTATCGAAAACTAGACAGGATGAGTTGGCCGCCACCAATGTAATTTTAGACGAGACCCTCTCGGCCATTGCCGTGGTCAAGGCCTTTACCTCTGAATGGTTTGAACGCAAAAGATATGGCCGATCGGTCGATAATGTGGTCCAGATTTCTTTGCGCTTTGCCAGAGTTCGAGGACTTTTTATTGCCTTTATTATTGCCGTGCTCTTTGGAGCCATTTTCTTCATCCTTTGGATGGGCGCCAGCATGATCGATGAAACCGACCCCAATGGCTTCCATTCCGATGATTTTGTCCAGTTTATTACTTATACAGCCCTTTTGGGCGGTTCGCTCTTTAGCCTAGGCAACTTCTACGAGCAACTGGTGCGGGCCGTGGGCGCCTCAGAACGCATTCTAGATATTTTGGAGCAAGATACAGAGGTAGAGGCCCAAGCCCCCAGCGGCAAACTCCAACTTCAGGGCAATATCCGCTTTGATCAGCTGGCCTTTAGTTATCCCTCTAGACCCGATATCCAAGTCCTTAAAAACATTAGTTTTGAGCTAAAAGCAGGCGAAAAAGTGGCCCTAGTCGGAAGTTCTGGCGCTGGAAAATCAACCATCGTGCAGCTTTTGCTCCGCTACTACCAACAACAAGAGGGCAACATCCTTATTGATGGCCAAGATATTAGCCACTACAACCTCAGCCAATTGCGCCAAAACATGGCTATTGTCCCCCAAGAGGTCATGATGTTTGGCGGAACCATCCGCGAGAATATTGCCTACGGAAAACTAGACGCCAGCGAGGAAGAGCTCATCGAGGCCGCAAAAAAAGCCAATGCCTGGGAGTTTATCCAGCAGTTTCCAGAGGGCCTAGATACTATTGTGGGCGAAAGGGGAATTACCCTTTCGGGGGGACAGCGCCAACGGATCGCCATTGCCCGCGCCATCCTAAAAGATCCCAAGATCTTGCTCTTAGATGAGGCCACCTCGGCCCTAGATGCAGAATCTGAACGCTTGGTCCAAGATGCCCTCAATACCCTCATGCAGGGCCGCAGCTCGATCATCATTGCCCACCGCCTCGCCACGATCCGAGAAGTGGACCGCATTTATGTCTTAGAACATGGCGAGATTATCGAAGAAGGGAACCACCAAGAGCTTAGCCAAAAAGAAGATGGGGTTTATCAACAACTCGCCAAATTGCAGTTTGAACATTAACCCCAAAACTAAAAGCCATTCCTAATTGTAGGGATGGCTTTTTTTATTGTTTTTTGGGGCCTCCGCTGCGGCTTCGCCTTGCGGCGCTACGTTTCGCAGCTCGCTATTCGCTCGGCCCTGCGCGGGCTTAGGCCCGCTTGGTCTGGCCTGACGGCCACTGCTGCACATCGCTAGGCCTGCGGCCCTTCGGGCCTGCTACATGGGCCTGTAGGTTGAAACCTACAGCCAGACAACAAAAAATAGCCTAGATCCATAGCGTGGAGGGTTAAAACCCTCCACAGCTTTTAACGGCCCTCAGAATTACTGCATTTATGATTTAGGCAGCCTAGAAGATGTTTGTTTATGCAGGGTTTTAACCCTGCATACTATATTAAAATGCATTCGTTAATTGGCTGTAGGTTTCAACCTACAGCTATGGCCCTGCGGCCTTTAGGCTGCAGGATTCTTGGCCCCAAAATACAAGGGTTTTCAATATTTTGTTTTTAAGCAGGCCTAGCTAATCTGTCGTAGGGGCAGTCCAGAAAAAAAAGATAGAACCTTAGACAGCTATCCCACGCTAATCGGAAAAATCCAAACGCCTTGGGAATTTCCCCACGCTAATCGGAAAAATCCAAACGCCTTGGGGAATTTCCCCACGCTAATCGGAAAAATCCAAACGCCTTGGGGAATTTCCCCACGCTAATCGGAAAAATCCAAACGCCTTGGGGAATTTCCCCACGATAATCGGAAAAATCCAAACGCCTTGGGGAATTTCCCCACGATAATCGGAAAAATCCAAATGCCTTGGGGAATTTCCCCACGATAATCGGAAAAATCCAAACGCCTTGGGGAATTTCCCCACGCTAATCGGAAAAATCCAAATGCCTTGGGGAATTTCCCCACGCTAATCGGAAAAATCCAAATGCCTTGGGGAATTTCCCCACGCTAATCGGAAAAATCCAAACGCCATGGGGAATTTCCCCACGCTAATCGGAAAAATCCAAACGCCTTGGGGGATTTCCCCACGCTAATCGGAAAAATCCAAACGCCTTGGGGGATTTCCCCACGCTAATCGGAAAAATCCAAATGCCTTGGGGGATTTCCCCACGCTAATCGGAAAAATCCAATCGCCTTGGGGAATTTCCCCACCTTAATCGGAAAAATCCAAACGCCATGGGGAATTTCCCCACGCTAATCGGAAAAATCCAATCGCCTTGGGGAATTTCCCCACGTTAATCGGAAAAATCCAATCGCCTTGGGGAATTTCCCCACGTTAATCGGAAAAATCCAATCGCCTTGGGGAATTTCCCCACGCTAATCGGAAAAATCCAATCGCCTTGGGGATTTTCCCCACGCTAATCGGAAAAATCCAATCGCCTTGGGGAATTTCCCCACGTTAATCGGAAAAATCCAATTGCCTTGGGGAATTTCCCCACGCTAATCGGAAAAATCCAATCGCCTTGGGAAAATCCCCTCTTTAAATACCCATTTTCATTGGAGGCTAAAACAGATTGACTATAACAACTTGTAAGTCAATAGCTACTTTATCGACTAGAATAATGGTCTGTTGAAAATAATAAGTATCAAAAATGTTATGTTTTTCCTAGGCATTCATTGACTATACGAAAAGATATACTTAGATTTATACTATACTTTATTTATTTACCCCATAAATAACACAAAGCATGAGGTACCCCAGAGAGTGGATTCATTTAGACAACTTCATTGACAATTGGACAGAAAATAGCTTAAAGAGAATGTATTTATTGTCTACCGATCACATCCACAAACTAGCGGCAAAGGCGCCCAATGATCCCGTCATTCAAGAGATATTGGATTTTGTCGAGCCCGCATACCGCAATTTCATTCAGCAATATAGAGTGAAGACCTTACAGCGGAATCTCTACCGCCAAAAGACTGCTGAGTTTCATGATTTGCTTCGTTTGTTATCTGCAAAGAAGATTAGAAGTTGGGATGTGCAGATTCAGATAGTTTACGATGCCAAGAGTGCGACTTATATGGCCCTATTGCCAGAGGGCCGCAATCCTTTTCAAAAAGGAGCTTATGAAATGCGGATAGAGGCCGTTAATACTTTGGGCGAAGCCCTTAGCTCGGATGCGCAACTAGGGGCCTTAGCGACAGAAGTCCTTGCTTTTGGTCAGCAAATGCAGGCCACTCGCCAAGAACAACAAGGCAATGAAGGGACCAAAGACAATCATGCCGATACCCTAGAGGCCTTGCGCCAAGAATTGGCCATTGTTCTTTTTTGGGGCTTTTCTCGTTTGAAAACGCACTACTATAGAGAGCTGTATTTGGTCAAAAACTTCTATGAGCTACAGTATTTCCGAAAGCGCAAAAAAAGAGGCCGCAAAGCCAGTGCTAAAGAAGAAGAGTTTGGCCTTTTTGAGCTAGAGCTGGCCCCAGAAAGCCGCTTGGTCCAACTAGAAGGCCTACTGCGAGGAGGGGAAAGCGTTCGTATTACTCATTTGGAAGGAGCAGCAGTTAAATACTACTCTGCGGCCAATGCCGCAGATACCCCCACGGAGGTCTATGACTTGCATCCCAATCAAACGGTCCATTTACAATTGCCTTCGGGCCATCGTTTGCTGTTGTTGGATAATCCAGCCGCTAATATGGCTAAGGTTCAATTGGAATTGATCTAGGTATATCATGCCTATAAGCGCGCATAAGCTAGCGCTTTGTTGGTCCATGGCCTAGCGATGTGTAGGGGTGGCCGCAGGCCAGACCCAGCCAGCTTGCTGGCGCAGGGCCGAGCGATCAGCGAGCCCCGAAACGTAGCGCCGACGAGCGCAGCGAGGCGGAGGCCCCAAAACAACAGCCTCAAAACAGCAGAAAAGAAGCTATTGGGCTATAGATCCATGAACAGGGGAAAAGCTGGCCTAGGGCAAAACTTCGCTAGGGGGGAAAAGGAAAAAACATTGTCTGGATAAATCTGTTTTTTAAGGCAAAGCGGTTTAGAATCTAGCCTAAAAAATTTAGCTTTGTGGCACAGCTAACAGTTCTTGCCCTTCGACTACTTAAGGGGCTAAAAACCAAAGAAGTAGCAAGTATCAACTCAACTATTTTAAAAAGGCAAAATTTAATTTTGCTCAAAAGCTAAACGCCGATGTCTATTTTCCAGCATCCCGATCGTTTTGTGCAGCGTCATATTGGACCAAATGCAGCCGAACTTCAAGATATGTTGAAGCAAATCGGCCTCCCTTCTTTAGAGGCTTTGATTGCGGAAACTATCCCTGAAAACATTAGAAGAACTACGCCCTTGCAACTGCCAAAGGCCCTTTCTGAATCTGATTATTTGGCCGAGTTAAAAGGCATTGCAGCCAAAAATAAAGTCTACAAAAGCTACATTGGTCAGGGCTATTATCATACGCTAACGCCCAATGTAATTTTGCGCAACATCTTTGAGAATCCAGGTTGGTATACCCAGTATACGCCCTATCAGGCGGAGATTGCTCAGGGACGTTTGGAGGCTTTGCTGAACTATCAGACGATGGTCAGTGATTTGACGGCTTTGCCGGTAGCCAATGCCTCTTTGTTGGATGAAGCCACGGCTGCGGCCGAGGCGATGGCGATGTTTTATAGCTTAAAGAATCGGAAGAGCAAAAATAACCCAGCAAATCAGTTGTTGGTTAGCCGCGAGATTTATCCCCAAACCCTAGATGTACTCAAGACCAGAGCAGAGCCTTTGGGAATTGAGATTGCGGTGGCGGATCCAGAACGCATGCGCTTTAAGGACCCTGAAATCTTTGCGATTTTATTGCAATATCCCAACTCTAGAGGAGAAGTTAAGGACCTTCAGGAAACCGTTGAGCGGGCCAAGGCGGCAGGCATTTACGTAATCGTAGCCGCCGACTTGATGAGCCTCGCCTTGTTGAAAGCCCCTGGAGAATGGGGAGCCGATGCAGTTGTGGGAAATACCCAGCGCTTTGGGGTACCTATGGGTTTTGGTGGTCCTCATGCTGCTTATTTTGCGACCAAAGAGGAGTTTGTTCGTCAGATTCCAGGCCGCATTATTGGTATGTCTTTGGACCAAAAAGGGCAGCCCGCTTTGCGGATGGCCCTACAAACTAGAGAGCAACATATTCGCAGAGATAAAGCGACTTCTAATATCTGTACGGCTCAGGCTTTATTGGCCATTATGGCGAGTATGTATGCCGTTTATCATGGACCTGATGGCATTCGCAAAATTGCCGAGCATATTCATCGGCATGCACAGGTTTTGGAGGCAGAGTTGAGTCGTTTGGGCTTTCAACAATTGAATAAAGCCTATTTTGATACCCTCCGAATTGATGTTTTGGAGAAAGCGGAGCAGGAGAAATTGCGGGAATTGGCTTTGGCTCAGGAACTCAATTTATTTTATGATATGGGGCGCTATGTGCAAATATCAGTTGATGAAAGCACTAAGCTTGAAGACATTGCCCAATTGGTTAATGTATTTGCCGCCCTCAAGGAGCAAAAAGTCCAGGCCACAGCCGAGCAATTGGCCGAGCGTTATGCTACTGCTTTTGCCTCGCCTAAAATTCCCAGCCAGCTCCAAAGAGAAAGCGCTTACCTAGAGCATCCCGTATTCAACAGTTATCAGTCTGAAAGTCAGATGATGCGCTATATCAAGCGCCTGGAAAATAAAGATTTGTCCTTGGTGCATTCCATGATCTCCTTGGGATCATGTACCATGAAGCTAAATGCAGCCACCGAGTTGATTCCGGTTTCTTGGCCAGCCTTTAGTCAATTGCACCCTTTTGCGCCTTTGGATCAGGCAGAGGGCTATCTCCAAATCTTTGATGAGTTGGAGCGCTATTTATCTGATATTACAGGATTCACGGCCTGTTCGCTACAGTCTAACTCTGGTGCGCAGGGAGAATACAGCGGTTTGCTCAGCATTCGGGCCTATCATTTGGCCAATGGACAAACAGAACGCAACATTGCCTTGATTCCCTCTTCGGCTCATGGCACCAATCCCGCCTCCGCAGTAATGGCTGGCATGAAGGTCGTGGTCGTAAAATGCGATGAAAAAGGAAATATTGATGTAGAAGATCTCAATAAAAAGGCCGACAAATACAAGGATCAGCTCTCTTGCTTGATGGTCACTTATCCCTCTACGCATGGGGTGTTTGAAACCGCCATCCAAGAGATTTGCCAAAAGATTCACGATTGTGGCGGACTCGTCTATATGGATGGGGCCAATATGAATGCACAGGTAGGCCTCACCGCCCCTGGCCTCATTGGTGCCGATGTTTGTCACCTTAACTTGCACAAAACCTTTGCAATTCCGCATGGGGGGGGTGGACCTGGCATGGGCCCCATCTGTGTAAATGATAAGCTCAAGCCCTTCTTGCCCAAACATTATATTTCGGAGCAAGTGGGTGGAGAGCAAGGCACTAGAGCGGTATCGGCTGCGCCTTGGGGCTCGGCTAGTATTTTGCTCATTTCTTATGGCTATATCCGCATGTTGGGTGCGCAGGGTTGTACCGATGCTACGGCCTATGCGATTCTAACCGCCAACTACATTAAGGCCCGTTTAGAGCAAGACTTTGATGTTTTGTACACAGGCGAAAAAGGTCGGGCCGCCCATGAATTGATTATTGACTTGCGCAAATTTAAGCAGTTGCAAGTCTCTGCAGAAGATGTGGCCAAGCGCCTTATTGATTACGGTTTTCATGCCCCTACCCTTTCCTTCCCTGTGGCTGGCACCATCATGATTGAGCCCACAGAATCGGAAGATAAGGCAGAGCTAGACCGCTTTTGCGATGCGCTTTTGCAAATCCGCCAAGAGATTGACGAAATTGCTAGCGGTGCAGCCGATGCAGAGGATAATGTACTAATCAATTCGCCGCATACCATTCACGAACTCAGTGCTGACGAATGGAATCATAGCTATTCTAGAAGCAAGGCCGCCTATCCCCTCCCCTTTGTGCGAGAGAATAAGTTTTGGGCCGCTGTGCATCGGGTCAATGGCGCTTATGGCGACAAAAACCTGATTTGTACTTGTCCCCCGCTTAGCAGCTATGAAAATGAAGCAGAATGCGAAGCCTAAGGGCAAAACAGCCTAAGGAATAGCCTTAAATAGATAGAGCAGATACGGTTAAAGGTATCTGCTCTTTTTTTATTGTTTTGGGGCCTCCCGCAGCCAAGCTGCGGGCGCTACGCTTCAGGGCTCGCTATTCGCTCGGCCCTTCGCAGGCTTTGCCTGCTCGGTCTGGCCTGACGGCCACCCTTTCGCATCGCTAGGCCTGCGGCGGCTTTGCCGCCTGTCTCCTCCAAACTAGCGCAACAACTGAAAAGCGGCCCAATAATAAGGATGGGCATAGCGTCCTTTTTCTTCTTTCATTAGGGCCAATTGGGCTTTCCTAAAGGCGGTTTGGGGCGGATCTCCAGCTAAATAGTAATCATAAAAGAGGCCCATAAAAATAGCGGTAGCCTTATCGTTAATGCTCCATCGGCTGCCCATAAAATAGTCTACTCCTGCTTGGCGAAAAGCCGTAGGCAGTCCAAGCAAGCCTTCTTGTGCGCTTCTTTGGCCCAAAGCAGTTTGGCAGGCGGAAAGGACCAAGAGTTCACAGCCTTTTAGCTCTAAGCTCAATAAATCTAAGGCCGTAAGGATGCCATCGGCCTCGGCCATAGAGCTACTAGCGGGTCCCTGCCAACTCAAGTTGGCGCCAGCAAAGACCAAACCCGAACGCATTAGGGGCTGTTCTTCTTCTTGGGCCAATTGTTCTTTTAGGCTTAACCTATTGGGCGATTCCCCAAAGCTAATTCCAGTTGTTTCGGCGGTATTGGGTTCAAAAAAGTAGGCATGAGTCGCTAAATGAATCAAGCGAAAGGGCCGCTCTTTGAGCATTTCCAAAAAGCGAACTTCATTGGCGGCCCCAGAGGTGTAGAGTTCGCTTTCCCAGGCAGAATTATACAAGAGCACCTCCAAATTTTCGACCTCGCTCAAGCTGCCAGGCAAGGGTTCCCAAGCTAGCCAAGGGCTGCGCTTGGGTTTCTGGCCAAAATCGACTCCGCCCATAAGGAAAGCCGCTTTATTGGCATAATCCTGCTCTTGCTTTAGCTTTTGAAAACTGCTATAATAATTGATTTCATAATCCTCAATCAAATAATGCTTATTGTGGCTTTGCATAATGGCCTCAAAAGAAAGGACCTGCAAGATAGCGGGCAATTGGAGATGCAAGCGCTTTTTATCTACTAAATGGGGGCGCAAAGGTTGCCAAAGCTGCTGATCGAGTAATTCGCTCAGTGCTGGAATAGATAAATAACTGCGGTTAATATCTGCGGTCGATTGCAGGCGGAAGATATGCGATAAGACAGGACTAATTGCGGCTTCGGTCCCTAAAGGTTGCCAAAGCAAGAGGCTATCTTGCGTAAAGATTAGGGCGGCCAAATTGGATTCCTTTTGCCAATCTTGGCCGTTATGGTCCTGATAATGAAAGATATTGATGGCAGCCTCTGTACTATCTAATTGAGCCTGTAATTGCGCCAATTGGGCATTGGCAGGTTGGAAGGGAATTTCTTTTTGGCGGAGTGCTGCCTTTAGTTCTTTTTCTAGGGTCTTTAGTTTTGCTTTGAGCTCTGCTTGTTCAAAGCGCAGCGCAGCCTTATCCTTGCCTAAGCGATAACTTTGAGCGAGGAGTTGGCTGCTTTCTTCCCAATCCATTTTTAGGTCCATAAAATGCGGCTCCTTTAAGGCAGAGAGCGCTTGTTTAAAGGCGCTGGCCTCCTCTTGTCCCCTAGCTTGTACAGCAAGTTGGAGTTGGGCCAATAGTTTAAGCCATTTTTGTTGGGGTTGTCGAGCTACCCAAGCGACAAAGCGATGGATTTGTGGGGACAAGCTTTGTTGAACCCTTAAAAACTCTTGGTAGCTAAGGTATTGGGCCAATTCATCAATTTCTTGAATAAGGCTTTGGATATGCAGCTGCATTAGGGCTTGGCTTTGGTCCAATTGGCCTTGACTTTCATAGAAGTAGGCCATTTCTCCAGCTAAAGCTAAAGTGAGTGGATGATCTTGGCCCAGCTGCTTTTGCCGCTGCTGATACAATTGAGTATAGCGTTTTTGGGCCAAGGCGGCTTTTCCCATTTTCCAGGCATTTTTGGCTAGTGCAGCATTTAAGACTTCTCTTTGGTAGGCTTCTGTTGGGCCAGTAAGGGCTAGGGCTTCTTGGAATAAGGCCTCTGCTTTGGGCCAATTGCTGCTTGTTTGGGCCAGCAGGGCGGCCCCATACAGCCATTTCAGGCGATCGATTTTGGGGATATTTTTTTGCTGCAAAATTTTGTCATAAATTTGTTGGGCAGCAAATTCTTGTCCCTTGAGCTGATAGATTTCGGCCAATTGGGCCAAGAGTTCTAGGCGATCGAAGCTAGGTGGGCCGAGCAGAGGGGGCAGTTGTTCTTGGGCTTGCATCAGAAAAAGCTCAGCGGCTTCATATTGGCCAGCGAGCTGTTCTAGGCGGGCCAATTGTTTATAGAGGAATTGGCTTGAACCCAAGCGGAATCCTGCTTGTTCATTAAGTTGTAGGGCTAGGGCGCCATACTGTCGGGCTTGTTCGATATGGCCCAATTCAAAATGCAGTTCAAAAAGGAGTAGCAAACTATTATAGTGGGCGGCATTGGGTTGGTCTTTTGTAGCCTGCAGGGCTTTATGGGCTAGAAAAAAAGCTTGTTTTTCTTGGCCCAAGCTCCATTTTTGCCGAGCTTGTTGCTGTAAATCCTCTACTTGGGCCCAAAGGCAAAAAGGGAGGAAAAAGAAAACTAAACGTATTACTAATTTCATAGGCGATTTGCTGTAATTGGAGAAAGCAGGCGGCGAAGCCGCCGCAGGCCTAGCGATGTGGAGCAGTGCGGCGCAGCCGCAGACCCAGGCAGCTTGGCTGCCGCAGGGCCGAGCAGAACTGCGAGCTGCGAAACGTAGCGCCCGCAGCTTGGCTGCGGGAGGCCCCAAAAGATAAATAATTGTCAAAAAAAGCGAGCATGCAAGGAATACAATATATAGACCGCAAGACGGGAGCGCTTTGTGAGGAGCGGCCGCCAGCGGAAAAGTACATTCGGTTTTTGTATCAGAGTCCTTTGGGCAAACTGCCTTTGGAGTTATTGGTGCGTAGAAAATTTTTGTCGGCTTGGTATGGGCGGCGGATGGATAAGGAAAAATCGGCTAAGAAAATTGCGGATTTTGTGGCGGCCTACAATATAGATATGAGCGAGGCTTTGCGGACAGTGGAGGAATTTGAGAACTTCAATGCCTTTTTTTGTCGCAAGCTGCATCCTTCTGCACGGCCCATTGGAGAGGGTTTAGTTTCTCCGGCTGATGGGAAGCTTCTAGCTTTTGAGCATATTGATGAGCTGCGTGCTTTTTTTGTGAAGGGGCAGGCCTTTAATTTGAAGCGTTTTTTGGGCGATGAAGCTTTGGCTGAGCGTTATGCCAAGGGGAGTTTATTGATTATTCGGTTGGCGCCGCATGATTATCATCGCTATCATTTTCCCTATGCGGGGCAGGCCGAGGAGGCCAAGCAGATTGTGGGGCGGTATTATTCAGTTTCGCCTTATGCTTTAGCGAGGAATTTTGTTAAGGTATTTTGCGAAAACAAAAGGGCGTATAGTCTTTTAAAAACGGCTGATCGGGGCGATATTTTGTTGGCGCCGGTGGGGGCTACGATGGTAGGCAGCATTCATTTTAGTTATCCGCCCAACGCCCAACTAGAAAAGGGGCAAGAAATGGGATACTTTGCTTTTGGGGGCTCTACGGTAGTGATGTTGTTGGAGCCTGGACAATTTGAGTTGAGTGCCGATTTATTGGAAAATAGCCGTCGGGGGATGGAAACAGCTGTTCGGATGGGCGAGCAAATTGGAAGCTAAGTATAATACCTAAATTTACTCTTTGCCAAAAAGGCCTATAAAAACAGTTATTTCTTGCTGTAGATTTGTAACAGAGCAAAAGGAAATACTTGCTCTAACTTCAATTAAGTTTGGGGTAAATCATGGGGATTACAGAGCAGCTACTTTGGGGAAAGTAGCTGCTCACTTTTTTTGCCCCAAGGAGATCTGAAAATCGTTTTGAAAATTTGGAAATAGATTGTAGTTTTAGCAAGCAATTTTAAACACGATTTCTCACTTATCCCATAAAAATTAAAACGATGGCCGATTATACAAAGGACCTAGAACAGTTGGTAGACATTCTCTTGATGGAATTCAATAAACAGTTTAATGGCAGCATGATTAACCCTCATGTAAAATCTTACTGGGCAAAACTAAAGACGCGTTTAGAGGCTGATGTAGTATCTGCACTAGAGCAAAAGCCCATGGAAGATAGCACCAAAGAACTCCTCAACAGCACCCTAGGCGAAAAATTTACCGACCAGCGTTTCTTGGCGCATACGGCTATGTTTATGAACCAATATGAGCGAACCAAAAAGTAAGCTTGGCTGCTTTTTAAAAAGCCCCCTTTTTTCAAATGGAGAAAAGGGGGCTTTATTATTGGCCTTTCTTTTGTTAATCTTGAGCTCTGTTAAATATAAACAAAAGGTTGCTAGACATTCATCTAAGGGCAAAACTCTTGCGTTCTTGTGTTATCACATAAACAAAAATAGACCCACATCATTTTTGTTATCCCCCCAATTAAGACAGCAAGCTGTCTATAAAATACGATTTATTATATGTTCAGAATTGCCACTACTTTAGTTCTTTCTATTTCTGGAATCTACCTCGCCTGTAGCTCGAGTACGCCAAATGCGCTTAGCGCTGAAGCTCCCGATAGCGCCACTTTTGAGCTCAAAAGCTTCCGAGGATCAGTTGAAGAAAATGAAGAAGAACCTTTGTCTAACGTAAACTGGATGACCTATGAGCAGGCCGTAGCCCAGCTCCAAGCCGATAAGGCTGCAGGCCATAAAGGCAAAAAAATCTTTATTGACATTTATACGGATTGGTGCGGTTGGTGTAAGCGAATGGACAAAAACACCTTTCAACAAAAGGAAATTTCCGCTTACCTCAATAACAATTTCTATCCCGTAAAACTAGATGCCGAATACCGAGAAGATATTCTCTTTGCTGGCAATACCTTCAAGTATATTCCGCAAGGCCGCAGAGGCTATCATCAGCTGGCCGCTGTTTTACTTGATGGGAAAATGAGCTACCCGACCGTAGTTTTCCTCAATGAGGATTTTCAACTCATCCAACGCATCCCTGGCTATTTAGAAGTGGGTATTTTTGATACCATTTTGCACTACTTAGCCGATGACCACTACAAAAAAACCCCCTGGGAGCAATTCCAACAAGAATACAAAAGCACGGTCCAACGCTAAAATATGGACCAACAAAGCTAAAAAGGGCGATCAGATTTTTCTCTGATCGCCCTTTTGCTTTTAATTCTTTTTTTTGGGCTGCCTTTTCGGCGGATTAAACCCCTCATAGAATTCCAGCTGGGTCGGCTTCGCGCCTTTCTAGATGCAAAAAACGGGATCTATTTAATCAAGGCGCCATCTTGCATACCCTTCCAGGGTTGGAGCAAAGAGAGGCTGCCATCGGGATTTTCGGCCGTCAAAATCATTCCCTGCGACTCAATGCCTTTGAGCTTTCTGGGCTTCAAATTGACCACCATCACAACCTGTTGGCCCAAAAGTTCTTCGGGCGTATAGAATTTGGCCAAACCAGAAACTACAGTTCTTTTTTCTCCGCCCAAGTCTACCTCAATTTCCAATAAACGATCTGCCTTTTTCACTTTTTTGGCCGAAATTACCTTGGCCAAACGCATTTCTACCTTGGTAAAATCATCAAACTCGATCTCAGGCAAACGCTTTTGATTGGCTTCTTCTTGAGCCTTGCGCTTGGCCTCCGCTTCTAAGGCCTTGAGCCGATCTTGCAACAATTGCTCTTGTTGGGCAATCAAATCGGACCAGCGCTTATCTTTCTTATTGTTGATTTTGGCAAAAATGACTTTGGGTTCTGCCAAAGCATGGCCCACTGCCAAAAGGCTTTCTCCTGCAGCCAATTTTTCTTTTAAGCCCTCCCAATTCAAATCATCCGACCAATTGAGAAGCTCCTGCATTTTCTTGGCTACAAAAGGCAAAAATGGCTCTAGCAAAATATTCAGGCAAGCGGCAATCTGTACCCCAAGGGCCAAAACCGTTTGCACTTCTGCTGCTTCTGGATTATCCTTGGCCAATTTCCAAGGCGAGTTGTTCTGGAACATTCCATTGCCCAAACGAGAGAGTTCTAGCACAGTTTGAATTGCTTGGCGCAGCTCAAAAGCCAAAATTTCTTTTTCCAAACGCTCCACCAAAGGCAAAATCTCTGTTTGGCAAAACTTCAAATAGCTGCTTTCACTAGCCCCCTCAGATCCCTGAATGAGCAAATCTAAATCAGCCGCAGGCAGTTTGCCAGCGCTATATTTTTGAATAAAGCTGAGTACTCGATTGAAGAAATTCCCCAAGTTATCGGCTAGCTCATTATCATGTAGGGCCACAAATTCCTCCCATTTGAAGTCGCCATCTTTATTTTCGGGCAAACTGCGAATCAAGGCATAGCGAAGCGCATCTTCCTTATTGGGAAATTCGGCAAAGTCTTGCAAATATTGATGTTGTTCGATTACCCAACCTCTCGATTTAGAAAACTTTTTGCCCTCTAAATTCAAAAACTGGTTGGCAGGAACATTTTTGGGCAAAACATAATCGCCTGCCGCTTTAAGCATGGCGGGAAAAACCACACAATGGAAAACAATATTGTCCTTTCCAATGAAATGAATCAATTCCGTATCCTCTCCTTTCCAGTAATCTTCCCAGTTTTTGCCTTGTTCTTCGGCCCAAGCCTTAGTGGCTGAAATATAGCCCAAGGGGGCATCAAACCAAACATAAAGCACCTTGCCCTCGGCATTTTCAATGGGTAATTTGATTCCCCAATCCAAATCGCGAGTAATGGCTCTAGGTTGCAGTCCCCCCTCAATCCAAGAAAGGCATTGGCCCAAAACATGTTTGCGCCATTGGCTGGGATCATGCAATTGCTGACCATCTACCTGCCCCTTCTCGATCCAGTCTTTGAGCCAAGCCTCATGCTGATCCAAACGGAAATACCAATGGCTAGTTTCTTTTAGCACAGGTGTTTTCCCACTCATCGTAGAAATCGGATTGATCAGTTCTGTAGGCGAAAGCGTCGAGCCACATTTTTCACATTGGTCGCCAAAAGCTTCCTCATGTCCACATTTTGGACAAGTTCCCTGAATATAACGATCGGCTAAAAACTGTTTGAAATCTTCATCATAATACTGCTCTGTGGTCTTTTGCTCAAACTGATCGCCTTTTTCTAACAACTGCAAAAAGAAATCTTGAGCCGTTTTATGATGCAACTCACTACTGGTCCGATGATAAATGTCAAAAGAAATACCGAGCTGCTCAAAAGTTTTTTTATTGAGCGCATGATAATGGTCAATAATTTCTTGAGGACTCCGCCCCTCTTTTTTGGCCCGAATCGTAATGGCCGCGCCATGCTCATCAGAACCACAAACAAAAGCCAAATCTTTGCCTTGTCGGCGCAAAAAACGGGCATAAATATCGGCAGGCAAATAGGCCCCCGCCAAATGGCCAAGGTGCAAGGCCCCATTAGCATAAGGAAGGGCTGCAGTAAGCGTATATTTCTTTGACATATCTCTTTTTGTAAAGTCTCGAATCAAGGGCGCCAAAATAAAAAAAAGCCCTTAAAAAAGGGCTTTTCAAAGGGCTTATTTAGCATCTCTTAGCATGACAGTAAGGCGACTTCGACAAATAGGTCGCTCTTTTGCATCTTGCAATTCTATCTCCCAAAAGTGAACCTGACGACCAATGCGAACCGGCCGACAAATCCCCACTACTTCGCCTCCTTCTGGCACCGAACGCAAATGACTCGCATTGATTTCTAAGCCCACAGGCTGCTTTCCACTATCCTCATCTATACAAAGGACAGAGGCCACAGAACCCAAAGTTTCGGCCAAAACAACAGAAACACCTCCATGCAAAATCCGCGCTGGCTGCACCTGATTCGCCGTCACAGGCATTCTCGCCTTCAAATAATCCTCCCCAATTTCTATAAACTCAATGCCCAAATAACTCACAACGGTATTTTCCGATAACTGATTGAGCTGGGCGAGGCTGGCTGTTCTTCTCCAAATAGACATAACTCTAAATATTTGATTGGTATAATGATGTTTTGGGGCCCGCGGCCGGCTAGCCTTTGGCTAGGTCGGCCGCCGCTATGCTGCGCGGCTCGCAGGTCTGCTCGGCCCTGCGCGGGCTTTGCCCGCTGGGTCTGGCCTTCGGCCACCGCTGCGCAGCGCTGGGCCAATAGTGACCTTGGATTAAAAAAATATTAATCCGCTGCAATATAAATAAACCAATCGGTATTTTTTGTAATTTTACAGTATAACAACAAAATAGCAATGAAAAAATCGGCCAAAACGCGGCAACATATTATAGAAAAGACGGCCCCTATTTTTAATCAACAAGGCTATATAGGGAGTAGCTTAACTGATCTTTGCCAAGCGAGTGGGCTTAGCAAAGGAGCCATTTATGGCCACTTCCAAAATAAGGAAGAATTGGCCCTAGAAGCCTTTAATTATAACTTGCGTCGACTCAGTCAAGCCATTATGAAAAGGGTGGATACCGTAGATCGTCCAATGGATAAATTGGCGACCATCCTACAGTTTTATCAAGATTATCATCAGTTTGTCATCCCTTTTGGCGGTTGTCCTATTCTTAATTTGGGTATAGATGCCCAAGGACAACATCCACAATTTTTGGCTCGGGTGGTAGAAGTGATTAAAAAACTAGAAAACCATATTCGCCGTCTCATTTTGGAGGCGATGCAGGCTGGAGAGTTTCGGCCCAATTTGGATGAAGCCAAACTCAGCCGTCAGATTTTTTCGCTGCTAGAAGGAGCCATTTTTATGAGCCTTAGCCTAAATGACAGCCAATATTTATTGGATGCCACAGATTTGGCCCAAAACATACTCAGAGATTGTCAACTATCCCCTAGTCCTCAACAATAAAATAAAACCAATCGGTATATTATGGAACAACAAGCAAAGGAAGCCGCTCAGGCTGGAGAATTGGGCAATTTTTATAAAAAGCAAGAATTGCCTTTGGCCGTAAAAGCTTTGCGCTTTTATTTCCGAAACTTGGGCAGTTTGGCCCCTAACTATTCTACAAAATTATTTTGGAAGCTGTTTACGCAGCCCAATCCTCGAAAAATTAAAGATTGGCATAAGGAGTTTTTGGCTAGCGCCAAAAACAAAAGTCGGTTTGAGGTAGAGGGCCATGAATACTGTTTATTTGAATGGGGGGAAGGGAACAAAACCATTATTTTGGCCCATGGCTGGGAAGGCATGACGCCTGACTTCAAGCGCTTAATTGAGGCGCTTTTGGCCCAATCTGATGATTACCGCATCATTTCTATTGATTTTGCGGCTCATGGAGCTGCTGCGGGCCAGCAAAGCAATTTGCCCATTTTTATGTTGGGCCTGAAAGAGCTGCTTCGCAAAGAAAAAGAGGTTTATGCCTTGATAGGGCATTCATTGGGTGCTTGTGCCTCCTTTTTTGCGGGTCTAGAAGAGCGAGAAGAGGTCCATATTCAAAAATTAGTCATGATGGGGGCCTATCCGATCCCCTATCATTTCTTTCTTACGTTTAAAGAATTTATGCAGGTACCCGATGCGCTTTTCCGCAAAATCTTTAACAATATTCAGGAGCAGTTGGATTGGGATATTTCGCAATACAATATGTATGAGCAGCGCTACAAGCTGCCCGTACAAGAAGTACTTTTGGTCCATGACGAGCTAGATGAGGTTGCTGATTTTGAAAAAATCAGGGCTTTGGCTGCGGGTTGGGACAAGGTAGAGGTCTTTTATGGTCGACATGGGGGACATTCTCGTCATTTTCGCCACAAAGAGGTGGTTGAAGTAGTGAGTAATTTTGTGGGACGAAGCAAAAACGTTTTGGCTGATTAGGCTTTCCTTATCTAAAAACTACAGCTAATAATAATCTAGCAGCGACGTTAGACCTGGCTGAGGGATGGGCAGCGGTGGCCGCAGGCCAGACCCAGCGGGCGCAGCCCGCGCAGGGCCGAGCGACCAGCGAGCTGCGAAACAGCCCGACCCGCCCGAAGGGCGGGGCAGCCCCAAAAAAAACGCCCTCTAAAAAAGAGGGCGTCTAAAAGGAGGGGTGACTTTGAGCTTAGCCTAAGGATTAGGAATTAGCTCTTGATAGTAAGCTTGTCCTTCACCTACAACTTGTAGTTGAAAGAGATGCGGCAAATTGGCTGTGTTAAAATCTGCTTGCGCATTAGCAAAATTTTGTTCTAGCAGCAATTGGCCTTGCAGGCTATAGACCTGTAATCGAAGTGGTTCTTCTTTATGGTTGTTTGCCTTTTGAATGCTTAGATTTTGGCCTTGACGATAAATTGTGAAAGTAGTATTGTGTTGCCAGTTGGCCACTTTTATTTCTGAGTAGCTGATATCATTTTCGGCAAAGCCCAGAAATTTAAGGCGATAATAATTGTTGCCCCAATTGGGTTGTTCGTCAGTAAAGGCGTAGTTGGCCTTTTGGTGTGGGTCATTTTGGGCATCAATAGCGCTGAGGTCTTCAAACTTGAGGTCTTCGCCAGCTCTTTGGACAATAATTTGGTCCATATCGTACTCACTTTCGGTTTGCCAGTCGAGAAGGATGCCTTTTTTTAGGTCTTTTTTGAGATGAAATTCGGCTAATTTGAGCGGCAAACTTGCTTGAGTAACTGTATAAATATTATAGACTCTAAGTTCTGTAAATAGGCCTACTGTTGGTGCAGTTCGGCGGACCTCAACACGGTCTAGTGTTTTGCTTGGGGGAATATTGAGGACCAATTGGAAGCGGCCAGAGCCTACTCCTAGCAAATTGGCGGACAAAAGAGGAGAGCTATTATCGAGTAGGTTATTGCTTCCATCTGTATAGTGAGCCATTACAGCTAAGCCATTATTGTCCCAAATATTGCTGCCTAAATCTAGTCCTAAATCAGCTAAGGCCACCTCCTGTAACTGGATTAGTACGGCATCGGCTGTTCCATCGGCATCGCCTAATAGATCGAGGTTAGGGCTAGCGCCCCAGTCGTACTCGGCATATTGGTATTCTGTTCCTAAAAGACTTAGGCCAATATCCCAGCGCATTTGAGCGTATTGAGAGTTAGGATCGCCTCCTAGGCTAGCGGCATGTGCCTCATTGAGTACGCCACAACCGAGGCAAAGAGTCAACGCCAAGCCATTTTGGCCAGAATTCCCTGTGAATCGGCTAGCATAATAGCGGTCTGTGGGCATTCCTTTAATATCATAAATTTCTAAAGAGGAAGGGGCAATACCTAGGCCTAAAGAAACCAATGCTCCAGTTCGTATGCGAATTCCATCTACGTTTGCCGTTGGGACCTGAATGAGCAAATTAAATCTAGAGCTAGCGGCATCAACTACATCTAGTTCAGCCAAGGAAGTTCCAGAGCTACCACCATAAGTACTAACTACAGTGGTTCCATTTAGCAAATCAACTTCTAAACGATCGAAAACAAGACAGTTCGCTAAAGTACCTAAAAGACCTGCTAGAATGCTATTATCACTAAACGCAAGATCCAGGCGAAGTTCAGAGCCTATAGCTAAAGGGGCGGCAAAAGAATAGTCTTGAGAAACATAGCCTATTGTAGACAAAGGCAAGGCCGTAGGGTCCATAATAGCGGCCGTGCTCGTGCTCGCATCAAAGGCCATTTCTGGTTGACTTACAAAGCAGCCAAGGCAACTTAATGAAGTTTGCATGTTGCCAGTTGCTACTGGCTTTTGAGCCCAGATAAAAAGGGGAAGGGCCAAAAAAAGAAGGGGTAAGATTGGGGATTTCATATCTTAGGTTTTTTAAAGTGAAAAACCTTGTTTCAATCATCCATCCTTAAGGGGGATTGTGAGGTATGTTTGTTTTTTACGTGGAGCTTGTAATTTTGTTTCACAAAATATTAAAAACTAATTTTTTTATATAAAAAACAATGTCACGAACAGAATTTTATTCCGCTCTAAAGCCCCCATTAACAGGGCTTTTAGTTCTATTCTTAAGCAATTTTAAAGAATATTCTATTCACATAAATTAAATTTAAAAAACATAAATAACCACTACTCTACCAATGACAAAACCAGTTTATATAGAGTTCGCGGCCAAGGACTTATCCGCCAGCAAAGCCTTTTTCAAAACAGTATTCAAATGGAAGTTTGAGGATTATGGCCCTGCCTACACGGCTTTTTTTGCCTCTAACTTTGAGGGGGGATTTTACGAGGCGCCCCTCTCCTCTTCGGTCAAAACAGGAGGGGCTTTGTTGGTCCTTTATGCTGAAGATTTGCCTGCTTGTTTGGCAGCAGTACAAGCTGCGGGTGGCCAAATTAGTCAAGAGATTTTCGTTTTTCCTGGAGGGGCTCGCTTTCACTTTATAGAACCTAGTGGCAATGAGTTGGCGGTTTGGTCCGAAAAAGCAGCGCCTGAGGCCAGTTAATTTCATCCAAAAATCAATCATTATGCAAGATCTATCGCCTTATTTGGCTAGCACTTATTTTATAGAGGCTGAGCATCCCGATATCCAAAGTTATGCGCAAAAAATCACGGCTCAGGCTGCAAGTCCCGCAGAGAAAGTTCAGGCCCTGTATTACGCTATTCGAGATGGTTGGAGCTACTATCCCTATCATCTCCGCCTCAAAAAGGAGGCTTTGCGGGCCAGCCATATTTTGCAAAAAGACTATGGCTATTGTGTCGAGAAATCAGTCCTTTTTGCCAGTTGTTTACGGGCCATTGAGATTCCCGCCCGCCTAGGATTTGCCAATGTTCGCAATCATTTGGCCACGAAAAAAGTGGAGGAATATCTGCGTACGGACCTCATGGTTTTTCATGCCTATACCGAGGTTTTTTTACACAATCGCTGGATAAAACTCACTCCCGTTTTTAACAAAACCCTTTGTGAGCGCCTCAATGTGGCTCCTTTAGATTTCAATGGGCAGGATGAAGCCATCTTTCAAGAGTCGGATAAATCGGGGCAGCCCTTTATGCGTTATGAAAAGGAATATGGCCATTTTGAGGACCTTCCTCTTGCGCTTTTCATTCAGGAACTTCGCCATTATTATCCTCATATTTTTGAGCAGCGCATTCATAGCAAAGACGTTATTGTTGATTTTTAATTTTTTTTGGGGCTGCCCCACCCTGCGGGCGGGTCGCTCCACTTCGCAGCTCGCAGGTTTGCTCGGCCCTGCAGGCTTTTTCGCTTTGCTTCAAAAGCCTTGGGTCTGCCGCCTTCGGCGGCCCTGCTTCGGCAGCTCAGCCTGCGGCCCTTCGGGCCTGTAGGATCTAATAAAGCTTGAACCTCAGTAGGTTCAAGCTTTATATCGTTTAGGGCTAATCTTTTAGCCAGTTTTTGATTTGCTCTAGGCTACAGCCAGTAATTTGAGCAATTTGTTCTAGTGGGAAGTTGGCGATCTGCATTTGTTTGGCCATGGCTTTTTTGGCCGCTAATGCGCCTTCTTCCAAGCCTTCGGCTCTGCCTTTTTCTAGGGCCGTGTCAATAGCATTTTTTATATCTCGGTGCTTTTTGAGGGAGACCTCATAATTTTGGCGTTCCTCAATAGAGTAGCTAGCAATTTCGGCGGCACGGAAAAGCCGAATAAAAATGCGCTCTTGCAGCGCTGCGGGCCGATCTTCTAATTTGGCCAAATAGCGGAAAAGATAAAGCCATTTATCTTGTAGATCTTCTAGCTCATCTAGGGTTTTGGTGAAATTAGGCAGCTCGATATAAATATAAGTGAGGTCTTCAAAGAAGAGCTCTTTGTCTTGGTCTTTGAGCTGTACATAGCGGATTACTCGATTATGAGGGTTGGGCTGATTGATCTTAAAATCGAGAATACAGATCGTATAAATGGGCCAGAGCTTAAAATTCCAATCGCCCCTTTCGGATTGTTCTTGAATGGGGAAAGTGCTATAAAAAATAGAGCGGTCGATGAAGTGATTTTGCTTACTGCGTTGCAGCTCAATAATAAACTGTTCGCCTCGGTTGCTGGTGCAATAGATATCAAAAATAACTTTTCGGTCCAGAAAGCTGGAAGGCAAGCGTTCGCTTGGTAGATACTCTAGGTCTTCCACCTGATGCTTTTCGGGGAGCAATTGATTGAGAAAATGGATCAAGAGGTCTTTGTTGGCAGCCTCGCCAAAAAGCTTCTTAAAGCCAAAATCGGTCAGTGGATTGATATAGCGATCCTTGATCATCTTTTTTTCTTCTTTTTCCAAAATTAAGGCATTTCAATGAGGTGATAAAAAAATGCAGGACTAAAAACTGCGTATACCATCAACTATATAGACTAAAAATTAAATAGTCAACAATTCAATACACTTAATTTTAAATTTGGGCCAAATTTGTGGTTTTGGGGGCGCGCAGCGCCTGGCCTAGCGATGTGCAGCAGTGGCCCGCAGGGCCAGACCCAGCCAGCTTGCTGGCGCAGGGCCGAGCGAAGAGCGAGCTGCGAAACGTAGCGCCGCAAGGCGAAGCCGCAGCGGAGGCCCCAAAAAATAGAATTTTAAATCTGTTAAAAAAATGTTACTATTCAGTTTTAACATACTAAAATTTGGGGCTATTTTGCCTGTATTTTTTTGTCCTAAACTTTTAGTTAAGCTCAAGGAACAAAGGCCCTTTTGGGGGGAAATAGTACTTTTGTGGCCGTTTAAATATTAGTTCCCTACTGGCTAAAAAAAATTGGCTTGGCACGAAAGTAGACTAGGAGCAAAACAGAAAAAACATACTACTATACATAACTTAAACCTTAATTTATGCGATCATTTATTTATGCATTTTTAGTGCTCTTACTTTCTGTTGGGAGTTGGGGGCAGCTACAAGCTCAAGAAAGCGATGGTTATGGTGGCCATTGGTTTTTGGGTGGTGGTGGTGGTGTAGCTTGGCAACAGAGCGACGCCTGTACACAACTGGGAGGTGGTTGGACCATCTACCTAGGAAAAAACATTTATTACAGTCCGACCAAGCCCTTGTCTTTAGATTTGCGGATGCGTTATATGGGAACGGTGACTTATGGGCAGGACGATCAGTTGACGAACATTGCGAACAACAGTTTGTTGAATGGGCAGTCTAATTCTCTTTTTGACCCTGATTATTCGGTGAATAATGGGGGGACAAACTTTGTTTATCATAACCACCGCACGGCTTTTAATGATTTGTCTTTAGAGGCGCGGATCAACTTTGAGAATTTGCGTCGCAAGCACAACATTTGGTTGTCGCTTTATGGCGGTATTGGATTGGGTTGGTATCGGGTTGCTTATGATCAGTTGGACCAGCGCGTTTTGGGTTTTGATGAGGAATACATCAACCTATATAATAGTGTAGCGGGAGATTCAACTTTAAGTTCTACGGAAATTGTGGACCAGTTAGTGGGTGGTCGAGATGGCGACTATGAGACTTTCACCGATGGTTGGGGAGATTATAGCGTTATGTTTACGCCTTCTGTGGGTTTTGAGTTTGGGTATTGGGTAACGCCACGTTTTGCGATTGGTGTTGGTCATAGAGTCAACTGGACCTTAACGGATAACTTTGATGGAATTGTACGTGATGGCAATAATGAGATTCATCATTTTTCTCATTTGTTTCTTCATGGTCGTTTAACGGATCATCATGAGGAGGAGGTCAAGCCATTGCCTGACCCTCAGGCAGCGCCTCCACAGGTCAACTTCACCAATCCTTCAGGTAGTTCGGCCACAACAAACAACAGTAGTTATACGGTACGGGCAACAGTTCGTAATGTGCGTTCATCTAGTGATATTCGCTTTGTACAGAACGGGCAAATTATTGATAACTTCAATTACAATTCGGGAAATGGCAGCTTTCAAGTGACAATTCGCTTGCAAGAGGGAGCGAACAACATCAATATTCGCGTAAACAATCCTTCAGGAACAGATCAGGATGTAGCGACTATTAACTATGAGCCAATTATTCGTCAGGATCCTCCTCCTTCAGTAGTAATTACTAGTCCTTCTAGTGATCCCTATACCACCAATAGTACTACGGCATCGGTAAGAGCGACTATTCGCAACGTCAATCATAGTAACAATGTAAGCTGTACAGTAAATGGTCAATCTATGAACCACTTCAGCTTTAGTGGAACGAGCTTCAGCTTGAACAATATCATTTTGCAAAATGGCAGCAATACAGTAGTTGTATCGGCTAGCAATAATGCGGGTCAGGCTTCTGATCAGACCATTATTATTTACAAGCAGCCAGTAAACAACAACACAAACAATCCCAATCCGCCTACAGTAAACATTACGAGTCCATCTTCGGACCCTTACAACAGTTCTAGCAGCAGTACAACTGTGCGTGCTACAATTCGGAATATTCGTAGCAGCAACAGCATTAGCTTTACGGTTAATGGCCAGGTAGTTCGCAACTTTAGCTTTAGTGGGACTAGCTTTGTAGCCAGCAACATCAACCTACAGCAAGGTAGTAACAACATTGTCATTTCAGCTTCTAATCCAGATGGCAACGCCTCTGATCAGACGACTATTATCTATCAGCCAGTACGTAATGTAACCCCTCCGACAGTAAATATTACGACACCTTCTGCTAATCCGTACAATAGCAATAATAATACAGCGACAGTTCGTGCTACGATTCGCAATGTGCGCAATAGCCGAGACATTAGTTTCACGGTAAATGGGCAAGCTTCTAGTAGCTTTAGTTTCAGTGGAACTAGCTTTGTGGCTACAGGCATCAACTTACAACAAGGCAATAACTTTGTAGTTATTTCTGCTAGTAACCCTGATGGCAACGCCTCTGATCAGACGACCATTATTTACCAACCACAGCGTACACCTACGCCTCCAATAGTAAATATTACTAGTCCTTCAGCGGATCCCTATACCTCTTCGACCAATCGTGCTACTGTTCGTGCTACAATTCAGCATGTAAACAATAACAATGATGTACAGATGCAGGTAAACGGGCAGAATATCCGTAACTTTAGCTTTGCGGGAACCAACTTTGTGGCCACAAATATCAACCTACAACAGGGGCATAATGTGGTAGTGATTTCAGCTTCTAATCCCGATGGTACAGCTTCTGATCAAACCACTATTATCTACAAGCCACAGCGCGTGCCTACGCCTCCTACTGTAGATATTACTAGTCCTTCTAGTGATCCTTATACGTCTAACGCTGCTCAGATTAACATCAACGCAAGCATTCGCAATGTAAGTAACAGCAGT
The DNA here is from genome assembly GCF_028464065.1 of Saprospira sp. CCB-QB6. Classification (NCBI taxonomy): domain Bacteria; kingdom Pseudomonadati; phylum Bacteroidota; class Saprospiria; order Saprospirales; family Saprospiraceae; genus Saprospira; species Saprospira sp. CCB-QB6. The sequence goes on along the minus strand of NZ_CP116808.1, from coordinate 3,150,066 downwards.
AATGTGCAGATGCAAGTAAATGGACAGAGCATTCGTAGATTTAGCCTTAACGGGACAAGTTTTGTCGCTAATAATGTCAACCTACAACAGGGGAATAATGTAGTAGTGATTTCAGCTTCTAATCCCGATGGTACAGCTTCTGATCAAACCACTATTATCTACAAGCCACAGCGCGTGCCTACGCCTCCTACTGTAGATATTACTAGTCCTTCTAGTGATCCTTATACGTCTAACGCTGCTCAGATTAACATCAACGCAAGCATTCGCAATGTAAGTAACAGCAGTAATGTGCAGATGCAAGTAAATGGACAGAGCATTCGTAGATTTAGCCTTAACGGGACAAGTTTTGTCGCTAATAATGTCAACCTACAACAGGGGAATAATGTAGTAGTGATTTCAGCTTCTAATTCCGATGGTACAGCTTCTGATCAAACCACTATTATCTACAAGCCACAGCGCGTGCCTACGCCTCCTACTGTAGATATTACTAGTCCTTCGGCTAATCCTTATAATACGGCCAGTAATACGGCCAGTATCCGTGCAACTATTCAGCATGTAGATAATAATCGTGCGGTAACTTTCACGGTAAATGGACAAACTATTCGCAACTTTAGTTTTAGTGGAAGCAGCTTTGTGGCCAATAACGTCAGCCTACAACAAGGGAATAACACCATTGTTGTTGCTGCCTCTAACCAAGATGGAAATGCTTCTGACCAAACTGTTATTATCTACAAGCCAACTCGCGTACCTACGCCTCCTACTGTAGATATTACTAGTCCTTCGGCTAATCCTTATAATACGGCCAGTAATACGGCCAGTATCCGTGCAACTATTCAGCATGTAGATAATAATCGTGCGGTAACTTTCACGGTAAATGGACAAACTATTCGCAACTTTAGTTTTAGTGGAACTAGCTTTGTAGCCAATAACGTCAGCCTACAACAAGGGAATAACACCATTGTCGTTGCCGCCTCTAACCAAGATGGAAATGCTTCTGACCAAACTGTTATTATCTACAAGCCAACTCGCGTACCTACACCTCCTGTTGTAACTATTACAACTCCTTCTGCTGATCCGTATAGCAGTCCAGCGAATACCACAAATATCCGCGCAAATATTCAGCATGTAGATAACAACAATAATGTTCGCTTCACGGTAAATGGTCGTACTGTTCGCAACTTTAGTTTTAGTGGAACTAGCTTTGTGGCCAATAACGTCAGTTTACAACAAGGGAATAACACCATTGTCGTTGCCGCCTCTAACCAAGACGGAAATGCTTCTGACCAAACCATGATTATTTACAAACCAGCTCCAGCGCCTACAGTAAAAATTACTTCGCCTGCAGCTAATCCACACACAGTTAGTCAAAATAAAATTGATATACAAGCCGACATTTTCCATGTTAGCTCGGCCAATGATATCCGTTTTACAGTGAATGGACAAACTAACCGCAACTTCCGCTTTAGCAACAATAAATTTACAGCCCCTAATATTCGTTTGAATACAGGCAATAATACTTTTGTTATTAGCGCAAGTAATGCACAAGGCAACGCATCTGACCAAACAGTCGTAATTTACCAACCTGCAGTGCAACCACCTACAGTAGATATTACAACACCTTCTCGTAATCCGTATACTGCAGCTAGCAATAGCACCAATATTCGCGCAACTATTCGCAACGTGAGTAGTAGCAATGATGTAAGCTTCTTGGTAAACGGTAGAGCAGTAAGCAACTTTAGCTTTAGTGGAACTAATTTTAGCGCTATCAATATCCCCTTGCAGCAAGGCAATAACAGCATTAGCATTTCAGGGCAAAATAGTGCAGGAACCGCTAGTGATGCCATCACAATCATCTACAATCCCGTTCCTGCTCCAGATGTACGTAACCTTAATGTAAGTGTTGCTCCCAACCTCAATAAGTGTTTTGCCGCCGTTTCTGCAGAAGTACTTAATGTGAGTGGTAAAAATGAGGTGAGCTTCCAGATAAATGGCCGTACAATCTCTGACTTTACCCTAGCTGGCAATCGATTCAATGCCCGTGTGGATGTGAGTAACCTCGGAACTGGAACTATCTCTTTTGTCGTTTCTGCCCAAAATGCTGGCGGTAGCGACACTGAAACAGAACGCACAAGCCTAGCAGATTGCTCTAGCAACATTTCTGGAGGAAACTCTAGCACAATTGGTGGAAATAACAACAGTGGTGGTAATAACAACACCAAAAATCCGAATAATTCAGGTGGAAATAACGGCGTCAATAGCCGCCCCAAACCATCTGTTACCTTCACTAGCCCTCGCCTTGGAACTAGCTCTGTACGCACAATCAACGTTAGTGCAACGATCACAAATGTAGATAACCGCAGCCAAGTTCGTTTCAAGCTAAATGGGCAAAACATGACTAACTTCCAGCTCTCAGGAATTAACTTCCAAGCCAATAACATAGGCTTACGCGCAGGAAGCAATATCCTAGAAATTACCGCTACAAATAATAATGGTAGCACTACACAAACCTTTGCCATTACCTACAATGCTGGTGGAGGAACAAGTAATACCGCTGATCGTAATGCCAACAACAACCAGAACAACTCTAGCAATAGTGGTTCTACCGTTGAGGATAAAAAGCAAAACAATAAGCGGACGAATAAAACAACTACGACCAAAAATCAAAAACGTCGTGGAAGTACTACCACTAAAACTGAAGAGGAGAAAGCTGAAGAAGCCAAATCTCAAAAAAGAAGAGGCAACTAATGCTTAAGCATTTTCTTTAAGTACCTAATTTAAGTAGGGCCTGTCGGAGCAAATCCAACAGGCCCTTTTTTACGCCCTCTAGCTCAATGAATACTATCTTTATCCCTACTATTTCCTATCTTTTCTAAGCTCCTTTATATTTTTGGGCCTCCGCAGCAAAGCTGCCTGGGTCTGGCCTGACGGCCACTGCTCCACATCGCTAGGCCATCACTCCACTTTTGTCCGCTACTATTAACTATCTACTCCGGTCTAAAACTATGACAAACCTCCCTAATGGACAAAAAAAGACCTGCCCACAAAAGCGAGCAGGTACTAACCCCTAAAAAATGTATGAAGAACAAGTAGTTCTAATATAATAGATTTTTTTTTCTTTTGAAATAGCTCCCTGTTTTTTAACATTTATTCTCAAAAACATGACAACTGCAACCCGATATAGGGCAATACTAAAATAGCCTAAGGCTACGACAAAAAATAGCTGACCGTACAGATTTAACCTTCAACAACAGGAAAAAAACAGCCCAACAAATCTATTCTATTGTCTATCAAATATATAAAAAGACTTAAATTGTACTTAAGACATTTAATTGCAAAAAAAGACCTGCCCACAAAAGTGAGCAGGTACTAACCCCTAAAAAATGTATGAAGAACAAGTAGTTCTAATATAATGTATTTTACATTAAAAAAAAGGATTTATACTATTTTCTTGTCCCTATCCTTCAAAAAAGGCAACTTTTTCCGAATATCCAACAATTGATCTATGTTAATCTCTATACTTTTAATTTGCTCTACAGCTTTAGATTGAAATAATATTTCGCCATCAGGAGCAATAAAACTACTAAATCCAGAATAGTACAAATCTGTGCCATCCAAACCTACTCGATTTACAGCAGCTACATAAACCTGATTTTCGATAGCTCGGGCCTGTAATAGGGCTCGCCAATGAGCGCTGCGCTTGTCGGGCCAGTTGGCCACATAGATTGCTAAATCATATTGTTCTTCTTCCCAGTTGCGATTCCAAGCGGGAAAGCGAAGATCATAGCAAATAAAAGGGCAAATTCGCCAGCCTTTATACTCAATGATGATTCTTTCTTGGCCCGCCTCATAGTGCATATCTTCTTGGGCCATGCTAAACAAATGCTTTTTATCATAGATCTTATACTCGCCAGTGGGGGGCATCCAGACAAAGCGATTAAAATACTTTCCTTGCTCTTCAATGATTAGGCTAGCCGCCAAAACGGCCCCAAATGCTTCTGCTTTTTGTTGCATCCATTGCATAGATAGCCCCATCATAGGCTCCGCCAATTTTTGAGGCTGCATACTGAAGCCCGTGTTAAACATTTCGGGCAAAATGATGAGATCTGTTTGAGCTTGGGCCAAAGGCGCCAAGAGCTCATCAAAATGGGCCAAGTTGGCCGCAGGCTTTTCCCAAACCAAATCGGCTTGGACCAAGGTGATATTCATAAGATGATGATTTTAATGATGGTAATTTGGTCCTTTGGACAAGACAGGCGGCGGAGCCGCCGCAAAGGAGCGAAGCGACTGGCCTAGCGATGTGCAGCAGTGGCCGTCAGGCCAGACCAAGGCGCTGCAAGCGCCGCAGGGCCGAGCGACCCGACCAACGGGAGCCGACGCAGCGAAGCAAGTAATAGCGAGCTGCGCAACGTAGCGCCGACGAGCGTAGCGAGGCGGAGGCCCCAAAACAGCAGCCAATTCCAAGAAGCTAAACAACTGAGTTGGACCGCTTAAATTGGGCAGCGTATTGGCCCTAAGTAGATTAGAAAGTGGCGAGTTGTCGCTTATACATTTTCCAGACGACCCAGAAATAATAGAAAACGGGCAGGCCAAGTCCAAGGCCAAAATAAGTCCAAAACTGGGCATTTTCTTGGGGGATATATTGGGCCAAAACCCATTGGAAGCTGTAGCTTGCATAGCCCAAAAGGCCGAGTAGCAAAATGCCTGAGAGGCCCATCATTAGGCTTCTAGAGAGTCGCCAAAGTTTTCGGCCACGGGCTTCATTTTTGAGGGCAATTTTATCGCTAAAGCCCAATAACTTTTGGCGAATATAAAGCAATAGTGGCAGGGGGAAAATGGGCAAAAGGAAGCCCGCCAAGGCAAAAATACCGCCTAGGTAAATGAAGCCCAAGAAAAAGGCTTTGAGTGCCAAGAGGAAATCCATAACTTTAGTATTTTAATCAGCTGTCCAAAATATAGAAAATATGCGGTTTTTCCTGAAAAACTACTTCCCTTTCCTGCTTGGCCTTTTGGCCCTTTTGTTAAGAGTTTTTTGGGGATTTTTTCCGGCTCATTGTGAGACCTATTATGCTCGGGGCATTTTTTTGTCTATTCGGAAAGGGCTAGATGCTTTGTTCTCGGGTTTGCCTTTTGCTGCTTTTTATTTGTTTTGGGCCAGTTTCTTTGTTTGGGGGGCTTATCGTTTGTGGGTTGCTTATCGGGCTAGGCCCTTTGGGGGGTGGAAGAAATTTTACTGGATACAATTGCGGGCTTCGGCTAATTTTGTGGGTGTGATTGTCAGCCTTTTTTTGGGCCTTTGGGGCTATAATTATGCTAGAATTCCTTTAGAGGAGCAGTTAAATTTAGCCGTTGCGCCCTTGAGTCAAGAAGAACTACGGGCCGAAGGCGCCCTGATTCTTGAGCGAGTGGCTCAAGCTCGTTATGAAATTGCTCCCTTAGATAGCTTTGCCTTAGATAGTGCGATTTTGCCTAGGGATTTAGTGGCTCATCTGCGGACTTGTTTGGAGGGGGAGTTGGCCAAATTGGGCTATCCCCATCAGGCGAGTTTTAAATTGCGGGCCTTGCAGCCCAAGGGCTTGGGCTATGGCTTTAACGCCTCTGGTTTTTATTGGCCCTTTACGGGAGAAGCCCATATAGAATCGGCCCTACATCCTTTGCAACAGCCCTTTACGATAGCCCATGAGCTGGCCCATGGTTATGGCTTTGGCGATGAGGCCAGCTGTAATTTTTTGGCTTATATCGCTTGCAAAGCTTCTTCTAATGCCTTTGTGCGCTATACGGGAGAGCTGGCCTATTGGCGCTATGTTTTTTCGGAGCTAAAGTATAGTGATTATGGCTATTATCGCTATATGAGAGACCAAATTGACCGAGGCGTTCATCAAGATTTAGAAGCTATTTATGCCCAAATGCAGCCCTATTTTGAGTTTGTGCCGGGCCTGCATGGCATAGCCTATGAAACTTACCTCCAAATGCAGGGCGTAAAAGAGGGACTAGACTCCTATGACCGCATGGTTTTATTGGTTTATGCCTGGGAAAAGCAAAAGCTAATCGAGTAGATACTGAAGTTCTGGTCCAAAATGCGTTTTGATCTGTTCTTTGACGCCCTCTTTAGCTGCCGTATGCAGATAAAACCGTAGCTCGCGCAATTGTTCTAATTGAAGGAAAGAAGGAGGCAACACCAAAGAGGGGCTATAAACCGAAAAGCTTTGATAAAAAGATAGGCGCTGCAAATTGGGGAGTCCTTCCCAATTTTGGGGAAACTCTTCCAAGAGGTTATAAGATAAATCTAAATCCTCTAAGTGAGGCAAATCAAATAAGGCTTTGGGCAGAGCTGTTAGGCTACAATTTTTGAGCGAAAGCGCCCGCATATTTTTCAATTGGCCCAAAATAGTAAGCCGCTCCTGATCTACCTGCTGCGCCCCCTTAGAGAGTTCTTCGGTTTGTTTATAATAACTGCCCACCAAACCAATTCGACACTGACTAAGGTCCAAGATTTCTATATCAAAATCCGCTAATTCGGCCGGAAGATGCTCTAAATACTGGCCCGATAAATCCATAGTTTTGGCCTCTTCTTGGTAGAAATGAGCCAAAAGACGGCGTTTTTCCTCACTATCCTCGCTATACCGAAGCAAAAAAGCCAAGCCCTCTTTATTCTGCTCAAAAGCGAGGGCGGCCATAGCCAAAGGGTTTTCTAAAGGCAACCGTTGCCCTTCGGGCAGGCTTAGTTCGCTAAAATGAGGATAATTATGAAAAGGGGTATAGGCTTTAAGGCTCTGAGAAGGCCTTTTATAATTGGCCAAGCCCAAACGGCGCAATTTAGGCGCCCGACAAAACTCTTCGGGCAAGGCCAAGCCTTTTTGTAAATTCACCTGACAACTGCCCGTCAACTCTAAAGCCTCTAGTGCAGGTAGTTGAGCCAAGAAACTAGGAAAATCCTTGAGATTATTTCGCCCCAACTGAATCCGCTTGAGTTTTTTAAGCGAAAGCAAAGCCTTGGGCAATTTGCGCAACTGATTACCCGATAATTCTAAGACCTCCAAGGCTTCTAGCTCCGCTATTTCTATTGGCAAACGCCGCAAAAAGTTATCACTCAAGCGAAGATGTCGCAAGCCTTTATGGGCCAAAACTGCCCTTGGAAACTCCTCCAAACCTGCTTGCGAAAGATCAATCAGATCCCCAGTCGTACAAAAACTCAAATCCGCATCCGCCTTTCGCCCACCATCCAATAAATAATAAGCCCCCAACTTATAATCTTCATACAGCCATTCCGCCAATAACTGCGCTGGCAAACCCGCCTCCGCCTCACAAAGATGAAGCTGCTGGGCCAAAGTTTTCTCCTGAGAAGATAAGAGCAGAGAACGGCTAATCTGCTCCCAGTAAAAATCCATCACAGCCGATTTACCTACTTTAGGATTAGCCTTTAGCAGACGCTGAGCTTCTTCTCGAATAGAGGCAGAAGCCGAAAATTGATAGACATAAAAAATAGCCGCCTGCAACTGTATAGGCTGCGGCCCCTCAGCCAACAGACTAAAAGCCAAAGCTACATTTTGTGGCTCTGGACTCCGCAACAACAGCAGTAAGTTTTCTAATTCCTCGGCAGTAAATCGATTGGGCATAAATTTATTTTTGGGGAGCTTGGGGAGGCTCAGTCACTAAGAAAAAATCATAAGGACGCAATAGCTTTTGCAAAACGAGATTCTGGGCCAAATAAAAATGATCCTCATCCCGATCTACAAAATAACGAATAACTCGCTCTCGCAAACCCGGACGGCCATCACCACGATCATAAGAAGGATTGATCACTGGATAAATGCTCAATTGCTCTTTTTTCCCATCCTTAAACTCATAACGCATTTGGGCAAAAGGAACCGTTTTCACAATGGAATCTCGCAAGGGCGCATCATAAATTAAACGCTCGGCTCCCATAAACTCCATTTCTTCCAAATAAGCTGTGATATATTCCTTTTTTACACTCCCCTTTGCAACGTTATCACCATTGGGCATCTGATATAAAGGACGCAATTCGTACTCCTCTCCCCCATTACAATCTATATGAAAAGAATATGGACGCTGCTCTGGCGAGTAATATTCCATTTCTACCGAACGAATGTTTTTCGAATTAAGACGTAACATCGCTTTATCTCTTAAGGCCTCCTCTCTAGTCGTATAACGAGTGTCAATACTCCCCGAAAACTTAGGCAAATAGACCATATAAGGTACCTCAGCACCTTCCATCACCGCAAAAGTAGCTTGCCCCGCATCCGCAGGCCCCCCAATATAGTAGGTCCGCATCTTCTCATCTCTTTTGTTATAAAGCTCTACCTTAACCCCTATACTTCCAATTCCCTTGAGCACCGAATTTACCGAAGGCGCAGGCACGCGATTTCTCGCCCGCACTTTCTCAATCGTCTCCATTAAGTTGTTAAATGCATTGGGACTAGGCGTAAACACCTTGCCCGTAACCTGATTCGTATAGGTCCAACTTCCATCATCCTGCTTCTCAAAAAGAGCCTGATTGCCTCGCTTATCCGCCAAAAAGATTTTATGTAAAACCTCCCTTGCATTTTCTACCGCAAATTGCGTGTGCTCTACCTCTGCAAAACTATCTTTATACTCTTCCTGTCCTTGCCAAACCCAATAAGCCAAACCCAATAAAAGGAGCAAAATAAGAGCTAATAATCCAATCCGTTTCATATTCTGTTGTTTGATATAAGCTCCAAAGATAAGGAGCCAAAAGGAAATCTAAAACCTAAATAATCCTCTTGTCTTTTTCTTAATTCTTTAGGGGCTGCCCCTCCCTGCGGTCGGGTCGCTCCACTTCGCAGCTCGCTCTTCGCTCGGCCCTGCAGCCCTACGGGCTTTGGTCTGCCGCTGCGCGGCCCTGCTCCGGCAGCTCAGCCTGCGGCCCTACGGGCCTGCTATCCGCAACAAGACGAAGATAAATTAACGGTCTCCAATAGGATAGCTGCTAAACAATCCATCTCTTCCCCCATTTCTAATTGGCCCTTGTCCCCCCAAACAGCCTATTCTTTAGCTAAGTGGTAGAAGGCCTAGCGCTGTGGAGGGGTGGCCGAAGGCCAGACCCAGGCGGCTTTGCCGCCGCAGGGCCGAGCAGGCCTGCGAGCCCCGCAACATAGCGCCGCAGCTTTGCTGCGGAGGCCCCAAAGCATCAGTAGGGACAAAAAAAAACAGCCCAACAAAACGGTTGAGCTGTTTAGCGTTTATCGCCTTTTGGGATAAAGACTACTTATTTTATTGTTTGACAAAGCGGAGGTTATAGCTTTGACTAGCTTGTTGGATGCGCAAGAAATAGATTCCAGCCGCAAAATCTTGAAGAGGCAGCTCAAAGCGATTTTGTCCTTCTTCTACAGCAATATTGCTAATTGGGCTAATTTGGCGACCAAGGGCATCGATAATTTGGAATTGGATATCGCCAGCCTGATAACTATGGAAAAACAGGCTAATCTGCTCTCGGGCAGGATTGGGTTGCAGGCGAATAGCCTCCAACTTGGTCCGGCTCATATTAAGTACTTTTACAGCAGACTTATAGACCTCTCCATTGTCAAAATGTTGCAAAAGGCGATAGTAATTATAGCCATTGAGTGGCTTGAGGTCACGTTTTTGGTAGAAAGCTGCTTGGCCTTCAGCAGGGACCTGCACTAAGTCATCAAAGTCAATTCCATTAGCTGAACGTTGGAGCGTAAAGCTATTGCAGCCTTCTTCTGAGGCCGTTTCCCAGCTTAGCAAAGCAGCATCGCCTTCTCGTTCTGCATTAAAAAGGACCAAAGTATTAGCGAGTAGGGTCTCATCGGGATCGCCAAAACCAAAGCCAGAAAAGCCCGTACTAAAGCTAGCTGAAAGGGTTAGGCCATTGGCTCCGAATGCGCCTAGAGTTGCGGGAAGGATTTCGATATTATAGGCAGCATAATTCCCTGGATTCACATTAGAGATGCGGTCATTGGCCACCTTAATGATTTTGAGGTCGGCTCTTGTTTTGCCTGTAGCGGCCTCCCAAGCGGCAACTTCTGCTTCTGTGAAATAGAAAGTAGCGTTATAGGTTCCTGAAGCGTTATTAGTGCTAGGGTTCAGGTAGAAGGTTTTGGCCATCAAGGCATTTGCAGGATTTAGGTCCATGAAATTAGCCGTAGGAGCGCCATTACTTACTGTAGAGCGATCGACTTCTAGGGTGCTACAGCCATAATCCCAGGCCGAAGTATTTTCGATACTTCCCATTACATTAGTTGTAGCGGGATCATAGAAATAAACCGTTTGGTTGGGGCCTAAGAAGATATCGTCATTGTTGGCTGTATTCACATCTTCTTGGATATTGGTATTCATATTAGCTTGTAGGAGGATATTATCTAGGGCCATACCATACATCCAATCGCTACCGTCGTTGTATTCAAAGCGGAGCATTAAGTTATTTTGGCCAATATAGGCATCTAAATTACTATTGACGGTTACCCAGGGAGTAGTAATGCTACCGCCTCCATTATTCGTGAATGTATTGCTTAGTGTAAGAATTTGGACAAAGGGACCTGCAGCGCCATTTGTCGAGATAGAGACAGTTCCAGTTTCGGGAGCTATATCAGCAAAAGCGTGATCAAAACTAAAGGTAGTAGAATTGGCATTAAGTAAACTAAAGACAGGAGAGTAGAGATAATCTGCGGCCTTATCGCAATTACAATTATCGTCATTGGTATAGGCAATAGTTGTTGCATTGCTATTGTCGATGGTCCAGAATCCGCTAGAAGCTGTAGCGGCAGTACCTAAGCCAAAAAGATCAGAGCCTGTATTTCCGGAGGTAGTAAATCCACCTACACCAGATTCAAAATCTACATTAATTACATCTACTAATTGATTTGCGATAGGGGCATAATCATCATCTTGTACAGTAAATACATGTTGTCTAGTATCTGCGGTAGTGAGTATAGCATCGCCTACAGTGGTAAGGTTCATGCCGATAGTTAGGCCTTCTGTAGCCTCAATTTCTCCATCATTATAGATCCGAACGGTTAGGGTTTGGGTATTTTGTTGGCCAGCAAGAAAAGTGACCGAGGCGGGAAAAAAGTCGTAGTCTAGGCCTTGAGTAGCGGTTCCGGAGGGAACAAAAGTCACGACAGCATCATCGGAGGGGGGCAGAGCGATATTGAGGTCTAGGGTAAATTCTTGGTAATTGCAATCTGTACCTTCAGCTACAGTGGTTTGATCCAAATCAAAAGCAATAGTAGGAGTTGGGGGGGCGCATTTTGGGGAGCTAGCCAGCTCCATACGTCGGGGAGAGTTATTCATGACGACAATCATACGGGCCTTTTGGTCTGCGGTAAAGACATTCATACAGGCATCGTTGGAATAATCCATATAGTTTTCGACCATATCGACTGTTCCGCAAGAGACATGGCCAGTTGCGCAGTTGTAGTTAGCGTCATCTGATTCGGGGGTATCTGCGCAAAAATCGTCTACACCACAAACATCATCGCCCCAGATATGGCGAAGACCGAGCCAGTGGCCCACTTCATGGGTAGTTGTTCGGCCCAAATCGTAGGGAGCATTATAGCTTCCTCCAGGGGCAATAGCTGAAGAGCCGAAGGCATCGAAGGCCATAATAACACCGTCTGTATTGGCGGCTCCGCCTGTAGCGTTAAGTCCACCTAAGCCTGAAGCATCAGGAAATTGGGCATAGCCGAGGATGCCAGCCATAGAGCCGCCAAATCGGCAGGTCCACATATTTAGATAGAGCGTAGGGTCCCATTGGGTAGAGGGTTTTAGTGTCCCTTCAATTGAAGCATTAGTATTCCAGCTAGCTTGGCCTAAATCTATACGATCAATACCGTCGGTTGGGTTTCCGGAAGGGTCATATTGGGCCATACAGAACTCGATTTCCACATCTACACCAGATCCATCTCCAGGCGTGCCTGCTATTTTGCGAAAGTCTTCATTCATTACTTGAATTTGTGACAAGATTTGAGCGTCAGAGATATTTTCTCCTGTTCCCACGGCATCTCCATTATGGATGACATGCACCACAACGGGAATTGTATAAACGACAGATTTGGCTCCGGTTCTAGCTGCTTTTTGTTTGTATTCGGCTACTTTGGGGGCGATCCAGCGTTCAAAATCGTCTACATAGTTTGTATTGAGTTGTCTGCGCATTCGTTCTGCTTCCATTTCTACGGTAGCGCAGCGAATATGTCCAGAGGGTGTTTTTTGAAACTGAGTTTGATTTTGGGTAGGTCGAGGGGCATTAGCTGGTTTTTGGGCAAAAAGGCCCAGGCTAAACCCCGTAAATAGTAGTAAGGTGTAGAGTAACTTCATAGAGTTAATTTTTATTCAAACAATTGAATCCTTAGTAAATAGAGTTAGAATTTGATGTGGCAATTAAAGCAAAGGCCCTCTAGATCAAGGGGCCTTAGAGAGGTTTTGAATAAGTCTAAGTACAAAAGTAAGCAGTTCGCAGTTTAAAATTCAAAATTTTATGCAATAAAAACCAATTTTACAGATATATTATTTTGGCTAACTTCTTAAAATCAAAAAATAGAATTAAGTGTAAAGCCCTAGCCATTTATAAATGGCTAGGGCTTTAGTTCGTTACAGCTTTTTATCCTTTTTTTTCTAAAAAAATGACACCTTATAGTTTTAGGGAAATAGAAAAAAGGCCCAGAACTTAGGTTCTGGGCCTTTGCGTGTAGAGCCGCCGCAGGCGGCTGGCCTAGCGATGCGGCGGGGTGGCCGTTAGGCCAGACCGAGGCGGCAAAGCCGCCGCAGGGCCGAGCAGACTTGCGAGCTGCCGAAGGTAGCGCCTGCCGCAGGCAGGAGGCCCCAAAACAGCTATTGACTTATTTAGAGCCGGGCATGCCTGATTTTCCGCCAAAGTAAAGGTAGGGAAAGCTATCCTCTACTCCAGGTAATACTTTTTTTTGTTCTTCGGTTAGTTGTTCGTAGCAAGCTTTTACGTAGAATTGTGGGTTATGGTACCAAAATCGAATGGGGAGAGCGGGCAGCCAGGCATTTTCCATTTCTTTTTGGAGGCGGAGTTCGCCCATTGTTCGTTTGTCTCGAAAAGGGTGTCGATTAAATTTGAAAGGCGAGAGTGGGGTGTAGCGTTCTCTTACATTTTCGTGCAGTTGGTAGTGGCCTAGATCCTCGGCATCGAACCAGTGGCGTTGTCCGCAATTGGTATAGCCAGGGGCCCAAAGAATGCTAACGGGGTCTAAGTAATACTCGAAGCGGTGGACCTTATTGGGTAGAAGTTGTTCTAATTTTTCTGCAAATTTTTTGTTGCCAATTGTTCGAGGAGAGGCGAAGGTATAAACGTTTTGGACGGGCAGGCCAGCAGATTTTAGATAGGCGCCAGAAATAATAGCCATAGCGCCGCCTAGGCTGTGTCCTGTGATCCAGATTGGTTTGTGTTTAAACTCTGCTTGTTGCAAAGTTCTCATTAACTCATCTCGGATGAGGTCAAAGCTCTGCCAAAAACCTTTATGTACTTTGGTATTGATGAGGAAGCCACCTGCTTGGACGAGTTGAATTCGGAAATCGGTACCTTTCCATTCGCTCCATTCATTTTCCTCTACTTTATCGGTACCTCGGTAGACTAAAATAACAGCTCTTGGAGTGTTGACAATCATGAGTTCGGGGTCTAAGCCCTGATCTTTTTTTCCGCCCAAGTAGGCCATTTTTCGCATAAAGTGGAAGCTACTTTTGGCTTGTGGGGGCTGTTCTTCTTTCATGCCTGTTAACTGTCGGGGGTAGTCAAAATAATGAGCAAAGCGCAGTTTAAAGGCCTCTTGAAAGTTATCATCATTTACGGAAGCATGATGTTTGATCCACTCAGAGTCTGGAATATCCGTTAAAGGTTCATAGCCATTTTCCATATAGCGCAGATGATACTCCATCCGCTCTAGATACATCAATTCGGAGAACTTGGCTAAAAAAAACAAGTTGATGGGAGAAATGCCCTCTGCTTTAGGTTCAAAAAACCGAAAAGCTCCTTTTTCTTTTGCTCTAGGCTGAAACTTAAAGTCGAGTTGGGCCCAAAGCGTATTGGGCAAAAAGAATACTAAAAATAAAAGATAGTTTACAGACGCTAGTCCTTTGGTTTTCATTTAATTATTGTTTTTCCATACTGTTTAACTTCGGCGGTTTTCCTATCAAAAAATATGCCCTATTTTAAGTTTTTCGTTATACTAAAAGCAGTATTTTTTCGATTCATTTTTTCCAGCCTTCTTGCCAAACAGCAACGAAAACTAGTAGTCAAACTCCATACTTTCTAGAGGAAAGCCAAAGGCTCCTCGTTCCTGAATATAACGAGCGACGCGATCAGAGAGCATTTTTTCCCAGCCTTCTTCTGCTGCCTGAATTTTGCGTAGGGCCTCGGTAGAGCGAATATGTAAAATCTCTTCATTGTAGCCTTCTACATCTCTAATTTGGCGCTGGTCCAGCAAATGCTGATAGAGATTGCGCATTCCTTCTGGGATAGGTAAATTATGTGTTTGCAAAAGCTCACCGCTTCCCTCTTTGAGTTCTGGATAAGCGTATAGGGTTACATTTCGAGTAAATACCTCTCCAAAGGCCGTAAGTAAGCGGCCATCTTTGTTGCGTTCATATTTGCCAGACAACAGACTGAGTAATAAATTGTTTTCTAGGACCAAGCCCAAATGTTGAATTCGATAATCAAAAGCGTATCGTATCAATTTATGATAGCGGTCGCAATCTGTAATCATCACATACTGCCCCAAATGATTGAGTAATTTGGCCCGCTCCAAAAAGTTTTTCTCATCAGTGGTATTTTCCTCTCCTTGCAAGCTGTCTAGGGTCATTTCTGTCATGATGAAACAATCCATAGCCCGCTGGCTAAAATCTGCTCGAAACTGTGCAGCCGAAGCTCGAATCATGTCCAGACTTAGTAGGGTCGTAGGATTATAATTTCCTCGGACCAAGAGTAGGTTTTTCTTATACAAAAACTCTGAAATGTGCACAGGCTGCCCCTTTTTATCAAAAACAGCCACATCCGTCAAATTTTGCTCAATCAAGGATAAGAGCAGGAGACGGTTGTCAATATGTTCAAAATCTGGCCCTTTCATCCGCACAACATCAATCCGAATCCGATCTTCTAACTTATCTAATAAAGAAGCCAAAAGCTCTTTGTAGTCTGCATGATAGCGATAACAAGCATAAAGCAAGTTTACCCCTAAAATTCCGACGGCCTGCTGTTGCAAATTGGCATTTCCATCTTCCAGCTCAATGTGCAAGACAATTTCATTCGGCTCGGCATGAGGACTTAGCTGAAAGCGCATGCCCATCCATCCTTGTCCCTTAATCGTTCGGTGATAATTGATCGTAGTTATCGTATCTGCAAAGGCAAAAAGACAAAGATCTGGACGCTGTCCACTCAAACGATCCAACAACAACTCATACTCATGGTCCAACATTCGATACAAACGCGACTCACAAACATAACGACCCGATGGCTCTCGCCCATAAATATCATCACTGACTACCTTATCGTAGGCCGAAATGGTTTTGGCAATGGTGCCCGCCGCAGCCCCTACTTTAAAGAAGTAACGAGCCACTTCCTGCCCTGCTCCAATCTCAGCAAATGAGCCGTAAATTCGAGGGTCGAGGTTGATTTCTAAAGCTTTCTGTTCGGTTTCTAAAAATTGACGCATAGTTCTAGTATTAAGGCCCTGAATATACAGCTTTGCTGAAAAAAAAGAAAGGTTTGCAAACCGAGTTTACAAACCTTCTAATCACCAAAAATCAATCAAATTCTAACGCTTTGTACTATGGACCAAAAGCGGCTCGGTCCCAATACTGTCGTTTTCTATTAGCTAAGATAGAAGCATTCTACAGAAATGCAAAACTTTTGACAAAAAAAAAGTTTTTGAACTTTCCTATTCCCCAAACCAATAACCTAGCTCTTTTTGCTCTTCTAATTCATCTGCCTGCTTAGCCGATAGTTTTGGGAAAAAGTTTAGACCCGACTGCCCCTCTAAGTCTCGAATGCTCAACGCAAAACTCGCCAACTCGGCATCCGATTTTTCATTGGCCAATAAAAAGGCTATGCTCTTACGCTTTTTCAAATCAACAATGACTTTGTAAAAAGCAGTAGGGACTACAACATCCCCCGCTATCTTAGGCGCATCTGCAGGCAGTTGAGCAGGCAAAACTGGGCCCGTAATGACTAATAAATCGCCCTTTTCTAAGGCCCAATCTCGCAGATCCCCCTCAAGCTTTTTCCAAATCCCCCGATTGAAACTAGGAGCTTGCGGAGATACATTAGATAAGTAAAAACTCTCTTCCATCGCCTTGAGATCAAAATCCATATCCTCCGCCGGAATCAAATGCCCACGATCAAAACCCGAGCCCGTATAATCTGCATCACTAGCCGTTTGCCCCCCCAACTCAGGGTCCTGAATAAAGCCCGAACGACGACTCGCCCGCTCATCCACTACAGACTGGCTATCTATCCGATACATGGCCCATTCCGCATTCTTGGCATCCAAACGATAAGATAACTGATAAAACTGATGCTGGACCAACTGCCCCCCCTGCCCCTTGGGCAAATCCTGAAGCAACTCCTCTACACTCCATAATTTTTCTTCTACTGGGGCCGGACTAGGCGCTGGACTAGGCTTAGCCGCTGGCTCTGGCTGTACCGACTGACAAGACCAAAGACCAAAAAATAAACAGACTATTACAAATAAACGATTCATAAGTTTTGCTTTTGTGTTGGGCCAATCCCAACCCTTTTCTTACAAGTTTGTTAAGAAGCAAACATAAGTTTTTTTTCCCAAAGCTGCTTTCTGTGACCTATATTGCCTAATTTTCTTCCTAGGATTCCTTTATTTTCTCCTTCATTTTTAACCAGACCGACTTATGGCTAATCCGAAAAATTTCCCCCAAGATCAATACGAAAAACCATTCATCAATCTGCCCTACCAAAAGATTTATCTCTATCTCCTTTTAGTGGGCCTCACTTTCCTCTTTATCGCCTTTGCCATCGGCTATGTCTACACCCGCTCGGCCAATGAGGTGGCCGATGGCGTCTATCTCCCCCCCATTTTTATCGCCAACTCGATCTTGCTCCTCCTCAGTAGCCTGACGATTAAATGGGCCAATGAAGCTTACAAACAAGATGAAACAAAAAAATACCAAAATGCCCTCAACCTCACCTTTCTACTCACCGCTATCTTTCTCATTATGCAGGTTTTGGCCTGGACCCTCTACAAAGATGCCCTGATGGGCGAAAATATCGGCAACGGAAAACAATATTTATACGCCTTGTCGGGCCTCCACTTTGCCCACGTTTTCGGCGGCCTGCCCTTTCTGCTCTACTTTATGTACGTGGCCTCGGTCCGCATGAAAGAACCCGTTAGCGTCTTGGTCTACTTTTCAGACCCCAGCAAAAAACTCCACTTAGAATTACTCACCGTTTACTGGCATTTTCTCGATGCCCTTTGGATCTTCTTGGTCCTCTTTTTCCTCCTCAATATGCTGTTTTAAAGGACTTTTTGGGGCCTCCGCTGCGGCTTTGCCTTGCGGCGCTACGTTCCGCAGCTCGCTATTCGCTCGGCCCTGCGGCCTGACGGCCTTGGTCTGCGGCTGCGCCGCACTGCTGCACATCGCTAGGCCTTCTACTACTTAGCTAAAGAATAGGCCATTTGGCTAGACAAGGACCACTTTCTGAGTAAAAACTAACTCCTGCAACTGACAAAGAGCAATTAGAAAGGGCTTAATTATTTTGTAGTGATAGCATTGAAGAAATCTAAATCATCTTAGTCTGCTTGCGGCTAGCAGGCCCGGAGGGCCGCAGGCTTAGTTGCCTGTAGGGGGGCGGCGCAGCCGCCGACCAAAGCCCGCAGGGCTGCAGGGCCGAGCAGACCTGCGAGCTGCGAAGTGGAGCGACCTGAGCCGAAGGCGAGGGGCAGCCCCAAATCTTGAGATTAGACCTCCTTATGAAGGTTCAAATCTAGTTCTCGGTACTTCTTTTTATAGAGTTTGGGATAATCCCAAAAGACAAACTCCCCATTGCTGCGGTCAAGCAATTGCCAATCGTCGATACTAAAAATGGTCAGGCTGAGACCAGCCGTAGGTTGGTTATCGACGGGAGTGGATTTAAAGGCATTTAGCCAGTTGGTAGCGCTAGTATTGTGGCCAATCAACAACACCTTATTGATATGATTGGGCAATTCTCGAAGGCGTTGATAGACCTGAGGGAGCTCGGCCTCATAGAGGCGGTAGCTAATCTCGATATCGCCAGCGGGGCGGTTAAGCGCTTGGCAAAAGTGTAGGGCTGTTTGTTGGCAGCGTTCTGCTGGAGAGCAGAGAATATGGTCCAATGGTAACTCTCTGCGTTTGAACAATTGGGCCATCAATTGGGCGGCCTCCTCTCCTCTAGGGTTGAGCGGGCGATCGATATCATCTAATTCGGGCTGTTCCCAAGAAGATTTGGCATGGCGTAGAAAATAAACCCACTTCACAGTTATTGTATTTTGGTTAGGGGGGCGAATATCTTAAAAAAAAAAGAGGGTACAAAAAAAGCCGCCTCCTTTGTGGGGAGGCGGCTAGGAAAGCCTTGTTTTATATACAGCTCTTTATAAATCTATTGCTTAACAAACTGCTTAACAGTAAATTTATTTCCGATTTGGAGATAAGCGAGATAAGCACCTGCGGGCAAATCTTTCAATTGAACTTGTTCAATTGTGTTTTGGCCATTTAGCGCAACCACTTGGCTTTTTAGTACTTGTCCGGTTGCCGTCATGATACTCACTATAGCTTCTTCGGCCCCATCTACTGCAACAATATTGAGATTTAGCAGATCTTGAGTGGGGTTAGGAAATAGGCTTAGGCTAGCGGCTTCGAGCAGAGGAGATTCATTAACGGCCAATCCAGAGCCCGTGGGAGTTTCTGCAGTATAAGAAGCTTCTTTATGCATGCGCACTCTTACTTGGGGGCCACCAAATCCTCCCATAGAAAGATCTGTTCCGTGAACAATCGTGCTAAAGTCTAGGCGAGCACCATTGCCCGCAAACTCGAAGTAGGGTGGATCTACGATAGATCCATTGCCTCTAAAAGAAACGACCAATGCATATAGCGTATTAGAATCTAGCACGATAGAATCTTCACCATTTTGCACCTCATAGAGTCTTTTAATAATGAGAGATCCTGAAGCGGTATCTTCAGCTCGGATATTGTGGCTATTTACGGCAACAATATCAAATTTGCTATAATCTACATCTTGGCCAGTTATGGTAACTCCAGGCTTGGCCTTATAGAGAAAAACATTTAGCTGTTGCTGAATATAATCGGGGTTTGGCCCTAAGCCAAAAGAGGCCCAGTGAAAAGCTTCAACGGTATCAGCGGTATAGAAGCAAGCGCCTACATCATAGCGGTTGGCAGAAAAATCGGCCAGTGTATAAAATCGTTGATCAGCAGGATTACCATTATCTAAGGCAAAAGTGTTTTCTGTAACTACAAAGTCCTGAAAAACAGTATCAGTAGTATAGTCAGCGGAGAAAACAATTTGATAACGTCCAGTATCTGTGGGTGCAGGATAAACCTCCTCAAAAATATGAAAATCGATAACGGTATCTGCAGCTAAGCTTAGGGTATCCATGTAAGAAGTCACATTATTTGCAGGATCTGTGATATCAACTTTTACGATTGCCTGAGGGACAGCAGTTGGGCTGGTGTTAATTAGCCCAATGTTGATCAGGTCAAGGTCATGAACCTGAGACAAAGGTGTGCGATAAGCATAGGTAGAGGTGCGGTTGGCTACCAAAGCGGGTTTGCGGAACGTAATGTTTACGGTATCTCCTGCATCCATAGCATTGGCCAATAATGCACAATCTTCATAGCTAAGCATAACCGCAGGAATATTCACCTGTGCACCAAAAGTACCCCCAGCCATATTGATTACACCAGCACCTGGCTGATTGTTACAAATTACACAGGCTACAGCGCCTTGAGTTTGGGCATTAAGTGTCTTGAGACTAAAGTTACAAGCCCCCCGACGAACTAGGGCCACTTTGCCTGTTAAATCATTGACTACCGAATCACAAGCAATAGAATCATTGGCAGCAGTTCTCGCCCAGGCCGCTTCTCCTGTAATCGTTGCAGCCAAAGAGGTTGGCCCCCAATCAGACTGATAACCATAAACATAGGTACCCGAAATACTAGCAGGAGTATTAACCTCCACCACCATGGGGTGCTCCAGTTGTTGTGCAGACAGCCCCAGCCCCATAAGCAGGAAGGACAAAATAAAAAATTTAGCTTGTAGAGTTTACATAATAGATTGTCGTTTTGGTTTTAAAATCACAGTCACATCTGTGGATTTCTTGCTATAGCAAGATAATTTATTCTGTCTAAATATAAAAGCCCTCATCGCTTAAAATTTCAAGTGAATTTAACTTTACCTTCACAAATGACTATTATTCAACAACAAACTCGACCTTTATTTTTTTGTTTTCACAGCTCTTGGCAATGAACAGGAAAAGCTTATATTTAAGCTTGTTTTAGATTAACATTCGAGGCCTTCAAGCCCTCATCAAAAAGTCAATTTATGAATATCATTACGCCAGCTTCTGAAGAATTTTTGGCCCAATATCTCAATAATGCCTCGCCTACGGGCTTTGAAACCCCTGGCCAAAAACTTTGGTTAGATTATATCAAGCCCTATATCGATGACTATTTTGTCGATAACTATGGGACTGTTGTGGGCGTTATCAATCCCACAGCCGACTACCGTGTAGTCATTGAGGCCCATGCCGATGAAATCTCTTGGTTTGTACATCAAATTACCAAAGAAGGCTACATCAAGGTGATTCGCAATGGAGGCTCTGACCACATGATCGCCCCTTCTAAGCGCGTAAATATCCATACGCCTCAGGGAATTGTCCGCGGTGTTTTTGGCTGGCCCGCCATTCACACCCGCCATGGCGAAAATGCCAAGCTAGCCCCTAGCCTCGATAACATCTTTATTGATGTGGGAGCCGATTCTAAAGAAGAGGTTGAAGAAATGGGCATTCATGTCGGTTGTGTGATTACCTTCGACGATGAGTTTGAGGTCCTCAACGACCGCTTTTACATGGGCCGAGCCCTCGATAACCGCATGGGCGGCTTTTGCATTGCCGAAGTGGCCCGTTTGCTACATGAGGAGCAGGTCAAATTGCCTTTTGCACTCTATATTGTCAATGCCGTTCAAGAAGAAGTCGGCCTTCGTGGTGCCCAAATGATTGCCAACCGCATTAAACCGCATGCGGCTATCGTGACCGATGTTTGCCACAACACCCATACGCCCCTAGTCAGCATTGCCAAACATGGCGATATCAAGGGCGGAGATGGCCCCGATCTCACTTATGCCCCTGCAGTGCACAACAAACTACTACAACTTATCATTGAGGCGGCCCAAGAGAAGGAAATCCCCTTTCAGCGCTCGGCTTCTTCACGCATAACGGGCACCGATACCGATGCTTTTGCCTACTCGAATGCAGGCGTGCCTTCGGCCCTCATTTCTCTGCCGCTCAAGTACATGCACACTACCGTAGAAATGGCCCATAAGGAAGATGTGAAACACGTGATTCAACTCATCTTTGAAAGCCTTCAGAAGATCGAAAATCAGCACGATTTCCGCTATTTTCATTAAGAATTCTATTTTTTGGGGCCTCCCCTAGGGCGCTTTGCGCCCTAGGGGCCGTTCCCTTTCGGGGCTCGCAGGGCTGCTCGGCCCTGCAGCCCTGCGGGCTTTGGTCGGCGGCTGCGCCGCCCCCCTACAGGCAACTAAGCCGCTCATCGGCTTGCTTCCCTTTGGGGCAAGCAGCTTCGGCCCTTTAATTTTAAAAGAGCGCGCAGCGCTGCCTTATTTGGCTGAGGGATGGACAGCAGGGGCCCGAAGGGCCAGACCAAGGCGCTTTAGCGCCGCAGGGCCGAGCGAATAGCGAGCTGCGAAACAGCCCGACCCGACCGATAATTCATGAGGGTTTCAACCCTCATTTTGTATCGCTTCGCAAAGCGGTATCGCTTTGCGCTGGCTTTCAAGCTGGCGGAAGGGGCAGCCCCAAATTCTTCGTCCCTATCTGCACAAAAAGAAAACTGCAATTTTTGTATCTTGCGCCCATTCTAAAATTTCTTTGAAATAAAGTAGCGATGCCCCTTTCCTCTCAACTATTAGAAGAAGGCGTACAAGCCTTTAGTAAACTGCCAGGTATTGGCCGAAAAACGGCTCTTCGTTTGGCGCTACACCTCTTGCAAGCCGAAGAAGAGGAGGTGGTTGATTTTGCCAAGGCCCTGCTCGATATGAAGCAAAAGATTCAGTTTTGCCAAAAATGTCATAATATTTCGGATCAAGAAACTTGCAGCATTTGTCAGTCGCCAGCCCGCAGCAAGCAAGTTATTTGTGTGGTAGAAAGCATTAAGGAGGTGATGGCCATTGAAAACACCCAACAATTTCAGGGAACCTATCATGTTTTGGGGGGACTCATTGCGCCCATTGACGGCATTGGCCCTAGCGATCTTGAGATTGCGTCTTTGATTGAGCGCATCGAAAAAGATGAGGTAGAAGAGCTAATTATGGCCCTGAGTCCTAGCATTGAAGGCGATACTACCGTTTATTATATCTCTAAGCAGTTAGAAGGCAAAACGATTCAAATTTCGACCATTGCCCGAGGGGTTTCTTTTGGTGGAGAATTAGAATATGCGGATGAGCTGACCTTAGGGCGTTCTATTTTGGGCCGTTTGCCCTACAAACAAAGCTAAATTGAGCATGAAACTGAGCATTGTCATTGTCAACTACAATGTGAAATATTTTTTGGAGCAGGCGCTTTTGGCCGTTCGCAAGGCCGCCAAGGGATTAGCGGTAGAGGTTTTTGTGGTAGACAACAACTCAGTAGATGATTCTGTACAGATGCTACGGGAGAAATTCCCTGAGGTCAGGCTCATAGCCAACAGCCAAAACTTGGGTTTTTCTAAGGCCAACAACCAAGCCATTGAATTAGCCAAGGGAGAATACGTACTCTTGCTCAATCCTGATACCGTCATCCGAGAAGATAGTTTATCGGCGCCCTTAGCCTTTATGGATGCTCATCCTGAAGCAGGCGGTTTAGGCGTAAAAATGATTGATGGGAAAGGCTGTTTTTTGCCTGAATCTAAGCGGGGATTTCCTACGCCAGAAGTAGCTTTTTACAAAGCATTTGGCTTGTCTAAGCTCTTTCCTAAATCCACTCGCTTCAACCGCTATCATTTGGGCTACCTCAGCGCAGAAGAAACGCATGAAATAGATGTGCTTTCTGGTGCCTATATGCTTTTGCGCAAATCTGTTTTGGACCAAATCGGCTACTTAGATGAGGCCTTCTTTATGTATGGGGAGGATATTGACCTCTCTTATCGGGTGGTGCAAGCGGGTTATAAGAACTATTATTTTGCAGACACCACAATTATTCATTATAAGGGAGAAAGCACCAAAAAGGGCAGCTTGAATTATGTCAAGACCTTTTACAATGCTATGATTATTTTTGCTCAGAAGCATTTTGGCGGACCTCAGGCAGGGCTTTATGTCGGGATGTTGCGAGCCGCCATTTATTTTCGGGCTAGCCTCACGCTTTTGGCCAATTGGAGCAAGCGCTTATTTCCCTTATTATTGGATGCTTTGCTCATCTTTATTGGCCTCTTTTTGCTCAAAGATATTTGGGCCAATTTGCGTTTTAATGATCCCAATTACTTTAAGCCCAGTTTACTTTATTTCAATTACCCGCTCTATATTGCCATCTGGTTGAGCACCGCTTTTTTTCGTGGGGTTTATGATCAAAAGCTTAAAAGTGGGCAATTGGTATCGGGTTTTGCCTTGGGTAGTCTGTTCATTGCGGCGGTTTATGGGTTTTTGCCTTCCCATCTTCGGGCTTCTCGTATGTTGATTGTACTCGGCACCATTTGGGCTATTGGCAGCAGTTGGAGCTGGCGGTATATCTTGGCCCTTTTGGGCAAAGGTCCATTAGAACAGGGGCAACAGCTTCATAATGTGGTCATTTTAGGTAGTTTGTCTGAAAGTGAGCGAGTACAACGCCTGCTCTACAAAGCCAGAGTACAAAACAACCTGATTGGCACCGTAGCCCCTAGCGAATCTGAACCCGATTTCAAACAATTTTTGGGGGCCTTTTATCAGCTAGAAGAGTTGGTGCAGATTTATAAAATTAAAGAGATTATTTTTTGCGCAAAAGACCTTCGGGCCGAACAAATCATTTATTGGATGAATCGTTTGGGACCAGAAGTCGCCTATAAAATTGTAGCCGAAGATAGCCTCAGCATTGTGGGCTCCAACTCCAAAAACTCGGCAGGCGATCTCTATACCCTAGAACTAGGCTTCAAGATTGCCGAAACAATGGCCAAGCGCAACAAAAGACTATTGGATTTAAGCAGCAGTTTTATTTTCCTGCTTTTTTCTCCTATTTTAGCTTGGAGCTGCTCATCCCCTTTAGGCTTTATTGCCAATGCTTGGGCAGTATTTTTAGGCAAAAAAAGCTGGCTGGGCTATGCCGAAGGAGATAGCAAAATCCAACATCTCCCCAAGCTCCGCCCTTCAGTCCTCTCCCCAGCAGACAGTCTCCCCCTACTGCCCGATGAAGAACATAGTCTCCACCGCATCAATCTATTTTATGCCAAGGATTATTATTGGTCAGAAGATGCTCGACTGATTTGGGATAACTGGCGCAAATTGGGCCGAAAAAAACAGCCCGCCCGCCCTTACCCACAAACTCAGCCATCTGCTCAAAAACAAGACTAAATGGCGAAGAATTACTCGGCCCAATTGGTGGCCCACCCCAAAATCCCAATCAGCCTGTTCGACTTTTTAACCGAAGAGCTACAGATTTCTCGCCGCTACCTTGCCCTCTGTATCGGCGCCGATGCCTTACAACTCATTAAGCATTGGAAAAAACGCCTGCACCTGCTTTGCTTGCTCTTACCCGATCAAGAGGCCCTAGCCCTAGCAGAAGAACTAGACCCCAGCCAAGAAATATGGATGCAAAAAGGCGATTTGGCCCAACTCCCCCTGGATGATGATAGCGTAGATATGGTCTGCATTCTAGACCCCTTACCCGAATCTCCTCTAGCCTGGAAAGAAGAGCTCCAACGCCTGCTCCGCCTCAATAGCTATGTCTTTGTCCTTCGACACGAACTACAAGACCAAAATGAACGCAGCTTTTCTTGGGCCTTTAGCCAGTTTTTCAAGCAATTGCATGGCCCCAATAGCTACCCCTACCTCCCCAAAACAGAAAATTTCGAACAACTTTACCCCAATAACTATAAAGCCCAAAGCTTTGCCAACCAAGTCCGACTCGACTGGCCACTACTAGAAGCACACTACCAAGCCTGCCCCCTAGCCTTTGCCCTAGAAGAAGCCGAATATGAACGAGCTAGAAAAGGCCTGCGCATTCTCTTTGAACAATATCAACATGATGGGAAAGTGGTACTAGATTACCAAACAAAGCTCTATTACGGACTGTTTAACCTCTACACCCCAGCCATTTCCCTACGAAAAAATATATTTTTTCAATTGCTGCGCCCCTTTGCCTTCCTCTTCTACCTGCTCATCAAATTAAACCTCTATTTTTGGCGAGCTATCTACAAATTGCAAAAAAAACAAACTGATGACTAAGCAAGATTTACAAGATAAATGTCGTGAACTCATCGAGAAACTCTCTTACGAACATCTCGAACAAGTGCACGACTTTGGCAAAATGCTACTCGAAATGCAACAAAGTGAAGAGGAATTTAATAACCACTTCCAAATAGAAACCCAACAGGAAATACAAGCCCCCAATGCAGAACCTCTAGAGGACCCTCTAGATAAACTGCTGCTCCAACACCTAAAAGATGAGAATCGGGATATTAACTAAACCCTATACCCCCTCTCTTTTTTTAATCTAAAACAGTTACAATCATGAAACAACTCATATTTAAAACTAGCCTGCATTGCGCCAACTGCAAGTCTAAAGTACAAGACGAACTCGACGCTATTCCTCAACTCAACTGGCGCCTAGACTTGGCTGATGCCGACAAAAAGCTCTATGCCGAAGGCGAAGACATTGAAGCCGAAAAAATTATCGAACTTGTAGAAAGCTACGGCTTTGACATTGAACTTATTGACGAAAAATAAGCCCCAGTTATGGCCAACTTACCCAAGGAAATCCTGGCCCTTCAGGCCAAAATTGCCCCCATCGAGGCGCAAATTATTCAACACCCGCTCTATAAAAGTATCCAAAAGCCCGAAGAGCTGCACCCTTTTATGCAGCATCATGTATTGGCCGTTTGGGACTTTATGTCGCTGCTCAAAGCCCTGCAAATTGAGCTGACCTGTATGCAGCTTCCCTGGCGCCCAACGGGCAATGCCGAAACCCGCTTTCTTATCAATGAGATTGTGGTGGGCGAAGAATCTGACGAACTACCCGACGGTAGCCACCTCAGCCATTTTGAGCTCTATCTGCAAGCTATGCAAAAAGCCGAAGCCGACCTAGCCCCCATTCAAGCCCTCCTAAAGGCCTTGGAAGAAGGCGAAACGGTCAATCAAGCCCTGCAAACGGCCAAGATTCCCGCCGGCGCCCAAAAGTTTGTCAACTTCACCTTTGAGGTGATCGCCACCGGCAAACCCCATATCATGGCGGCCGTTTTCACTTTTGGCCGCGAGGACCTGATCCCCGATATGTTCCAAGCCATGGTGGACGACCTCAATGCCCGCTTTCCCAACGATCTTAGCCTCTTCAAATATTATTTGGACCGCCATATTGAGGTGGATGGCGACCACCACAGCCATCTGGCCCTCTCTATGACGGCCCAACTCTGTGGCCAAGATCCAGAAAAATGGGCCGAAGCCGAACAATACGTGCTTCAAGCCCTGCAAATGCGAAAAATGCTCTGGGATTCTGCCTATGAAGCCATTATGGCCGTGCAAGTATAATCCTTTTTTAGGGGCCTCCGCAGCAAAGCTGCTGCGCTACGTTTCAGGGCTCGCTAATCGCTCGGCCCTGCGCCGCCTTGGGCGGCTGGGTCTGGCCTAACGGCCACCCTTGCACATCGCTAGGCCAAATGGAAGTTCTGCGCTTCGGCCATTCTTTGATAAAAATTTTAAGCTAGTCAAGGCATTTTTTAAAGGCATAGCCCTCGCTATGGCCGCAAAAAATAACGATGAATAGCAAGAAATTAAATCAAAGGATAGAAGAGACAGGACTTCTATTTGGCTTTTGCCTGCGGCGGCTGCGCCGCCTGCAAAACGCAAGCTCATCTTCTCAGGATGGCCTTGCGTTTTTTTGTACCTTTGGACCAAAGGGCGCAAAGCGCCCGCCAAGGAGCGAAGCGACTCGGCTGAGGGATGGACAGCAGTGGCCCGCAGGGCCAGACCGAAGCGCTGAAAGCGCTGAAGGGCCGAGCGAGCAGCGAGCTGCGACAACCAGCCCCAAAGGGGCGCCAGTTCGACGAAGTAAACAGCCCGACCCGACCGATAATTCATGAGGGTTTCAACCCTCATTTTATATAGCTTCGCAAAGCGATACCGCTTTGCGCTGGGTTTTAACCCAGCGGAAGGGGCAGCCCCAAAAAACAGAAAAAATTAGTCAATGAATATGAAAAAGATCTATTTCAGTTGTTGTTTGCTTTTCTTAAGCCTCATGGCCAAAGCGCAATATTATGAAGTGTATAAGGGCATTTTGGGTGGAGAGCCCATGGAACTCATTTGGACAGAAAAATCCGATGGGCAACTAGAGGCCTATTATATAGATATTAACCGCAGACAGCGCCTCCCTTTAGTGGGCGAATATCATCAGGAAGGGCAATATTGGTCCTTTGAAAGCTATGAAAGTCCCCAAAATTGGCGACTATTTTTGCGGGCGCGCTGGGGCCAAAAAGGCCGATTGGACGGTATCTATTACCGAGAAGATAAGTTGCGCAGCTTTGCCGATTTGCGGCAACAGAATGCCAGTAAACGGAATCCTGAGCAACTCATCGAGGCCGTTAATGGCATTTATCGCGATTTTTTGGCCCAAAATAACCTTCCCCAACGGCAACAAGAATTGCCCTTTACCCAAGACGAACAAACGGGCATTTATTTCCTTTCAGAAAATGAGCCCGCTCCCCTTCCTTCTGGCCTTAGCTTAACGGGCCGAAAAATGCAGCGCTACCAAGCCATGCAAGTCTTTTTTGATGATTTTTCGGGCGATGGCAAAAAGCTCAGCCTTTATTTTCAGGTATTGACCTATTACCCCAATATGCAAATTATGGTTTTGGCCGAGGAACAAACCGAAGCAGGCCAAAAACTAACCCTAGGCGTTTATCAGCAAAATCGCAGAAATTGGGAGCTGACCAAAGATGTTTTGCAAGAAAAAAGCTGGACCGAATTGGCCGAACGCCTCCCCCTAGGGGCAAAAATTAGCAAGAAGGATGAATTTTACCAATTGGAATTGGGCCAACACCCTTTGCAAATTGACTTGGGAACGCCTTTGAGTAGCTTTTACGATAAAAAGAAACCTCTTTTTCGCCTATTTTGGGAAAAAGGCCATTTACTGATTCGCTAGGCTTAGCCCTTTCGTTCTTCTCTGCTATTTTGTACATTTAAGGCCCAAAAATATTCTCTTTTGCCCATGAATTGGACCAGCCCAGAAATATCTGCCCTTTCGCCCGATGCCGCTACCGAAAACCGTGCACGCCGACTTGCCCAAGCCCCCAAATGGGAAGAGCTTGGCCAATATGAAAACTGCATTTGGGGCTACTGCAAAGGAGCTGGCATCGGCAGCATGGCCTATGAAGTTAAAATTTACCTCAAAGGGCCCGAACTGCTTTGCAATTGCGCCCAAAGACAAGCCCATTGCAAACATGCTTTGGCTCTGCTCTTCCTTTTTGTCGAATCGCCTCGGCTTTTTCGACAAAAGACGCCCCCTCACAATATTCTCAACTGGTATTTGCAGCAACAGCCCCAAAACAGCCCAACAATAGCTAGTCCTTTGAACCAAAAAGAACTAGAGAAAAAACGGCTCGAAAAAGCCAAGCGCCAAGCCAAAAAGCTCGAACAGATGGAAGCGGGCATGGAAGAATTGGAGCAATGGCTGCAAGACTTCAGTCGACAGGGATTTGCCCAACTGCCCGTACAAGACAAAAGTTTTTGGGAGCAACTGGCCCAAAAAATGACCGATGCCAAAATGAGCCGCCTAGCTTATGGCTTGCGAGAAACGGCACAGCTCCTACCCTATCAGAGCAATTGGATGGATTTTCTGGGCCAAAAAATTGGCGAGCTGCAACTCCTGCTGCAAAGCTTTAAGCAAAGAGATAAGCTCTCGCCCCTTCAATTAGAAGATTTACTGGATGCCTTGGGCCGAGTGCAACGCAAAAAAGCTATTGTGGCCCAAAACGAGCCCATTCAAGATCAATGGCTAGTCTTGGCCCAACTAGAAGAAATTGATGCCGAGGGCCGAAATATGCGCAGAGTATGGTTGCAAGGCCTACAAACAGGCAAAAATGCCCTACTCATTGATTATAGCTTTGGCAGCCGAGGCTTTGAGCAAACCTACTTTTTGGGCCAACTACTAGAGGCGGCGCTCTATTACTACCCTAGCGCCTACCCCCAACGAGCTATCTTGCAAGAGCAGCAGCAAAGCGCTCTAAAAGGACCTTTTCAAATTCGGATGGCTGAGAACTGGCAAGCAGCCCAAAAACAATACGCCCAAGCCTTGGGGAAAAATCCCTGGCTCAATTACCAATTGTTTTTGGTCCAAAACCTTCAGCTACAACAGCAGGCCGATGAAAGCTTTATCCTCTTGGACAAAAATGGGCAATACCTTCCCTTTCAGACCAAAATAGAGCAAAGCCTTTGGCGCATTTTGGCCTATGCCGCAGAGGCAGACATTCATCTGATTGGCGAATGGCAAAACGGCCAATTTCGCCCCCTTTCTATCTTCAAACAAGGTCAACCTCAAGCGCTTTAAGTTTTATGCAAAGCTGGAATCTCATCATCAAACAACTCTTATTGGGCAGTGCCCAAGCTGGTCCCTTGCCCAAAGAAAGCCAACTCCAATTGGAACATTGGCAACTGCAGCATATTGGGCAAGAACAACTAGAAGTTCAATATTTACAGGCTTTGGCGGCCCAATCCCTCTTTAAGAAAGCAGAGCTGCCGCTGGGCCAATTGCCCGAAGAAGCTCCATCAGCCACAAAAATCCAAGATGAGCAGGCCGCCGCCCCCCAAAAAGCCAGTTGGATGCTGCAACAAATCCTCAGCCGCAGACAAGAAGAGCTCTTGCCCGCTTGGATCGATTTGGCCCACAGCCAAAACTGGCGAGTAGCCCCCGACAACTTGGCCGATATCTTAACCTTTGGCAGCCGCCACAAAGAATTGCGGCCCGCTATTATTTCTGTATTGGGACAAACGGGCCGCTACTTGGCCCAATTCAAAAGAAGTTGGTCCTATGCCGCCATCAAAGCGCTGCAAGAGGAAGATTTAGAACAAGCCGATTTTGCCAGCCTGCTCTTTTGGTTGCAGCAAGAGCGTCGCTTGGACCCCAGCAATGCCCTAAAGGTCATTCAACAGTATTGGACGGAATGGAGTAAAAAACAACGCTTGGAGGTCCTTGAACTCCTACAGATTCAACTCAGGAAAACAGATGAAGCCTTTTTAGAAGAGGTCCAAAACGACCGCCGCCAAGAGATTCGACAGGCAGCCGTAGAGCTTTTATTGCTTTTGCCCAAGACTTCCCTCGAAAAGCGAATGCAAACCGCCCTCGAACAACTGATTCAATATGATGGGCAATTATTAAGTATAGCAACGCCTGAGCAACTAAGCGCCGAACTCAAAAAAGATGGCATTCGAGAGCATTATCAAGCCTTTAGCGAAGGGAAAAACAGCAATTGGCTGGCGCAAATGATCGCTTCGGTAGCGCCCAATTATTGGTGCGAAAGCTGGGGCCTTTCTCCCATGGCCTGCATCCGCTTGGCCTTGGCTTCTGACTATCGGCAGGCCTTGATCTGGGGCTGGAGCAAGGCCGCTCACCGCCTCAAAGATTTAGATTGGCTGATGGCCTTTCATCAGCTCTTTATGCAAAATGAACCTAAAGGGAAACAAGCCCTTTTCTTTTCCCTAGAATTTCTGTATTATGATTTGCCCAGTTCATTCTTTAATGAATTGGCCATGGCTTACCTTCAGGCCTCGGGCAAAAATAGCATTGACGATGAAGATCCCGTTATGCAATTGCTTTTGCAAGAGGGCCAAAACTGGGAGGCCGAACTAGGAAGAACTGTTTTAGAGGCGATGAAAATCAGTTTGGCCCAGGGTTTTTCCGTTTTTCAATGGAACCACAAAACCCTACTCAAACGAGCAGCCTTTGCCCTAGACGAAAGTCTGTTTGAGGACAAAGAACTGCTTAATCACTGGCCTCAACTGGATTATTCCTGGCAAAAGGAATTGGACCAATTTAGCGCCCAAATCTCTTTCCGTAAAGAACTGGCCCAACTCAAGGCCCTTTAGGGACTTGCAGCGGACAGGCGGCGAAGCCGCCGGCTTAGGGATGGATAGGGGGGCGGCGCAGCCGCAGACCAAGTTTTTTGAGCGCAGCGAAAAAAACCGCAGGGCCGAGCGATTAGCGAGCCACGACACAGCCCGACCCGAGCAAAGCGAGGGGCAGCCCCAAAAAAATAGCTTGACGATTATCTAATACAATACTATATGGCTAAGCGAAAAAAGGCAGCAGAACAATTGTTGCGCCCTCATGCCGAGGTGCTTTATGCGGAGGAACTCAAGATTCTCCAAAAAATGGATAGCTACCCCAAACCCCATAATTGGGCGCTTTCGCCTTGGGCGGTGGTGCAATTTATTATGGGCGGCAGCTTGGAAGATGGGACCGAAATCGAGCCCAAATACTTTGGCAATCGCCGTCTGATTGAGCTGGCCGTGGCTACCTTGGCCACAGATCGCGCCCTGCTGTTGATGGGGGTGCCCGGTACGGCCAAATCATGGGTCAGCGAGAATATTGCAGCGGCCATTAGCGGCAGCTCGACCTATTTGGTGCAGGGTACTGCTGGCCTTGGCGAAGAGGCCATGCGCTATAGCTGGAACTATGCGCAATTGTTGGCCAAAGGCCCATCTGCAGAGGCTTTGGTACCTTCTCCCCTACTGCGGGCGATGCAAGATGGGGCCATTGCTCGGGTGGAGGAATTGACGCGGGTGCCCGCCGATGTGCAGGATACGCTAATTACTATGCTCTCGGAGAAATTGTTGCCGATTCCGGAACTCAACACCGAAATTCAAGCGCAAAAAGGCTTTAACCTAATTGCCACGGCCAATGATCGAGATAAGGGCGTCAATGAACTTTCTTCGGCCCTCAAACGCCGCTTTAATACGGTCGTTTTGCCCTTGCCCGCTTCTTTGGAAGAAGAGGTAAAGATTGTTAAAATGCGGGTGGAAAAACTGGGCGCCGCCCTGGAAATTCCCGCCAAAATGGCCCCACTCAGAGAAATTGAGCGCCTAGTCACTATTTTTAGAGAACTGCGTTCGGGCGTGACCCAAGATGGCCGCCAGAAAATCAAACAGCCTAGCTCTACCCTCAGTACGGCCGAGGCCATTTCGGTGGTCAATAATGGGCAAGCCCTAGCCGCTCATTTTGGCGATGGCGAACTGCGGGCCAGAGATTTGGCCTCTAGCCTGATTGGTGCGGTGGTCAAAGACCCCAGCCAAGATCAAGAAGCTTGGCAAGAATATGTAGAAACGGTGGTCAAAGAGCGGAAAGAATGGGCCGATTTGTACCGCGCCTTTAAAGAATTGAGCTAAGTATTTCCTCTAAGCTAAACCTTTTCCCTTTTGCCTAATTATCATTTAAAGTAAAATGATTTTGGGCCATAAAACGGCCCCAATAAACTCATTAACATGCAATACCCCGTCAAGATCTCCAAAGCAGAGGTCAACGAACTTCCCCTCTGGCATTTCGAGGGCGAAATCATTACCGTAGAAACCGAAGCGCAGCTAGAAGAGGCCCTTTTGGCCCTCAATCAATGCAAGGTTTTGGGCTTCGATACCGAGAGCAAACCTTCTTTTCGCAAGGGGGTTTATCATCCCGTTTCCTTGATTCAATTGGCCATGCCCGATAAGGTTTTTTTGATCCGCAACCTCAAATCAGGCTTTAGCGATGGACTCAAAGCCCTGTTCGAGAATCCAAAAATTGTAAAAGCTGGCCCCGCATTGCGAGATGATATCCGCGACCTGCAACGGCTGCGACCCTTCACTGCCAAAGGTTTTAAGGACATTGCCGATATTGCCAAAGCCAACGGCATTCAGCAAATGGGCGCCCGCAATTTAACGGCTATTTTTCTGGGCAAACGGATTTCCAAATCGCAGCAAACCTCCAATTGGGAACGAGAAACACTCAGCCAAGCCCAAAATTTTTATGCCGCCACAGATGCCTATTTGGGCCTAAAAATTTATACCTTATTCCATGAATTGGGCTGGACCTAAAATATACAGCAGTCTTTTCTAGGCTGCTGTTTTTTTTGGGGCTTGCCCGCCCTGCGGGCGGGCCGGGCTGTGTCGTGGCTCGCTATTCGCTCGGCCCTGCAGTTTTTTTCGCTGCGCTCAAAAAACTTTGGTCTGGCCCTTCGGGCCACCGCTATCCATCCCTAAGCCGGCGGCTTCGCCGCCTCGGAACGCAAATATTGGAAAGATGTCATACGAACAAAAAGAAGTCAATCTTCGCCTAGAAAAATACTTGCTCAAAAGCAATCAGCAATTTACCCTAGAAGATGCTGCCGCTAGTACAGGTATGCCTATTATTGAGAGCGAGTCGGCTATTCGAGAACTGATGCAGCGCTACGACTGCAAGCTCAAAGTGACCGAAAATGGCGATTTAATCTATGATTTTACAGGCCTGCACCGCCGCACAGAAAAAAGCTTTGGCGAACGCCTACAAGAGTTTGCCGATTGGTTCTGGAAGGGCTTCAAGATCTTCTATCGAATTGTCACGGCGGTTTTTCTGCTCATTTATTTTGTTTTGTTTGTGGTCATTCTGATTGCCTTGATTGTCGGTCTCTTATCGCAGGGAGGCAACTCGGATAATGATAGCAAATCGGGCGGAGTGGGCAAGCTCTTTTTGGTCCTTTTTCGGGTTTTCCTCTCCATTTTTGAGTGGAGCACCATTTTGGGCTATGATTATACCTACCGCAGCCGAGACGACTACGGCTATCCCTATAAACATTATGTAGAGAAGCCGGGTCAATTGGCCAAATTGCGCAAAAACCGCAAAAGTTCTAAGGAAGAGAAGGGCTTTGTGGCCTCTGTTTACGACTTTATTTTTGGGCCAGTTCGCTATCAACCCGATCCCTATGGCAACCATAAGGAGGTAGCCAGTTTTCTAAAGGAAAACAAAGGCTTAGTTTCTACTGCAGAACTACAAGCTTTGGCGGGTTGGCGCAGAGATGAAGCCGAGAACTTTATGACAGAGCTTTTGGGCCGTTATGATGGGCGAGCTAAGATTTCGGAGCGTACGGCTACCCTTTATGGGGATTTTAGTCAGCTAAACCGCTCGGCCAACCGACCCGATGAAGCCCCTATTATCTATTATTGGGATGAATACGAGCCCGAATATGAGCTGACGGGCAATAAAACTGGACGAAACTGGGCCATTGTGGGCATGAATAGCTTAAACTTAGTTTTTTCGCTCTTCTTTTTGGTCCAACCTCACTTTTTTGCCGAATTAGAGATCCCTATTGCCAACGGTCCCTTTTTGGCCCAGGTTATTCTGGGAGCAATTCCCTTTACCTACTCTCTGCTCTTCTTTTTGATTCCCGCTTTTCGCTACTTTAGGCTCTTGCCCCTCAAGCGAAAGCAACGGCAAGAAAATGCACGTAAACGATTGATGAAAGTTATCTTTCAGCATGTCCGCGTTCCTATTAGTCTGAAAATGCTGACCCAAGTGGCCAATGACCAAGCTCAAACCGAAGAAAAACTCAAAGAAGAGCAGGTTGAAGCCCTAATGCAGGAAGTGATTCAGGATTTAGGAGGCGAGTCGAGCTTAAATTCTCAAAACCAACTGGTCTATCGCTTTGATCGCTTAAAGGAAGAGATAGAGGAAATGAGCCGTCTGCGTCAGGAACATCGAGGAGACGATAGTTTGGGCAAGATTGTTTTTGAGTCATAGATCTTAAACCGCCCCATAGCAAAAGATGGCCACTCGCTATTAGGGGCCTTAATAGCCAAAAGAACGAATGTTAAGCTAATTTCGCATTTAGGGCGCAAAACTTAGGTTTTGCGCCCTTTTTTTAGGCTTAAAAATCAAGGGGCTTGCCTATTTAGCGCCTAAGCGAGCTTAGTGAAGTTGTAGTAGGGTCGGTCCAGAAAAAAAAGACAGGGCCTTATACACCCTCCCCAAGCTAATTGTAATTTGCAGATTAGCTCTGGGAAATTCCCAACGCCAATTGTAATCTGCAGATTAGCTCTGGGAAATTCCCAACGCCAATTGTAATCTGCAGATTAGCTCTGGGATTTTCCCCACGTCAATTGTAATCTGCAAATTAAGCTGGGCGTCACGCCCACGTCAATTGTAATCTGCAAATTAAGCTGGGCGTCACGCCCACGTCAATTGTAATCTGCAAATTAGGCTGGGCGTCACGCCCACGCCAATTGTAATCCGCAAATTAGGCTGGGCGTCACGCCCACGCCAATTGTAATCCGCAAATTAGGCTGGGCGTCACGCCCACGCCAATTGTAATCCGCAAATTAGGCTGGGCGTCACGCCCACGCCAATTGTAATCCGCAAATTAGGCTGGGCGTCACGCCCACGCCAATTGTAATCCGCAAATTAGGCTGGGCGTCACGCCCACGCCAATTGTAATCCGCAGATTAGCTCTGGGATTTTCCCAACGTCAATTGTAATCCGCAGATTAGCTCTGGGAAATTCCCAACGCCAATTGTAATCCGCAAATTAGGCTGGGGGAAAGAACAATCTAAAAAGCTGCCTGCCCTTCCCCCTGAGGAATCCCTTAAGGGATTCCGAAGAGGGGCGGGTGGGCGGGGTCGTGAAAACGGATGAGGAGCGCAGCGACGAATACCGCTTTTCTGCGAAGGCCCGCAGGGCCGCTGAGCGGCCCAGCGCTGCGCAGCGGTGGCCCGAAGGGCCAGACCAAAGCCGCCAAAGGCGGCTGCAGGGCCGAGCAGACTTGCGAGCCCCGCAGCATAGCGGCGGCCGCCCCACCCCAAAGGGGCGGCCGCGGGCCCCAAAAAAAACTCCCCAACAGTAAACTGTTGAGGAGTTGGCGGCGCCTTACTTTTGTAATTCTAGTAAAAGCTTATGTTTATAATCCTTGCTCTTCTCGAAATCATCGGGATTGAGGAGGATATGCTCTGTAAACTTTCGATCTTTAAAATCAGCTATCATATTAGAGAGCTGGCTATAATCATTTTTGGAAAGGTAGGGCTCCTTATTGGGCCAAACGATAAAGCTGGGTTCGGCAACTTTGGTAAAGGGATACTTTTGTAATTTCTCGATGGCCTCGGTAATGGCGGGGCCAAAATAATAGCCTTCGGGCAGGGCCTTATCGCCTAGGGCTTGCCGCAGGAGAATCTCCGCCAAAGACTCTTGGCTGTGGATATTGAGCGTCAGGAAAAAGCTATTGACATGCGGCAGCTTTTGGACCTTTTCGGCATTGAAGTTTTCTTGCAGATAAGTCATGTGCTCCATGGGATCGCCCCCATTAAAATGGACCACAATCGTTTCGGAAAAGCGCAGCATCGTTTTGAGGTAGTACGTTTTTACGCCCTTATGATAAGTATAAGGTAGCTCCTCTACTTCTAGGCGCTCCTCCATAAGGTCTGCAGGATGCTCGGCGGTAATAAAATTGCGGGTAATGGTTTTAAAACTGGGGTGCGACATACGCACCTTAAAGGCGGTATTATGGGGCAAATAGATCCCCCATTCATCCCCTTTGGGGTCATAATAGGCCAGATAGGTATCGCCTAAATCGGTGCCTCGGCTTCGAATATCATAGACCGTAAACTCAACCTTCAGTTTGGCCCTTGCTTCTTTATAGCCAATTGCTCTTTGGGCGCGATATGCTGGCTTTTCGAGTCGGATAATGAGGTGCGTCATGCCCTCTTCTGCCTTATTGGACAAAATGCGTTCTCTGGGATTTTTGTCTTTGGGGGGCAAGAGGCCTTGGGCAAAGCTAGGCGAAATAAAGAGGGCCAAAAGGCCGATTAAGGCGAGTTTTCTCATAGTGGCTAAGATTTATTGGGCGCTAAAAATGGGCTGTAATTCTTGCTTAATTTGGTAGAGATACATAATCTGTTGGCTACATTCTGGGCCAAATTCGGGCTGCAATTCGTTCCAAAGCATCAGGCGGTCTATAGCAGTTTGCAGATAGGGCCAAAGGTTGCGGGGCAGTTCGCCTTCTAAGACCAAAGGGGCCAAGCAGGCGGCCAAGAGGAAGCTATCGGTAGAGAGAATTTCTAGCTCATCGCGAAAGCGGCGATCGGCAATTTGCGTTTCTAGCTTTTTTCGGTTGAGCAATTGGGGACCATATTGGGCCAGATTCAGCTTTCTCTTTTTGCTCATCCAATCGGTTACAAACTCTAGGGGGGCTGCTTTGGGCGCTGTTTCTCGCCAAAGCAGATAAGCTTTTAGGCTTTGGTAGCCCTCCATAGCGCCAAAGGGCGCCAATTGATCGCGGCTATCCCAGAAAAAATCGCCTTTAAATAAGGCTAGGGCTTTGGGGTGGGCCAAAGATTTTTGAATTCCTTTATAGGTCGTTTTCATTAAGATACATTTAGATCCATCAAGATTTGCAAAGCTGCCTCATAGCCTGTTTCAAAGGCACCATGTAGGCTTTGAATATGGCCTCTAGGGTGGCAGGCTTCGCCAGCAAAATACAATTTATAATCAATGGGCGCTTGTAGCTCGGCTCTATCGCCGGGCGCTTCACTATTAGAGGGATAAGAATAGGCGCCCCAGATGTGCTCCTCTTGGCTCCAGTCCTGCCAATAATATTTTTCAAAATGGCTGCTGGCCGCCCCTACATAAAGGCTATCTAATTCGGCTAGGATGGCTCGGCTGGCGAGCTCTTGGCCCATATTCCGTAAAATTTCGGCCTTTTCGCCAAAGGCCCAGGCGCAAAGAATAGCATCCTTGCCCGACTTGTAAGCCTGCGTATCAATATAACTGCTGGCCATTTTGGAACCGATAATATCGCCACTCCAAAATAGGCGGTTAAATTTAAAGAAGATTTTCAGGCCATCGCCCATTTTCAATCGCTGAATTGCTGCGGTTTTGGCGCTGGGCAAGTTAGGCGCAAAGCTAATGCTCTCCTTTTGCAAAACAGGCAGGGGAACGGTCAGCAGCAGCTTATCCACTACAATCGTTTGATCTTGAGTAAACACTTTAATCTGCTCCCCACTATAATCAATATGTTTTACGGCTTGGCCCAATTGCAAATATGGGCGGAGCGGGCGGATCAGGGATTCGTCAATAAGATCATAGAGCGAGGGCTCTGCCTTAAAGTCCAAATCGCCAGAAGACCATTGTCCATTGATTTTGGCCAAAGCTTCAATACCCAACTCCTTGGCCGAGCAGCCCCATTCGCCAGCCCAATACTCTAACAAAGGGTAAAGGGCCTGATCAATGCCATTTTGCTCGGCCCAATCCAATAAATTACCTTTGGTGGGTGCTTCTTCATAGCCCAACTCATTGAGTCGCTCAAGCAAAACCTCTGCGCCAGGATAATCCTCTAGGGCCCGAAGCTGTTGTTTGTAGGGCACAAACTCCTCCCCTTCATCTTCTACAATTTGGCTTTGGTATTGGCCATCTAACCAGCGAAAAAGCGTGGAGCGCTGCCCATGCAGCCATTCTGCGCCTAGTTCTAGTGGCATATCGGCCCAATTTCGGAGATTGGCCAAGCGGCCAGCGGGCCGTTTTTTAGCCTCTAAAATAATGGGCCGCAAGCCCTGCTGTTTGAGCATATAGGCCGCCGTCAGGCCAGCCAAACCAGCGCCGACAATAAGGACCTGTCCCTGAAAATAGGGACCCGTACTCAGCTCCCAAAGGCGGGGACTTAGCGCTTGAAAAACGGGGGGTAAAAAACGATTGGCGGGAGAGCTAGACATCTAATCTTTATTTTTAATCAGGTGGGGTTGAATACAATTTTCACAAATATTGGGGCCATGATTTCGGATGAGCGTGGCCTTGGTTTCGGGATAAATCAAACCGTGTTTTTCCCAACATTCGCCAGCCTCATGCTGCAAAAAGCTTTTGCCACATTTGCCGCATTTGACCACAAAATTTTGCCGCAGTTCAACAAAAGTGCGGCTAACGGGACCGCCCAGGGGCGGGTCCAACTTAGAAAGGCGCAACTCAATATCGGCAGCCTTACTCAAAATAGAGCGCAGTCGGTCCATAATCCGCTGGGCCAGATGTTCAATCATCTTGGAAGGCTTGGCCATTTCGACCTTAGCCGCCCGATAAATGGTCTCATAATTCACCGTATCGCCCAATTCATCGGTTTTGCCCACCTTGCCCGTGGCCGTTTCCACATACACATCAAGGCGGTAGCGGCCGCCCATTTTGCGTTCCTCCTCATAAAATCCGTGATAGGCATAAAACTCCATGCCTTCAATTCCTATTCTTCCCATAGCGTCAAGCTGCTGTATTTATTTCTGCTCCTATTGATTCAATTTATTTTTTGGGGCCTCCCGCCTTCGGCGGGCGCTACGTTTCAGGGCTCGCAAGTCTGCTCGGCCCTGCAGCCGCCTTTGGCGGCTTTGGTCTGCGGCTTCGCCGCCCCCTTACACATCGCTAGGCCATTGGTCCCAGCCTTCTAAAAGTAAGATATTTTTCCATAAAAAAAGGGCTGTCGATAATCGACAGCCCTTTTTTGGGGAATCTCTTTAGTAGATTCAGGCGGCTTTTTTGGCCAGCGTCTTACAAACTGCAACAAACTCACTGAGCATCATGGCCGTAGCGCCCCAAACTGTTTTTCCACAAAGATCAAAATAAGGCATATTGGGTAAAACCGAGCCATTATAAGTTTGAATATCTTTGCGCTTGCGGTTATCCATATCCAGCAATTCGGCCAAAGGGATTTCAATAATCTCTTCCACTTCTTCGGCATCGGGGATAAAATTGGGTCGTTCTTCTAGGTAGCCCACAAAGGGATAAACTAGATAATTGCTAACGGGAATATAGAGTGAGGTCATTTCCCCAAGCAATTCCACCGTTTCGGATAACACGCCAAATTCCTCTTCTGTTTCTCGGAGAGCGGCGGCGGCGGGACCGGCATCAAAAGTTTCTAGGCCTCCCCCAGGAAAGCTAATTTGTTTGCTGTGGGGAAAAGGCGAGTCGGGCCGCTGCATAAGTGCGGTATGCCATTCGCCTTCATGTACATAAAGGAGCAGCAAGGTAGCGGCTTCTTTATATTTTTTGGGCAATTTGAAGCGAGATTCTTGGTCTGCTCTCCGGGCGAGTGCTTGGCCCATCATTTCTTTTTGTGCGCTTTGTCCGGGTAGTTCTTGACTGAGTTGTGCCTGCAGATGGCGAATAAATTTTGCTTTCATTTTCCTTTTTTTTTAAAAGCTAATATTTCTTTTTTTAACTTAAACGCTGCCCAAGTCGTTCCTGTTGGGCGACCTTCTATTTTAGAAGGCATTTAAAAATTGTTTGTCCTGCATTTGTTCGCTTTTTTTGCGCTAAAAGCAGGCCATTCTAAGGCTATTCATAGTCTTTTTTTTGCTAACAAACCTTCTTTATGATTATATCTGCGATTGTGGCTTGCAACCAAAATAGAGCCATTGGTAAGGGGAATAAAATGCCTTGGTATTTGCCTGCTGATTTGCGTTATTTTAAGGCCACCACATTAGGCCATCCGATTATTATGGGGCGAAAAACCTTTGAATCTTTGGGGCGGCCCTTGCCCAACAGGAGAAACATTGTGTTGAGTCAGCAAAAGAAATACGGTCCAGAAGGGGTAGAAGTTTTTGCTTCGCTCTGGGAGAGTTTGAAGCAGCTCAAAAAAGAGGGTTGTGAGCAAGTATTTATTATTGGAGGGGGGCAGATTTATCGGCAGGCGCTTCCTTTTTGCCACAAGTTGTATTTAACAGAGGTCGAGATTGAGTTGCAGGGGGCCGACACTTTTTTTCCAGAGCTCAAGTTAGAGAACTGGACCTTATTGAGTGAAGAGGCACATGAAAAGGACCAAAAGAATCTGTATAATTATAGCTTTAAGGTCTATGAGCAAAAAAACCGGCGCAGTTTACTCAAAGGTTTAGCGCATTAGGTCCAGAAGGCGCGCAGCGCCTGGCTGAGGGATGGGCAGGGGTGGCCGAAGGCCAGACCGAGCAAAACGAGCGTTAGCGAAGTTTTGTGAAGGGCCGAGCAGACCTGCGAGCCCCGCAGCATAGCGACCCGACCGCAGGGAGGGGAAGCCCCAAAATATAAAAAGAAGCAGTAAAAATATATGAGTACAGCAGAGCAGAAAGAGCAAATAGCGCATCGGCAGGCGATTTTACTGGACCTCTTGATGTTAATTTTGGTGGTTTTGGATTTAAGTTGGATTGCTTTTGATCAAATTTTTGATATCAAATTGATTCGAGAGCAATTATTTGATGCTTTTTTGCCTCAATTTAGTCGTTGGTATTATGAGGAGGTGCATCAGAGTTTTTTGCTTTATGAATCGACGATATTTGGGACTTTTTTCATTGTAGAAATTAGTTTGCGTTGGTTGTGGGCGATTTGGAAAAAGCGTTATGCCAAGTGGTTTTTCTATCCGATAGTGCATTGGTATGATGTCTTGGGTTGTATTCCCTTGAGTTCTTTTCGGGTCTTGCGTTTTTTGCGGGTCATTGCTTTGCTGTATAGTTTGCACAAGTGGAAATTTGTCAATTTGTACAATTACAGCTTATTTCGCTTATTGATTCATTATTACAACATTGCGGTAGAGGAGATTTCTGATCGGGTGGCAATTTCTTTATTGGAAGAGGCCAAGACAGAAATTCGTCGGGGGACGCCTTTATCTAAAGCCTTGGCGCAGGATGTATTTCGGCCTAGACATGCGGAGCTAACGGATTGGGCGGCTGGGCATATTCAGGCGGGTTTGCAACTGCATTATCATCGGCACCGCTATGAAATACAGGCTTATTTGAAAGACATCATTGAGGAAATCACGCATGGGAACAAAGAGCTCAAGCGCTTGCAGAAGATTCCCGTTTTGGGTAAATCTATACAGCAGGATGTGGAGCAGGCTGTATCGAACATCACCTTTGGGGTTATTGATCGTTTGACCACAGATTTGGCGAATAAAGAGCATTTGGTGGTTTTGGAAACCACTGTAGCCGCTGTTTTAGAGGTCATTTTTCAGATGAGTGAGCACAGCAAGGGGGAGAAAGATAATTTGGCCAATGATTTAGTCATTGAAAGTGTAGACCTCATCATCAATCGCATACGCAAAAAGCGTTGGCAAGAAGTCGAAGCCAGCTGGAAGGCCTGAATTTACTATACTTTGGCCCATAGTTCAGTGAACAAAAAAAGTAGTTTAGCATTATAATTTTCAGCTTCAACTCTCTATATTTGGCGAAGCTCGAAAAAGCAAAAAAAAATTTGGCCAGCTTGCTGGCCACCAATTATCATATAATTTCAACTCTAACGTTTATGAAGTTATTAGTGTGTGTTAGCCAAACACCTGATACCACTGCCAAAATTAAGTTTACGGCAGATAACAGCCAATTTGATACAAATGGTGTACAATTCATTATGAACCCCTATGACGAGTGGTATGCGCTAGTGCGTGCCCTTGAGCTCAAGGAGCAAGTAGGTGGAACGGTAACCCTTTTGCATGTTGGTCCCAAAGAAAATGAAGCAGTCATTCGCAAAGGACTTGCTATTGGTGCAGACAATGCCGTACGCATTGATGCAGAAGCCAAATCTTCTCTTTTTGTTGCTAAGCAAATTGCTGAATATGCCAAGACAGAAGGTTTTGACCTTCTTTTCTTTGGTAAAGAAACTATTGACTACAACGGTTCTGAAGTACCTGCTATGGTATCTGAGTACCTCGACCTTCCTTTTGTATCTTATGGTATCGAAATGACGGTAGAGGGCACAACAGCTACTGTTCAGCGCGATATTGAAGGCGGTAAAGAAGTACTTGCTGTAGATACTCCATTTGTATTGAGCTGTGCCAAAGGAATGGCCGAGCAGCGCATTCCCAACATGCGTGGTATCATGATGGCCAAGCGTAAGCCGATCCAAGTTGTTCCTGCTGTAGAAGCTGCCGTAGGTGCTGAGTTGGTAAGCTATACCTATCCGCCCGAAAAAGGCGATGTTAAACTTATTGATGCAGACAACATGGACGAGCTCGTTCAACTTTTGCACAATGAGGCCAAAGTCATCTAATTTTTCCTTGACCAAAAATTATCTCAATATATTATGGCTGTATTAGTATTTGCCGAAAGCCTAACAGGCAGTATCAAAAAAATTGCCCAAGAAGCCGTAGCTTACGGTTATCAGGCAGCCCAAGCAATGGGCACAGAATGTATCGCCCTTACAATTGGCCAAGCCGATGGCGCTGGCGATTTGGGCCTTTATGGCGCAGCTAAAGTTTACAATGTAGACGCTAGCAACGATTTTGACGCTCAGGTTTATGCCAGCATTTTGGGCCAAGCGGCCAACAAATTTGGCGCTGATTTGATCGTTTTTGCTCACTCTTCTTCTGGAAAGTCTTTGGCTGGCCGCCTAGCTGCTCGCTTTGATGCCGCTTTGGTTACTGCCGCTACTAGCGTTCCTACTGTTGCCGATGGCGGTTTGCATATCAGCAAAGGGGTATTCTCTGGTAAAGCTTTTGCCACTTATGCCCTCAAAACAGACAAAAAAGTAGTAACTATCGCCGGAAATACTTTCCGTCCCACAGCGGTAGGCGCTGCTGTTGCTGTTGAATCAGTAAGCCTAGATGCCGCTACTGGCCGCATCAGCGTGAAAGAAGTAAACACCGTTACAGGTGCCGTTCCTTTGCCCGAAGCCGAACTGGTAGTTTCTGCTGGCCGCGGTATGAAAGGTCCCGAAAACTGGGGAATTATCGAAGAGCTAGCCGACACTCTTGGTGCCGCTACCGCTTGCTCTCGTCCCGTTGCCGATGTACATTGGCGCCCTCACCATGAGCATGTAGGCCAAACTGGGGTGGCTATCCGTCCCACGCTTTACATTGCTATCGGTATTTCTGGAGCTATTCAGCACTTGGCTGGAGTTAACCAATCTAAGGTGATCGTTGTAATCAACAAAGATCCCGAAGCACCTTTCTTCAAAGCTGCTGACTATGGCGTTGTAGGCGACCTCTTCGAGGTGGTGCCTAAACTAAATGCCGCCCTCGCAAAATTTAAGGCTAATAACTAAGCCTTTGAATTAAGCGAATAAAAAAATCCCCAGTTGCTGAGCAACTGGGGATTTTTTTTGGCCCCGATCAGGTTAGGGCAAAAAAAAGAGCGGGCGACCTCCTCAGGCCTCCCGCTTCTGCCAAAATACATTAACCTAACTAACTATTATGAACCTGTAATAGTTACAGTACAAACTTACAAATATAAAAACTGACAGCCAAATAAAAAAGTGTTTTTTTATTTTTGTTTAACAACAGCCCCCTTTCCCACTATCCCTTAGCCTTAATTTAAGACTTGCTTTAGTTTATCATAACGTAGATGAGTATCAGAAAATCAAGGACTTTTATAGCTTTGCGCTCATTTTTTACTATCTATCTGAGTATACACTCTAAAACAACTGTTTATGAATTTTAAGGACGCCTTTACGGCCAGTATGATCTTATTTGCGGTAATCGACATTATTGGTAGCATTCCTATCATTTTGGACCTACGCAAAAAAGTGGGGCACATTCAATCGGAAAAGGCGAGTTTGGTGGCTGGTATTATCATGATTGCCTTTCTTTTTGTTGGAGAAGAAATTCTCAACCTCATTGGTATTGATGTCAGTTCTTTTGCGGTAGCAGGGGC
Organism: Saprospira sp. CCB-QB6; assembly: GCF_028464065.1. Lineage (NCBI taxonomy): Bacteria > Pseudomonadati > Bacteroidota > Saprospiria > Saprospirales > Saprospiraceae > Saprospira > Saprospira sp. CCB-QB6. The sequence goes on along the minus strand of NZ_CP116808.1, from coordinate 3,105,083 downwards.
TTTTGTCATCTTTTTCTTGGCGATCGAAATGGTGCTGGGCATTCAAATTTACAAGGAAGATGCTCCCGAAACGGCCTCTATTGTTCCCATTGCCTTTCCCCTAATTGCAGGAGCTGGAACCATGACTTCTTTGCTTTCTTTACGGGCAGAATACGCCCTGCCCAATATCATCATAGCCATTGTCGTTAATCTGATTGTGGTTTATGCGGTCCTCAAACTCTCTGGTCGAATTGAAAAATTGCTGGGCCAATCGGGCCTTAATGTGATTCGCAAGGTCTTTGGGGTCATTCTTTTAGCCATTTCCATCAAGCTGTTTGCCTCTAATGTAGGCGGTTTGATTAACTAATTGGATTTGGGGCCCGCGGCCGGCTAGCCTTCGCCTAGGTCGGCCGCCGCTATGCTGCGGGGCTCGCTGTTCGCTCGGCCCTTCAACTTCGCTAACGCTCGTTTTGCTCGGTCTGGCCTTCGGCCACCCGCTCCGCAGCGCTGGGCCAATTGGCCCTTCGGGCCAGGGCGGCTTCGCCGCCTATTTAGCGATTTTGCTTGGCAGAGGTCACAAAAAATGCTCTTCTGTTCAAATTCTAAGGGAATCGCATTATCTTAAATAACAAGGCCTATTTTGGTCCTAGCAGGCGGCGAAGCCGCCGCAGGCTGAGGGATGGGCAGCAGTGGCCCGAAGGGCCAGACCCAGCCGCCAAAGGCGGCGCAGGGCCGAGCGATCAGCGAGCTGCGAGACAGCCCGACCCGAGCGAAGCGAGGGGCAGCCCCAAAACAAAACGACTTTTTTAACCTCTATTATAACCTACCCATGCGTCAACTTTCTTCCCCTTTCTTTTGGAGCAGTTTATTGCTGTCGGGATTTTTATTGTTGGGTTTGAGTGCTTGTAGCAAAAAAAGCAAGCCCGCCACCGAGCAAGAATTATTTCAGACGCCCAACGAAGCCTATAAGCATTACATTTCGGCTTATAGTTCGGGCCTAATTTCTAGAGCCGATCCCATTCTGATTCGCTTTTCATCTGATTTGGTCAATAAGGACCAAATTGGGCAAATGGCCGATTCTGAACTTTTGAGTTTTGAGCCCGCGGTTAAGGGAAAGCTCATTTGGGAAAATGCGGCTACGCTGCGTTTTGAGGCAGAAGAAAGCTGGCCACAAAAACAAATTTTCAGGGGGACCTTAGCCCTCAACAAACTATTTTCTAAGGTACCTGATAGCCTAGAAAACTTTCAGTTTGCCTTTAAGGCTTTGCCTCAAGATTTTGAGGTAAGCAGTCATCGCATTTATATTCCAGACCCGAATCAGGCGCATTTGTTGGAGCTTGAGGGTACGATATATACGGCCGATGTAGCTAGTCCAGAAGATGTGCAACAGCTCTTAACGGTTGATTATCCGGGCCAAGAAAAGTTGGAGTTGCTTTGGAAGCATCAGGCAGATCAAAGAACGCATCAGTTTACAGTTAAAAACATTCAGCTCAAAAAGGGTGGTGAAGATGGAGAGCTCTTTTTGCGCTGGGATGGTAAGGCATTGGGCCTTGAAAAAACGGGCGTAGATACGATTAAAATGCCTTCGGAGCTTTTTAAGGTCATGCAAGTAAAGGTCTTGAATGATGAATCGGGCTATCCTTATTTTGCAGTGCAGTTTTCTCAGCCTTTATCGCAGTATAGTTCTTCAGAGCCAGATAATTCGGACCTTATTCGCCCTTACAACAGCTTGCGAGAAATAGATTACATCAGTATTTTTCAGGGTGATACCGAAGTGAGTCGTCGTTTTGACATTTTTGCGGAGAAAAATGAGTTAAAGTGTATTCCTCGAAACAAAAGTACTTCTGGAGATTTCAAGTTGGTGCTCAATGAGGATTTGCGTTCATTTTCGGGCGATAAGCTCAAGGGGCAACAGGAATTCAAAGCCACACTTCAGTCGGCCCAGCCTGCTGTTCGGCTCTTGGGAGAAGGAACTATTTTGCCCAATAATAAAGGCTTATTCTTTCCTTTTGAGGCCATCAATCTCAAGGCGGTTGATATACAGCTAATCAAGGTCTATGAAAATAATGTTGTGCAATTTTTGCAAAACAATAATCTAGACGACCAATACCTCAATTATCTGGGTCGGGTTGTGGTACAAAAGCGGGTTTCTTTGCAAGATTTGGCCCCCAATGCCAATCCTAATGAGTGGACCCGTTACGCCATTGCTTTAGATGAGCTCATCAAGCAGGAACCTGGGGCTATTTATCAAGTGGCTATCGCCTTTAGAAAAGAGTATCAGGCCTTTGGTTGTGGGGCTTCGGCGGCATTGGGGCTAGAAAGCACGCTTCCCCTCTATCAAGAAGAGGAAGAAAGCCAAGAATTGGTCAGTTTCTTTGATCGAGAAGAATTTTATTACTACAGCTATAGTCGACGTAATGATCCTTGTACTGATGATTATTACAATCACAATCGTTTTATACGTCGCAACCTCTTAGCTTCTGATATTGGGATGATTGCCAAAAGAGGGCCGAATAGAGAAATCTTACTGGCATTAGCTGATCTTAGAACTACAGATCCTATCAGTAATGCCACAATTAAAATTTACGATAAATTTCAACAGCTCATGGCTGAATTGCAAACCGATAAAAATGGTTTTGCAAAAACGACCACAAAGTATGAACCTGCAGTAGTTGTTGCAGAATACAACAACCAAAAAGGCTACTTGCGCATGGCTAGAGGAAACAATCTCTCTCTCAGTCGTTTTGAAGTTGGTGGAAGCCGAGTAGATAATCAACGAGGCTTAAAAGGAAGCATTTATGGAGAACGGGGCGTTTGGCGCCCAGGCGATTCTCTTTTCTTGACGGTTGTTTTGGAAAGCAAAGAAGAGGCTCTTCCAACTCAATACCCACTCAAATTGCAATTGCGCAACCCTCAAGGACAGATAGTTTATAGCCGAACAAAAGGCGAACACCTAAATGGGGTCTATAGCTTTAAAATTAAGACCGAAGACAATGCTCCTACGGGAAATTGGTCTGCAGAAGTTGAAGCAGGTGGCTTGAATTTCAGCAAAAGGATCATGATTGAGACGGTTAAGCCTAACCGCCTTAAAATCAACCTAGATTTTGGCAAAGACGAGCTTTTTGCAGAAGACCGCCAACTCAAAGCCGACCTCAAAGTGAAATGGTTGCATGGCGCTCCAGCAGCTAAAATCCGCAGCAAAGTGCAGATGAGCTTAAGTCCTATGCCTACCAACTTTGAAAACTATAAAAACTTCATTTTTGATGACCCTAGCCGTCTCAACTATGAGGGCAGCCCTTTTACCGTATTTGACGCTAGCCTCAACGAACAAGGTTTTGCTCAACTACAGGGAGAAATTAAACTCGAAGCCTTGCCCGCGGGAAGACTTCGAGCTGGCTTTAATGTTCGTGCCTTTGAATCTGGTGGAGATTTTAGTGTAGATAATTTCTCTATGCCTTTTTCTCCCTTTACGGCCTATGTCGGCATTGAAATTCCAAAAGATAATAGCGAAAGAAAAACCCTAAAAGTCAATGATGGCAATAAAATTAACCTTGTTGTCGTCGATCAACAAGGACAACCGCTAGCCAACCGCAAAGTCAAAGTCGGCCTCTATCGCCTCGATTGGCGCTGGTGGTGGGACAATGATTCCGAGAACCTTTCTCGTTTTAGCAGTAGCTATCACAAAGGGGCTATTTCTACGATGGAATTGACCACTGATGCTCAAGGAAAAGCTGTTTATCAAGTAACTCCAGAAGAATGGGGCCGCTATTTGGTCCGAGTAACCGAAGAAAGTAGCGGACACTGTACCGGTGACTTTTTCTATGCTGGCTCTCCTTGGGATGATAGCGATTTTGGCAACCGATCTGCCGCCAGTATGTTAGCTTTTTCTCCAGATAAGGATGTTTATGCTCCAGGAGAAGAAGTAGTCATTCAATTGCCCGCAGGCAAAACGGGCCGCGCCCTCTTGAGCTTGGAAAATGGGAAAAAGATTTTAGAGCACCGCTGGATTAAAATTCAAGATAACCAAAAAGGAATTCAAGAGGTTCGCTTTAAGGTAGATAACAAAATGAGCCCTACTGTCTATGCGCATATCAGCTTAATTCAGCCCCATCAGAATACGCTAAATGACTTAGTTATTCGAAGCTACGGAGTCATTCCAATTCGTGTAGAGGACCCCGCTACCCGTTTAGAACCACAACTAGAAATGCCCAGTAAATTACAACCAAATAGTACGGTGAGTATTAAGGTTCAAGAGGCCAAAGGCCGTCCTATGACTTATACCATTGCTATGGTTGATGAAGGATTGCTAGATCTTACGCGATTTAAAACGCCTAACCTCTGGCCAGAATTCTACAAAAAAGAAGCTCTTGGTATAAAAACTTGGGACCTTTATGGGCAAGTTTTAGGCGCTTTTGGCCAACAACTAGACCGTATTATTACTGTTGGTGGTGGTAGTGGCATTGATCCCGCTCAAGCCAAAAAAGCCAATCGATTTAAACCCATGGTCCGCTACTTAGGCCCTTTTGAGCTTAAAGCAGGCGCCAAAGCCGAACATCAAGTTAAGATTCCCAATTATATCGGTTCGGTTCGAACCATGTTGGTGGCCGCTCAAGATGCCGCTTATGGTCAAGCCGAAAAAACAACTCCTGTCCGTAAAGACCTCATGACCTTGGCCTCTTTGCCTAGAGTGCTCTCGCCTAAAGAACGCCTAGCCTTGCCCGTTACGGTTTTTGCCATGGAAGAAGATATTAAAGATGTAGAAGTCAGTTTGGAGACCAATGAATTGCTTCAAATTAAAGGAGAAAAAAGCCAGAAACTCCGCTTTGACCAAATTGGAGAACAAATGCTTTCCTTTGAAATTGAAGCCGCAGAAGGATTGGGCGTAGCTCAAATTAAGGTTATCGCCAAATCTGCTGGAAAAACGGCTACCTATGAATTAGAGGTCCAAGTTCGTAACCCTAATCCCCGCATTAGCAAAACTTATGCGGCCGTTTTGCAACCCGGTGAAAGCTGGGAACAAGCCCTGGCCCGCATTGGAATGCCTGGTACAAACAGAGCAAGCCTAGAACTCTCTCGTATTCCAGCCCTTAACCTACAAAAGCGATTAGATTACCTCAAACGCTACCCTTATGGCTGCGTGGAACAAACCGTTTCTGCCGTTTTTGCACAATTGTATTTGGGCTCACTAATGCCCCTAAGCAAAAAAGAATCAGCAGAAGTAGAGAAAAATGTTAAAGCCGCAATTAACCGCTTGGCCCGCTTCCAAACCGCTACTGGTGGCTTTGCCTACTGGCCTGGCGGAAGTGAAGCCTCCGAATGGGGCAGTAGCTATGCTGGCCACTTCTTATTGGCCGCAAAAAAAGCAGGCTATTTGGTGCCTCAAGCCATGCTCGACAATTGGGCAAACTACCAGAGAAGTATGTCGCGCATCTGGCGAATGCCTCGAGGACAACAACTGGACCATCAGTCTAATAGCCCCTTAATGCAGGCCTATCGCCTTTATACCTTGGCCCTAGCCGGCAAAGCCGAATTAGCCGCTATGAATTTGCTACGCAATCAGCCTTTACTGACTACCAACGCCAAATGGCGCTTGGCCGCAACCTATGCTCTTACGGGCAATAACCGCTTGGCCAAAGACATGATTCAAGGCTTGCCTCAAGAGGTGGGTAGCTACCGAGAACTAAGCTATACCTATGGCTCTGACCTCCGTGATGAAGCTATGATTCTGGAAACCCTCAATCGCCTTGGGCAAAAAACTCAAGCGACTAGAGTGCTACAGCAATTGGCCCAAAAACTTAGCTCAGATCACTGGTACTCTACCCAAGCTACCGCCTACGCCCTTTTGGCCGCTGCCGATTTTGTCAAACAACAAAAAGGAGGCGCCCAAGCCAAAAATAGCTACAACTTTAGCTTTGCCCAACTCAATGAGAATGCAGAACTTGAGCAAGCTCCAATTTTTGAAACCGAATTGCCTGTCGGTAGCCAAGCCGAAACCCTTAAGGTGAAAAATACAGGTGGCGCACCGCTTTTTGTTCAGGTTTTACTAGAGGGGCAAGCCCTACAAAATGAAACCGAAGAGATTAGCAATGACCTCAAATTGACGGTTAAATACCAAGATTTGGAAGGTAATAAGCTAGATATTAACCAAATTAAACAAGGCACCGATTTTATGGCGATTGTTGAGGTGGCCAACCCCGGCCAAAGAGGCCGATATGAAGAACTGGCCCTAGAACAAATTTTTCCCGCAGGCTGGGAGATTTTGTCCAACCGCATGAATGCCGCCCTAGGCGCTGGCGATAGCCGAGCCGATTATCAAGACATCCGCGATGATCGCGTTTATAGCTTCTTTGATTTGGGCGCTGGCCAAAAAATGACCTTCAAAATTTATTTGAATGCCGCCTATAAAGGCCGCTTTTACTTGCCCCACCAATCTTGTGAGGCTATGTACGACCACAGCATTTTTGCCAATAAAGCTGGCGGTTGGGTAGAGGTTAACTAGGCCCCTCTACTATTGGAAAAGCGCTAGCCGTCCGAGAGACGGTTAGCGCTTTTTTATTTTTATTCTGCTGTTTTGGGGCCTCCCGCCTGCGGCGGGCGCTACGTTCCGCAGCTCGCTGTTCGCTCGGCCCTGCGGCAGCAAAGCTGCCTGGGTCTGGCCTACGGCCACTGCTGCACATCGCTAGGCCAAAAAAACTGCGGCTCTGCCGCAGCCCGCCAAAGAGCAAATTAAGCCTTGGCCCATTTTCTCAACTGGTTGAGCGTAGCCTGCATATCTTTGGGCGGATCTGCCTGAAAATCTAAGGTTTCACCACTGCTGGGATCTGCAAATTGAAGTTGATAGGCATGTAAGGGCACTCTTTGTAGCAGTGGACGCTCTTCTGCATATTTGGCCGAACGGTATTTTTGGCCCTTGATTTCAGACAAGAAAAATTGCTCTTGACCACCATAACTAGGATCCACCAATAAAGAATGGCCCAAATGCTTAAGATGCAAGCGAATTTGGTGAGTGCGGCCCGTTAAAATATCGCAAGCGAGTAAGCTATGCCGCTTAAAAGTTTCTAATGTAGAATAGTCAGTAATAGAGGGTTTTCCCTTTCTGGCTACAGCCATACGGCCCGCAATAGTTGGGTGTTTGGCAATTGGAGCATCTATTCGGCCTTCTGCGGGATAAGGTTGCCCAAGAACCAAAGCCCAATAGGTCTTTTTGGTTTTGCGCTCTTCAAACTGAAGACTCAAATTTTTGTGTGCTTCGGCTGTTCTGGCAAAGCAGATAATTCCCGAAGTATCTTTATCTAGACGGTGTACAATATAAATTTCGCCAAAATCGGCTTGTAGAATATGATAGAGATTGGGTACTTCATCGGGACGGAAGCGATCGGGAATGCTAAGCAAGCCAGGCGCTTTATTGACCACGATAAAGTCCTTAGTTTCAGCAATAAGCTGATAGTTTAGTTTTTTTGCCATTTTAATTTAGCGTTCTAATGTAATGCAGAGACAGTTGGCCCTTTTTTCTTCTGCCCGCAGGGCAGATTTTGGCGCCTGCAAGGCGTTTTTTGGGCCTAGCGCTGTGGAGGGGTGGCCGAAGGCCAGACCAAGGCGCTTTGCGCCGCAGGGCCGAGCGAACAGCGAGCCCCGCAACCTAGCGCCGCAGCTTGCTGCGGAGGCCCCAAAGATCCAAAAAAAAAGCAGCTTCCGTAAATAATCTTTACGAAAGCTACTTGGGGGCTTGAAAAAATGCCCTGAAGTCTTTATAGTTGGGGAAGTTTAATTAGACTAGGTGCGTTGGCATGGGTAAGTTCTAGGGCTTCGGCTTCTAGGTTTTTCTCTTTGATGCGAAAGCTTCCTTTACTGCCATCGGGATGAACTTTGAGTTGACCTTTGATGATGTAGGGATTGGTCACCCATTGATCTCTCCAAGAAATTTTGAGGTCCATGACTAGGTGGCTAGCTTCTACATCCGCTTTGAGGACTTCTAGTCCAGGAGATTGGAAAGGTTCGGGGTAAACGGCTTTGATTGCGTACCAAACCGATGCCTTGGCCAATTCTTCAGGATTATTGCCTTTTCGTTTATAGGGCCGCTTGAGATGAGCAATTTTTAGTGGGCCAACTTTGGATCTTGTTTGTTCAGTTAGGGTAGTTAATTCTTCTCCCTCTGTTTCTGCTTCATCTTGAAAAAACCCATCTGAGATATAAACAGTTTCTTTGGGGAGTTGGAGTAGGTCCTTCTCATTTCCTTGATTGCAGGCGGTTAGTACGATAAAGCTAAAAAGGTATAAGAGGTAAGAATAGGAACTTTGATACTTCATACGGTCCATTATATAAGTTCGTAAAAACAGCTGATGAATGGGGAATTTATTCAGGCCGTTGAGGCTAAGTTGGTTGTCTTTTATTGGTCGTCACAAAATAAGTGATATTTTGTATATTATTTTAACTTTGGGTCTTAAAAAACACCACAATCTCTTTATTATCAGTAATAAATCCAAATGTTAAGCTGTTAAAGCTATCTTATTTAACAAGCTTTCTTATCTTCACATAAGCCTGTGCATCAAGGATGCCCAATGCTTGAGCGCTGGTTGGCGATAGCATAACGATTGAGCCGCGAGCAAAGGGAGTATCTGGAACAGATCCTAAAACTTTTGCATATATTCGACGTTCAATCATAGGGTTTTCGATTAGGATTACATCTCCAGCTGGGGCTCCATCATAGAGAACGTAAAGTCCACTAGTTTGTTGACTAAGTTGTTCATATTTAGGCCAGCAGGCGCGCCCTTCTTCTGCGGCTTCGCTTTTCCCTCGGATGAGGCCCAACTCGTATTTTTTTCGCCATTTTCGATTTTCTTCAGCCAGTGCACCGTCTAAGCCTGTATGTCGACTTAGGCTGTCACTAACTCCTTTCAAAGAGAACCAACCTATTTGTAGGCGTTGGCCTTCGTATAGTGTTGCAGCACTCAGTTGATTGCGATTTTGGAGTAGTTCTACGGGCATATTGAAATGTTTGCGAGCGACTCTCCAGAGGGTTTCATTAGCTTTTACCTCATAATAAACTTTTACATAATTGCTATCTACATAAGGACGAGGTTTGCTGCGCAAAATAGCTTTGGCGCTAATTGGAATGCGTAATTTTTCGCCTACTTTGAGACTTCTATCGGACAATCCTGGATTACAATAATAGAGATCGGCCAATTTGATTTGATAAAAGTTTTTCATAGAGTAAAGCGTTTGCTTGTGCTTTACCTGATGCAAAAGATAAACTCTTCCGCCACTGATATCTACAAAGACGCTATCTTCTGGAGCAAGTTTAATATTTTGAGCCTGTGCTAATTGACTTACGAAAAGGAGAAGTAGAAAGATGATATAAGGCATAAATTTAGTTAAAATAGTTGGAGTTGGGGGTCTTGATAAGGTTCTGGAATTTTGATGGACCAATCTGTTTTTTCGGCCAATTGTTCCGCCATATACTGGCAAATATCGGGCGCCAAGATGTTATCGGGTTCGTGTAAAAAGAGATAAAATTCTCTAATTCCCTTTTCTTGCAACTCAATTACTTTGGCGATCCAAGCATCTACTCGTTCATAATCGCTAGGCAGCAATCCATTTCCCACAAAGCGAAGCATCAATACAGGAGCAGTCAATTCAAGATGCAAAACATCTCTTCGGCCAGCAACATCAGTAATACAAGTTCCCACTTTATAATGCTGTAATAGGTCAAAATAGTCTTTGCGGGCCAAAGGATCGGCAAAAATATCGGCTTGGCGAGCTTCTATACAAATGGGAAACAGACTTTGCGGATACTGTTTTAGAAATTGCTCTAATAAAGGCAATTTTGATGGACCAAAATGCGGGGGCAATTGCATAAAGCCCCAGCCCAAACGAGAACCCAAGCTTTGTAAACGCTCTGCAAAACTTGGCCCCAGCCCCAAATTGATGCCCAAATCGGCCGCATGACTGATATTTTGCCCCAGTTTGGGCGAAAAGCGAAAACTAGCAGGGGTTTCTTCTCGCCAACGTTCCAATAATTCTACTTTGGGCAATTGATAATGTGTAGAATTTAACTCAATTCCATCAAATTGTTGCCCATAAGCCCGCAAATAATCTCTAGGCGTTGTCCCCGGCGAATAATAACGCCCTACCCACTCTTTCATCGCCCAGCCCGTACAGCCAATATATACAGCGGGCTTTTTGGGAGATCGCCCAGCCAAAAGGGCTTCTGTTCTAGACGAAAGTGCGGGTAAAGAAAAATCTACCCCGGAAATATCTGTAAGTTTGCCAAATTTCATTGATCGCTTTTTTTGTCCTGAAGACACAAAGGTCTTGAACTCATTTTAATTTTAGTCGCTAAAAGGGCTACTTTTTTTTAAGGGCAAAAGACGCTATCTTCAGCCAAAATCTAGAATATGCGCCCAATTTACTTCCTTTTTGCCGCCATTTGTCTACCCGTTTTTATCTTCTGGCCCCCTCAAAAGGCCCCAGCCCAAACCGAAGTCTTTGCCCCCGAAATCAAAACGGGCGCAGAGCAAATGCACCACTATCTCCCCTACCTTAAAGGTAAACGCCTCGGCTTGCTGGTGAATCATAGCTCTACAATTCAAAAAACACATTTGGTAGATAGCTTGTTGGCCTTGGGCCTAAATGTCAAAAAGATTTTTGCCCCCGAACATGGATTTCGAGGGACTGCAGACCGTGGCGAGAAAATTCTAGATGCCAAAGACCCCAAAACGGGCCTCCCCATTGTTTCGCTCTATGGCAAAAACCGCCAAGCCAAAGCTAGCGAATTGGCCGATTTAGATTTGGTCATTTTTGATATCCAAGATGTAGGCGTCCGCTTTTATACCTATAGCTCTAGCATGACCTATATGATGGAGGCCTGCGCCAGAGCCAAAATTCCCTTTTTGGTCCTCGACCGCCCTAACCCTTTGGGCCATTATATAGATGGACCAATTCTCGAAAAAGAACAGCGCAGCTTTGTGGGCCTTCACCCCGTTCCCATTGTACACGGCCTCACTTTGGCCGAATATGCCCGCATGATTAACGAGGAATATTGGCTGGCCGATAGCCTCCAATGCGATTTGCAATATGTGGCCTGCCTCAATTATCGACACGATAAATACTATGAGCTGCCCATTAAGCCCTCTCCCAATTTACCCAATATGCGCAGCATTTACCTCTATCCAGGCCTCTGCCTTTTTGAAGGTACCCAATTTTCAGTTGGCCGAGGCACCCAAAAACAATTTCAATGCTACGGACATCCCGCCTTCCCCAGCCGCCAATACTCCTTTAAACCAGTGCCCATGCCCGGCGCAAAATCCCCCGTCCAAAACCAAAAACTTTGCTGGGGCGAAGACCTCTCCACAACTACCCTAGATAGCCTGCAAACCCAAAACCAAATCCCTCTTCAATACTTTTTGCAAGCTTATGCAAAGGCCCCTGCCAACTTACAGCAAAAATTCTTTTCTCAAGCCGCTTTTTTCGATAAATTAGTGGGCAATAGCTGGCTCCGAACAGCCATCCAAAACGGAGAAAACGAAACCCAAATCAGAGCCCGCTGGGCCAAAGAACTAGAACACTATAAGGTATTGCGCCAAAAGTATTTACTTTATCCTTAAGTGTTTATTTTGGGGCCTCCGCAGCAAAGCTGCGGCGCTAGGTTGCGGGGCTCGCTATTCGCTCGGCCCTTCGCAAAAAATGCTGCGCATTTTTGCTCGGTCTGGCCTTCGGCCACCCCTCCACAGCGCTAGGCCATTTAGGGCCTGCGGCCCTACTGCCGGCTAAATAGCCGGCAGCTCCAAACGATCATCAATCATCAATCATATTATTATGCAACCTCCTGTTTTAGGGCAATATGCCCCAGAGTTTATGAAATCCTTCTTATCGCCTTTCAAGCAAAAGCTCTTTTTGATTAGCCAGCTGCCTGGCGCTTGGTTTATGGGCGTAAAAATGAAGACCTTAACGCATGAGCGCTCTGTTGTCCATCTCCCATTTAGTTGGTATTCTAAAAATCCGTTTAAATCAACTTATTTTGCGGCCCAAGCAGCAGCCGCTGAGTTGTCTACAGGGATTTTAGCCAATATGCTCCTCTATAAAGGACCAAAAATGTCTATGTTGATTACGGGCATGCGGGCCGAATACTTCAAAAAGGTCAATAAAACCGCTCGTTTCGTTTGCGAGCAGGGAGAAGAAATTAAAACTTGTATGCAAAAGGCCATAGATACGGGCCAAGGCCAGCGCATTGAAGTCATTTCTGAAGGCTATATGACTGGTCCAGATGGTCAAGATATTTTGGTTTCTCGCTTTTATTTTGAATGGAGTTTTAAAGCGAAATAATTTAAGTATGAAATATTTATTTGCGGCGCTAGGGCTGCTGTTTTTGGCTACAGCCTGCGATTTGGAAGAGGGCTGCACTGACCCCACTGCAGAAAATTATGCCCCAGAAGCCGATACCGATTGTTGTTGCGAATATTTTGGTTTGCGGCTCAACCGCTCAGGGCTTTGGGCCGATACCAGCAGTTTTAGCTGGTCCAGCAAATATCCAGATATGCAAGGCGATAGCTTTCAATTAGAACAATTTCGCTTTTTTGTATCTTCTTTTGCCCTGCGCGATCATGATGGGCAATGGTGGCGGGTACAAGACAGTTTGCTCTATCCCTTGGCCAATGGCAGCAGCCGCTATTTAGCTAGCGATATTGCCATTTGGAGAAATAATAGCTTTTTGTATGATTTGGGCCGTTTTGATCAAGCTAGAGAATTTGATCGGCTACGTTTTTTGGTTGGGGCAGATCCTAACTGGAGTGATTTGGCGCCCAGCCAGATCGAAAGTAGCTTGGCCCTAAGCAGTAATTTTACGGCTAGTTTATATGAAAATGGGACTTATCGCTCAGCAGAGATGCAAGCCGTACTGGGTCTAGATAGCAGCCAATATGTACTGAGCGATACAGTTTGGGTAGAACTGCCTTTGGCCCTTTCTGGTTCTTTTGATGAAAATTTGAGCTTATCCTTAGCCCTAGATTATTCAGATTTATTGCGGGGGGTAGCCTTTAATCGAGATGATTCTAGCCAGATTGTGCAACAGATTCGCCAAAATATGGCCAATGCATTTCAGATTCCGTAACAATAAATTTATTGCCCAAGCTCCTTTTCAGGAAGAGTTTGGGCCATTTTAGGTCCAGAAAGGCGCGAAGCGCCTTGGCCTAGCGCTGTGGAGGGGTGGCCGTAGGCCAGACCGAGCAAAAATGCGTAGCATTTTTTGCGAAGGGCCGAGCGAACAGCGAGCCCCGCAACCTAGCGCCGCAGCTTTGCTGCGGAGGCCCCAAAAAGAGAATAGTATGAAAAACCTTATCTATTTAATGCTCAGTCTAATTGGCTTAGCGAGTTGTAATTCTAGGCCTCAAAAATCGACTTATTTAGAGTTAAGTGGTCGGACGATGGGGACCAGTTACAGCATTAATTACCGAGATAGTTTGGGGCGTAATTTTGGGCCGGCTATCGACTCCCTTTTGGGGGAAATTAATGCAGAAGTATCGACCTATATTCCCAGTTCTACGATTAGTCAGTGGAATCAATCTGAGGAAGGCATTAAGGTAGATGATCGGCCACATTTTTTGCGCAACTATCAGTTGGCCAAGCAAGTATTTGGAGAGACAGCGGGTTGGTTGGACCCTAGTCTGATGCCTTTGGTTAATTATTGGGGCTTTGGCTATACCGAAAAACGGCCTGTATTAGCGGTAGACAGCCAAAAAGTGGACAGTTTGCGGGCGCTTTGTGCCTTTGGTCAGTTAAAGCTTGAAAAAGGCTATTTGTATAAGACCGAAGCGGGCAGTGAATTAGATTTTAGTGCCTTGGCCAAGGGAGATGCGGTGGATGAATTGGGGCGTTATTTGGAGGCTCAAGGGATTCGGGATTATATGGTAGAAATTGGGGGAGAATTGCGTTTGCGGGGGCATCAGGAGGGGGCCGAGGGTTGGTACATTGGCATTAATTTGCCCAAAACAGATGCTGGCTTAAGAGAAATTCAGAATATTGTCGAGTTAAAAAACTATAGTTTGGCCACTTCTGGAAATTACCGTAACTTTTACGAAGTCGAGGGCCAAAAATATGCGCATACGATCAATCCAAAAACGGGTTATCCCGAAAAAAGCCAGCTGCTCAGCGCTTCTATTTTTGCCCCTAATTGTGGGCGGGCCGATGCTTGGGCTACCGCTTGTATGGCCATGGGGTTGGAGCGGGCACAGCAGCTTTTGCCCAACTACAAAGAGCTAGAAGCCCATTTAATTTATGTAGATAGTTTGGGACAAATACAGACTTGGTCGACCCCCAAAGCAAAAACTTGGATTAAACAATAATGCCTTATGCGATTCTTCTTAATACTCACAAGTTTATTCTTTTTGTGGCCCAATTTGCAGGCCCAAGAAAAAGAGTTGGCCGTTATGGCACCACTCATGCTTGCTGGAAAATGGACGGGTAAGCTCACTCAAGACAAAGGGGGGATTGCTCGGACCTACTACTACGAAATTGAGATTAGCCTAGACGGACAAGATATTGTGGGAACGGGGATGATTCGGGCTGGGCGAATGTTTGGTTATTTTAACCTAAAAGGCCGCTTAGAAGGGACCAAAGTAACCTTAGAAGATATTGAAATTACCAATGAAGAAATAAAGGAAAGGGCCGCCTGGTGTCTAAAGAAAATGCCCTTAAAATTTAGGTTTCAGGATAGTAAATATAAATTAATTGGTCCTTGGTCTGGCGTAGTGCCTTGGAGAGACTGCTCTCCAGGAGAAATTGAGCTGGAAAAAGCCAGTATCCGGGCCTAGGTGGAATACCTAATTTATTAGTTAAAGTCAAAACTTTTATTCCAAAAATGGCGTTTTGAGGCGATTTTTGCCCTAAATTATGCTAATCAAGCAAAATAAATCACTTCCCACCCCAAAAGTCTAAACAAGAGATATTACGAATAGGTCTTTTTTGGTATGATTTTCAGAGAGGAGAACGTAAATAAACCTCTGCCTACAAATTAAGACTTATTAAGAACTACTGACTGCCCAAGTCTCCCCATTTTGGGCCTAGAAAAAAACGATATTATGAAACAAATCTTTGCCTTTTTTTTCCTAATCAGCAGCTTTGGCATCAGCCAATTGCATGCCCAAGAAGGAGAAGAGCCCCGCTTTCCAGGTTGTGAGGATGTCTCAGATTATGACTGCGCGGATATGAAAATGTTGCAGTTTCTTTTTAGTAATCTTAAACATCCACAAGCCGCCAAAGATGCTAATGTAGTGGGGACAGTTGTGGCGAGTTTTACCGTAACAGCTGATGGCAGCATTACTTCTCCAGCAGTCAAAGAAGGCCTTGGTCATGGTTGCGATGAGGAAGTTCTCCGCCTAATTAACCTGATGCCCAAATGGATTCCTGGCACCGACCCCGAAGGCAACCCGATAGATATGGAATGGGAAATCGATGTTAAATTTAAGAATTAGTAGAAAGACGGCTGAGCCGTCTTTTTTTTTGCCAATGCTTTTCACTTATGCCTTACTATATTTTTTGCTGCTTACTCTTATCTAGCGCAGTTTGGGCCCAAGAAACTCGCCCAGCCCTTTTCCCCTCTTGCAGCGACCCGCTCATCAGTTTGGCCCAACAAGAAGATTGTAGCCGAAAAAAACTTTTGGAGTATATCCATCTCAACTGCCCCTACCCAGACACTGCCCTGCAAGCAGAAGTTGAAGGGGTTATCGTTGCCGCTTTTGAAGTTGATGAACAAGGCCAAATTGCCAAAGTCAAAATCTTAAATGGCCTAAATAAAGCCCTCAATGAGGCCGTCATGCAAACCCTAAGAGGAATCAAAGGCTTTCAGCCCGCTCTAGAAAATGGCCAAGCTATTAAAAGCTGGATCGAGCTGCCTATCCGCTTCCAACTCAATAAATTACTACATATTGCCCAAGAAAATGAGTACCAATTGCTCTGGTCGGGCCCCAGCCAAAGTAATCAACTCAAAAAGAAAGCCCTCAAAGCCCTTTTTCAAGAACAATCGCTTTTTGTGCGCAGCATCGAAGGCCAAAATTTCAAGATCCAAAAGCTAGAAATTACCTATTGGCGCAAAAAAAAGCTGCATACCATCTACCTCAAACAACCTCAAGATTTCTGGACCGAAGAGGTCCAACTCCTCTTTAAAGAAGTTCGCCGAAAAGGAAAACTCTTCCTCAGAGCCCATATCCAAGATGGTTACGAAATGGTCGTCGTCCAAAGAGATTTAGAACTGATTTAAGGATTTGGGGCTGCCCCTTCCGCCGGGTTAAAACCCAGCGCAAAGCGGTATCGCTTTGCGAAGCTATACAAAATGAGGGTTAAAACCCTCATGAATTATCGGGCGGGTCGGGCTGTGTCAGGGCTCGCAGGTCTGCTCGGCCCTTCGCAAAAAATGCTGCGCATTTTTGCTCGGTCTGGCCTTCGGCCACCCTTTTCCATCCCTCAGCCGCGTCGCTTCGCTCCTTTGCGGCGGCTTCGCCGCCTGCCCAACGCAAAAGGACCAAAACAAAGCTCCGCTTAACCCTAAAAAAGGGCAGAAAAACCATGGTTTTTCTGCCCTTTTCCTTGGCCCTAAGCCTGCGGTGGCTTATGCTTCCAACGCTTATGCGACCAAAGCCAATAAGCGGGATCCTTTCGGATTTGTTGCTCTACTTTAGCCATGTAAATTTGGCTAATTTCTTCGGCTGTATGCGCCTGAGGATCCTTAATGAGCTCTTCAAAATGGACCTCATACACTCCTCTTTTGATTTTTTGCACATCAAAGTAATAGATAGGAATATTATAGCTTTGAGCATAGCGGGCTGGACCGTGAATCGTGGCCGTCTGTTGGCCAAAAAACTCCACCCAATGCGCTTTTTTCACGCTACTCGGGTTTTGGTCGGCAATGAGGACCAAAAGCGGAGAATCTGCTTTATGCGCCTCAAATTGCTTGGCCGTCTCATAAGTTGGTACAATGATATTGCCCGACAAACTTCGGCCCTTGAGCATTTCAGCCTCAATCAATTTATTGGCCATAGGCTTATAAATAACCATACTGAGCATAGGCGTTTGAAAGCCAAGACCTGCTCCACCCCATTCCCAGTTGTTATAGTGAGCTCCAGCCAAAACCGCAGCCCCTTGTTTTTGGGCAATGGGGTCCAAAATGTTTCCATTGACGACTTTCCAGCGTTTTTCAGCTTCTTTTTCGCTCATACTCAAGCCCTTTAGGCTCTCCAGAAAGATGTCGCAAAGGTGGCTATAAAACTGCCGTTCTATTTGGCTTCTTTCTGCTTCTGTTTTTTCGGGAAAACAGCGCAGTAAATTGTCTCGGACCACCTGCTTGCGGTAGCCCAACAATTTGTAGAGGACCAAATAAAGAAAATTGGAATAGGCATATAAAAGCCAAAAAGGCGTTAGCTGAAAGCTAAAACGCACGGTCTTAAAGGCCCAAAGCCCCAAATGATCTGAAAATTTTGCCATAAGTTCTGAGTTATGAAATGCAGCTAAAAGCTATTTGGCCTAGCGATGTGCAGCAGTGGCCCGAAGGGCCAGACCCAGCCGCCGAAGGCGGCGAAGGGCCGAGCGAGCAGCGAGCTGCGGAACGTAGCGCCGCAAGGCGAAGCCGCAGCGGAGGCCCCAAATGCTACTGATTATATTCGGCCATAGCCAGCAAGACTTTCTCTAGCTTTTTGCGGATGGTCCAGGATGCACAATTATAATTATTGACGATAATAGAAAAAGCGATTTTGCGGCCCGATCGGCTTTTGACGTAGCCCGTATAAGAGCGAACGCGATTCATAGAGCCGCCTTTACCGTGTAGGTTTTCCTCTAGGGCTGTTTTGCGGCCAAGGTACTTAAAAGTTCCTGTTTTGCCTGCTACAGCCAATAGATTATAAAAATTGGGAAAGCTTTTTTGATCGATATAGACTTTGCGCATAATTTGGGCCATGGTTTTGGCGGGTACGCCATTGCGGGCGGAGAGTCCAGAGCCATCTTGCATAAAGAAGCCCTTGGTAGAAATACCTCGTTTTTCCCAAAAGTCCATAAGCACGCCAACACCCGCCTCAGTAGAGGCTTCCTGCTTAAACTTTTTGCCTAATGTTTTGAGGAAGGACTCGCAATAGAGATTTCGGCTAGCTTCATTGACATGTTGGATAATTTGGGCCAAGGGAGGCGAGTAATGCGTATGAAAACGACGGCGTTTTTCGGCCATTTTATAGTTTCGGTGCGTTACGGGTTGGCGCAAACAGCGAATGCCTTGTGCGTTGAGTGAGCGCCAGAGCCAATGTGCGGCAAACAACTCTGGATTGGGCGCGGCGCCCTTTACCTTAAACTTTTTGCTGCCCTGAGGTAGGCTTCCGCGGATCCAGGCTTGGGGATGATAAGGAGCCGTATAGATGTAGGATTGATCGCCAGAGCGGGGCTTGCCTGTTTCCAGCTCATTGATGACCTCTAGGCTAGGGACTTCAGGCTCGCAGCCCAAAAACTTGGGGCCACGGCTTTGGCTGGCGCTCAGTTGAAATTGCATATAGAAAAGATTATCGTGCAAATTGAGGCCAGAAACGCCTGCTCCATAATGGTTGCCCATATCCATCCATTGCCAGGTAGGGACCATAATCGAGTTATCATAATGGCTACCATCGCCAATAATTAGGCCTGTAATTTTTTGGATACCTGCTTTGCGGACAGCCTCGCAAAATTCATTGGAGAGCTCGTCTAGACTGGGAATATCCTCCATATAAGGCGAGCCCAAGCAGGGGTCACCTGTTCCTTTAAAATAGAGATTGCCATGCAAAACCCCATCTTTAATGTAGCCATCATACTCCAGATAAGTAGCAAAACGATAATTGGCGCCCAAAAGGGCCAGCGTAGTGCTAGTCGTAATGGCCTTCATGGTCGAAGCCGTAATCAGTGATTGTTCTGGATTTCGGCTGGCGATCAGTTCGTTTTTATCGATATCAATAGCGGCAAAACCGATAGAGGCGTAGCGAAGCTCTGGGGCCTGCTCAAACTCCTTAAGTGCCATTTCTAGGCGGTTTTGGGCCAAAATAAGGCTTGGAAGAAGTAGCAAAAAACAAAAGAAAAAGCTAAATTTGTTAGACATAGTAGACGGAATCTGTTAAATATTTTTTAGGCGGTTTTCAGTTCTCAAACTTTATCGTTAATTTCGTTGTTACGACAACAAAATAATCAAAGCCCCTTAGATGGGCTGCATATTTACAATATTTAAAACCAAAGATTGAAATCATGGCCAAGGAAATCACAAATAGCAACTTCGATAGCCTAGTACTTGAATCTGGACAAGTAGCACTTATTGACTTTTGGGCACAATGGTGTGGTCCTTGCCGCGCAATTGCTCCCATCATTGAGGACCTTTCTCAAGAGTTTGAAGGCAAAGCTATTGTAGGTAAGGTAGACATCGATAGCAACCAGGAGATTGCAATGAAGTATAATATTCGCTCTATTCCCACTATTCTTGTGATTAAGGATGGTGAGGTTGTAGACCGCCAAGTAGGCATGACTACTAAGGCTAAATTGAAGTCTAAATTGGAGCAGTACATCGTATAATTGCCCCTACCCTATTTTAAAAAAGGAGCTTGACCTGAGGTCAAGCTCCTTTTTTGTTTTACATCTTCTGCAACAACAACTTCCCAATTTCGGGATCAGTCATTATCACTTTGAGGTGTTTATTGGGCGAGGCGACTAAGTCTTGGGCCATCGCCAAACGGATATCATTGGGCAGAAAGTCAATTTTGATAAAGGACTTGATATTTTGCAACTGTTCTTTGTTTGGCTTAATACTATTGATATTAAGGAAGTTGACCAAACGCGTGCAAATTGTGGCCAAAATATCTACTCTTAAGCTACCTTTAGAAACTACCGACTTAATTGGAGAAAGCACTTCTTGCTTAAAGTCTTTAGCATTGAGAATATCTTCTGGGCTAATCAATTTGGCCAAATTGTTATTGACAAAAGAGAGAAAAGCCGCCACGGTATTGCTATCCAGAGCAGAATCAGCTAAAAGTTGAACAAGGCCCAACTCCTGAGAAAGATCAGGAATATCGGCAATAGATTCAAAGAACTGCACCAAAGAGCGGGGAGTTGTTCGTTCGCCCGTGACCATTTCGGGATAAGTCAATACAAAGTTAATTCCTCTAGGGTCCAAGCCATATTCTTCGGCCCATTTGGCCCATTCTTTCACATCAAACTCCATGGTGATGTGCATCATGCGGGTGAGCATGGCATCATCCATAGGCGTAACGGAATAATCGCCCCCATCGGGATTGGCCGTTAAAACAATTTGCCAACCTTTAGGCAAGCTCCAGCTAACTAGCTCATAGTTTTGCAAGAGCTGCATAATTCCTCTAAGAATGCGGTCATCTGCTCGGTTTACATCATCAATAAGGAGGATGCCTGGTCCTTCTTGCTGCGGCACCCAATCGGGGGGAGAAAATTGCGTTCTGCCCGCTTCATCAATGCGTGGCATACCCACCAAATCACCCATTTCTTCAAATTGAGCTGGAGCAATATAGGCAAACTGATAGCCCTTTTCACGGGCTATACTTTCCACTAACTGTGTTTTTCCAATACCGTGTTTTCCCCAAATACAAATGGGCGTTTTGGGGCGATTTTGCTGCTCCATCCGCTCATTGGTTTTCAAGATATGCTCTACAAAACTACGAAGTTCAGAGGCATTGGTTTTGGTCCCGTAATAGAGGTAATTATGTTGTTCTGATATGGACATAAGCTGGGGTAGTTCTCTAAAAATAAATGTTTACATTGGGTAATTGGCTGCTTAAGCTTCGCTTTTGGCCACTAGAAAGTTGGTTGCGCTCTAGGTGCAGCATTTGTAATTTGCTCAATTGGGGCAGATTGTAGGGCAAACGATCAATTTCATTATCGCCTAAATCTAAAATCCGAAGTTTGGACAAGGCGCAAAGCTCTTCGGGTAGTCGCTGCAAACGATTGCCTCGAACAATCAGCTTTTCTAAATTTTGCAGCTGAGCCAAGGCTCTAGGTAGCTCCGTCAATTCATTATCCATCAAAATGAGCTCTTGTAGCTGTTCTAACTGGGCCAAAGAATTAGGCAATTGACTCAAGCCACAACTATTGAGCGAAAGGGAACGCAAAGCAGGCAACTCCCCCAAACTTTCTGGTAAATCGGTCAACTCATTATAATGAATGTGGAACTTCTCCAAAGCTACTAAATCCCCTAAATTGCTGGGCAAGTCGGATAGATAGTTATGACTAAGGCTCAAGCTACGCAAGCTAGATAAATAGCCCAAAGGCTGCGGCAAAACCGCTAAAGGTTCATAGTGCAAACTCAGTTGTTCCAAAACAGACAAAAGCGCTTCTTGACCGCTTTCTATGGCCCAAAGTAAGCCTGCTGGCGTCCGAACAATCAGTTCGGCCAGCTCTGCATCTGCAGGCAGGGCAGCAAAAGACTGAGCCAATACGAGGCCCAACTCTCGCCCGTCTTCTGCCGCTAATAAACGCTTTAAATTTGCTAGTTCTGCCGCTTGCATGGACTATTTTTTCTTTTCCATTTCTTCAGAAACCTTTACCACCTCTTCCGCCAGTTTACGGATATCTTCCTGAGTAGCCGCATTTGGGTCTTGTGCAGAACGAGCCGATTTTGCATTCTGTCCTGCAGCCAGCATTTCTTTAATCCGCTGACGCTCAGCCTCCAAATCCTTTAATTTCTGGGCATAATCTTGATCCTCATCGGCCTTCTTCAAGTTGTCAATGGCTTTGTCCAATTTGTCCAAAACCTCATCATAGGTGCCTGCTTCTACCTTGTCCTTTTCATGGTTAAATACTTTTACCACGGTCTGTCCAAAGTCCTTAGCCGATCCCAACAATTCATTTCGAACGGCTTTATCCTCAGGCGTGCCTAAGACAGATACATAGACAATCCAACCAATTAAAGCCACAATTACTAAAGTGATTAGCTTTTTCATACGCTCGTTTTTTGTTTTTGAATTAGAATATTTTTTTGGGCCTCCCGCCTTTGGCGGGCGGTTACTCCCTTCGGTCGTCGAACTGCGGCCTAAAGGCCTTGTTGTCGTTCCGCAGCTCGCTGCTGTTTTGGGGCCTCCCGCCTTCGGCGGGCGCTACGTTCCGCAGCTCGCTGCTCGCTCGGCCCTTCGCCGCCTTAGGCGGCTGGGTCTGGCCCTTCGGGCCACTGCTGCACATCGCTAGGCCTTTAACAGCCTTATTTTGCTCCTGTTTTTGTGCTGTACTTTTTCTCTAGTTGCGCTCTTTTGGCCGCTTTGGGGTTTCGGCTATAGCGAACTTGTTCTTCTTTTGTTAGAAAAGGAACCACAATCGATAGGCGGAGCCCAAACTGCCCTCCTTTTTGATTGATTTGGTTAAAGCCTACATTCTGGTCCAAATTGAAATCCCGCTGCAAAGCATATAGGTCCAAAGGACGATAAACCCGATAAAAAGGCCGAATCTTAAAGATATAAAATAAGCGGTCTCTTTGCTCCTTTTTGAGCAAAAAGCGAAAGGGAAAGGCCAATTCTGCATATATTTCGCCCCAAATATTATAGGTTTTAATCGGGACCAAATAATCGCCTCCAAAAGAATAGCGATAACGCATTTGGCCCATGTGCAAACTGGCCCCAATACTATGAAACTTAGACTTGAAAGGCCGATACCCAATGCTGGCATCTGCCGAAATGAGGCTATATTCTAACTCCGCCGTTTCTTTGAGCAATTGCGGATTGACGCTACTGAGCTTACGGCCCAAATAGCCAAACCCCAAGGCAACATCAGTTAGCTCGGCATAACGACCAATACCAAAACGATAGCCATGCAAAGCCCGCAAATTGCCTAAACTATGCGCCTCTCGATCATTGAACTCCGCCACAATGGCATCTAGTTCATCCGATTGAAAACTGCTGTATTCATAACCGCCATAGGCATAATATTGTGCGCAGCTCCACTGTGCACAAAAAAGAAAAAGGCTGGCAATTAGTATCTGTTTCATTGTACTGATTTAAATGCATGCAAATGGGGTAGCCCGCGCTTGGGGCGCAGGGCTTTGCCCTGCGCTGCTCTGGCTGGCGGTATCGCCAGCCCGCTGGCCTAGCGATGTGGAGGGGTGGCCCGCAGGGCCAGACCCAGCCGCCTTGGGCGGCGCAGGGCCGAGCGAAGAGCGAGCCCCGCAACGTAGCGCCGACGAGCGCAGCGAGGCGGAGGCCCCAAAATCATTGTGAATAGGCCATCAATAAGATAGCGAAAATGGCTAAAAGCACCCCAATATAATTGATTTTTGACAAACGTTCATGAAAGAAGAAAAGGCCTATTAGGGCGGTGGCCATTACGATGCTGATATTGTTGATGGGTAAGACCACGGATTTGTCCCAAACGTTGAGGGCCAAAAGTAAAAAAACAATGGAAAAATAGTTGGGAATGCCCAATGCTAGCCCACCGCCTAGGTTTTTCCAAGACCAATTGGCCTTGCCGCTAAGGAGTTGATAGAGATAGACCAAAGCGCCCGCCAAGCCCGCCGAGCCAAAAATGGCGGTGGAAAAAGCAGCGGAATCTCCTTCGGGATCTAGCAAAACTTTTTGTTGGACAAACTGCAAAAGCACCTCTATTAGGCCGCTGCCGCCAAAGCTATAGATGGGGAAGAACCAAAGTAAAAGCAGGCTACCGCCCTGAGCCAAATATTGTTGTCGCTCTTGTTTTCGGCTATCGCCCTCCCCTAGTTTTTCGGGCCAATTGCTGGCCAAAACAGCCGCAAAGGCCAAGCCCAAACCAATAACTTTAAAGCTGCCGGCAGGCTCATGAAAGGCGAGGATCGCATAGGGTACCGAAATCAGAAGCGACATCTTTTGGAGGACCGAAGAAATCGTTACGCCAAATAGCCGCACCGTCATGCCCACCGCATAAAAGCAACTGATAAAAATGACCCCTAAAATTAGGGCATAGGGCATATAAGGCGCCCCTAAATCGGGCAGTTGGCCCGTGTAAAAGCTTCCGGCCAACACACAGACAAAATAGTTGATGACGATGGCCCCAAAAGTATCGATCCCAAAGCGGGGAAAGAGCTTGAAAACCGTTATCAAGGCCGTTGAGCAAAGAATACTCAAGAGGAGATAAAACACAAATTAGGCTTTGCGGTAATAAATTTCTACCTGATTATCGAATAGCGGCTGTATGCTTCTCAAATAGTTTTTGGGCGCTATGGGGGCCGCAATGCCATGGCCCAAAATATCGGAAGAACGCAAAATGCGAATTTCATCCCAAAGGCCAGCCGATAGAAAGCTCTGCAAAAGCTGCGCACCTCCTTCTACCAAAACCGATTGCAGGCCTAGTTGCTGCCAATCGGCGCAAAGTTCCTCCAAAAGCTGCGCATAGGGAAGTTGGACAAAGCTTAGATTCTTTTGCTCCAAAGCGGGCGGAATGGCCCGATACACTCTGGTCGCTTGCTGTCCATCAAATAGTTGTAACGCCATAGGCAATTGCCCCTCTCGGTCCAAAACCATCCGCAGCGGTTGCCGCCCAAAATGATAGCGATTGCTCAAGGCGGGATTGTCTACCGCTGCTGTTTTTCGCCCTACTAGAATTGCACTTTCTTGGCTGCGCCAACGGTGATTGATGCGGCTAGAAATAGGGTTGGATATCCGAAGATTCTCCCCCGCTCGCCCCATCAAATCATCTGCAGAACAGGCCCACTTTAGGACAATGTAAGGGCGTTTTTGGGTGATATGGCGAAAAAAACGGCGATTGAGCCAAGCCGCCTCTTCTTCCAAAACCCCAACTTTGACCTCATGCCCCAAATCCCTCAAGCGAGCAATGCTCTTGCCTCCAACCTTCTCAAAGGGATCGGCCTGAGCAATAACCACTCGGGGAATCTGATGTTGCACAATCAAATCTACACAAGGAGGCGTCCGCCCATGATGAAAACAGGGTTCTAAGGTCACATAAATGGTCGATTCGGCTAAGAGCGATTGATCTTGAACCGAGCGAACCGCCAAGACCTCAGCATGCGGCTCTCCCGCCTTTTGATGAAAGCCTTCTCCAATAATACGGCCCTGATGAACAATAAGGGCCCCTACTCTAGGATTGGGCTGCTGACTGCCCCCACTCAAACGAGCCAAAGAAATGGCCCGTCGCATATATTTTTCGTCTAATTGATCTATGGTCTCTTTCATGGCCCAAAACTAATATTTTTTTCCATTTTCAGTCCGTTAAATAGCCGCTTGTCCTTGGCTGATCCTGCGCAAAATATGAAGAGCGAAAAGCGCAAAAAGATATTTTTTTACTATTTTGGGCGAGCTAGCACTTCACAGAAGCAAGCGGCTTAGTTATTTAGTAAAGACCAATAAGAAGAGCATGAGTATTATTATATCCCTATTGAACCACAAAGGAGGCGTTGGAAAGACTACCTCTGCCATCAATTTGGGCGCGGCCCTCGTTAAATTGAATAAAAAGGTACTATTGGTAGACCTTGATCCTCAGGCCAACTTGACGATCTCTTTGGGGATTCCCCGACAACGCATTACGATCTATGAAAATATGCGTGGGGAAGCCGAATTGCAACCCTATAATGTAAAGGATAATTTTGATGTCATTACCTCTTCTTTGGATCTTTCTGGAGCCGAAATGGAACTCATCAATGAGCCCGGCCGAGAGTATATCCTACGCGAACTCTTTGAGCCCGTTCAAGAGGAATATGATTATGTCATCATCGACTGTCCCCCCTCTTTGGGCTTGCTTACGCTCAACGCCCTTACTGCTAGCAACTTTGTCTTTATCCCTGTGCAAACCGAATTTTTGGCCCTGCAAGGTTTGGCCAAGATCAAACAGATTACCGATAAGGTTAGCTTCCGCCTCAATAAGAAACTTAAAATGGGCGGCGTAATTGCCACGATGTACGATAGCCGCAAAATTCTTAATCGCGATATCGTCCAAACAATCAAGAAGTATTTTGGAGATAAAGTCTTCAAAACAAAAATCCGCAGCAATGTGGCCCTAGCCGAAGCACCCTCTCAGCATAAGGATATCTTTGAATATAACAAGTCTTCTAATGGCGCCAAAGATTACTTAGACCTCGCTAAAGAGGTGGTAGAGCGAGTAGAAGAAAAAAATAGCGCTAAAACAGATGCCTAAACCACTACTGTAATGCGTCAAAAGGGCTGTCGGAAAATTCCGACAGCCCTTTTTTGATTTAGCGCTTCAAGATCGCTTTATTGAAGTAATGTGCAGGGATCTCCGCATCCAATTCTAACTCCAACAAGATAAAATCAGTCCCCTTTCCCTTTTTCAACACATCCTTATAATGTGTTCGCCTTGGATAGTATCGAGTACCAAATGCCTCAATATCCGAGAAAGTCAACTCCTTGAGCAATTGCCCACTTTTCGCGTATAATTCCTCTTTCACAGGCACATAATAGCTCTGATGAACCCAAATTTTTCGCTTCGGATAGCTCAAGCCCTCTACCTTAGCCGATAACTCCAAAACCCAAAGCGCCTCGCCCTGCTGCTCTTCTGTGGCCAAAAGCTTTACCGTATATATTTCCTGCAACTTTCGATCCTCCATCATATCTTCATAAGATAGATCCGAGCCCATAACTGACTGCCGAAGCAAATGGCCCGACAACTGAATGCTCCGATCCGTCGCCGGCGAATAAATCCACAAGCGATCCTCTAGTTTAAGCATTTTGGTCCCCCGCTCCCGAGCTGGCGCCAAATATTCTGTATAAGCTTTTTTATTCCCCTCCGCATAACTCTTGCTCTCCACCACCCGCTGGCCCCTCCGACCATAAATAATCATCTGACTTCGGCTAATCTGCGTTTTACTGCTCATATTTTGCTCCATCTTCTCCATAATTTCACTGGCCGTCTGCGCCCAGTTTGCCCCCATAACAAAGAGGCTCAACAACAAGATAGATAAGGTCTTTTTCATCTCTTTTTAGTTTATATGTTTTAGGGGCCTCCGCCTCGCTTCGCTCGTCGGCGCTACGCTTCAGGGCTCGCTATTCGCTCGGCCCTTCGCCCCAAAATTGCTACGCAATTTGGGGCTCGGTCTGGCCTGACGGCCCCCCTTTCGCATCGCTAGGCCGGCGGGCCTTCGGCCCTTTGGACCAGTTTCTAGGCCTCCAATTCCTTAAATAAATCGGCCGTACTCCTTTTGTAGATGCCTAAACCGGCCAGCATACTGCCCAAAAGACTAGCCAAAAGCCCAGGCAAAAAGCCAATATAGAGCAATTCTACGGTCAATTTGGCCCTAAACACCGCTGGCATCATCACATTAGATTGGTCCAAGGCCCCATCTAAATCAATTCCATAAACCTGAAGGTAATAGCATAAGCCCAAGCCAACTATGGTCCCTATCAAAGAGCCCAAGAACCCAATCAAGAGCGCCTCCAAACAAATAGAGCGATAAATCTGCCCCTTGGCCTCGCCTAGAGCCAGACGAATCCCAAACTCCTTATAGCGTCTCAATCCTCCTAATAGCCCCATATTCCAAAGGACAATAGACATAGCCAACACAAAAATGCCAATGATCAAGCTAGACATATTATTCGCATAATCTACATATTGGCCCAAACTGTTTTGCTCTCGAAGCGAAAGCATTAAGGGCGTAAACTCATCGGGATTATCCGCCTGGGCAGCATTAAAGGCCTCGGCAATTTCTTTGGCCCTTTTAGCGGGATAACTATTGTGCTTGAAATAACCCAAGATCTCTGCAGCAGCATCCTGCATATCCAAAAACTCCTCGGCATCAGCTAAATTCATAATGAGGCTGCTCCGATCCATGGCCACTACTCCAAAACGAATAACCCCCACTAGTTTGTAGTTCCTAAAGCTCATGCTGCCTTCCATCGTGCTGCCCATCAAACTAAAACTTTGGCCCAACTCAATCCCCAAACGCTGCGCAAAACCTTCTCCCATCAATACTTCATTGGGGGCTTGGGGCAGTTGCCCTTTCAAAAGCGATTTTTGCAGATTCAAGCGCTGGGCCTCGCCCAAACTGGGGTCACTAAGGTTTAGAGCGGTAATATTGGCAGGTCCTTGGGCTTGGGTTTCCCCTTGCTCATTGGCCAAATCGACTAGCCCTCCAAAGCGAATCCTTGGCGTCCAAATCAATTCGGGATAATCTTTACGCAAACGGGCCAGTAAACTATCTGCCTCATAAAGGGCCAAATCATTGGGCTTTTGACTAGCTAGTTCCGCATAAGCACGGCTCATCAGTTTGAGATGCCCCGTTTCTAGACGCGCATTCTGCTCGATGATGTCATTAAAAACACCTTGCATAAAACCCGACAGAAAGACGGTGAGCAAAACCCCTAAGGCCGTGACCAAGATGGGGAAAAAGCTCCTAGAACGATCCCGCCAAATGCCTTTAAATAGAAAGTATATCATTGCAGTTTTCCTTTTAAGGCGGCCACGGGACTCATGCCTGCAATTTTACGCGCAGGCCAGTAACTGACCAGAAATGAGCTGCCTAGAATAATCAATACGGTTTGCAGTAACAAGCCCAAACTATAGACAGGATAAATGGCCTTGCCCATACTTACCCCCATTTCATCAGCCATAGCGGGCATGGGAATTCCATTTTGAGCAAAATAATATAGCAAAGGCCCACCATATAAACCACCTAGCAAAATGCCAAGGATGGCATAAAGTCCCCCTTCTAAGGTAAAGAGCAACTGCACTTGAGCAGGCGTCATCCCTAAGGAAATATAGGTCCCAATTTCTTTTTGTCGCTTAAATATGGACAAGACTTGAGTATCAAAAAGGGCCAAAAGGGCAATGCCCAGCAAGATGTAATAACTAAACTGCGAACTCCCTTTCTTCGAGGCGATGATTTTATTGATTGGGGCCAAAAGCTTTTCCTTATCCTGCCAAAGGGCTCCAGCGATTGGCTGTTGATTGGCTTTAGCGGCTACAAAGAGATTGGCTTGCTCTTGCAGTCCTGTTTTTGCTTGCAAATTGGCCAAGTCTACCCAAATTTGTCCTTGGTCCACAGCTGCTACAGGGCTATCAAAAATAGCGACAATCTCTACTTCTTGGGCATCAAAGCTGCCTTTTTGGTCTCGCCAACGCAGCAAAATGCGGTCTCCTACTTTAAGTTGGCAGTTCTTGGCCATTCTGCGACCAATTAGGGCCGGAAAATCGGCTTTGCTTTGGGCTAAAAGCGCCGTGGGCAGAGCCAACAACTTTTGTTGGGCGGGAATCCCTTTGATGATTAGGGGGTACATCCGTCCATCGGGATAGATACTCCCTTGTCGCCATAAGATGGGGACGCCTTCTGCTTCTTGGGGCCATTTTTTTAGGCCCTCTTGGTAAGAAAAGGGGTCTAGGGGATCAAAATCTTGGGCCCAAAACTGGCCCTCGCCAATTTCCCAATCTGCGGTATCCTGTCTAGCCGATTGATTCCAGCCATCTAACATCCCATTGATAAAGAGAATCAATACAAAAACCAGCGATAGAATGCTGCCATTGAGCCAAGTGCGTAGCCCAGCGCCTTTTAAATTTCGATAAGCTAAGGTCCATGCAATCATTCGGCTACAGTTTTGGGCGTTTGGGCCTCATCTTTTTCGATTTCGCCATCTCGAAGATGAATAATGCGTTCCAGATAGGCCATTACTTTCTCATCATGGGTAGAGAAAAGGAAACTGGTCCCTAGCTCCTGATTGAGACGGCGCATGAGGCGCATAATATTATGCGCATTAGCTGCATCTAGGTTCGCTGTGGGTTCATCGGCTAAAATGAGCTTTGGGCGTTTGACGATAGCTCTAGCAATAGCTACTCTTTGGCCCTCTCCGCCCGATAACTTATCGGGTTTCTTATCGGCTAGATGGTCTATTCCTAACCAAACTAAAGCTTCTTTAACCCTCTGTTGGCGTTCTGCCTTCGTCTTTTTTTGCAACAACAAGGGAAACTCTACATTTTCAAAGACGGTATAGACCGGCAAGAGGTTAAACTGTTGAAAGATAAAGCCTAACTCTAGATTTCGGAATTGAGCGGCGGCTTTAGCGGTCATTGTTGCTATATCTTGGCCCAAAACAATGGCTTGTCCTTCTGTGGGTTGGTCTAAGCCTCCAATAATGTTCAGTAAAGTGGTTTTACCAGAGCCAGAGGGGCCCACTAAGCCCGAAAACTCTCCAGCTCGGACGCTTAGGCTCAAATCTTTTAGGGCCGTGAATTCCCCCTCGCCCAAGGGAAAACGCTTATAGATATGCGCTAGAGCTACTATTTCTTCTTTCATCCTATTTTTGAGTTTTTTTCTGTTGCTTTGAGGGCAGCGGTTCCGCCTCCTTCTACTGAAGATAAGCCTTCGACTGAAAATATGACTATTATAGATAAAGATATTCCTCAAAGAGCTGCTTTTAAGCAGCCCTCTCATGGCCCCGATAACTCTTTAAAAGCGCTATAATCCAATTTCCTTTTCTTCTTTCATCCAAAACGCGGCCTTCAATACCTTAGTACCAGACCTCTTGTACAAGCGAGTCGAAGAAAACCCCCAGAGGTGTCTGAATCGTTACATTTAGCTCTGGGAATTCCCCAGAGGCATCTGTATCATTACATTTAGCTCCGGCCCCAGGCCAGAGGCATCTGCATCATTACATTTAGCTCCGGCCCCAGGCCAGAGGCATCTGTATCATTACATTTAGCTCCGGCCCCAGGCCAGAGGCATCTGTATCATTACATTTAGCTCCGGCCCCAGGCCAGAGGCATCTGTATCATTACATTTAGCTCCGGCCCCAGGCCAGAGGCATCTGCATCGTTACATTTAGCTCCGGCCCCAGGCCAGAGGCATCTGCATCGTTACATTTAGCTCCGGCCCCAGGCCCTAGCCATCTGCATCATTACATTTAACTGGGGCCCTATCTAATTTGGCCTATATTTTTTTTCTGGGCCTCCCCTACTAGAGTTTAAGGATAGGCGCTTAGGGGCTAAATGATAAAGCGGGTTCTCTTCTTACCATAGAATTGGCGGCCGAAGCAGGGAGCCCAAAGAGAGAAAGGCCGTTGAGCGGCCCAGCGCTGCGCAGCCGTGGCCCGAAGGGCCAGACCAAAGCCAGGCGCAGGGCTGCAGGGCCGAGCGAGTAGCGAGCGGCGCAGCATAGCGGCGGCCGATGCAGGCCGAAGGCCTGTTCGGCCGCGGGCCCCAAAAGAAAAATAAAAAAGCCAGCTACCTCTGAGGCAACTGGCTAATATATTGATCGAGCGAAAGCGATTAGATGATTAAACGCATGGGCTCTTCTAGAATGTCGCGTAATGTTTGTAGGAAACGAGCGCCTTGAGCGCCATCTACTACACGGTGGTCGCAAGAAAGGGTCACTTTCATGAAGTTCGACTCCTTCACTTCGCCATCTACCATAACAAGGCGGGGCGCGATGCGGCCCACAGCCAAGATACAGGCATCGGGTGGATTGATGATAGCGGTAAACTCGTCAATGCCAAACATACCTAGGTTAGAGATCGTAAAGGTATTGCCTTGCATTTCTTGAGCCTGCAAGCGGCGATCGCGGGCTTTGCCAGCCAATTCGCGAATTTCGGTTGCAATTTGAGACAAAGACTTCGTATCAGCGGCATCGACAACAGGAACCACCAAACCTTCATCCATAGCTACGGCCACTCCGATATTCACATAGTCGTAGTAGCGGATAGCATCGCCCAACCAAGAGGCATTGATGCTAGGATGTTGTTGGAGGGCCTTAGCGGCAGCCTTCACTACAAAGTCGTTATAAGAAATAGAGGTTTCGCTAATGCCTTTGATGTATTGGCGAGTTTCCATCAACTTGTCCATGCAAATTTCCATAGTCAAGTAGAAGTGAGGCGCATTGAATTTGCTTTCGCCTAGGCGGCGGGCAATCGTTTTGCGCATTTGGCTTAGCGGAACATCCTTGTAGCCTCCTTTGGCCTCGGGCACCTTAGGTGCAGCCACTTGAGGGGCGGGAGTAGCGGCTACTGGAGCAGCTTTTTGGCCTTCCATATAAGCCAAAATATCTTTTTTGACAATGCGTCCGTCATCGCCAGAACCTTGTACGTTGTTCAAGTCGATTCCCTCTTCTTTGGCCATTGCGCGGGCCAAGGGAGAAGCTTTTAGGCGGCTATCATCAGAAGAAATTGTTTCTTTTTGAGCCAAAGGAGCTTCTAGTTCTTGTACTACTTCTTCGGCTGGAGCAGCCTCTTCGGTAGTGGCTGAATCGCCTGCCTTTGCTTGGGCCAAAAGGGCTTGAACATCCTCTCCTTTCTCGCCAATTACGGCAATAATTTGATTGACAGGTACTGCGCTACCTTCCTCTACACCAATGTGCAAAAGAGTTCCTTCATAAAGACTTTGAAACTCCATGACGGCTTTATCCGTCTCAATTTCAGCCAACAATTCGCCGATTTCTACAGCTTCGCCTTCTGCTTTATGCCAAGCCACCAAAGTACCCTCTGTCATCGTATCACTGAGAGCAGGCATTCTTACAATTTCTGCCATAGGATGTTCAGTTATTGATTTATTTAATGTAATAGTTGTTTATTCTTGCTGAAGCAAAGGCCTCGGCTCAAAGATAGTAAGCTTTTCCTAATGTCCTAAAATTATTCTAGGCTTTCCACTAGAGTTAGAGACTATCTATTTGTGTGTAGTTTTTTTGGGGCCCCCGGCCGCCCCTAATAGGGTGGGCGGCCGCCGCTATGCTGCGGGGCTCGCAAGTCTGCTCGGCCCTGCAGGCAGGCTGCGCCTGCCTTTGGTCTGGCCCTTCGGGCCACCCCTCCGCAGCGCTGGGCCATTTTTGGCCCTGCCTTTAGGCCTTCAGGCTATACAATGGTCCCTAGCTATTTTTGTTTAAGCCATTTGAGGTAAGCTTTTACTTTTTCGTTGGGGACCGTCATAGAGAGCTGATAATGTTCTATTTTCCATTCGCCATTTTGGTAACTAAGGACCGCTGTGGCTCGGCAGGGGCCCATCCAGGTATCTAGCAGTTCATCGGCCCAGGCCGTTTTACCACCTTGTTCATCGATGCGGACATGTCGTTCTTTCACGCTAAAATCCCAGGCGGGAGCTTGCTTAAAGGCGCCTTTGGCCCAGCTTCTCAATTCGTCTCTATACCATCTTTCGCTAGCATCGGTCCCTATGTAAATGCCTTCTTTGGTCATT
Source organism: Saprospira sp. CCB-QB6 (assembly GCF_028464065.1). Classification (NCBI taxonomy): domain Bacteria; kingdom Pseudomonadati; phylum Bacteroidota; class Saprospiria; order Saprospirales; family Saprospiraceae; genus Saprospira; species Saprospira sp. CCB-QB6. Next base: position 3,071,999 of record NZ_CP116808.1, on the reverse strand, counting down.
TTGCCAAAAAAGCCATCGGCATCGGCTTCCTTGGCGGCCAAATGCCATTGGTCCATGAGGGTATCAATTTTGGCCTGGCTTTCTTCGGCCCAAGATTGCTCCAGACAATTTTCTCTTCTGCGGCTATCCACCAAACTAATGATTTGCCATTGGCCATCGGCCTTTTGGCGGAGCGTAAAATGGTTGGCTCCACAATGGCTGAGATTTCCATCGAGATAAAAGCTGTAGGGGGTCCAAACGGTAGCCAATGGTCCATCTATTTGAAGGCGATAATCCCAGAGTTTTTCCTCCCATTCTTGCAATCTAGGTTGGCGGGCGATGGCCATCAGGAAGGCGGGTAGTGGACTGCGTTGTACCTTATCGCCAGCTACCGTGAGTAGTTCCATTTGGGGGGCTAAGAGCGAGCGCATTTGGGCCGAGTCGCCAGTATGCAAATAAACAAAAAAGCTATCGACGGTGGCGATGAGCGCAGGGCGTTCATCTTTTTGGGCCCAGAGGCTAGAGTGGAGCAGGACGAGGCCCAGCAAAAAGCATAGATTCTTCATTGGATTGTGGTTTAAGATCAGGAGATACTTGAATGGATAAAATAAAAAAAGCTCCCCGAAGGGAGCTCATTTCTTAGATTGGTTTGGGGAAAACTTAGACGTATTGGGCGGCATACTCATTAAAGTCGGCCTTAATCTTTGGAACATCAATGATAAAACCGAGGCGTTTTCGACCAGTCTGTAGTTCTTCGGCTAGTTCGGCTGCGGCCTGTAGAATCAAAGAAGGAGATGCTTTACACAAATCGATATAAGTAGTTAGTTGGGCGTTTGCGCTATTGAGCCAAAAGGCCGACCAGAGGTGGTAAAGCGCTTCTGGGACTGAGCTGAGGATATCTGTAGCTTGCTCTGGAGCCTTGTAGGGCTGATTGCTATAGAAGTTGTACGCAATGCTAGAGGGGTCACCTTCTGCGCGGAACAACTCAATAATCCAATGGCTCTTATTGTATTGCTGGACTAGGGGGTTGGGTTGTGGGCGGTAGTTAAAATCGCTCTCATTGAGATAGCGGTTCTCCATACGCACATGATTCATGAAATAGTATTTGGGGGCAAAACAACCTTTGAGCGGGCCATCGTATAGGCTAGCAAATTGGTTTTTAGACAGTAGCTCGTATTCGTGGAAGAAAGAGAAAGCAGAGAGTCCAAAGAGCCAGCTAGAGATATTGGGGGCCATAGCGCTGCTTAGTTGGCTACCCCAGAGTCCGTTATTATTATGTTCGTAAGTATAGATTTTGCCTTGTTCTTGGCCTTCTCCGTAGAGTTGGTAGAGATAGCTATAGTGGCCATAGCGGTAGCGGCCTGTTTGTCGCTGTTGGGGAAGGTCTAGGCAGATACCTCCAGTGAACCAGTCTATGATATAGTCGTAGGGATATTCTTGTTGCATAGAGAGCAGAGCTTCTTCAAAGAGGTTTTTGCCTGCTGCTTTTTGGTCTAAAAGGGCTTGGTTATTCGGTAGGGCCAGCAATAAGCCATCGAAGAGTTCTCTTTGGCCAATGGCGGACCAGAGTTCGTAGAGTTTGGCTAAGTCTTCGGGTAGGCTTTTGCCCCAGAGCTGTTCAAAGTTTGCTTTAATTTTAGCCAAGGCAGTAGTTTGGTCTTGGGCTAGAAGTTCTGGGTAAATGCGGCCGAGTAGTTCTTGGTAGCGGTTGGGGAAAAAATCGTTGGGGCTAGGCGTCAGTAGATCCTCTAGTTCTACCTCTAGTAAGGCGAAGCCCTTGCTGCTACAGGGGGTCTCATCGGCGAGGAAATAGGCTCGGTGGTCTTCTTGTCCATTGCTTTTATAGTGAATTTCGTAGCGTTCTACTCTTTGGTCCACCTCCCCCATGAAGCGTTCCTGGCTATAATTCTTCGTGCGATAAAAGTGGTGCACGCCTTCAGCTTTGCCTTGTTTGTATTGGCCTTCTCTGGAGACGGAGCCATCATTGTGGTAGCGTTTGAGTGGCCCCTCTAAAACGCCATGATCATAGTTGGCTTCGCAGACCAGGCTAGCGTCGGGTCGCCACCATTTCCAGAGGCCGTGTTTTTTGGCCTCTGCATCATAGTCTCCTAATTCCCATTCATAGTCGCTTTGGTTCCAGCAGGCTTCTTCAGGGACAAAGGCGGGTTTATGGCTAAGGTAATTGGTAACCTCTTGGCCATTTTGTAGTAGATAGCGTTTGCCTAGGGCTTGGCCATTGATATAGCGTTGCTTCACCTTGACAATTTGCTGGTAATAGACCTCTCTGGGGAAGGCTTCTTTGGTATTTCCAGAGCGTTGACGGTAGTAAGTTAGCCAGCCGTCTAGTTTGCCATTTTTATAGCTTCCTTCTTGAGATAGGCTACCATCTGGGTGGTAACGGCGATAGGTATTGATATGTTGGCCATTGTTATCATACTCCATTTCCATCCAGAGCTGGCCGTTTTTGCGCCAGATTTTCCAGGGGCCGATTGTTTTTCCGTTTTCGTTGGTTTGGCCAGCCTCCCAGCGGCTTTTATTCTGTACCCATTTTGCTTCTTCGGGCAAATTTGCGGGTCTATTTGGTTGTTTTGCCATCTTGTTAAATTTTTGTGTTTCAGTTTAGGGGTTTTCCTTGGCTTTTGCAAGTTTTTTATTTCTCTGGGGGGTGATTTTCTGCGATCTACAGGCGGCGAAGCCGCCGCAGGCTGAGCTGCCGGAGCAGGGCCGCCACAGGCGCCAGACCAAAGCCCGCAGGGCTGCAGGGCCGAGCAGACCTGCGAGCGGCGAAGTGGAGCGACCTGAGCCGAAGGCGAGGGGCAGCCCCAAAGCATCTTCAAAAGATTAGAGCTGCTGGGCTAAACTAACTCCATAGTCTATATAATATAAATGTTAAATTGAAAGCCAAGCAAAACAACACCGAGGCAAGCAATTCCAACACACTCACCTAATTTTAATCGTGATGCTTGACTTAAAACCACTATTACTTTTTTGCTTTTTGGCGACCTTAGGGCCAATTAGCGCACAAACAATTGTTCATCAGGAAGATTTTGCCACTGGTTTAGGGAGCTGGTCCGCAATTAGTCTAAGTGATGATACCGACATCTGGACCGCTCAAAATGGGGAAGCTACTTGCAATGGCTATGGGGCCGCCGACGATGAAGATTGGCTGATTTCGCCCCCCATCAATTTGGACCTCTACCAAGAGGAATTTTTGCTCTTCGATTACAATGATTATTATCAAGGGCCCAATTTAGAACTGTTTTATTCTAGCAATTATAATGGCGGTGGCAGTGCGGCCGACCTTGCCGCGGCTTCTTGGCAAGCACTTGATCTTCGCCTGCTCGATATCAATTCCTTGAGCTGCTTTTCTACGCTTTTTCAACGACATCCCGCAATTAGTTTAGATAACATTAGCGGGTCTACGGTCTATTTTGCCTTTCGATACATCGGTTATGCTAGCCAAAGCAAATCCTATAAGCTCGATAATATCCGCATCTTGGCCGATTATTATGCGGCTATTGATGGCAGTCAAAATTGTTGTGCCCTTAAAAGCGACTTACACCAACTAATTCGCCAACAAAATAAAATAGAGTACACCTCTAGCGACTATGACGTTTGGGATGCCATTTTACATACCGATCTTCGCCAAAATGATGCAGGCAATGCCACAATTATCTGGGATGTATTTACCGATTTCCCCAATGCAACAGGCGAGTACGAACTCGATCCCTGCAGCGATAGAGACCAAGGTTCTTGCCCAGGCGGAGAAGGCAATTGCTACCAAAGAGAACACTCTTTTCCCAAGTCTTGGTGGGGCGGCGGCACGGCTAATACAGATAGTGCCTATACCGATATGCACCATATTTTGCCTTCGGATGGCAGCCTCAACGGATCTAAAAGCAATCATCCGCCAGGTTTGGTTACGCTCGCTAGCCGAACGGGCAGCAATGGCTTTATGGTCGGCGAAAGCCCCAGTTTGCCTTGTGGGGGCAACTATTTTGAACCCATCGATGAGTATAAAGGCGATTATGCCCGCATGTATTTTTATATGGCCTGCCGCTATCAATCTGACTGGGCCAGTTGGCAACCTTTAAGTAGTGCGGGCAGCTGCGCTATGTCTAGCGATCCTTGCACCGCCTTTGCGCCCTGGCTACTTCAACTTTTGCTCAATTGGCACGCAAATGATCCCGTTAGCAATAAAGAATTGGCCCGTAATAATGCGGTTTATGGCATACAGGGCAACCGAAATCCCTTTATTGACCATCCCGAATGGATCGACCAAATCTGGGGCGATACCCTAGGCAATGCCTGCAGCCAAATGACTCTTTTGAGCCAGGAAAAACTCGATTTTGAGGCCGAACTACTCAATAACCAAATGGCCGATATTAGCTGGCAATGGCAAAATCTTCCCCCCCAAACAGAACTGCAGCTGTTCCGCAGCCAAAATGCCATGGATTGGGAGTTTTTGGGCCAATTTGAGGCAGAGGATCACTATCTGGACCAGCACCTAGGCGCTAAGAAAACCTATTATTATCAACTGAAAAGCGATCAAACCCAATCGCCAATTATTAGTTTGCAAACAGCCGAGCAATTACCGCTGCAAATTGCTCCCAATCCCACCCAAAACGAGCTAAATATCTATTGGGAAATGGCCCAAACTGGCCAAGCCCGGCTCTACAATTTGCAGGGCCAATTATTAGTACAAGAAAGCTTTTCGGCCAAGCAATGGCAGCTGCAACTGGCCCAATTGCCTGCTGGCGCCTACCTGCTTTGCATTCGCCAAGCAGAGCAAGAACATCATTTCAAACTCCTTAAAATCTAGGCGATTATATTTTAAATTTGGGGCCCGCGGCCAGCTTTGCTGGCCGCCGCTATGCTGCGGGGCTCGCTGTTCGCTCGGCCCTTCGCGGGCTTCGCCCGCTCGGTCTGGCCTGAAGGCCACCCCTCCGCAGCGCTGGGCCAAATGCGCAGATGAGCAAAAAAAAAGCGGTCCCAAAACCAATGGTTTTGGGACCGCTTGCGCCTAGTCCTGCTGGACCAAGTCTAGTTATGCTGGGGCGTGGACACCGGCACTTTTTTCAACCAAGCCGAAAACATCCAATGACGTTTTTCTAGGGCTTGCATCATATTCATGATGAGGTGGATGCTGGCCGTGTCGCCTGTTTCTTCTGCGGCTTGGACCACCCCCAGCATTTCGCCTAAAAGGGTTTCCATATCATCCACAATTTGGCGAACCATATCCTCTGGGGCCAAACCACTTTTGGCCTCTTTAATTTTGGATAACTCTAAGTATTCTGCTAATCGGTAAATGGGTTTTTGGCCAAAAATCCGAATGCGCTCTGCAATGCGGTCAATATTTTCGTGGGCAGCCTGATAGTCTTCTTCAAATTTTTCGTGCAACTCAAAGAAGTCACGCCCCTCTACATTCCAATGAAAGCCCCTTAATTTATGATAATAGAGCTGATAATTGGCCAGCAATTGATTGAGAGCATGAACAATAGATTGACTTTCTTTTTTCTCGAATCCTAACTTTTGGTAGGTCTGCATATATAGTTTTAAAAGGTGAATAAAGTAAACTAGAAGGGTTGGCCTAGCGATGTGTAGGGGTGGCCGTCAGGCCAGACCAAAGCCGCCAAAGGCGGCCGCAGGGCCGAGCGACCCGACCAACGGGAGCCGACGCAGCAAAGCAAGTAACAGCGAGCCCCAAAGCGACAACAAGGCCTTTAGGCCGTCTTCGACGACCAACGGGAGTAACCGCCCGCCGCAGGCGGGAGGCCCCAAAACAGAAAACTCAAAAAGAGTACTGCTTTGTCCTTCTTTACTTTACAAACGCCATTGTCATTAAATTGTTTATATTTTATTCACTTTTTTGCGTTCACCTCTTTTGACTAAAAGGAATAGAAGCTGCTTGAATTGCGGGAAAAGCTGTATTTTGGAGCAAAGAAATCCAGAAAATCACTCATCAGAAGCCTACTTTATGAAAGCGCTAATACCAGTAGCGGGTGCGGGCACTCGTTTGCGTCCACACACTTATACTCAGCCCAAGCCTTTAATTCCTGTAGCAGGCAAGCCGATTATTGCCTCTATTATTGAGCAATTGCAGGGGTATGGCATTGAGGAATTTGTTTTTGTGATTGGTTATTTGGGCGATAAGATTCGCAAGTATATTGAGGATAAATATCCGGATATCAAGAAGGTATTTGTTTATCAGGAGGAGCGTTTGGGGCTGGGGCATGCGATTTGGGTGGCGCAGAAAGAATTTATGCAAGAGCGTGAATTCTTGATTATGTTGGGTGACACTATTTTGGATGGGGATTTGGGCGGCATTTTATCGAGTAAAACGACCTGTTTGGGCGTTAAGAAAGTGGATGATCCCAGAGAATTTGGCGTAGTCGTTTTGGATGAGGACCGTTATATCCGCAAGGTGGTAGAGAAGCCAAGGATTCCCAAATCAAATATGGCGATTGTGGGGATTTATAAGATATGCGAGGTACCAGAATTGATTGCGGCATTAAGTTATATTATTGAGCATGAGGTCAAAACGATGGGTGAATTTCAGTTGACTGATGCTTTAATGCAGATGGTTCGTTTAGGCTGTAAAATTTCTGTTTGTCCAATTAGCAACTGGTTTGACTGCGGTAAAAAAGAGATTTTGTTGGCGACCAATGCCATGTTATTGCAGCGTCGGGAGCGAGAAGAGGGGACCAATTACAGCTTTAGCAATACTATTATTATTCCGCCTGTGCGCATTGGTAAAGGCTGCAAAATTGAGAATTCTATTTTGGGGCCCAATGTATCTGTGGGAGATGGGGCGCAGCTCAAGCAAGCCATTATTTATGACTCCATTATTGGGAATTATGCTAGTATTGAGGAGGCCGTCTTGCAACGTTCTATAATTGGTAGTGATGCTTCGGTCAAGGGCCTTAGCCAAAGCTTAAATATTGGTGATAACACTGAAATTGACTTTTCCTAATGCGCTTTTTGCCCTTCTTTTTGTTTCTTCTCCTTTGTTCCTGTAAACATCAGGCCGATGAGTATGCGCTCAAAGGTTTGGATATTTCGCATTATCAGAAGCGGATAGATTGGGCGCAATTTGAAGAGAAAGCAGTTGATTTTGTCTTTATCAAAGCGACGGAAGCTGATAATTATCAGGATTCTCTTTTTGCGGATAATTGGGCGGCTCTCAAGGAAAAAGGGATTCGAGTTGGGGCTTATCATTTTTTTCGGCCGCAGCGTTCTGCCCTTGAGCAGGCTCGTTTTTTTCTGAAAACGGTCCCCTTAGCTAAAGGAGATCTGCCCCCCGTTTTAGATGTAGAGGAATTGGATGGTGTAGATGAAATAAATTTGCGCTTTGGGGTTGCGCTTTGGTTGGGCGAAGTAGAAAAGGCTTGCCATTGCAAGCCCATTATCTATAGTTCCATGAAGTTTTACGAACGTTATTTACATCCTGAGTTTAGTGATTATCCCCTTTGGATTGCCCGTTATAATCATAAAGCGCCAACGACCAAAGGCTGGCTCTTTTGGCAGTATAGTAACAAAGGCCGACATCCGGGCATTTCTGCTCGGGTCGACCTCAATGTTTTTTCGGCTACAGAAGCCGAGCTAGATGCTTTATTGTTGCCTTAGGCATTGCCTTTAGGGCGAAACCCAATTGACTTTTTATTAAAGAGTTGATCTTCATTTTCTGCGGCTAGTCCAGCCACATCGGCATAGCTCACCTGCTTGAGCGAAAGTGCTTGGCGTTCCTCTTCTGTGAGGGCGGCGAGGCGCAGGCTTTGGCGGCGGCTAATCTCATTGATAAGTTGGCGGACCGAGCGCGCATTGCCAAAATACTTATCTCGTACTTCATACATCTGGCCTAGGTGTTGGCGAAGATAATCGGCTGCGGATTCTTCTAGTTCCAAGCCTTCTTCTTCCAACATCATTAGGGCGATTGCATAGAGTTCTTCGCTATTATAATCCTCAAATTTAAGGACCTTATCAAAACGAGAGCGTAGGCCAGGATTTACCTTAAGAAAGGTCTCCATATTTTCAGGATAGCCTGCGGCAAAGACAAAAAACTGTCCTCTAGAATCCTCCATTCGCTTGAGTAGCGTTTGGATCGCTTCATTGCCAAAATCACTAGCATTAGCTAAACCTCCATTTCCACCAGAAGTTAAGGCATAAGCCTCATCAATAAAGAGAACTCCTCCCATTGCTTCATCAATGCGCTCAGAGGTTTTAATTGCTGTTTGGCCCACATAACCGGCCACCAAGCCCTGTCGGTCGGTTTCTACCATATGGCCACGTTCCAAGATACCCAAAGCCTTATAGATTTTGGTTAAGATTCGGGCTACCGTAGTTTTTCCTGTTCCGGGGTTACCAACAAAAACCGTATGCAAAAAGAACTTATTGAGTACATGTCGGTGGCTAATGCGGTAGAAACGGACTAGTTGCACCAATTCCGCAATTTCGGTCTTGATATTTTGCATTCCAATCAACTCATTGAGTTCTTTCATCGCTTCACTCAATAAGCGTTCATCAATAGGCAAATTGGGTAAGCGCTTGGGGCTTTCTAGTTCAATACGCTCTACATCTTCCAAAGCAACTGTTTCTAAGGCTTCTTTACTCAATTTATGAGGAGCTTCGCTGCTCATAATGCGCAGGCCTAAGTTAATTTTGGCCTCCTCAATTAGGTCATAGACAAAGCGGGCATTGCCAAAGCTGCGATCTCTAGATCGGAAAGCGTCCACAATCATTTGGTCCAAAGCTTTGCGAGCCTCTGTAGAAAGTATAATTCCCTTTTGTTGGCAAGCATAAAGCGAGATAGCTGATAATTCATCGGGCAAATAATCGCTAAAGTCAAAAAAGAGTTTGAATCGAGAGCGCAAGCCGGGGTTTGAGCTCAAAAAGTATTTCATCTCCTTGGGATAGCCTGCCACAATTACGGCCATATCGCCAGGGCCATTAGACATTTCCTTGACCAAAATCTCAATCACTTCACGGCCAAAATCCTTGCTATCGTCATTAGTTCTGGCCAAAGCGTAGGCTTCATCAATAAAAAGCACACCTCCGCGGGCCTTTTCAATAGCTTCACGCACCTTGGGGGCCGTTTGGCCAATATATTCTCCAACAAGGTCTACCCGATCCACCTCATGCACATGTCCCTTGGAAAGTAGGCCCATACTGCGGTAAAGACGACCCATCATTTTGGCCACCGTAGTTTTTCCTGTACCTGGATTTCCCTGAAAAACGGCATGTAAACTCGTTTCCTCTAACTCTGCAAAGCCCTTATCTCTACGCAATTGCAAAAATTGGAGATAATTGGCATGATCTCGAAGTTTCTGTTTAATGGCAGCTAAACCGATCAATCGCTCTAGGCCCTGCATGACTTCTTCAAAGTCCTCTCCATGGCCATCTAGCCCCTGCAAAACCATAGGTTGAAATTGATTGGGCAAAATACAACCTACAATTCCTTCCTCTGCTTCTTCATCTACGGTAAAAGGCAGAATGGCTAGCAGCTGATCCATGAAAATGATTTCAGCGGTGTATTGTCCTTTGCTCCAAGAGCCTTTGACATTAGAGCCCCATTGTAGTTCAATATCCAAAAGTTCTTCTTCCGCCTCAATTGTTTGCAAATGGGTAGCCTCTCCTTTAAGCTGTCGAGCTGCATTATACACCCGAACTACGAGTTCACAATGCCAAGATTTGGCCCGAAAAACATTCTCTAGGCCCAAATCAATATGTACATAACGAGTTTCATTGGCTGGAAAAGTTTTGAGATAAACCCTTTGGTCTACTGGCAAATCAGCATTATAGGGTGCCTCAAACATCTTTGCCGATTTTAACTGCAAATAATGCTGAATATCTAGCGTTTTCTTGCCCGTATCCTCTATATAAAAGTAACGAGTAGCCACTTTTTCCCCATCAATATAAGCTTCCCAATAATAACTGCCTGCCTTCCAAAAGTTGCCTTTTTTCTTGTTGCCCCAGCCCTCTCGAATATATACACAATTGTCATAACGGCTCACTTTGCGCTCAAAACTAAGGTCACAAAGCTCTTTTCGCCCCTTTTTGAGCGAATAACACTTGAGGTTAACCTTCACCATCCAGTCTTCCTCATCAAATAATTTATTATAAAAGGTCAATTCCGCATAAATATGAGCTGTCTCATAGCGGTCAAACACCTGTCGATATTTTTTCTTATTGCCCGCCAACCATTCTACAGTACAATAGGTCTTGAGATCCAAACACTTATAAGGCTTAAAATTCGGGTCGATTAATTTTGACATAGATCACTTTTTATGAACTATCTAATATAATCTTTTAGGATGCTTTCTGCAAGTTTAATTTCTTTTTGGGGCGCTACTCCTTTCAGTCGTCGAAGACGGCCTAAAGGCCTTGTTGTCGTTTACTTCATCGAACTGGCGCCTCTTTCGAGGCTGGTTGTCGGGGCTAGCAGGTCTGCTCGGTCCTTCAGCGCTATGCGCTTCGGTCTAGCCTGCGGGCCTGCACTCCTCTATACTAAAACAGGCCCCAATGCGATGCATTGGGGCCTGTTTTATCAATATCTCCCTTCTCTTTAATAGGCGCTCTGGGAGTTTAGCTAAGGAGATTCCTGAAAAAGAACTCCTCTTTAGGGGAGTCTAGGTTGGCGGCATAGCCGCCAAGGCCCGAAGGGCCAATGGCCCAGCGCTGCGCAGCAGTGGCCGTAGGCCAGACCCAGGGCGAAACGAAGTGAAGCCCGCAGGGCCGAGCGAATAGCGAGCTGCGGAGCCTAGCGGCGGCCGCCCCGCTAAAAAGGGCGGCCGCGGGCCCCTAAATTATCGGACCAGCACCATTTTGCGTTGCACCTGAAATCCTTCACCTTGGATAGCAAAAATGTAGACTCCAGCGGGCCAATCTCTAGCCCAAAGTTGTAGTTTTTCTTGACCAGCTTCCCAGCTTCCTTCTTCAAAAATACGGCCTTGCAAATCGACAACACGCCAGCTATGTGCTTTTTGGGGGAGTTCAGTCAATTGCAAATTAAAGAATTCTGAAGAGGGATTGGGATAGAGTTTTAGGTTTTGGAAAGGCTGAGCTTCAGCTTGGGCAATAGCAAAAGTAGAGGTCCCTAAAGAGTCTAGATAAATGGTAATATCTCTAGAGCTAATGGCCTGAAAAACCTCTTTTGAGCCTGCGGTTTCTTCTTGGATGAAAACGACCACAGAAGCCTCATTAAAGTCAAAATCTGAGGGATATGTCCAGGTATATCGAAGATGTTCTTGGTCTCCAGCAGCAAATGCCCGGCTATATCGGCTACCATCGGCAGCGGGCAACATTTTGCGCATCACGCTATGGGTATATTCTCCGCTAAAGTAGGTAAGCGAATCTTCTAAAACGGCAATATGCAAGTCATAATCGCTTAGAGGCATATTTTCTAGTGCGGTAAAGGTTACGGCAACTTCTAGGGTATTTCCAGCATAGCTCACAAAAGTATCAATGTTAATATCAAACTTTGGAGACTGAAGCATATCCTCTTCAAAGTCAACCATTTGAAGGTCTTGTGAATTGGCGGTCACACTAAATCTTTCGCCATCTATAAGTGCCTTACCTGCTTGAGATATTCCATACTTGATTACTCTTGCAGAGGGGTCATCGACATTAAGGAGGTTAAAGCGATCGTTTGCATTGGGGAAGCTCGTTTGGTATTGGACCATTACGGCATCGTAAATTACGGGCGTGCGGTACATGAGGTCATAAACATGTTGATTGACATAATCAAAATTGCTAAGGCCTGAATTAGAAAAATGTTCGAGCAGTACGTTTCTGCTACGATTACCAATCCAAACATTATCAAAGGCGACACCATCTAGCCCTTGAACTACGCCTATTGCGCCAAAGGCGATGCGAATGCGTAGGTTGGTGTAATTCATTAGGTCATCAAGTTTATATCGAGCATCTTGCCAGCCGTCTGAGTCGCCAGACCAGCCACGGGGGGCTAGGTTTTGCACACCTGGGCGGCCTGCAACCACATTGTAATTATACCATTCGATCCCTCTTCCTTGTTCGCCTAGAGGCACCCATTTGCGTAAATCTTCGTCAAAATATTCGATTACGGCACCATCATTTCCGGGGTCGGTTTCATAATAAAGATCTAGGCTCATCATTGGGCGTTCTAGGCCAGTCATATCGATACATGGGCTATAAACCCATCCGTCTTCGCCACCAGAAGTATAGGTTCGGTTGAGTCCAGTAATCCATGTATTTCCATGTCCTGAAGCAATTACATTTGCATTAGAGGTTCCCCATTCCCAAAGGTTACTACTGACATTTCCTGCTTCAGCTTCTTCTATCCATCCTCCGGCATCTGCTTCAAAATCTTGGAAGTAGGGAACAGAATCTGTGGGGCGAATTGCAGGAAGAACCAAGATGCGTAATTCTGCAGAATCAGAGCAGTAGTTATTATTCTCTACAAAAAGAGAGGCTGTATACACGCCCTCTTGAGGATAAACATAATGTACGGTATCAATAGTATTTGTATTGAGATCAAAGGTTCCTGAGCGGATGGTTCCATCTCCAAAGTCCCAAACAACCTGAGAAATGGAGTCATAAAGGGTTGTTGTACCAGGCACAGTTCCTGTTAGGCCGAGGTTTGCATTATCTGGGAAGAGCACGGCATCTTGTGTTCCACAGCCATCAATAGAAGTAAAATCTACATTAGGTTGACTATGCACATAAAACTCTGCGAAGGCAGTATCTCGACAAACAGCAGGGAAGTATGTAGAGTCTTCGTAAATAGCTCGAACATTATGTGCCCCAACTCCAGCTACTTGTGGTAGAAGGAAATCTGTATTATTTAATACCCCTGGTCCATCATAACTCAATACTTGGCCTGCAGACAGATAGGGAAAGAAAAAGAGCGTATCCTGTCCCAAACAAACATGCGTGCTCGTATCGCCTCTTCCACTTACAGTTGAAAAGCCAAAAACTGGATTAGGATAAGTGGTCAGTACAGCTTCTGTTCGATTAACACAACCTAAAGCCTCCAATTCATAAACCACAGTATCTATTCGAGTGGAAGTAAGTAAAGTAGGATAATTGGGGTTAGGGTAATAGGTAGCATCGTAGAGCGTATCGGTAGTATTGTAATAATAAAATACCCCTCCTGCTGGCTGTCCATTTAAGCTAACCGGCTGATCTGACTCACAGAAGTAATAGTCACTAACAGTTAGGCTAGGTTGTGGCAGCGGGTTAATCGTTACAGTTAAAGATGTTGTATCGCTACAACCTGTATTGGGATCTGTATAACGGTACTCAAAATCTACAGTTCCCGCAGTATTAGGTGTAGGGGGAGCATAAATAATATTAGGCTGAAATGCGCTATCCTGAGGATTCTGAATCGTTGGGCCAAAGAATATTCCTCCTGCTGGAGAACCAGTCAAAATACCCAAAGTATCATTTGCACAATAAGTATCTCCCAGTTGATCACTAGACAAAATAGGATTGGGGCCTGGATCTACTGTAAATAAAGAATCGACAAAGCTCTTACAGCCATACTGATTTACATAGGTATAACGAATGTTAAAACTTCCAGGATTAGCCGCTCGAGGATTAAATACAGGTCCAAAACCCTGAATACCTGGCCCAGAAAAACTCCCCTCTTCTAGCTGTAAAGAATCTGGATGATTATAGCGCGTAGGTGCAGGAGCCGTCAATAACTGATTAGATGGGTCATTGTAACAGTAAGTATTATTCCCATTTCCTTGATTTGCCGAGTGTCGCCCAATAAATGCCAAACTAATAGGGGCAACAACAGTGAACTCCGCGGTATCATAAGCAATACAGTTACCAATACCCGACTCATAAATCAACCTATATCGAATATCACTAATCTCCCCCTGATGCAAACTAGCTGGACTAAAGTTATTTCCAGCTTGACGAATGGTCCCCGTATGAGGCCCTGTCAACGTAATCAAATCATGTACCCCACCTGCTGGCGTAGAATTAAGCGCCACAATCGCCACATCATTACAGTAATTTGCCTGCAAAGTCGTATCAATAACAGGCTGCTGAGGAGCAAATAACTCAATTGCTTCATAATAAGCCAATATCGCTAAAGTATCTTTCGGATCATAGTTATTCAAATCACGGTCATTTCCAGAACCACTATACTCTATTCGCTCCTCCTTATAAACAATCTGAACCCAAATTGTATCCGTTCCCACAGGAGCTGCTGCAGGATCAATCTGATATCGCTCCTGACCAACAGTACTATTCAAAACCGTTAAACATGCCGCTGGCTGTACATCTACATCCATCAAATACTTTCGACTATAGATTTCCCTTCTTCGCCCCCTATAAGTAGGATCCCAAGGAAAGTTTGCCGTGTCTCTCTCAAACGTAAATGCCGTATCCAAACTACAGTAAGAATAAGGCATTACCCGACCAGGAACATCCCGTACCAAAACATTGGCAGAAGCCTGTGCCAAACAGGGCCCATTCTCCACCTCATAAGTTACTGGAAATGTCCCAATACCCGACTGCGAAGCCAAAAACACCTCCCCATCAATAACATAAGGACCATAAATAGTATCCTCTAAACTATTATTGATGATCAAATTCTCAAAACTCGTTGGAGAAACTCCCTGCAATTGCAAAATAGCACTATCCTCCCGATTCGTAACCGCCGCAAAAGAAGCTCCATCAATATTGTTATTATAAATCGTCGTTACCTGAGACTTATTCTTAGCCGGACAACTCGCCCCCGTTGTCTGCATAGTAGGCACATAATTATAACGAATAGTATAACCTTCAGACAATAACTGCGCATCCAAAATAGAAGCTGCCCCACTTACCCCATTAGGGACAAAGGTATAATCTAATGGATTAGTCGGATTGTTGTTCGTAATAAAATAATTACTTGCCGTGAAGTTCGTAGAACTCAATGTCGAAACCGCTATAGAACCCGTTCCCCCTGAAGAACTAGGCGCAGGAGTCACAAAAATGGCTACACTATCTGTTGTACACATAGTTGTCGGTATAGGCGATACATTGATATCTGGATTCGTAGCCAATAAAACTATAGTATCCAACGCAATTGGAGGATCATTAAAACTAGCCCCCACAGCATAAAGCACAATCGTCCCCGAACTAATATCCTGAGGCGCCTGAAAAGTAATCGTTCCAGAATAATTCCCCGTAGCCCCTTGACGAACCGTCTGAGCAGACGAACTATCCGTAGTATAACCTCCAGTAGGAGGCGATAAATGTCCTAAAGATTCCCAGTTCTGCACATGCGACCAATATATCGTGTCTCCACCAGACCCAGGCTGCGTTTTTACCAATCGATGCCGACCTCCCTTCAATGAAAAAAAGAAAAAATCTGGATGCTCATTATACCCCCCATAATCAATCTCTATCGTATGCCCAGGACAGGCTTCCTGCAAGGCCGAGGGCACACTCAAATTAGCTAAACTGATCGTCTTCTGCCCCCAAAGACACAAGCTCATACTCAAAAACAAAAGGGTAAATATGTTCTTCATAGTGTTCCGTTTTCTATCAAACTAATAGTCTATCTGTTAAAACGTTCTTAAACTTTTCTTCGGCTGCTCTTCCCCATTTTTTTTTCAAACACCTGCTTATTTTTTGGGGCTGCCCCTCCCTACGGTCGGGTCGGGCTGTGCCGTGGCTCGCAGGTCTGCTCGGCCCTCGCAGGCAAAGCCCGCTCGGTCTGTGGCTGCGCCGCACCACTATCCATCCCTCAGCCAGTCGCTTCGCTCCTAACTCTATTTTCATCTCTAAACTAATGATTTCTAAAAATAGAGCTTTTCAATTGCTAAAAAAAGACTGCCTTCCTAAATCTTTTTTTTCTCCCTTATTGTCTACGGTTTGTCTAAAAAAATAGGGCATTTGTCTCTTCAGACAAACACCCTATAAAATATTGTTTTATGTGTCAACCTATTCTGGCAACTCTGTACTAATCGTAAAGCCCAAAGCAGCAGCAGCATCTGCTACCAAATCACCTTGGTTTTGCAAAGCACTAATCGCCTGAAAAATAGGTCCATTATCTCCTACATTTTCCTGCGTCACATATTTGTCAAATGGCGTGGGAATAGCATTAACCTTAGTCATTACATCTGCCATAGCCGTTTCCAAATTACTCGCCTTTTCCTCATCCAAGTTAGTCAACAAGGCCAAAATAGAATGCTCCTGATCACCAATAATTTGTCCATTTACATCCTCATAAGTTCCCGTCAACACATTATTGATTCCCAAAGCATTAGTAATAATATCTCTATGCGTATTATCTGAAAAACAAGAATGCTCATCTTCTTGTGGATTATCTGCGGGATTAGCCTCTAAAGCCACAAACATACGCTCTCCAGCTAATTCTGACTTAGACAAGATAGCCGCTCCACTCAAAATTTTAGCCAAGGCTACATCCTCTTGCATAGCCTCAAAGCTAGTCCGGTAACTTGCTCCAACAGCCCAAGCTGCTTTCAACTCAGCCAATTGCTCTACCAACAACTCAGTAGTTGCCTGCAAATACTGCGCACGACGCTGCGCAAAAATATCTCCTGTAAAATCAGTATGACTGCGATCCCCACCCTGACCAGGGTTCACATTCACGTCTACATCATCTTGGCCCCAAAGCAAAAATTCAATTGCATGATATCCAATGCTAATGTTTTTTTCCCCTCCTTGCTCATTCAAACTAGCCAACAACTCTTTGCTCAACGTAGGATAATTAGCTGTATCATAGACAATTCCGCCATAGACAATATTCCCCGAAGCATCCTCTACATAATCAATGTAGTTTTCATCCAAAGGCCAGGCATTCAAATCCCCCTCAGGTCCATCCGCATCATCAATAGGTCCATCATAAAAACGAAAAGCCTCCGTTTGGCCATAAGGCTCACGAGCCGCTTTCCATGCCGCCTTAGCCGCATCTAATGTTGTAGCAGAAGGCCCTGCAACCAAGTTATTGACCGCCGTTTGTAGTTCCTGCGCCTTCAAATGACTGTCGCTATAAGATGCATAAACAATTTCGCAGTAGTTACTCACTACTTCATCTTTCAAACCTTCATTAGGATCCTCATCCTTCTTACATGCCGTTAGGCTCAATGCGCCCAATGCAAGCGCTAATGTCCACTTTTTCATTACAATTAGTTTATTAAGATTTAATCTAATTAAGTTTAGACGCAAAGATAGCAGCATTCACTTAAGGCCAAAATATTTTGGCCCCTATTTTTAAGGTCTTCTTAAATTTAAGGCTACTGCCAACTTTATCACAGAAAAAGGGGCTATTTTTCATTCATTTTGGTCAAAAGCAAATTATGTCCAATACCTCCGAAAATCAACCACAACCCATTCTTCGCGATTTACTGGCCCTTGACCGCACGCATCTCGCCAATGAACGCACCGCCCTCTCCTTTATGCGCACTGCGCTCTATATGGTCGTTACGGGTTTTGCCATCATCAATTTTTATCCCGATCAACTTAGTGCTCATTATACGGCCTATGCCCTTTTTGCTTTGGGCTTAGTTATTTTCTTTCTGGGAATTTTTCGCTATTTCCAGATGAAAGCTAAAATTTTAAGCCACTACAAAAATTAAAGTCCTACAGGCGGCTTTGCCGCCGCAAAGGAGCGCAGCGACGCGGCTGAGGGATGGAAAGTGGGGCGGCGCAGCCGCAGACCGAGCGGGCTTTGCCCGCGAAGGGCCGAGCGAATAGCGAGCCACGGCACAGCCCGACCCGACCGAAGGGAGGGGCAGCCCCAAAACAAAACCGCTAACTCCCCAATCAAGAAGTTAGCGGCCTAAGCCCTTTAATAGCCTATTTTTTATCTCTGCTTACTCTAAATAACGCTGGTCATTATCAGAACGAGAACGGATTGCTGCACCTGCCGCAATCCCCGCTCCTAAGAGCGCATAACCCGCAAAACCACCCGTACCCATAGTAATGGCCGCCAACAAACAAACGGCAAAGCCAATGCCCTCTACGGTTAGGCCCAATTTGCCTCTAAAGCGGTATTCTGCTGCAGCCTTAAGGGGAATGAGCGAAAAATAGCCGACCACAGCAGCCATGGTCCAGAAAATAATACTTCCAATCAAAAACATATCTCTTATTTTAAATGAGTTCTTACTTAATGATAAATAATTTGCCTTGCATTTCGCCTGTTTTGCTGCGAAACTGCAGAAAATAACTGCCGCTCGCCCAATCCGTAGGCAATTGCAATTGATAACGGCCTGATCCAGCTTGCAGCTGTGCGACTTGCTCCCAAATCAACTGTCCTTGAGCATTAAAAATTCGCCACTGCCCTATTTTTTCGTCTGCTAGGGTCCATGAAATTTGTAAGGGCTGCCCCTTGGGCAAAGGATTGGGGGCCATTTGCCAACTATTCAAATCAGATACTTCTGTTGAAATTACAGCTGTTGGTGCATTAGTATTAAACTGTTGGCTAGGACCATAACCCGCACAAAAGTAATTATAATGCAAAGGCTTTACCCGCCAACTATAGGGAAAGATATCAATACGAGGGGTTAAAATTCGGTTCGTTTGAAAAAAGGTATCCGTCACCAACAATTCTTCTAAAAGTTGGCCACCGCCCATAGGCTCACGATATAATTGAAAGAGATAAGCTGTAGCCCCCTCGACAGCAGTCCAGCGAAAAACAGGATATTCTGCAGGAATAATAGCATTTTGAGCTGGGCTAATTAGAGTGCTCATAGCTGTAATACTATCCGTATTCAAAGGCTGCCCAATCCAATGCCCTCGCTCTGTCAATAAAAAGGCATTCATAGCCTGAATTTGCTCCTGAGAAAAGCCGACTTGGCAACTGCTCAAGGCATAAGACATGATATACCAGCCATCACTCAAAAATGCAACGCTATCAGGATCTAGCTGTGTAACTGTGCTCGCCCCATTTGCAGCATTGCAAGCCCAACGATAAGCCAAATAATCTGCTGGCGTATCACAAAAACCATCGGCAGCAATTCCACAATTGGCATTTGGCCCAGTTCTAGGCACTTTTTCTACTAAAAGAGTATCGATAATCAAGGTATCGGGATAAGGTTGATCCTTGAAATCTGTGT
The DNA here is from genome assembly GCF_028464065.1 of Saprospira sp. CCB-QB6. NCBI lineage: Bacteria > Pseudomonadati > Bacteroidota > Saprospiria > Saprospirales > Saprospiraceae > Saprospira > Saprospira sp. CCB-QB6. The sequence continues at coordinate 3,052,965 of NZ_CP116808.1, read as the reverse complement.
AGTTAATAGTAACCGTAGTGGGGGCAGGCTGAGAAAAACTAGTCTGTGGACTAGCATTCCAACTTTGTCCCCCTTCCCAACCGATAAAAGTATGCGGCAAGCCCAAAGCATGCCCCAATTCATGGGCAAAAGTATGACCAGTTAAACAACTATTGCTCATAGCTACCCCCGCATAAGGCAGATTATAGCCACAGTTTCCCGCTGCTGCCGAAGCCACAAAATAGACGTTCAAACTGCTGTCTCTATTGTATTGCAGCATCTTTTGCCCTCCCTGCGCAACCGAATCATGCGCATAAAAATCACTATCGTAAATTTTACTAATCGGTGGCTCTACATAAAACTGTATGCCCGTAGCCGAAAAGTCTGTATTGAGCTGACAAACCGACTGGAAAATATGATCAATCGGAATACTGCCCGTGCTATCATCTCTAAATACCTGATGAATCGTGAGCCCAACATATTGAATACTATTCGATTTGGCCTGCAATAAAGGTGCATATTGACTAGGGTTCGCCTGATAATCTTTTAACCAAGCCGATTTATGAGAGGGACTCCCACAAGACAACCACTCAAAGGGTTCTTGAGCCAACAAACTGCAGCTCAGCAAAAGTAATGGAAATAATAGTAAAGTTCTTAGCATCATCTTTTTTTTGAAAAGATAAGCTTCTTTTTCCTGAACTCATTTATATCTAGTCAGATATTTGGGGCCTCCGCCTCGCTACGCTCGTCGGCGCTACGCTTTGGGGCTCGCAGGTCTGCTCGGCCCTTCGTTTTTTTTCGCTGCGCTCAAAAAACTTGGTCTGGCCTTCGGCCACCCCGCCGCATCGCTAGGCCAGAGGCGGCAAAGCCGCCTCTTAAAGCTCCTCTAGGGGTTCCCAGATATGATTCTCCAAATTTTGGATTTGGTCCTCTACAATTTCTAGCCCCTCCGCCTCTAAAAGCGCCTGCATAGTTTGTCCCCCAAAGTGCAACTTGCCTGTCAAACGCCCCATTCGATTCACTACCCGATGAGCAGGAACATCTCTAGGGCATTTATTAAGTGCATAGCCCACTTGCCGAGCCGCTCCAGTTTTTTCTAAAGCCTCCGCAATTCGACCATAAGTACAAACCTTTCCTCTAGGTATTTGGCGAACTAACTCATAAATCGCTTCGTAAAATTCAGTGGCCATCTTTTTCCTCAAAGTTAAGCGTTATTCGTTAACCAAAGAAATAACTGAGGGTCGAGATCCTTTTGCCGCAAGGGGTTTTCTTGGTAATTTAAACTCTGCAATCCCTCCAAATCCATTATACTCAAGGGTAGATCCAATAACTGATTGTTTTCTAAACGCACTGTTTTCAACTGCTGAAGTAAGCCTATTGTAGCAGGCAATTTGGCCAACTTATTCCCCCGAACAGATAACTCACTCAACTGTCCCCAATTCTTTATTGTCGGAAGCTTTTCCAATTCATTATTATCCAAATTTAGCAGTTCTAACAAAGGAAGACGCGCCAAGGCAAAAGGCAAGCGCTTTAAACGATTCTGACTCAAATCTAAACGCCACAACTTCTGCCAAGAAGCGACCTTAGAAGGCAAACACTCCAAACGATTATTTCGCAAACTCAACTCCTCTAACTGACAACAAGACCCAATACTCTTTGGCAGACGGACTAACTCCCCCTGCTCGATCACCAACTTTCGCAAAAAAGACAATTTCCCCAAACTAGCCGGTAAAACCTTTATGGGACATGCTACAATCTGCAGTTCTTCTAACTGCTGTAGTTGGCCAATCTCCTCCGGCAAAAAAGAAACAGACAACTGCCCCAAATGCAGTCGGCGAAGCTGCTGCAACTGCCCAATCTCTTCAGGCAGCTCTTCCATTAAACTCATCTGTAGCTGCAGTTCCTCCAATTGATGTAACTGCCCAATACTAGCCGGCAATCTCCTGCTCTGACTATGAAAAATACTCAGCTTTTTTAAGTTCTGTAAACGCCCCAATACCTCCGGAATCCGATACAAGGACCGCTGCTGTATAAATAAATGCTCCAAAGCAAATAACTGCTGTATCTCCTTACTCCCCATCTGCTTCACAACTTGCTCACAGCTCGCCATGTACAACACCTTTAGCTCTTCTAATTCCCGAAACATAGGAATCTGAAGACTCTTGATCCAACTTAAGGCCATCTCTATATTTGCCCGATCAGCAGACTGAAACAATTGCCAAATCTGCTCCTTAAAAGGATGTTCCTCTTGGTTCTTCTCTTCCTGAACCAACATATAACGGCTGTAGTAATACTTGTTTATTGCAGTTCCTGACATAAGCAAATATTTTAATAGGGGTTCTTTAAATATGCTTAGCATAAAGCTAATTCTATCTCCTATTACTAAAAGTGAAAAAGATCACATAAGCAAATAAAATTCCAAGCAAACAAATTAACTCAAAACAAACTACTGTCACAAATAACCTATCTTTAATTTTTTATTAGCAAAGTCCGTTTTCACTTTTTTCATTCATTACGGCAAAATGCCCTATTGGGTTCAGCTACTCTACTTATTTTTCCTATCTCGATTAACTTTTGGCGCCCCCAAAAAGCGCAAACTCAACAAAGAGTTCATCCCTTTTCCAGAAGTTTGTTGATCATTTCCCTTTAATTTTTTTTAAAATCCATTATTTTAAGCGCCCAATAAAGCGATTTTGCAATCAATCATTTGGGCAACATGCAGGCAGGCCACCCCTAGCCTTTTTTTATGCCCAATGAGCTCCTCTCTAAGGAGCTCTATAACTTGCTAGTTAATGAAAACTTTTTTTTGGACCCTTCTTTCCTTATTCTTTAGCTCTGGCCTGCTGGCCCAAGCTCCCAATAGCTCTCCTAGCGCCCTAGATAGTAGCCGACAAGACTCCATCGCCCAAGCCCATATCCAACAACTAGCCGATAGCCTTGCCCAAATTGACGTAAAACGGGATACCCTCCCCCAATACGATACCCTAGACCTAGCTAGCTTCCGCTACGAATGTATCCAAGAAAACGAAGAGAGCTTTCTGCTCTTTTCCGTTGTCAACCAAAAGCCCTTTTTAGGCAAAATTTCTATCAATGGACAAGAGCAATTACTTTTGTTTAAAAATGGAAAAAGCCGAACACTTATTCAACCTGACCTCAACGGAAAGCTTTATCAACTCTCTAGCCAATCAGGCCGACAAAAGACGCATGAACTCGTCCACCTCCGAAAACGTACCGACGGAAGCATCCGCGTGAAACCTATCCCCCTCTGGTGGTCTATTCTCCCCCCCCTCGTAGCCATCCTAATCGCCCTGCTCTTTAAACAAGTGGTCCTAGCCCTTTTCCTCGGCATCTTTTCTGGCGCCTGGATCGTCAGCGGTATGCCCCTAGAACCCTACCTGATCGTTAAGAGCTTCTTCAGCGTCCTCGATACCTATATTATTAAAGCCCTTTCCGATAGCGGCCACCTCTCGGTCATCCTTTTCTCTATGATGATCGGCGGTGTAGTGGCCCTGATCTCCCGAAATGGCGGTATGGCCGGAATCGTCAAACAATTAGCCCCCCTCGCCCGCGGACCCAAAAGTACCCAACTCGTCGCCTGGTTCCTCGGCATCGCTATCTTCTTCGACGATTATGCCAATAGCCTAATTGTCGGTAATACCATCCGCCCCCTTAGCGATAAATACAAGATCTCTAGAGAAAAACTCGCCTATATCGTAGATAGTACAGCCGCCCCTATCGCCGCTATCGCCTTTATTACCACCTGGATCGGCGCCGAACTCGGCTATATCGAAGATGCACTCCCTAGCCTAGAAGGAATCGGCCAAGTCCCCTCTGCCTATTCGGTCTTCCTCTCTTCGCTCCAATATTCTTACTACTCTTTCTTTACCCTCCTTTTCATCCCTATTATCGTGATTTTCGGCCGCGACTTCGGCCCTATGCTTAAAGCCGAACGCCGCGCCCGCCACCAAGGACAAGTCTTTGCCGTCTCTGGCAATGAAGGCGATAGCAGCGAACTAGAAGAATTAGACCCCAAACCTGGCGCCCCCCTCCGCTGGATTAACGGACTCCTCCCCATCCTCGTGGTGGTCCTCGGCACCCTGCTCGGCCTGATCGATACAGGCATGAATAGCTGCTACCAAAGCCTGATCGATAAAGGCCTTACTCTAGAAAGCAATAGCTGGGAACTGATCTGGCAAGAACTCGGCTACCTAGAAGCCGACCTCAGCCAAGGCCTCGCCGCCGCAAAAACTGAAGCCCTAGCCATTTCTGACTTACGCAAATTAGGCATCCTTATCGGTAGCTCCGACTCTTATTCTGCCCTCCTCTGGGCCTCACTTTCTGCCATTATTGTCGCTATTTTCCTCTCGATGATCCAAGGGATTCTCAAATTAGGAGAAGGCCTAGAACTAATGGTCGCCGGCTTTAAAACGATGGTGCCCGCTCTCCTCATTCTGGTCTTTGCCTGGTCCCTCGCCCTCACTACGGAAGAACTCGGCACCGCCGAATTCCTGACCTCTAGCCTAGAAGGAAACCTCAGCCCCTATTTCCTTCCCGTGGTCATTTTTGTCCTTTCTGCTCTAATTGCCTTTTCTACTGGATCTAGCTGGAGTACTATGGCGATCCTCTACCCTATCGCCATTCCCATGACTTGGGAACTCTGCCGCGCCAATGGGCTCCCCATGGATACCACCTGGGCCCTGCTTTATAATAATATTGCTATCGTCCTCTCGGCCTCGGTCCTCGGCGATCACTGTTCCCCTATTTCCGATACCACTATTCTTAGCTCTCTAGCTTCAAATTGCCGCCATATCGATCATGTGCGCACACAACTCCCCTACGCCCTGACCGTCGGTGGCGTGAGTTTGGCCTGCGGCTACGCTAGCACAGCCTTTGCCCTGCCCTTTACGGTCTGCTTCCCCGCAGGCTTGGCGGTCTTGCTCTTAGTCGTCATCTTCTTTGGCCGATCAGTCAAAAAGAATCCCCAAGCAGAGGATACCCCCTCTGAACAGCCCCCCATAGAAACAGAACAATAATATTCCTCTGGCCCTCTTCACTTTTGTGTTGAGGGCCTTTTTTTGGGGCCTCCGCTGCGGCTTTGCCTTGCGGCGCTACGCTTCAGGGCTCGCAGGTCTGCTCGGCCCTGCGGCCTGACGGCCTTGGTCTGCGGCTTCGCCGCCCCCTTTCGCATCGCTAGGCCAATACTGTGGGTTGAAACCCACAGGACTATATGATAGAAATTTTGCACCAAAGGACCAATACAGAAAATTCCGGGATTATTTAAAATTTTGTGTGCGCCCTTTCCTACGCCTAGGGACAAGCCCCTAGGCTAACTTTTCAGACAGCCCTCTAAAGAGGGCCTTTGGATAAGGAGCTTCTCTGCAATAACTACTTAGAAAGGCCCTGTATATCTACCTTTGAGGCCCTTTAGGGCTGACTCCATTGGATTACCCTAGGGGCAAGCCCCTAGGGTAATATGACAAGCGATTAAATACAAGAGTTTTCTATATTTTGGTTTTAAGCCTCCCTAGCTAAACTGTCGTAGGGGCAGCCCAGAAAAAAAAGATAGGGCCTTAAACAGCTTCCCCTAGCTAAATGTATTGATGCAGATGCCTTGGGGGATTCCCCCTAGTTAAATGTATCGATGCAGATGGCTGTGGCGCAACGCCACAGCTAAATGTAACGATGCAGATGGCTGTGGCGCAACGCCACAGCTAAATGTAATGATGCAGATGGCTGTGGCGCAACGCCACAGCTAAATGTAATGATGCAGACGGCTGTGGCGCAACGCCACAGTTAAATGTAATGATGCAGACGGCTGTGGCGCAACGCCACAGCTAAATGTAATGATGCAGACGGCTGTGGCGCAACGCCAGAGCTAAATGTAACGATGCAGACGGCTGTGGCGCAACGCCAGAGCTAAATGTAATGATGCAGACGGCTGTGGCGCAACGCCACAGCTAAATGTAATGATGCAGACGGCTGTGGCGCAACGCCAGAGCTAAATGTATCAATGCAGATGCCTCTGGCGCAACGCCAGAGCTAAATGTATCAATGCAGATGCCTCTGGCGCAACGCCAGAGCTAAATGTATCAATGCAGATGCCTCCGGCGCAACGCCAGCCCTATCCTGAGCAAACAAATCAGTGCAAAGAAACTTCTTCAAGCTATTTGCAGGGCGGCAATTGGTCCAGAAAAATTGATTTGGGCAAATAGCCAACTGCAAAACGGCTGAAAACAGGCATTTAAAGCAAGGCGAAAAGATGAGCGGCCTAGCGATGCGAAAGGGGGCGGCGAAGCCGCAGACCAAGGCCGTCAGGCCGCAGGGCCGAGCAGACCTGCGAGCCCTGAAGCGTAGCGCCGCAAGGCGAAGCCGCAGCGGAGGCCCCAAAACATCCATAAACTATCGCCCATAAACAAGCAAAGGCCGCCCCCCCGAGAAGAGAAGAGCAGCCCCAAAAAAAAGCCTGCATTGCTGCAGGCTAACAAAACACAAAAATCGAATACATCTTCTTTATTAAGTTGAGCGATAATTATAGCGCAACTGCAGGAAGAACTGACGGCCAGGGCTAATCGCCATGCTACCGCTATCTCCCGAATGCGCAGAGCCGCTATCGCCTCCCGTTACGGTTTGCACATTGAGCAAATTGCGAATGCCCGCCCCTAGGGTCCAACTCTTTTTAAAGCGCTTTTGCACAGTCAGGTCCATTAAAGAATAGGCGCCTAAGCTATATTCATAAACCTCATTTTCTTGAGTGATGGGATTGTAGGTCTCGGCATAGCGCAATAATTTATCATAATCTCGGCGAAAAATGGAGCAGCTCCAGCCCGTTTTGGCCCAATGATAAGACAACTGCTGGCTAAATTCTAGGGTATAATTGTAGCGGGGCACCGCCTCCGACTCTTGGCTAAGGCTATTGTATCGGCCCGTATAAATGGCGCCCAATTGGACGCGCCAACCGCCCTTTTGGTAAGACAAGCGATAATCGGCGCCTAAACTTTCGTAGCGATCCAGATTAAAATAGCTATACTGATTGCTCGCATTGGGGGCAGGTTGATAACTGCCCGTGCTGTCGACCACAAAATCTTGTAGCGTAATTTGGTCCTCAATATAATTGTAGAACAAATTGAGGCCCGTTTGCCAAGGCCCTTTGCGGTAATCTAGATTGAGACGCAGATGCTGAGAGCGCTCCGCCTTGAGATCGGCATTTCCCTGAATAAAATGGTTGGCATCTACAAAATCCATATAGCGCTCTTTGAGCGAGGGCGCCCGAAAACCCGAAGCATAAGAGCCCCGAAGCGTCCAGTAAGGATGCCATTGCCAACGCCCCTGCAAACTATAGGTCAATGGCGCCTGATAATCGGTATGATAGCTCCCTCTAAGGCCCAATTGCAGGCGTAGCTTGGCCGTGGGCTGATATCGAACCACCCCAAAAGCCGCATAATCGCCCTGCTCGCTATCCTCTTTGAGGCGTTGGCCCAAAGCAGCCTCTTGGCGAAAATCTAAGCCCGCTTGAAAGTCCCAAACTTCTCGAAATTCGGTGGCCATCACTGCTCGAAAATGCCAAGCGGAAAAGGCCGAAGTATCAGAATCTAGGCTATCGTGCCGCAAGGCTTCGGGATTTTCCCCCAGGGGTTGGCGATAAGCATCCTTTTGGCGTTCATACAGATTATTGGCCAAAAAAGCCTGCAAATGGTAGCGTTCATCAATCACCTTCTTCCAAGATAATTGTTGGTCCAAACTGCGGGTAGTAAACGTATAATCGTTGGCATAAGAGAGGCTGGGAAAATTGCCCAAACGAACATCTCCCAACTGATTGATCTCCTCTAATAAGCCCCCAATGCGATAGCGAAACTGCCCCAGCTTTTTGGCATCCCAACGCAAAAAGGCCTGTACATCATGCTGCGTTTTGGGGTTGAAGGCCTGAGAGCGCAGGCTATCAAAACCATAGCCCGCCCAATCCAAATAACGGTAATTGATGCGGCCCGAAATAGACTTATAGCGTCCTCCCAAATAGGCAGACCCCTGATAGCGGCCCTTGCTTTCGCCCAATAGGTGCCCTCCAGCCTGCCAGCCTTCTTTGATAAAATCTTGGGTCACCAACTGAATCGTGCCGCCCAAGGCATTACTGCCATAAAGGACCGACATTGGCCCCTCGACGATCTCGACCTGCTTGAGGTTTTCTAGGCCCATACGCCCCAAATCGAGCTGCCCATCTTGTCGGCCCACCAAAGGGACCCCATCTACTAATACATTGATATAACGGCCCGATAAACCCTGCATCTCTATTTGAGAACCCAAAACCCCATCCTGCTGGATCCGAATATTGAGTTGTTGTTGCAAAAGCTCATCGAGTACTAAGGCTGCTCGCCTTCTGATTTCCTCCATAGAGATCAGTTGCAGCGGCTCAATCGCCTTCGCCTGCCCAATGGGCAAAAACTCTCCACTCACAATAACGGCTTCTTCCTGTTGCTCCTCTAACAACAAGCTATCGGCAGTAGGTGGAGTTTGGGCGCTAAGCAGCTGCAAACTACATCTCCATAGCAAAAGTGAGAAAATACTGCTAATCCTTAGGTAGTTCATATTTACTTTTTTCTTTTTTGGGGCTGCCCCGCCCTAGCGGGCGGGTCGCTCCCCTCTGGGCTCGCTGTTCGCTCGGCCCTTCGTTTTTTGCTACGCTCAAAACTCGGTCTGGCCTTCGGCCACCCGCTGGGCAGCTCAGCCTGCGGCCCCTTCGGGGCCTGTAGAACGCAGAAAATGAAGTTACTTAAACCGATTCGGGACTGGTCAAGCAGGGCAAAGTATTGAGCAAAGCGCGCCAATCTTCTCGTTCGGGAATACCCGGTTTGCGTGCGCCAAAGAAATAAGCGATTAGTTCTCCTTGCTCATCAAAAAGCTCTAGACTAGAGACGATACCATCTGCAGAAGGTTTGCGGACCCACCAAGCCTCGGCTACGCCAGCCAAATCTAGGTGCAGGTTAAAATCGGGATCCATCACATTGATCCAAGTTCCTCGCTCCAAAATGCGTTTTACTGGACCTGTATGAATTTGGATACAGCCTTTATTGCCGACAAAAACCATAATGGGTTGGCCCGTCTCCGAAGCTTTTTCAAGCATTTCGGTAACGGCTGCTTTTTCCATTTGGCGGGCATGGCCTTCTGGGGCCAAGCGCAAGGCATCTTGGCGGGCCAAGCCATGGCGTTTAAGCATCCCAAAGAAATCGTGCGTATCCTGCAAATTCAACCAATCTTGCTGAAAGGCAGCTACATCTACATCAGCTTTAGAAGCTTCGGGGGCTTCCCAAGCGGGATAAGCCAAGGGGGCCATAGGGGCTTGATCTTCGGCTCGGAATTTCTCCAACAGCTGCTGATAAGCCTCCATATTGCTATCTTTTGTGCAATAAACCTTGTGAACGGCCTCGCCTCTATGATCGAAAAACTGCAAGCCATGCAAAACCTCTTTCCCTTTGGGAATGCCCACGGCATAGATATAGGTCCAGCTAGACAAAAAGAGGCGCAAATCGATATCGGGATTCACCACCAGCCCCACTTGTTGAGTTGGGCCCATAAAAGAGACATTTTCATAAATGCCTTTGCGCTCATGCACCACATAAGGGTTGCGAGTAAGGGCCATAAGGCGGCCCAAAGGCGCTAGGCTAGCCAAAATCTCTTGGGGTTTATTCTCTAGGCGAATACAGCGGTCGCCCAACTCCAATTCTAGTAAAGACAGCTCGGCCACGCCCAATTTCTCGGCGGCTTGGCGGATGCGCAAATGAGGGGTTTCTGCTTTGAGGGCCGCATAAGCTTGGGCCAATTCCTGACTCGTATTCAGTTGATTCTCCATAATAATTATATAGTTTGGCCCTTTAACCAGCCGCTAAAGATGACCTGTGGACAATGATGTATTGGATGTTCTTCTATAAATGTTTCTACTTGATACATAGCTTTAAGGGCCTCTTGCGTGAGGACCTCTTCGGGCCGCCCTAGAGCCCATTGTTGGCCTGGGGCCAAAAGCAGTAGGCGGTCGGCATATTGGGCGGCAATATTGATATCGTGCAAAATGGCCAAAGCCCCTAATTGCTTTTCTCGGCAGAGTTGAGCCACTAGCTGCATCAATTGTTGTTGGTGAGCAATATCGAGGGCGGCCAGTGGCTCATCTAATAAAAGCAGCGCTTCTTTTTGCTCAATCGCCTCCTCCAATTGCCAGAGCAATCGGGCCAATTGCAGGCGCTGTCGCTCTCCGCCCGAAAGCTGTTGCCAGAGGCGGTCTTCATAGCCTTGCAGGCCCAATTGGGCCAGTAAATCCAGCGCTCGTTCATCAGTGAGGGCCTCCTTTTGTTGGGCGTGGCCTAGGCTCATAAACTCTTGGACCTTTAAGGGGAAAGGCAGATGCAGACTTTGCGACATGACCGCTCTAAACTGGGCCATTTCGGGCAGACTGTATTGGGCCAAATCTTGCCCTTTGAGTTGGGCCTTGCCCTTAACGTTGAGGGCAGGCGGTTTTTGTCCCGCCAACCATTGCAAAAGAGAAGACTTTCCGACGCCGTTGGGTCCCAGAACCACCAAGAACTCTCCAGCAGAGAGCGAAAAGCGCAAATCTTCGAGCAAGGGCTTTTGGCCCCAATACAAGGCTGCATCTACATCTAAAAGCATAATTATTCAATTTATTTCTGCCTCCTACAGGCCCCGAAGGGGCCGCAGGCCTAGCGATGTGCAGGGGTGGCCGAAGGCCAGACCAAGCCAGCAAAGCTGGCGCAGGGCCGAGCGAGCAGCGAGCCCCGAAACGTAGCGCCCGCCGCAGGTGGGAGGCCCCAAAAACAAATAAGCCTATACCAGCTGATGTCTTCCTCTGGCTTGAAGGACCAGATAAAAGAAAAGCGGGGCGCCCAAAAGGGTCGTCAATACCCCTAATGGTAATTCTTGGGGGGCCAAGAGACAGCGGGCAAAGGTATCGGCTAGTAAAAGCAGGCCACCGCCCACAATAGCCGAAGCAGGCAACAAAAAGCGTTGATTGCTTCCGCGCCAAAGGCGGATAAGGTGAGGGGCCAAAAGGCCAATAAAGCCGATGCTACCCGAAAGCGCCACCGAAGCGCCCACGGCTAAGCTAGCGGCAAATAAGACCTTCCATTTAATCGTTTGGCTATTCCAGCCCATATATTGCGCCTCCGTTTCGCCCAATAAAAGGGCGTTGAGGGCGGGGCCCATAGGCAACAAAATGAGTATAGCTGGGGCTAGGCAAATCAGTAAAATCAGGAGATTGGACCAGCTACTGCCGGCTAGGCTGCCTAGGCTCCAAAACGTAAAATCTCGGAGTTGGGCCTCATCGGAAAAATAAGTGAGAAGGCCCGTAAAGGCGCCACAAAGGGCGGTAATAGCTACTCCTGCGAGCAGCATACTCGCCGTATAAGTTCGGCCATTTAACGTACTCATACGGTAGACCGCTAGGCAGGCCAAAATGGCTCCCAAAAAGGCAAAAATGGGCAAGCCCCAAAGCGAATAGCTACCTAAAAGTGGGCCGATGAGGACCAAATAAATGGCAGCGGCCAGCATACTTCCGCCTTGCACCCCAATTAGGCTCGGTTCGGCCAAAGGGTTTTGGAAAAGGCCTTGTACCCCGGCCCCAGAAAGGCCCAGTGCGGCCCCTACGGCATAAGCCATCAGCAAGCGAGGCAGGCGAATTTGCCAAAAGAGGAAATAGCTGGCTCCAGCTTGGGTCTGGCCAGAAAGCAGAGCCCATAAATCGGCATAAGAAAGCGGGTAGGCACCAAAAGTAGCTGAAAACAGGAGCAAGAGGACCGAAAGTAGTCCACCTAGCAACAGCCATTGATAGTCTTCTTTTGCCAGATTCATCGCTATTCTTATTTAGATCAATTACTAATAGTGCAATAATAGGGTGTATTTCTAAGACCGCAAAACTTATTTAGACTTATTTCAATTAAGCGGCTTCAAAAGATTTGGGCTCCTAAATATGAAGGTAGTTTGAGATTCCTTAGATTAGCGATTCACCGAACGAATTGGATTGTGAAAAAAATTATTTTAACGGGAGCTTCTGGCTTTTTGGGTTGGCATTTTGCGCAGACTTGGCAATTGGGTACAGCGGCTGTAGGTTTATATTATCGGCAGCAATTTGAGGGGGCCCCTTGGTCTTGGGAGCGCATCAATTTATTGCGTGATCAGGAAGTGCGGGAGTTATTGGATCGTTTGGCCCCTGATGCCATTATTCATGCGGCGGCTATTGCCAACACTAGTTTTTGCGAGGAGCATCCGGCCCTCTCCTATCATGTGAATGTTTATGCGAGTTTAACTTTGGCGGATTATGCCAAGGCCAAGGGGATTCCCTTTTTGTTTGTCTCTTCGGATATGGTTTTCAATGGGCATTCGGCTCCTTATGATGAGGAGAGTTTTGCTTATCCGCTCTTGCAGTATGGCAGTCAGAAATTGGCGGTAGAAGAGGCTTTATTGGCAGATTACCCCAATGCTTATATATGTCGGTTACCCTTGTTATTAGGGATTGGGCCGGATTACAGCAAACATTTTTTTGGGCAGTGGTTGGCACAAATGGCTCAAAATGAGGGGAAACAATTAGCGGCCTTTGCGGATGAGTATCGCAGTCCTTTATCTGCATATGAAGCTGCGCGTTATTTGCAGCAGCTTTTGGCCTTAATTTATTATAATGCAGAGGAAGAGCTGCCTAGAATTTGGCATTTGCCTGGTCCAGAGCGCTTATCTCGCTTGGAGTTGGCCCAAAAAATGGCCCATTGCTTTGGCCTTGATACGCATAATATTTTGGCGGCTAGTTTGGCCGATATTCAGCCGCCACGGCCAGAGGATTTGAGTATGCAAAGTCTTTATGCAGCCCAATACCTCAATTATCAGCCCTTGAGTTTGGCGGCTCAGCTAGAAGAGATTGCCGCCAAGCGTTAAATTATCTACTGTTCACGCCCCTAAACGAAGTCTATTCCCTATGCGACCCTTTCATCATATTCTGCTTAGTAGCCTTATCCTTTTCTTATTTCAGGCTTGTACAGAGTCTGTTCCTGAAAAAGCACAGCCCAAAGGGCCTGACCATCGCTTAAAAGCCAAAAATAGTAAAGCCAATAAGCCGCCTCAATTTGTTGCCGTTAGCATTCCGCATTTGCGACTACGCTCTACCCCTGATTTGGAAGGGGCCGTACTAGAGCGCTTGGCCCTAGAAAGCGTGGTAGAGTATCTAAATGACAGCACTACCTTTACTACTTTGGTGGAAATGGGGGGCGAAAAACGCTATGAGCACTGGTATAAGGTGCGTAGTAATAATGGCAACGAAGGCTGGGTTTATGGCGGCTGCATCAAGTTTTTAAGCGAGCGAGAGAGTTTGCGCTTTCAAAGCATTAAGGAAAGTGAGACACCGATTCCACTTGTACAAAAGGAAGAATTTAGTCCCATGGACCAAGCCCAAATGAAGCGTTTTGGTCAATTGATTGATAAAATCTCCATCCAAAATAAGGGTGCCCTAGAAGAAGCCACCCAATACTATGAGGGCATGTTTCCCAACCGAAAAGCCAGTGTTTCGGATTGGGCGCTGGCCAAACTCATTAGCTTTCAGCAAAAGCTGCATAGCCATTGGCTAGATCGCTTGCCCGCCAGCAAATTCCAAGCGTATTTGAGCGAGCTAAAACGCTACGGCTCTGTTGATATGCAACAAAATGCTAGCCTCAGAGAATTGGACCAGCTTTATCTGGCCTTTGCCCTTGGCCCCAAAGGCGAACTGCTTTTAGTGCCTAATATTGACAAATTTCAGCGACGGGTCTATCGCATGGCCCCAGCAAATGGACGCATTTTCTTGGATCTCTACGCCCAAGACATTGAGGAACCCGTGCTCAAAGATGGCGAAATCATTCGGCCCATTACCGAGTTGGCTGCCCGTCTCATTAGCTGGGATAAATTTTTGTTGCGTTTGCCTGATTATGAGCTCAAAGACTGGATTGAGGAACAAAAAGGCCTTTATTTAAATGCCTTGCTAAAAGGCAGCCCCAACCGCCCCGCTTTTGCTGGCCAACCTAAGCGCCTACAAGATGATTTTCAGTTGGCCTATACCAATTTACTGGAGCAAATGGGCGAGGCCAGCCTCATCCTAAAAATGCGTCCCTATGTAGAGGTTTTGGCCCAAGAAAATTATATTTATAATGACCGAATTAGAGCTGCACAGGCCAAAGTCTATGAATAATAATCTGGGGCTGCCCCTCCCTTCGGTCGGGTCGGGCTGTCTCGCAGCTCGCTAATCGCTCGGCCCTGCGCGGGCTAAGCCCGCTGGGTCTGGCCCTTTGGGCCACTGCTGCCCATCCCTCAGCCGTTCTGGCCTTTGGCCAGGGGCGGCTTGGCCGCCCTCAACTGCCGCTAAACCATCCATTATGATTATTAGTCCATATTTAGAAGAAAGCCAAACGGCCTATTTACTTGAGAAATGGGAAGAAGCCTGTACGGCTTATCAGATCCGCCCCAACTTGGCCCAAGAAATTTGGGACCTCATTTATGCAGCCCATGCGGATTGGAATCGGCATTATCACAATCTTTCTCATTTATACAATCTGCTGCAGCTAGCCGATGAATGGGAAGAGCAGCTGCAAGAGAAAGCCTTGGTCCAAATGGCGATCTTTTTTCATGATGTAGAATATAATCCCAAGTCTAAAGACAATGAGCGCTTATCGGCCCAATTTGCTCGGCAGCAGCTGCGCAAGTCCTTGGGGGCCGAAAAATGCAAACAGCTCGAACAGTATATTTTGAGTACAGAAAAGCATGCGCCTTTGCTCGATGAGCCAGATTGTCGTTTATTTCTAGATTTTGACTTGGCCATTTTGGGCCAAAATTGGCTCATTTATGAAGAATACGCTCAGGCCATACAAAAGGAATACGTCAATTGGTACAACTTCTTATTTTATAAGCAAGGGAGGCGAAAAGCCATGAAAAGTTTTTTGGATCGACCTCAAATTTACTACTCAGCGGCCTTTAGAGAGAAATATGAGCAAGTGGCCAGAGAAAATATAGATCGAGAGATTAGCCAATAGCCGTTAAAAAGCCTATTTTTGGGCCTTTGCCTTTAGGCCAAGGTGCTGGGCGGCTTTGCCGCCTTTCTTTTGGCTGAGGGATGGAAAAGGGGGGCCGCAGGCCAGACCAAGGCGGCAAAGCCGCCGCAGGGCCGAGCGAATAGCGAGCCCTGACACAGCCCGACCTGAGCGAAGCGAGGGGCAGCCCCAAAAAAATAATCTTTGAAACAGATCAGCAACAAACAACTGATGAACAAATTATATTATCCAAAAGTATTTATCAAGCCGGGGAAAGAGAGCGCTATTTTGCGCAAGCACCCTTGGTTATTTTCTGGGGCCATCAAGCGCATTGAGGGAGAGGTAGAAGATGGTGATATTGTAAGCCTACACCGCAGCAATGGAGAGTTTTTGGCTATTGGGCACTATCATCATGGCAGTATTGCGGTGCGGGTATTTAGCTATGAGCCTTTGGCTCCTGATGCTGATTTTTGGGCGCAAAAATTTGCTCGGGCTTGGAAAGTTCGACAAATTGAGGGTTTGGACCAAGACCCCAACACCAATTGTTTTCGCTTGGTGCATGGAGAGGGCGATGGTTTGCCGGGTTTGATTATTGATTTTTATGCGGGTACGGCTGTTTTTCAGGCGCATTCTATTGGGATGCACCGTTGCCGCAATGAAATTGTGGAGGCGCTCAAGCGTTGTTTGGGGGATAAACTTCAGGCTGTTTATGATAAAAGTAAGGCGAGTTTGCCTGCGCTCTATGCGCAAGAATTGGAAGATGGCTTACTTTATGGCGAGGCGGAAACGGGCTTAGCTGAAGTATTGGAAAATGGCCATAAGTTCGAGGTAAACTGGATTACGGGTCAAAAAACGGGCTTTTTCTTGGACCAGAGAGAAAACCGGGCGCTTTTGGGGCATTATGCCAAGGGCAAAACGGTATTGAATGCCTTTTGTTATTCGGGAGGCTTCTCTATCTATGCGTTAAAAGCGGGTGCGAAGCGGGTAGATTCTGTGGATGTTTCGGCTAAAGCGATTGATTTGCTCAATAAAAATGTGGAAATTAACGGTCTAGAGGGAGAAGCTCATCGGGCTTATACTCAAGATGTGCTCAAGTTTTTGCAACAATCGGAAGAAAAATATGAGGTGATGGTCCTTGACCCTCCGGCCTATGCTAAAAGCCTCAAAAAGCGCCATAAGGCGGTACAGGGGTATAAGCGTCTCAACATTGAAGGGTTCAAGAAGGTGGCTCCGGGTGGTTTATTGTTCACCTTCTCTTGTTCTCAGGTGGTAGATGAGCAGTTGTTTTACAACACGATTACCTCTGCGGCCATTGAGGCGGGTCGACAGGTGCGGGTATTGCGTCGTTTGAGCCAGCCTGCGGATCATCCAGTAAGCATGTTTCATCCGGAAGGGAGTTACCTTAAGGGCTTGCTTTTGCATGTAGAATAAAGCGGCAATGTGCTGAACTTGAAAAGCTAATAGATTCGATCTATTAGCTTTTTTTTTTACCTTCAGAGCCTAAAACAATTTAACTTTCCCCCTATGAAGTTCCCTATTCTGCTTTCCCTTTTTGGTCTTTTTCTCTTGACCTCTTGTACCTCTAGTCGAGTCATTCGTCCTTTAGAAAAAAAGCAAACTGCTTTTGGGGCGGATGTATCCTTATTGAGTACTAGTCCCACTGCTCCTATTATCAATATACAGCTGGCCCATGGGTTGAGTAAAAGCACAACTTTTTATTCTGGCATTAACTTCAGCAGTATTTTTACTGGCGTTTTTATGGCTGATCTTGGTTTTTTATATGGTCTTTGGCACCCCAAAGCTTGGCGGCCAGGTTGTAGCATTTCTCCTCGGATTAGTGGTCACTTTAGCTCCCATTATTCAGTGCTTACAGCCATACAACCCGAAGCGGACCTCAATTTGTATTGGGAATATCTCAATAGAGAGAAGAGCGCCAAAAATTTTCTATTTCTCAATATTAGGAACTGGTTTGAGGTAGAAAAAGGTAGAAAGTTTCTTCCCAATGGCTATCGTCCAATCATTTCTTTTGGCCATCGCTGGCAAACTGAAAAAATGCAGTTAGGCGTAGAAGCCCGTTATATGCATGGCAACTTCGATGCGGCAAATTATGATGTTGGAAACGCCAATAATACCCTTGGGATGATGTTTACTGTGGTCCGTTTATTTTAATATTTTGGTCTCTAGCGTGTTGTAGCAAAATGCGCAGCTCTAGAGGGCAAAAAAAGAGCGCACTCTCTAGAGAGTGCGCTCTTACATTTTGGTTCAATTGCTTAATCTAAAGCGGGTAAAATTTTGCCTGTACAGGGGCCAAAACCTATGCGAATACCTGCGGCATTGTAGCCATAGCCAGAAAGGCTTAGTTCATCGCCATCTTGGAGGAACTTGCGTTGGCTACCGTCGGGCATATCGATAGGGCGGGTACCTCTCCAGCTTAACTCTAGCATAGAGCCGTAACTGGAGGGCTCCTTGCCTGAGATTGTTCCAGAGGCGCAGAGGTCGCCAACTTGTACATTACAGCCATTTACGGTATGATGGGCCAATTGCTGGGCCATATTCCAGTACATGTATTTAAAGTTAGATTGGCAGATTGTTTTCTCTGCTCCGCTTGCTGTTTTGAGGCTAACTTCTAGTTCAATATTGTAGTTTTTCTTGCCTTCATATTGGAGGTAAGGGAGTACTTCTGGATCTTGTTCTGGTCCTTCTACGCGCATATCTTCAAAGGCGTCTAGGGTAACCACCCAAGGAGAAACAGTAGAAGCAAAACTTTTGGCCAAGAAGGGGCCTAGGGGCACATACTCCCATTTTTGGATATCGCGGGCGGACCAGTCATTAAAGAGGAGGAGGCCAAAGATATAATCTTCGGCTTGGGCTGTGTTTACACTCTTACCCAAGGGATTTTCTTTACCGATGACAAAAGCCATTTCCAGCTCAAAATCGAGCAATTTACAGGGGCCAAAAACGGGATTTCCTTCATCGGGTTTTTGTTGGCCTTTGGGGCGGTGAATAGCTGTGCCTGAAACCACAATAGAAGAAGCGCGGCCATGGTAGCCTACAGGCAGATGTTTCCAGTTGGGGAGTAGGGCATTATTGGGATCGCGGAACATCGTTCCTACGTTAGTAGCGTGTTCAATAGAAGAGTAGAAATCGGTATAATCGCCTACTTTGACGGGCAGAAGCAGTTCTACTTTATCGAGAGAAAAGAGGGCTCGGGCGCGGAGTTCGGCATGTTGGGCCATTGCTTGATTATCTTGAGCAAAGATTTCTGCAAGGCGGAGGCGGAAGGCCGAGGTTTTGGCTTTTCCGAGAGCCATAAAATCATTGATATAGCGCTGGCTAAAGACAGCTTTATCGAGCTCCATATCGTCAAAAAGGCCCAATTTGGCTAATTGTTGTAGGTCAATTACGGTATCTCCGATAATTGTAGCCATACGGGCTTCAGACTGTTCTGTTTTGAAGATACCAAAAGGGAGGTTTTGGATAGGGAAATCGCTGTTTTGCTTGACGGGCAACCAGCTTTTTAGCTCTGCTGCTATAATAGAAGCCATATAATATTTTTAAATGAGTTTGTTGAATAGGGTCTAAGCTATAAAAAAAAGGGGAAGCCACAAGGCTTCAAAACTTAATTTTATCCAAAATTTGGGCAGGCTGGGCGGTTAATTGGCCTAGCGATGTGGAGGGGTGGCCCAAAGGGCCAGACCCAGCGGGCTTAGCCCGCGCAGGGCCGAGCGATTAGCGAGCCCCGAAACGTAGCGCCCGCAGCTTGCTGCGGGAGGCCCCAAAAAAATAAAAAAGCCCCTGTAAAGAACAGAGGCTTTTATGGAAAGGGCTAAAATTAGCCACCAAAGTCGTCAAAAGAGATATTTTCTTCGGGCACACCTAGGCTATCTAGGGTATCTACCACAGATTTGTTCATCATGGGAGGGCCGCAGAAATAGTACTCAATTTCTTCTGGTTCTGGGTGATTTTTGAGGTATTGCTCGTAGCAAACGGGCATAATAAATCCTCTAAAGCCATCCCCTTCGGCATCGATATTTTCTTTGACTTGCCAGTTATCTTCGGGCAAGGGGTTATCGAGGGCCACATAGAAGCGGAAGTTAGGAAACTGCTTTTCGATTTCGCGGAACTGCTCGATGTAGAACAATTCGCGGCGGGTACGTCCACCATACCAGAAAGACACCTTACGGTCTGTCGTCTTGAGGGTGTGGAAGAGGTGGAAGAGGTGAGAGCGCAGGGGCGCCATACCGGCACCACCACCGATGTAGACCATTTCCTTTTTGGTAGGTTTGATATGGAATTCACCGTAGGGGCCTGAAACGACTACCTTATCACCAGGTTTCTGGTTAAAGATATAAGAAGAGCAGACACCGGGGTTAATATCTTGGTAACCGTCCCATACGCGTTTGCCGTCTACTTGCTTAAACTTGAAAGGCGGCGTAGCGATACGGATATTAAGCATTACGATATTCCCTTCTGCGGGGTGGTTAGCCATAGAGTAGGCTCGGAACTGCGGTTCATCGTTCACCATTTTGAGGTCCCAAAGTTTGTAAGTATCCCATTCTTCTTGGAACTTATTGGGGTCATCGCCATGGTGTTCGGGATGCGCTTCGATATCCATATCTTTGTAATCCACAGTAATTTTGGGTACATCGATTTGGATATATCCACCTGGATCGAAGTTCATCTCTTCGCCTTCGGGGAGGCGTACCACAAACTCTTTAATAAAAGAGGCTACGTTATAGTTAGAAACAACAGTACACTCCCATTTTTGGATACCGAAGATTTCTTCGGGGACACGGATTTCCATATCGCCGCGTACTTTTACTTGGCAAGCCAAGCGCCAGTTATCTTGGGCATCTTTACGAGAGATGTGGTTAAGTTCGGTAGGGAGAATATCTCCACCGCCAGCATCTACTTGACAGCGGCACATGGCACAAGTACCACCACCACCACAGGCAGAGGGGAGGAAAACACTTTGGCTAGAGAGGACACCGAGGAGAGTTCCGCCGGGTTTAGCCTCAAACGTTTTCTCGCCATTTACCTTAATCTTGACATCTCCTTGAGGGAGAAGTTTTTTACGGGCAGAGATCAATCCGGCAGACATAAAAAGGATGAGTACCGAAAAGACAACGACTGCCAGTATGATAGGAATAATAATTTCCATGAGGTCAGCTATTTTTTAATTCAGACGAAAATCGCTTTGATTAGTTAAAAGCCGCGGGATCAATACCCATGAGGCTCATAAAGGCAAGGCCCATTAGGCCAGTAAGGATAAAGGCCATTCCTAGACCGCGGAGAGCGGGTGGGATAGCAGCTGTTTTGAGTTTTTCGCGGATAGCGGCAATAGCTACGATAGCGAGAAAGAACCCAACACCAGCACCGAGGCCAAAAGATACAGAAGTACCAAACTCATATTCTCTAGACACCATAAAGAGTGATCCACCGAGGATAGAACAGTTTACGGTAATGAGTGGCAGGAAGATCCCCAGCGAGTTGTAGAGTGATGGGGAGACCTTTTCGATGATCATTTCTACGAGCTGTACCATAGAGGCGATAACAGCGATAAAGAGGATCAAGCGTAGGAATACGAGGCTTACACCTTCTACGATAGCTCCATCTTGGAGAATATATGTATTGAGTAGCCAGTTGATAGGCACGGTAATACCGAGTACAAAGATAACGGCGAGGCCAAGACCGAAGGCTGTTTTTACAGTTTTCGATACGGCTAGATAAGAGCACATTCCTAGGAAGTAGGCTAGGATCATGTTATCGATAAAGGCCGCTTTGATAAATACGTTCAACGCATCCATGATAGTTGAATATTATTAGCGTTTGGAAAAAGAGGTTCAGATCTAAGATACATCGACAAGTTTGGGGTTCAAGCTACGCTGAATCCAAATAAAGATGCCGATAATGAAAAGAGAAGCTGCGGGTAGCACCATCAAGTTGTTGGCGATATAAGCTTCGGGCATAATTTTCCAGCCCATAAAACTTCCTTTTCCAAAAAGTTCGCGTACGATAGCCATAGCGACAAGCACTACACCATAACCGATACCGTTACCGAGACCATCGAGGAAAGAGCGCCAAGGTTTGTTGGCCATAGCGAAGGCCTCGAGGCGTCCCATTACGATACAGTTGGTGATAATTAGACCGATAAATACGGCCAAGCTTTCGTAGGCGCTATAAGCAAAAGCACCAAGTACAATCTCTACTACCTGTACGAGACCTGCAATAACGAGAAGTTGGACAATCATACGGATTGAACCAGGGATGCTATTGCGGAGCATCGAGATAATTAGGTTAGAGAAAGAAGTTACAAAGATAAGGGCTACAGCCATGATTAGCGAGGGATAAACCTGAGAGGTTACCGCTAGGGCCGAGCAGATACCTAATACCTGTACGGTAATAGGGTTATTATCGTTAAGAGGGTCAGTCAGTAGCTGACGTTCCTGCTTACCGAAGGCAAAGGCGGGCTCTTTCTTTTCCGCCTCGGCTACATTTTGTGTATCCTGAGCCATAATGCTAAAAATTTAAACGAATTAGATCAAATGCAATTTAGGGGAGCGTTTTAGCGCTGTCCGATTGCTTTACTATCGGCACCATTAAGGCCTTTGATATAGGGCAAGTAATTGCCGATACCGCGCTGCATCATTTCAGACACACCGTCACAAGTAACCGTTGCACCAGAGATGGCCTTTACTTGATATTCAGGATGTTTGATATTTTTCTTTAGCACTTGTACAGACACATATTTACCTGCTTCGTCAAAGATCTGCTTATTTTCAAATTGGGCTTTGAAATCAGCATTATCTTTAATTTCGGCACCAAGACCAGGAGTTTCTCCTTTGTGGTCAAAGTTTACCCCTGCCACTTGCCATTTGTCGGCATATTCTAGTGCTACATAGCCCCAGATTTTATCCCAGAGTCCGTTTCCACGAACAGCAAGTACATGATAACTTTTTCCTGCATCTCCCTCATACTTATAAATGGGGTAAACGCGATTTTCAGGAGCGAACTTCTCTTCTGAGGCCAAGTCAATATCAGCAAGTTTGCTATATTTTACACCTTGGCCACGCTCATTGAGTTTGTCTAAAGCAGCTTTAATTTCTGCTTCAGATTCTGCAGCAGATTTCTCTTGAGCAAAGAGAATTTCTCCTTTAGCATCTAAAATAGAGATTTTCACTTTTTGGTCAAAAACAGCCTGCACATCAGCCGACATATCTTGGCCTGGGATACAACTAAGAATTGCTTTTTTCTTAGCTGTTTCTTTGTTCTTCAAGAACATAGGGTTCAAACTATTGAACAAGAGCGAAAGCACAATGGCAATAACTCCAGTTAGCTTGAGCACATACAAATAGATTTGAGTATTACTTTGCATATTCCTTCGCGCGTTTCAATCGTTTACTAATATTTCCTTCTAGTACGTAGTGGTCTACCAATGGCGCAAAAACGTTCATGAGTAGAATCGCAAGCATCCATCCTTCAGCATAAGCGGGGTTCATCACGCGGATGACCATACCGAAGAAACCGATCAAGAAACCATAGATAATTTTACCACGGTTTGTTTGAGCAGCAGTAACGGGGTCAGTTGCCATAAATGCCATGGCAAATAGCAAACCGCCCATACCAAAGTGCTGATACCAAGGTACATTCATAAATACGGTAGCATCCCAAGCATTGAAGATCATTCCAGTGAGTGCTGTACCAATAACGAAAGAAAGCATCACTCTCCAGCTAGCTACTCTAGTGATCAACAAGAAGATAGCACCAAAGATAATTGCAGGCTTAGAAGTTTCACCGATACAACCAGGAATTCCGCCCATCCACATCTGCAAAGCAGAATACTGAGAAAGAATACCTCCAGTTACTTCGCCAGTGGCAGCATCTACCTGCGCCCAACCTTGTGCAGCACCAAGGGCCAAAGGAGTAGCTCCAGAATAGCCCGCTACAAAGGGTGTTCCCTGCACAAAGGTACTCCATCCAGCAGCCTCAAAAATAGGATTGAACATAGTGTGTGCCCAGTAGTAATCAGCTACTTTAGTAGCTCCATCTTCGGCTAAAGCCCAAGCAGCAACCCAAGGGCCATCCCCTGAGATTTCTGTAGGATATGCAAAGAAGATGAATACACGAGCCAAAAGCGCTACGTTCAATACGTTCATCCCTGTTCCGCCAAAAGCTTCTTTACCAATAACCACAGCAAAAGCTACGGCCAAAGCCAACATCCACAAAGGAATATCTGGGGGCATGATTAAAGGAATAAGCATACCCGAAACCAAGAAGCCCTCTTCTACAGCATGACCTCTACGGGCAGCAAAGTAAAACTCAATTCCAAGCCCTACTACATTAGCAACAATAACAATAGGAAGCAATTGTACCAAGCCAAAAACAAGCTTGAGGTGAAAAGCTTCAATAAAACCTGTATGAATACCAAGAGCAACAAAGTGCTGATGGCCAATATTAAAAGTTCCTACCAATAGGCAGAGTTGTAAAGCAATCACTACATGAAACATAGTGCGCTTCAAATCCATAGCATCACGAATGTGCACCCCTTTTCCCTTGGTCGTCAAGTTTGGCTTGAACATAAAGGTAAAAAAGGCATCATAAGTAGCATGAAGAAACTGATTCTCCTTGCTAGGCTCAATCCGTTTCCAGAAGTCTATTAATGCCATAACAAATTAGTTCTTATTTAGGTGGCTGAATCCAACGTTTTATAATCAAACCCTACTGAGCACGAAGCTCATCTAGGCCTTCTCTCAAAATTGCTTGCAAAGGTTGCTTAGAAGTACATACATACTCACAAATAGCAATATCCTCCTCACCAAGCTCTAACAAACCAAGACCTTCCATTTTTTCAAAGTCTTTGGCCAAAATGGCACGCATTACATGCTGAGGATAAATATTCATGGGCAAAACGCTTTCATACTCCCCTGTCATCACAAAGGCACGCTTCTCTCCATTCGTGTTTGTATCAGGTACATAATGAGTGCCCGGGAAAAATCCACCAGGAAATGTCCGTGAACGTGTGGGGTGCCCCGTCTGAGGAACTAACCAACCAAACAACTCATAATAATTACCTTCTTTTACTACAGATAACTGATCATCATAAAAACCCAAAAAGCTATCTCGCTCCACCTGCTTACCAGACAAAAGATCACCAGATACAATGCGGATGCTGCGCACCTCTACCATTTTCTCCTCTTTCTGTCCCTCAGCATTACGTACATAAGCTTTTTCTGTAGTCATATCATCTGCCATGCCTTCCAATAAAGCAGCAATGTTTACCCCCTGATGTACACGAGCATAATAGCCCTCTTCACCTGGCAACTCAGCACCACCTACAGCAATGACTCTAGACGTATCAAAAATACCTTCCAACAATAACTGACCAATCAAAAGTACGCCATGTACATCTGTATGCCATACTACTTGACCATTCGGAAGTACTGGGTCTACATGATGAATGTGTACCCCTACATTACCCGCAGGGTGTTGCCCCTGAAAATAATGTACCTCTACACCTTCTACCTCATCAGCTTTCAAGAAAGCATCAGACGGCTTCTCCGCAGCTAAAGCATTTACCCCCAAATGTACCTTGCTACCAGAAAGCATAGCCAAAGCCTCCAATCCTTTACGGAAAGCAGCCTCTTTGCCTGCTACAGACAAATTAGCATCAGAAGCCCAAGGAGCCGTATCAAATGTAGAAATGAAAATAGATTTTGGTGTCATGCTAGGATCAGCAACTACATCAAACGGACGCTGACGCAAGAAAGGCCATGCCCCACTCGCCGTCAAGAAATCAACTAAGTCGGCACGACTAGCCGTATCCAAATTAGGAACATCCTCATGCTTGTGGTATTGCATTCCCTCTTTGTCAGCCAAAATAACCAACTCATTGATCGAACGCTTCTCCCCACGACGCAACTCAATGAACTCTCCGCTCACTGGTGCAGCATAAATAATCTCAGGATGTACCTTATCGTAAAACAAGGGCTCCCCTGCCTTAACAGTAGCCCCAATCTCTGGCATCACCTTAGGAATAGGCGACATCCCCACAAAATCTTTTGGCTTTAATGCATATGTAGCCGATCGCACTTCACGAATGCCATCCTGGCCCAATGAAGGCCCTCCTGCCAAGTTTACATCAAAACCACGGCTGAAACGCTTTACTGTCGCATCATCCGGTACATACTCCCCCTTTTTTTTACCCAAACCTAACAAACTCTGCAGGTTCGTGGGCAAAACGGAGTAGTCGCTGGTGTCTTCCCCAGCTTGGCTGGCCGTTACCTTCAACAGCCCCTCTCCTAGCGTCAATAGCGTAAAGATGAATAACACCAACACTATCGCAATGATAATTCCCCAGGTCATGTAATTGTCAAAATTTTATTTCAATCCAATAAAAATTGTGTATCAAGCCCTTATATTAAAATATAGCTTTCATAACTTTGTTCATGGCTTTTCTCCGCCTAAAGCTGCGCAAAACTACCAAATCTAAGGCGTCCAAAAAAATTTAAATTCCTTAGTTTTGTAGCCGAAATCACAGTTTTTCCATATTAGTGACCGACTTTGCGCAAATATATAATTTACTATCGCATTCTTTAGCCCCACTTTTAGCTTTTATTAACCTCTATTTTTATTTAGAAGAAGTCTAAATTACTTTACATTATGTCAACCCCTATCCAACTACTCAAGAAACATAAAATCCGTAATACGCCCATCCGAAGGGCTATCCTAAATGTCTTTATCCAAAAAGACTATGCCCTCTCTCACGCCCAAATAGAAAAAGCCCTCAACGGCCAATTCGACCGCGTGACCCTCTACCGAAACCTCAAAACCTTTGAGCAAAATGGCCTGCTCCATCGCGTCGCTAGCGAACAAGACAGCATCCAATATGCCCTCTGCCAGGATAATAGTTGCCAAAAACATAAACATAGTGACGACCATCTGCATTTCCGCTGTAATATATGCGAACGCACTTTCTGCCTCAACCATACCCCCATCCCCCCTATCCAACTCCCCCAAGGCTTTAGCGCCCAAGAACAACAAATTTTAATCATCGGGCATTGCCCCAATTGCCAAGACTAATCAATAGCTTATGTTTATTCTCAATATCACCCATAAAGTAGATCCCGATATCCTCCAAGAATGGAAGGACTGGATGCATCAAGAACATATCCCCGCTATCATGGATACTGGCCTCTTTACCAATTTCCAATTTTCTAAGGTCCTCTTCCCCAGAGATGAAGAAGGCGCTAGCTTCGCTATCCAACTCCACTGCCAAGAACTTCGCCTCCTCCAACGATTCCAAGCTAAGTTCTCCAATGACTTCCACGCCCAAATGGCCCAAAAATATGGCACTAAATGCCTCTCTTTTCGTACCGTTCTCGAACTTCAACAAAATTCCTAATCTATGGCTATCCTAAATATTCCCGACCAGAATTTCCAATCCAATAACCCTAAGGAAATTCAAGATTTTCTGGCCCAAAAAGGAATCCTCTTCGACCAATGGCAAGCTAAAGAAAAACTTTCCCTCCAAGCTAGCCAAGAAGAAATCCTCGCCGCCTACGAACATGTCCTCCAACCCTATATGAACCAAAATGGCTATAAGGTGGCCGATGTAATCAATATCAATAGCGAAACCCCCAACTACCCCGCTATCCGAGCCAAATTCCTCGATGAACATACCCATACCGAAGATGAGGTCCGCTTCTTCGTCGAAGGCCAAGGCCTCTTCTGGTTCCACCTCCCCAATGCCCCCATATTTAACGTGCTTTGCCAAGCCGGCGACCTCATCTCAGTCCCCGCCAATAGTAAACATTGGTTCGATGCCGGCAAAGATAATCCCTCGGTCAAAGCCATCCGCATTTTTATCGATATGGAAGGCTGGGTGCCCCACTATACCGGCAGCAATTTAGCCCAAAAATATGCCGCAGAATAAGTTTTTTATTTGGGGCCTCCGCTGCGGCTTCGCCTTGCGGCGGTTACTCCCTTTGGTCGTCGAACTGCGGCCTAAAGGCCTTGTTGTCGTTGCGCAGCTCGCTGCTTTTTTTGGGCCTCCGCCTCGCTACGCTCGTCGGCGCTACGTTTCGCAGCTCGCTATTCGCTCGGCCCTTCGCCGCTTTCAGCGGCTCGGTCTGGCCTAACGGCCACTGCTCCACATCGCTAGGCCGCTCCACCCACTTCTTTGCTTTTAGCCCCCCTTTTCAGCCCCCTTTGCTGTAGATTTTTACAGTTTGCAGGCGGCAAAGCCGCCGCAGGCTGAGGGATGGACAGCAGGGCCGCCAAAGGCGGCAGACCGAGGCGCTGAAGGCGCCGAAGGGCCGAGCGAACAGCGAGCTGCGAGACAGCCCGACCCGACCGAAGGGCGGGGCAGCCCCAAAACCTTTTCTATATATAGGTCCTAAATGCCCAATAGCCATGTTCCAAAATGATCCAAGCACTGCGCTGCACAGCCCCTACCCTATCCATTTTGCTCAGGCCGATTTTCAAGCACTCAAGGAGCAAATAGAAGGCGGAAATTATGGGCAAATTTTCGTCCTACTCGATGAAAATACCCAAAGAGATTGTTGGCCCATTTTGGCCCCCATCCTAAGCCCTTACTCGCCCCATTTGCTCCAAATCCCCGCCGGTGAGGACCATAAAAACCTCCAAACTTGCCAAAACCTCTGGACCCAACTCCTCCAAAAAGGCGCTCAGCGAAATAGCCTGCTGATCAATCTGGGCGGTGGCGTCATTGGCGATATGGGCGGCTTTGTGGCCGCTACCTTTAAAAGAGGTTTCGATTTTATCCAAATGCCAACTAGCCTGCTGGCCCAGGTAGACGCCTCTGTAGGCGGTAAACTAGGCATCGATTTTCAAGGACTCAAAAATGGGATTGGCCTCTTTCAATTCCCTAAAATGGTCCTGATTTATCCCCCCTTTATCAAAACCCTCCCCCCAGCAGAAGTCCGCAGCGGCTGGGCCGAAATCCTTAAACATAGCCTGATTGCCGATGCCCAAAGCTGGCCCCAACTTCAAGAAATGCCCCCCCTGCAAGATATGGACCGCTGGCAACAAATTATTGCCCACTCTATCCAGATTAAGGACCATATTGTGGACCAAGACCCTCAAGAAAAGGGCCTCCGAAAACTACTGAATTTTGGACATTCTATCGGCCACGCCCTAGAAAGCCTGAGCTGGAACAGCCCTCAACCCCTCCTGCACGGAGAAGCCGTGGCCCTCGGCCTCCTGGCCGAAGCTTACCTCTCGGCCCAATACCTCCAACTCCCCCAAAAGGAATTGGACCAAATTGAGACCGCTATCCGTCCCCTCTACCCAAGCTTCCCCCTCGCTCAAATCCCCCCCAATAGCTTCTTCCCCCTCCTTCGACAAGACAAAAAAAATGAAGGTAAAACCCATAGTTTTACCCTCATTTCCGCTATCGGCCAAGGCCAGTTTAATCAAAGCATTCCCTATACAGAAGAAGACCGTATTTGGGAAGCCGTGGCTTTTGCTTTAGGGGGTTAGGCAGTTCTCTCTTCAGACAAAAGTCCTTGCTACCTAAATAAAGTAGCAAGGACTTTTTTTTGATGGCCTACTTATCCCAATTCAATATAGCCGCAGCCAAAGTCCTCAACTCTCCCTCCGTATTTTGCCAAAAGTTGAAAGAATACAACTCCAATACCCAATAGCCCTCTTGAGCTAAACGATTCTGGGACTCTACCGCCGATAAATAATCGCCTGAAGCTTGCTGTTTCATCCAACCATCCAATAAAAGGACTAAGGGTTTTTCTCCCGCTCGACTAGACTCTACCAATAAGTTGGCCCAAACGCCCTCTACTTTCTGATTGGCCAGCAAACGCTCCTCATCAATATAACGCCCCAAATAGCTTTTGAGCGCCTGACCAAAACTAGGAGCTGGCAAACTCAAGGCCTTGGGCTGCATCGAATAAGCAGCAGCCGATTGTCCCCTAAAACTACTCAAAGGTAACTCCCCTACACTCCATTGCTGAGCCCCCAATTGCAACAAACGACGGCTCCGCTCTGCAGGCATTTGCTCCCCAGATTCTAAAAGGACCAATTCAAAATGCGCCAAACGCTCTGGCAAAAATTCTTCTAGCATGGCAGGCGTAGCAATGATTACTGGAGACAACTGATGTATGCGCTCCCAACCCAAAGTCTGTATTAACGCCCCCAGGCTTTCATCCTGCCAAATTCGGCTCCCTTGCGATAAAGGCAACTTATTGTTTTTCTTCCAATCCTGACGTAATTCTTCATTCCGCAAAGCAACATTCTTGCGGGCCGCCTCTCTCAAATGAGGCTGCAAGCTGCGCTCCTGCTCCAATAGGTCCTGCAAATCGGTCCTTGCCGAAGGCAAGGCCAATGAATAGGTGGCCGATAAATAATTGTAGTAATACCAGCTCTTAAAAGCCGTTTCCCATGACTTAGGACGACTAGCAATTAAAGCCTTGAGCAACTGCCGCCCCCGCTTGCCCAATAACAACCAATGCTTCCGCCAGCGATAAAAAGCTAAGAAGTTGGGCAACTCCTCTTCTATGGCCAATAGTTGCGCAAAGCTATCTCGCAAGAATTGCTCTCTAGCTGCCAAAGAATCAGCCGCTACGCTAAAGCGCTTTTTAAAGAAAGGCAGGGCGTTCAAGCCCTCTAAGGCTTCTAACAGACGGTCCTCTAAACGCTGCAATTGCGATTTCCGATCCAAAGGCAAGATAGAACTCAACGCTAAGGCATTGACCTTCTCCCGCATTTGCTTGGCTAAGCGCTGACTCCAATGCTGCGCCTGCTTTTCAAACTCCTGAATGTGCTGATAGAGCGCATTCAAGCTGTTAAACTGCCTCATTTCTTTCAGCTCAAAGACAAAGTATCGCTTGCTATCATAAAGCGATAACAATTGCTCGTATTCCTCGGCAATTTGCTGCTTGGCCGCCAAAAGTTGCTGATGACGCTTAGAAAATACAGACATCAGGCGCAAGCGATTGCTATAACCCGCTCTATTTTCCCCAAACTCATCGCCATATACCTTCTCATAAATGGCCATCATCTCCTGCAGACGATCCAATTGCCTACGCAAGGCCATCGCATGCTGCTGATGATGCAACAATAACTCATCATAGTAGGCATCCAAAAAGCTGCTATAATCCAAATGCAACTGACGGAACTCCTCCGTTTTCCAGGGCAATTCCTTTTGCAAAAGCTGCTCCGCTTCTAGCTCTGTATTTTCTAAAAAGAGCTCATCTCTCAACTGACTCAAAGGGTGGGCTAAGCTCCGAATTGGCGCAAAAAGCGCCTCCTGCTCCCTAATTGCCTGCAAGAGTTCCTCAAACTCTTTGGGACTAAAGATATAATCTTCCTTTTGCAAGATTCTCGACAAAAATTGCTTGCCTTCTTCCTGCTGATAGCCCAAATAACGGCCCAACATCTGGCTCCAATCTTCGCCCAATAAGCCCTCTTGGCCCAAAGCCTCCTGCCCCTGATCCAATTTATGCAACTGCAAAAGATATTTTTGCAGCTGCAACTGATAACTCGCCTGATCCTTATCCGATTGCTTTTTGGGTTCCTTGGCCAAGAGCTCAAACAGTTGCGCACGAGCCTCTTCTTTGTTCTTCCACACCCAAGCAGGCGCAGGCAAAACGCCCTGTTCCAAAAACTGGTTCTGATAGGCCTCTATCCGATTCAAAGGGCAAATGATAAGGGCATTACCCCCATCGGCCAATAGGCCCGCAATAGCAGCAATAGGCAAACGAGGCAGCCCAACAGTACTCTGCAATTGCTGAACGTTCTGGCCCTTGAATACCGCCTGCAATAAGCTGCGCTCAGGCCCACTAACGGGCAGCGCAGCTAGCTGGCTATGCCAAATAGGCTTGGGACAGCCCTTCAAACCTATGGGTAAATCACTATCTAACTGCTCAAGCTGCTCCAATTGACCCAATATTCCCGCCCAATAAATGGCATTCTTGGGCCGCTCCTCCTCCGCCAATTGCGGATGTGGACAAGGGTATAGCTTAGGCAAGCCCGGTGCATCCAAACCCAACTTCTCCGCCAACTGATTTAAGGCATCTAGTAAAGTTTGGGCCTTGAGCTCCTCTTTTGGAGGCAAAATTTCTTCCCAATCTAGCTTAAAGCGACTAATCAAATAGTTCTGTAATAACTCATTATACTGTAAAGCCGAAGCCGAGTCATAAGAGAGCATCCAATGCCTTGGATCCCCATCTCCAGCCTCCTCCAGTTGCAACTCCCAGATAAAAATGGGGGCCTGCACTAGCTGCCCCAAATCCTCATCCTCTAAAAGCAATAAAGGAAAACCCAACTGCAGTTTCTGTTGCTGATTAGCCAAGCTACTAAAACGCTCCTGCATAGCGGCAAGCCTTGCTTTTTCGGTACTTTCTAGCTGCTTATGCTGCCGAAGGTCCAAACCAAACTCAAATTCCTTTTGCTTGAGCAATTTAGCCAATAAACGCACGGGCAATTCTGCCCCCAGGGCATTTAGTAACCATAAATCCAATTGCCGCTCATCTAAGGGCAATACATTGAGTTGTTCAAGGGCCTGCAAAAGGAGCTGCTTGCTAGAAGAAGTATCTGTGGGCTGCGACATAGAGATATAAATTATGTTTGCTCTAAAATAATCAAGTCTACTGAATTTGATAATTTTTTTCCCTACGCTCTTTTTCTTTCTATTCTAGCCCTCTTTTCTTTAAGTGTATTTCTTTTTGGGGCTGCCCCCTCGTTCCTTCGGGGTCGGGCTGTCTCGCAGCTCGCTAATCGCTCGGCCCTTCGGCGCAAAGCGCCTCGGTCTGCCGCCTTTGGCGGCCCTGCTGCCCATCCCTCAGCCGTTCTGGCCTGCGGCCAGTAGGTCCTAGCTCCGCCTAGCCTCCCCTGTTGTTGTTTTTATGGCTTTCTAGCTCGGCTGATGGTCCTATTTTCTCCCTTTATAGACTTCTGACTTCCCTCATAAAGCCAATACATTAGTTTTGCTACATTATTTCTCTAGCCAATGCGCTGATGCAGTTGTTTTACTACATTATTTTTCCAGCCAATGCGCTGGGAAGTTCTATCAGACCATTTTTTTTCCAGCTAATGGTCCAATACAGTTGTTTTGCTACATTATTTTTCCAGCCAATGCGCTGGGAAGTTCTATCAGACCTTTTTTTTTCCAGCCAATGGTCCAATGCAGTTGTTTTACTACATTATTTTTCCAGCCAATGCCCTGGGAAGTTCTTTCAGACCATTTTTTTTCCAGCTAATGGTCCAATGCAGTTGTTTTACTACATTATTTTTCCAGCCAATGCCCTGGGAAGTTCTTTCAGACCATTTTTTTTCCAGCCAATGGTCCGATGTAATGGCCAGTACTAGTTGGGGTTGCTCCAACTATGGTATTTGGTCCCAACTGGCCGTAGGCCAGAACGGCCTAGCGATGTGAAGCAGTGCGGCGCAGCCGCAGACCAAGCGGGCATAGCCCGCGCAGGGCCGAGCGAATAGCGAGCTGCGCAACGTAGCGCCGCAAGGCGAAGCCGCAGCGGAGGCCCCAAAAAAAAGCCTCCTAAAGAGGAGGCTTTATATCGTTAGGTCGTTTTTGGTGTAGGGGGTTTATTTTTGGACCAAGCTAGGTAGAGGCCGATAAGGACAAAAGGGATCGACAAGATTTGTCCCATGTTAATCAAGGCATCTTCTCCAATTCCTTCATTGATTTTGGTATACTCCAACAAGAAGCGATCAAAGAAAAGGAGGGCAAAGAAAACCCCGAATACTTGTCCTTCTAGGACTTTTCCGTAGCGTTTTGCGTAGTACCAAAACATAAAGCCAAAAATGGCTAGGTAGCTAATAGCCTCATAGAGCTGAGTAGGATGTCTGGGCTCCATGGGATCTCCATCATGGGGGCTCATAAGTCTAAATTGGAAGGCCCAGGCTAGATCAGTGGGTTCTCCAACAATTTCGGAGTTCATGAGATTGCCCAAGCGGATAAACATACCTGCAAGGGGGACCACCACCGCCAATTTATCGAGGTACCAGAAGATTGATTTCTTTTGTTTGCGGGCCAAAAGCAGCAAAGCGGCTGTAATACCAAAGGCGCCGCCATGGCTGGCAAGGCCTCTAAAGCCTGTAAACTGGAACTCGGGTTCAAATTGTACAGGCAAGATTATTTCTAGTGGGTGTTGAGAAAAGTACTCCCAATCATAGAAAATACAATGACCAAGGCGGGCGCCTAGGATGGTTCCGACTACCACATACATAAGAAATTGGTCCAGCAACTCGGGTTTTTCTCCTTCTTTTTTGACTAGTCTAAGGATAATTATATAGCCGAAGATAAAGCCTAGGGCAAAGAGGAGCGAGTAATAGCGGAGTTCAAAGCTTCCGAGGCGGAAGAGCACTGGATCAGGGGACCAGGGAATATAATTGAGTAGGAAATTCATACGGGCAGGTTTAAAAATAACTTGCCACAAAAGTAGAAAAAAATAATTGACTTAGGCTTTTTTTTCCTGCATCAACCATTTCATAGCCGACTCCTTATCTTTATCTATATGAATATAGCTAATCCCTTGCATTTTAGCCAGATCATATAAAAACTCATAGATATGAGGATCCACTTTATAGTAAATGCTCCAACGATAGCGATCATCTGAGAGCCCAAGATCCATCAGGTTACTACCAAACTCAAAGTTTTCTGAGGTAGTAGACATAGAAAGCGTTTCTGAAACATCAAAAAACACATAGGGGCAATCGTGTTTTTCAATAGCCTCTATAATTAATTGCATAGCTTGTAATCCAGTTTCAAAAATAGCTACGCCTGAAAATTTACCCTCAATAAAATGTTCTTGAGGATGGTAGTGTAAAGTTAGCCCTTTTAGTTCCATTAGTTTATCCATTAAAATTTAGGAAGAATATTATTTGTAGGCTTCAATAGGGAATTACAATGGATTTTAAAATAGTATTTTTTTATAGGATCCAATCATTTTTCCTCAAATTCTTTAAAAATGTAACGGGCTAAGCCACCAGTTTATAAAGATGCTGCATCTTTTGAGTAGATAAAGCAAAGGCTTGTTTTTTATTTTAAAAAAGGCTTCTCTTTGGTTACTTATCTAAAAAAATTCACTCACTTAACTTTGCAATCCCTATGTATTTATTCCGTCATTCTAAGCTACTTGCTTTGTCTAGCTTGTTGCTATTTAGCTTAGGAATTGGCTATGCTCTTTCGGGGGGCTCGCCATTTTCTAATCATCCTAAATTGAAGCAATTGCAGACTAAAATGGACCAGAGGCAAAATGATCGGGGCCAAGAATTGGTCTATTTGCAATGCGATCGGCCTATTTATCAGCCGGGAGAAGATCTTTGGTTTTCTGTTTATTTGCGTAATCCTATTGATCTCTCTCCCTCTACAATTTCGGAGATTGTTTATGTGGAGCTGCTCAATGGGAAAGGGCAGGTATTGGATAAAAAGCGCTATACCCTAGAAAATGGACAAACTGCTGGTGATTTTCAGTTGCCTGCTAGTCTTTCTGGAGGTTATTATAAGATAAAGGCCTACACCCAATGGCAAAAGAATAGTCAGCAATTTTACGAGCGAGAGATTCAGGTTCAAAAGCCTGTGCTACCTCGTTTAAATATGCGGCTTCGCTTTCAGGAGAAATCCTATGCCTTAGGGCAGCAGGTCAATGCCGAGCTTCAGTTACAGCAGCTCGACAAACAACCTTTGGCTAATCAGGTATTTAGCTATCACTTAATTATAAATGGTAGAAAAATAAAAGAAGGCCAAGGGAAAACAAATGGGATGGGCCAAGCTTTGGTACAGACTCAACTCCCCAAAGAGGAGTCTACGCAACAGGCCCTACTCAATATCTTTTTTCCCTTTGAGGGACAACAAGAAGCCATTGCTCGCCCTGTTCCCCTACAAATGGGGCAAGTGGACCTACAATTCTTTGCAGAAGGGGGGAATTTATTGCCTAAATTTCGGCAGACACTGGCATTTAAAGCAGTAGATGAAAAAGGGCAGGCCGTAGCTATTTCTGGACAAATATTTAATGCGCAGGGCCAGTACATCCAAGATTTTAGTAGTTATCATGCGGGCATGGGCAGTTTATTGATTCAGCCCAAGTCGGGAGAGCGTTATTATGCCAAAGTGCTAAGTCCCAAGGTAAAACAAGATAGTTTTGTTTTACCTGAGGTACAGTCTAATAAAAGTATGGGCTTACGTTTACGCAATCAGAACAGTCAGTTTTTAGACTTAGATTTATTGAGCACTAAAGAGCAGGCTGCTTTTCTAGTCCTACACCAACAGTATAAGCCTTATTATAGTAAAGACTTACAGCTTGTTGCAGGAAGTACCCCTTTGCAGATTCCTATAGCTGATTTGCCTATGGGCCTTGTTCAAATGACCTTATTTGATGAGCAGATGCGACCTATAGCTGAGCGTTTAATCTTTGCTAATAGCGAGAAGCGCTTGCAAATTCAGATTCAAACCGCCAAAGAGAAATATCTTCCTCGAGAGTTAGTAGAATTAAATATTCGGATAACGGACCATTTAGGGAAGCCCGTAAATGGGCAGTTTGGACTATCTGTGGTAGATGAAAGTTTGCTCAGCTTTGCCGATGATGAAGAGCCACATATTTTGGCTAGCCTTTTATTGAGCAGTCAGTTGAAGGGCAAGATTGCCTCCCCCAACTTTTACTTTGATTCTGTAGACGATTTGGAACGAGAAAAGCCCCATATTCATCGTCCTACAGCTTTGGACCAGCTTCTTCTCACGCAGGGCTGGCGAAGCTTTGACTGGAAACAGTTGGAGCAAGCCCCTAACAATGCTTATAGCGCAGAAAAAGCCCGTTTTTGGGGCAAAATTGTTGATGCTCAAGGGCAAGGCATTCCAAATATTCAACTTCAATTAGCGGGCAAAAGCTTTAGCACTAATGAAGCTGGAGAATACAATATATTCTGGCCCAATTATCAAGGAGCCGTACAAGCAAAATTGAGTAATCAGGGCTTTTTTGACCAAGTCATTAGCTTTTCGGTTTATGGCCAACAGAGCAATGTCCTCTACTATCGCCAAATTAAACTATCGGGAAAAGTACAGCAGGAAGAAAAGCCTGATCGCCACTTTAAAAAAGGTAAACTACAGTTTTATGGTCGTGGTCGCTATCTAGGTGAGGCCAAGATTAACAACAAAGGAGAATATCAGATTAGTATTTCGGAAGAAGTTACCGAAGCTCGACTTGTTCAGGGGTCAATCTTTTTGCCCACAAAGCGGGTTTTGCTTCAAGGAAAAGGAGAAAAGCGTACGGCCAACCTTCAGTTTAGCAAAAAGGCCTTAGTAGAGCGCAAAAAAGAAATTGCTATAGCTAAATTAAATCTAAGTCGTGCGAAAAAGCAGGCTCAGATAAGACGATTAGAGTCTCCTCAGTTTGATGATGCTGTCTTAGAGCTAGAAGGGGAGAGAAATGGAATGATTGGAGGTGTGGGAGTTCCTCCACCGCCGCCCCCTCCTCCACCGCCCCCTCCCGCAATGGTAGAAAATGAGCCTGAGCTAGAAGAAGTATTTGTAGACGAAAAAGAAGATGAACTAGCGCCTGAAGGGGCTATGGAAGAAGAAAAAAAAGAGGCATTAGGGGAAGTGGCTGAATTAGTAGAAAAAGACCGAGTCATGAACAAGCGCATGCCCAAGCCCATGCCTAGACGAGAGCAGCTTCATAAAGAGGCGGCTTTCCGTCAGGTGGTCATGCAAATCGACCGAGCTAGAAACTTCTATGCCCCTGTTTATACAGCAGAGCAGGCCATGCCTGAAAAGCGGACGGATTTTAGAAAAACCTTATACTGGGAGCCCCTAATTCAACTAGAGAATGGGCGGGCTAAGCTAAGTTTTTATTGTAGCGATGCCATTACGCAGTTTAAAGTTGTGGTAGAGGGTTGTGGACAAGCGACTGGTGTTGGTCGCCAAAGCAGTCGTTTCTTTGTGCAAACCCCTTTGAGCTTATCGACCAAGCTCCCAGCGCAGGTCCTTAAGCAGGATCGTTTAGAAATTCCGGTAAGCATAGCCAACCGTAGTAGTCAGCTTCAGAAAGTGCAGCTCAGTTTGCAGCTTCCTCAGGGGGTAGAACTACTTAGCGATTTGGGGCAAATGATTGAGTTAGCCCCTGCAACGGCCATCACTAAATTTGTGGCGGTCAAAATTGGGCAAACGGCCCAATCGGGAAAGTTAGTCCTACAACTAAAAGGGGAGGCTTTTAATGATGCGATGGAGCAAGAGTTAGAAATCTTAGATAAGGGGTTTCCTATTCGTTCAGTTTATGCGGGACAAGGCTTAAAGAACCGTATGCAGCTGAACTTAGAAAAGCCTGTAGCGGGAAGTATTCGCGCTCAGTTTAAAATTTACCCCAATAGTTTGGACCAAGTTATGGATGGCATTGCGAGCATGATGCGAATGCCCTCTGGTTGCTTTGAGCAAACCTCTAGTAGCAACTACCCGAACCTTTTGGCTCTAAATTATCTAAGAAGTAGCAATCAGAGCCGCCCCGCCCTAGAAGCGCAGGCCAAACAATACCTAGAAGTAGGCTATGGCCGTTTGACCGGCTATGAATCGCCCTCTGGAGGTTTTGATTGGTGGGGACGAGACCCTGGACATGAGGCCCTAACCGCCTATGGCTTGATGCAATTCATTGATATGCAAGCTGTATTTGATGTTGATCCCGCTTTGATAGAGCGCACGCAAAAATGGTTATTATCTAGACGTGATGGCAAAGGAGGTTGGAAAAAAAATCCCAATCATCTACATTCTTGGGCCACTTCTGAAATTACCGATGCTTATATTGTTTGGGCTTTAGCAGAGGCAGGCCTAGGCCAAGAAATTGAAAAGGAACTATCTGCTAGTTATAAGCAGGCTGTAAAATCTGAAGATCCTTATCTCACGGCTTTAGTAGCCAATGCCCTTTGGGCGGCCAAAGATAGCAGAGGTAAAAACCTTCTCCCCTTCTTGCGGGCGGCCCAACAAAAAGATGGAGCCTATAAAGGAGCAAAATGCTCTGTGGTCAACTCTACAGGTCAGGCCCTTTTAGCAGAAGCCACCGCCCTAACAGCAATTGCCCTCATGCGTTATGATGGCTTGACGGCTAAAGTGACCAAAGCCATAGATTTTTTGCCCAACTGCAAAAACTACTATGGTTATGGGTCTACCCAAGGAACTGTTTTGGCCCTTAAGGCCATATTAGCCTATACCGAATTGAATAAACGGGCAGCAGAATCAGGCCGTATTTTGGTCTATAAAGATGGGAAGAAGCTCTTTAGTCAGGAGTTTGTTGCTGGCCAGAAAGAAATTGTACTACCCGATTTGACGCCCTACCTCAGCACAGGCAAACAAAGCATAGAATTGCGTTATGAAGGCTGTAAGCAAGCACTTCCCTTTGAGTTAGAACTGGCTTACAACACTAAGCTCCCTCAAAACTCAGCAGCTTCTGTGTTGCGTTTGAAAACGCAGCTTTTGCAAAAAGAGATTCAGATGGGACAGCAGGCCAGCTTAGAAGTCAAATTGAAAGCAGAAGGAGAGCAAAACCAGCCCGTAGTGATGGCCATGATTGGCATTCCGGCAGGCTTATCTCCCCAACTTCGCCAGCTTAAAGTCTTGCAAGAGCAGGGACATTTTGAGCATTTTGAGTTATTTGAAGACTTTGTGGTTTTACATTTGGACCAACTACAGGCCCAGGAAGAGCGCAGTTTTCAGTTGGCGCTCAAAGCTGATATTCCTGGAAGCTATGAGAGCTCGGCCTCTTCTGTTTTCCGTTATTATACACAGGAAGAGCGGCAATGGGCCGCCCCCTTAGCGATCAATATTTTGCCTTAAGGGCTAAACACTACAGCCGCCTATTTTTTATAGGCGGCTCTTTTTTTGGTCCAAAGACGGCTGTTCTTTGCGTTTAGCAGGGCGCGGAGCGCCCGCAGGCTTAGCGATGTGCAGCAGTGGCCCAAAGGGCCAGCCCCAGGCGGCTTTGCCGCCGCAGGGCCGAGCGAACAGCGAGCTGCGAAACGTAGCGCCGACGAGCGCAGCGAGGCGAAGGCCCCAAATTACCTACATATCCCTTTATAAACAAATAGTTAGGCCCTATGCAGGATAGATAAGAGGGGTTAAAAAAGGGGCAAAGCCTCCACCTTTGGAAGTTTTTAACAGGGCCGAGGGCTAATCTGACAAACTTTTAGTAAGTTTGCGAAGTTAAATGGACTTGAAATAAAGCCTGATGGGTAATTCTTATTCATCGGAGAATACCTTATAATAGGGGACTTTTGGCCCCAATACCTTTTATCATTTCATATATGGAATATCTGATTGTCGCAATACAATTTATCCTTAGTTTATCCATTTTGGTCACCTTACATGAGTTTGGCCACTTTTTGCCGGCTCGTTGGTTTGGCATGCGCGTAGAAAAATTCTATCTCTTTTTTGATCCTTGGTTTTCACTCTTTAAGACGCAGCGAGGCGAGACAGAATGGGGCGTGGGTTGGCTGCCTTTGGGGGGCTATGTAAAAATTGCGGGCATGATTGACGAGAGCATGGACACCGAGCAGCTCAATCAGCCACCACAGGAGTGGGAGTTTCGCTCTAAGCCCGCTTGGCAACGTTTGATTGTGATGTTGGGCGGAGTAACCGTCAATTTCATTCTAGGTTTCTTCATTTTTGGGATGTTGCTTTGGGTTTATGGCGAGAGCAAACTGCCTACGGCAAATGTTCGCTATGGCGTTGCCGTTCAGGAACTCGGCCAAGAAATGGGTTTAAAAACTGGAGATAAAATCTTTAAAGTTGGTGATAAGGAGCTCGATTATTTTACCACGGGTACCGTTTTGCAAGAGATTGTCATCAATATGGCCAAGACCTTGGAGGTAGAACGCGAAGGGGCTAGAATTGAGTTGAACATTCCAGATAGCACGGCGAGCAAGCTAGCGTCTAATAAGGCAGGCTTTATGGAAATTCGGGTACCTATGGTTGCTGGAGAAGTGGTTAAAGCCTCTCCTGCTGCGAAGGCAGGTATGCAAAAAGAAGATTCGATTATTGCCTGTAATGGGATGGAGGTTCACTTTTTTGATGAATTTGTTCGGGAAGTGCAGCGTCATAAAGATCAGGAGTTGAGTGTTACCGTTATCCGATCTGGAGCGGATAAGCCAATTGTGCTCAAAATGACGCCTAATGAAGATGGAAAAGTAGGGGTGGCGCCATTTGGTCCTGATCGTTATTTAACGTATGAAACCATTGAGCATGGTCCCTTGACGGCTTTCCCACTAGGGCTACAAAAGGGTTGGGGATTTCTCTACTCGAATGTTAAGGCCATGGGACAAATGGTCACGGGAAGTGGTCATGTCAAAGCAAGTGAAAGCTTAGGTGGATTTATTTCCATTGCCAAATTATTCCCAACAGAATGGCAATGGGAGCGCTTCTGGTATATGACGGCTATACTTTCGCTCATTTTGGGCTTTATGAATCTTTTGCCTATTCCAGCTTTGGATGGTGGACATGCGGTCTTTCTATTGGTAGAAATCATTATGCGCCGCCCTGTACCTCAAAAAGTCATGGAGAAGGCCCAAGTGGTGGGCTTTATTTTGCTCATTAGCCTATTGTTGTTTGCTAACGGCATGGATTTCATTCGTTGGTTTAAAGGATAATACATATGGAAGAGAAGATCCTGCAAAAATACCTGGAGAAACTGCTCCAAATACAATCTCGCCCGACTCATTTTGGCGAGCAGGATTTTCGTATTGCCCTTGGCGAACTCAATTTAACGCCTGAAGAGCAAAAAGCTTTGGACCAAGAGTTTGAACAGCGCTTTAAGTTGGGAAGCAACTATTACAAGGCGAAGAACTACGATAAAGCCATCGAGCAATTAGAGACCGCCAAGGCCATTGAGCCTTATCATTTGGCTTGCCATTTATTGCTAACAGATGCTTACAAATTGCGTTATTTGGCCGAACATAAGCAGAGTGATTATGAGCGCAGTTTGCAGCTTTGCCAACAAGGTTTGCAGATGCAATCGCATAATCCTTTTTTCTCTGGAGTAGAAACTGCAATTGAAAAATACAATCAGAGCCGCAACCAAATGCGTTGGGCCATGCTGGGGCTAATGCCTCTTGCGGGCCTACTGCTTGCAGGTCTTTATTTTGGGGCGCAGGCCAATTTTTCCACTACTGGTTTATTGGCAATGGTGCTAGGATTTGGCCTCTTCGTCGCGGCCCTTTCGGGTTCTTTTTATTGGTGGTTTTCCAAACGCAAAAAGGCCTTAGAGCGGGAGCGCATTTCGCTTAAATTTGTTCCCAAAAAATAAAATTGATCCCTTTACTTTTCTAGTGAAGGGATTTTTTTTGGGCCCGCGGCCGCCCTTCAAGGGGCGGGCGGCCGCCGCTAGGCTGCGCGGCTCGCTATTCGCTCGGCCCTGCGTTTTTTTTCGCTGCGCTCAAAAAAACTGGGTCTGGGCTACGCCCACCGCTGCGCAGCGCTGGGCCATTTGGCCTTCGGCCAAGGCAGCCAAGCTGCCTATTTTGGACCATAAAAAAGCGCCTCTCCCCCTTTTGGGCAGAAGCGCACAATCAAAAAACCAAAAAACTATCTATGAAAATCTTGGAAAAGGATCTGTGGCGTAAAACTCGCCATCTTTCCAAGCTTGGATCTCTTCTTCCGTACAAAGGCAAGCCGCTAATTCTTTGCGATAAGTAGGAACGTCTAAATCTAGACCGATAAAGACCAACTCATTGAGGCGATCATCAAAGGGCGGATTCCAACGCGCTAAAAGGGTCTCCTTATGTGCCTGAAAAACGGGATGTTGGTCCAGTTCTTCTTGCGTAAAACTGCCCCACCAGTAACCAGCCAAATCCGCTCTTAAGCTCCCCCCCGCTTGCGACCAGTTAAGAGCCAATTTGGGACGGCTAGCTATCCAAAACATGCCTTTAGAACGCAAAATATCTTGGGGAAACTCTTGACTGAGCCAATTCCAAAAGCGCTCGGGATGAAAGGGCCGAGGATCTCTAAAAACAAAAGAGCCAATGCCATATTCTTCAGATTCTGGATGATGCTCTCCTTGAAGCTCTTGTATCCAAGCAGCAGATTGTGCGGCCTCTTCATAGTCAAAACTATGGGTATTGATCAGCTCCTGCAGGTCCACCTTAGACTCTTGCGTAGCAATAATTTTGGCCCCAGCATTAAACTTGCGCAAAAGATGAATCAGTTGTTCTTTTTCCTCTTCCGTCACCAAGTCTGTTTTATTGAGTAAAATCAGATTGGCAAACTCAATCTGTTCGGTAAGTAGATTAACGATCGGACGAGTATCGTTAAGATCATCAGTTAGTTGTCGATCAACGATATTATCTGCGCTAGAAAAGTCTTGTAGAAAGCGGCTAGCATCCACTACGGTGACCATACAATCTAGGCGACAAAGAGAGCGCAGCTCTTCATTGCCCTCTATACCCTCTAGGCTAAAGGTTTGGGCCAAGGGAACAGGCTCGCTAATGCCTGTGCTTTCAATCAGAAGGTAATCGAAATCGCCTGTTTTGGCTAAGGCTGTAGCTTCTATAATCAAGTCTTCGCGAAGCGTGCAGCAAATACAGCCATTACTTAGCTCAACCATTTTTTCTTCTGTTTGTCTAATGGCTTGGTCTTGCTTAATCAGCCGAGCATCAATATTTAGCTCGGCCATATCATTAACGATTAAGGCCACTTTTAGCCCCTCTTGATTTTCTAAAATATGCTTGAGTAGCGTGGTTTTGCCTGCGCCCAAAAAACCACTGAGAATAGTCACTCCTAATTGCTGTTCTGCCATTTTTCATCTTTATAAAAGTGCAACAATGTTGCAAATATAAGTAGGAGGAAAATAAAAAACGCAACAATGTTGCATTTTTTATTTTATAGGGCCTCTATTTTGTATTCTGATAAGGGGCAGCCTCAATTCATTTTATCAAAAATGCCTCATTTTATTCTAGGCGAAAGCCCAGAATGGCTGAGGGATAGAAAAGGGTGGCCCGTAGGGCCAGACCCAGCCGCCGAAGGCGGCGCAGGGCCGAGCAGACCTGCGAGCCCTGACATAGCCCGACCCGACCGCAGGGAGGGGCAGCCCCAAAACAGCCTATTAAAAAATGAGCTTAAAAGGAGAAAGTCTAAATAGAAAAATGTAATTTGGGGAAACTATAAACATCCCCCTATGATTATATCGAATACAGAAAGCCTTGCTGGCCAGGAAATCCAAAAAGTTTTGGGTTTGGTTCGAGGCAGCACCGTTCGGGCAAGAAATGTTGGCCGTGATTTTTTTGCTGGCCTCAAAAATATTGTGGGGGGTGAAATTGAAGAGTACACCAAACTACAGGCTGATGCTCGAGAGCAGGCCTTACAACGAATGATTCAGGATGCCGAAGATTTAGGCGCTGATGCTGTTGTCAATGTACGTTTTACGAGTTCAACGATTACCCAGGGAGCCTCTGAAATCTTGGCTTATGGGACGGCTGTAAAATTGAAATAAAAGATGTGGATTGTATTTATCATTTATGGAGGGACTACCCTCTGCATATTGATTTTGATTGCCTATTTTTGGTCTTTAAAGATGGAAAAGCGCAAAAAGGAGAACTTTGAGGAGCGAGATAATTAGCCTTATTTTGGGCTAATGCCTTCTTGATTCAACCAATGGTGAATATCTTTTTTCTCTAGGGCTGCGGCAATCAAACTAGGAAATTGTTGGGGAGTGCAGGCAAAAGCTGGGCTCCCTAATTGGGCAAATTTTTGGGCCATATCTCGATCGTAGATAGGGGCTCCTTGATCGTTTAGGGCGAGCAGTGAAATGAGCTGCACGCCCATTTTTTTGAGTTGGGCCACTCTTTGGAGTAGGGCTTGGCTGTCGCCTCCTTCATAGAGGTC
Source organism: Saprospira sp. CCB-QB6 (assembly GCF_028464065.1). Taxonomy (NCBI): domain Bacteria; kingdom Pseudomonadati; phylum Bacteroidota; class Saprospiria; order Saprospirales; family Saprospiraceae; genus Saprospira; species Saprospira sp. CCB-QB6. The sequence continues at coordinate 3,009,105 of NZ_CP116808.1, read as the reverse complement.
GCTAATGAGGACCAAAGTAGTATTTTGAGGCGATCGAATTGTTTTTTGGGCATAAGCTAGCGCCTTATTGATGTCGGTGCCCCCGCCCAATTGGGTACCAAAAAGCAAATCAACAGGTTCTTGCATATAGGCGCTAAGATCGACCACCTCGGTATCAAAAACGATCATTTTTGAGTGAAGGGCAGGTAAAGAGGCGAGAACAGCGCCAAAAATGGAGCTATAGACCAGAGAGCTGCCCATAGAGCCACTTTGGTCCACACACAAAATAATTTCTTTTAGGGCTTGGCCTTTCTTACCCGATCCAATCAGGCGTTCGGGCACTACCGTTTTGTAGCTTTGTTGATAATGCTTAAGGTTGAGGCGGATTGTTCGTAGCCAATCAATTTCATTATGTCGGGGCCGACGGTTGCGAACAGAGCGATTTAATGCGCCTTTAACGGCTTGGCGCATGGGATTTTCTAACTTTCTTTTGAGTTCTTCGACCACTTTTTGGACCAGTAGACGGGCTGTTTCTCTTGTTTTTTCGGGAATAACCTTATTGAGAGAGAGTAAAGTACTGAGTAGTTCAACATTGGGTTCTAAAGACTCTAGCAGCTCAGGTTCGAGCAACATCTCTTCTAAGCCAAGGCGATCAAAGGCATCTTTTTGCATAATTTGGACCAGGGGGGCGGGAAAATACTTGCGAATATCGCCTAGCCAACGGTTCACTTGAGGCGAAGAGTCGCCCAAGCCCGCTTGTCCGTCATTTTGATTATACAAAGCCCCTAGACATTGGTCCATTGCCGCAGCCTCTGTTGATAATTCCGTTTGATCTTCTGGATTTTCGGCAGCTTTGCCAAGTAACAAGCGCCACTTTTGGATAGTACTAAATTCTTCTTGCATCTTAGGGTTAAGGCATTTCGGTAGTTCTCAAGCGGCCATTATCGTAGTATTCAGTTTTCATTACATTCCCTTCACGGTCCCAATACACCCAGCTACCTTGGCGGGTTTGCGACCAGCGGTGAATACTCAAAGAAGGAGGCATATTCGATTTTCCTTGATATTTTAATTGGCCATTATCCCAATAGCTTTTGACCAAGATCGCTTTTTCATCTTGCATCTCAACAATTTCTCGAATTAGCTGCCCCGACTCACTCCATTCCTTATACTCTCCACTCATTACATTATTGATCGAGAAGAACTGGCGTTGAGGCGAGCCATTTTGGTACCAAGAGCGGTAACTACCATGGACCCGAGTCTCCTTCATCATGACATCTTCTTCCTTTTGGCCATTGTTGTACCAACGTTTTACACGGCCGTATTGATCGCCATTGCGATAAGGGATTTGTGATTTCATTTGACCATTAGCATACCATTCTACATCCATGGTTTTGCCTCCACCCAATAACTGTGTTTCAAAGTATTTACGTCCCTCTTTATCCCAAAGTATTCTGGCACCAATCGGACGGCAATCTACATACTCTACTTCTTCTGCTTTTTCACCATTCTTATGCCATCGCTGCATTTTTCCAGCTGGGCATCCCCCCTGATAATTAACCGTAGCTTTTTTATCTCCAGAGCCATAATAAAAGATCCATTGACCTTCTCTAGCACTATAGTCCTCTTCCAATGCGCTACGTTTAGATTTTTTACAGACCTCTATAGTTTTGGAAATAGAACGGCCATTATAATTACCCTCAGCTTCTTTATTGCCATTTTCATAGAAATATTCCCAATTACCTACTTTTCTGTTTTCTGCATTAAGTTGACCTTTAGCCTTGGTTTGACCATTAGGCCATTCTTCCTTGACCTCTCGTTGAGCATGAAGAACAGAAAAAGTGCTGCAACAGAGAATCGCGCAAAATGAATATATAAAATAACGCATAATTTGCTTGTTTATAGAATGTTAGAGCAGATATTCCCGCAAAGTTACACTTTTAGATCTGAAAAATATATACTATAATCCGAATTCTATTTCGGATGTAATTAGTTATAAATTAAGCTGCTGAGCTTAGTTTCAGCTATAGACTATTGGCCGTCACATAAGGTACGCTTTTCTATTCTATTTTTTAAAACAAATCAGCACACTAAAGAATCAACCAATGTCACAAATAGTAGTTATTTTTGCTTTATTTTCAATCCCAATTGTTTTCGAATATCATCTTCTGCATGATAGAAGTGCAAATAATCACCAAACCAGCGTTTTCCTCGCTTTTTAGGGCCATGAACCATGGCCACATTTTTTTTGGGATCTACCATAAGTACACCAACTCCCCTAGCCTTACAAATTTTAATTAGGTTGTCCTGCAATTTTGGATCAATCATCTCAAAAGAATCATTAGACAAGGATAACCATTGCTCATTTGCAGGATATTGAAAGACCTGATGAATCACCTTCATCTCTTGATATTTGTAGCTATTTCTAAAAATGTAGGCGTAAAGCGCAGAAGCCCCCAAAAGTACCCCCAAAGGAATCATAAAGCGAATCCAAAAAGACTCTTCGGTCATCCGCCAAACAAAAAACATAACTCCAGATAAAATCGTAAATAGCAAACCATGCCAAAAACTATCTTTTATCCAAAGCTTATCTATTCGATACGGCTTTAATGCTTTTAAGGTTTTGTGCGATTTGGCTTCCATCGACACTACATAGGCCTTGCTCCGACTCATCGGATAGGCTAAAAGTCCATCCGCTCGCTTCATCCCATACTTGTGCTTGGTCCGCTCCTCCAAATTAGAATAAAGCACTTTTGGCCGTTCCTGTGTCTTATAATAATGCTCCAAATACGCTTGGGCCGCCTTCTGCACCTCCAACTCAATCAGACGATCTTCCTTCGCAATTTTCTTCGTTTTCTTTGCCATAACTTATTTTTAAAGGCGATAAGATTGCTGTACCGCCTGTATATACTTCGAGTTTTTACTCAAGCGAAAAGGTATTTGCAGCGCCAATTCTTCTGCCAAAGCAGCCTCTTCCTCAGCATATTTCAACTCCAAAATTAAGCCCTGCATTGGCCTTTTTCCTCTAGGCTGCCAATAAGAACTAGGCCAAATAGCCATGGCCGCTTGCTGACTATCCAAGGTCAAACGCAAACGCCCATCCAAAGCCGAATAATACTGCCTATAATAACAATTATAGATTTTTGGGGCCCAAGAATAACCTTTGTGCAAACTATGCTCAAGCATAGCCGCCAATTGCATTTTTGGCGAGTTAACATCCAAATTAGGCAAGGCCCAAATCTGCTTTTGCCCCAGCTCTCCAGCTTTTTGCTTCAACTCCAAACGCCCCGGCTGCCAAGCATTCTGCCAAGGCCCATAAAAACGCAAACGATACTTATAGCGCTGACTGCTACCCGCCAAATTGGCCCGATAACAATGCCAATCCATACTGTCAAAATAAATATTGTGCAGCCAACGAGGCGCATGCTGTCTCCGCCAAGCAAAAGGCAACTGCCGCAGCAAAATCTCTATTTCTGCCGGCCGATACCCTAAAACTACATACTTACGCTCGTATCGCCAAGCCGTTTGCTCTTTTAAAGACATTCAGATACTTTTATATTTTTTTGGGGCCTCCCGCCTTCGGCGGGCGCTACGTTTCGGGGCTCGCAGGTCTGCTCGGCCCTTCGCCGCCTCTGGCGGCTCGGTCTGGCCTGCGGCCACCCCTACACATCGCTAGGCCGGTCGCTTCGCTCCCCTAGACCAATCTTAAAGTGGCAGATCCGTTTGGGCCACCACCAAAAAGCTCGTATTCGCAGAAAGCGCTTGCAGCGCTTTTTGGGCCGCTTCCAATTGGGCCGTTTCACAAGCGGGCAAAGAAAAAGAAAGCTCCAAGCCCATCCCCTCTCCTAGCGCATCCATTCGGCGAAGCTGTAATTTGGGTCCCAATATTTTTTTTAGACTTTGCTCAATCAAAACGGGCTCTTCCAAATCGGTTCGCAACTCCAAATAAAGCGCTCCCTCTTTTTGGTAATAAGCCCCTGACCGCATCCAGTAATTGGCCAAAATGGCCAAACTCAAAAAGCTAAATAAGATCAGCGCCAAAAAGGGCTGATTGGCCCCAGCCGCTAGGCCCAAACCAATCACAATAAACAAATAACTAAGCTCTTCTGGCTCCTTAATCGCCGCTCTAAAGCGCACAATAGAAAGCGCACCCACCAATCCCAAGGAAAGCGTCAAAGAAGATTTAACAATCAACATAACGAGCATAGTGGTAAGGGCCAAAGGCATAAAATTGGCAGCAAATCGCTTGCGATTAGATAGCGTTCTGCCATAGCGCACATAAATAGTGGCCAAAAGCCAGCTCAGTAAAGTGACTAACAATAAATTGATGACCAGATCAATGGGGTGAATGCTATTGAGCAAATCTTGGCCATATAGCTGCAGCCTTTCGTATAAACTATTCATGCTCTTTCTGTCCTCCTTTTTGCTGGACCACAGTATCTACCGACAAGCGATATTCTGAACTGGGCTTAAAATTGACATCCACCTGAGAAAAGGGAATTTCGATTCCAGCCTTATCAAAAGCTTTTTTGAGGTATTCCTCCATATAAAATAGGGTTTCCCAATAATCATCGGCTTTGGCCCAAACCCAAACCTCTAAGTCTACAGAAGAGGCACCTAGGGCCAATACATTCACTTGATGTTGGTAGGCGCTATCAGAGACGGCAAAAGGGCAGCCGGCGATCACTTCTCGGGCCACTCGGCGAGCCTGGTCAATATCTGCAGAATAGCTAATGCCCACGGGGGCGGATACGCGGATAATTCCAGCGGCCGAAATATTTTCTAGGGCTTCATCGGTCAATAGTTTATTGGGAATGACGATGCGGCGATGGTCTAAAGTTTCTAGAATGGTATTAAAAATCTGTATTTCCTTGACTCGGCCCATATACTCGCCAGCACGGACCATATCTCCTGTTCGGAAGGGTTTAAAAATCAGTATAAGAATACCGCTAGAGATATTGCTCAAGCTACCTTGTAGGGCCAAACCTACGGCAAAACCAATAGAAGCCAAAACGGCGACAAAAGAGGTTGTTTCTACGCCTACAATATCGACTACAGAAATGGCCAAAAGGATCTTGAGTGCTGCCGAAACTAGGCTAATAATAAAGGGGCGAAGGTCTTTATCAAAATCATTCTTTTTCAGCAGATTGTTAATCAGCTTCATCCCTTGGCCGATAATTTTGAGGCCAAAATAGAGTAAGGCCAGGGCTAAAATCAGCCGAGGGGCATACTCCATTACCATATTAAAGAGGTTGGTCAGTAGCGTTTGATAATCAATCATAGAAAAAAATTGTGGACTAATAGATAATTTTGGCTCGCTAAAAATACGAGTTTTGCTTTAGAACTCAGTTCTATAGAGTTGCTTTTTCTTCTTCCGTCACGCTTTATTCGGTAGATTTTGGAGCGAAGAAGCGGGGCAAATGGCCTAGCGATGTGTAGGGGTGGCCGCAGGCCAGACCGAGCCGCCAGAGGCGGCGAAGGGCCGAGCAGACCTGCGAGCCCCGAAACGTAGCGCCCGCCGAAGGCGGGAGGCCCAAAAAAATAAAAAAGGTCCAACTCTAAAAAGAATTGGACCTTAGGGGTAAGTGTTAGCTAGGCTTAGAACTTACGTTTTGTGCGTTTTTTGCGCGTTTTGATTTGGTTTCCACCTTTGAAGCGGTTACCAGAGGGAGAGCCCACACGCAACATAGAACAACGGAAACCGATAGTAGCAGAAGCTTTATCTTCGTCTAGGAAGCGACGCTGACCAGGAGATAGCCAGTAAGCGCGATCGGCCCAAGAACCACCTTTGTAAACACGGGCTTTATCAGAGATAAGAGAGTGCTTACCGAATTGGTACATGTGCTTAGTTTCGTTATTTAATTTAGTATCGCCATAATTTAGGCGAGACTCGATATCACCGTCACCATAGTTAATTACATTAGACTTGGTAAAGTTGCGGCGATCTTTGATCTCATTGTCGTCTAGAGGTTTGTACTTAAGACGTCCGAGGCTATCTACACCAACGGGAGTACCGTTGCTGTTACGCTCCACTTGAGTAAAGACGTTACCACGGAAACTATTCAATTCGTTATTATCTTCAAGCGTAAGTGAAGTTGTTGGGCGATAAACGTCACGTACCCATTCGTTAACATTTCCGGCCATATTATATAAACCAAAATCATTGGGTACAAATGAGCGTACGGGAGCGGTAATACTCGCATTATCATTTAGTGCGCCAGACATACCCATATAGTCACCACGGCCACGCTTAAAGTTAGCTACGATAGCTCCTTGGTAGCGGCCATGTTGAGGGTAGCGGACGGTAGTTCCATCCCAAGGGTAGATACGACGGTCAGTGATATTTTCATCACGAGCGGCACTTTGGTTACCTACAAGGGCTAGTGCAGCAAATTCCCATTGGGCTTCAGTGGGTAATTGATATTCGGGAAGCATGATACCATCTTCAAAGCGTACGGCACGTTCCTCGCCAGTAGCAGGGTTTACCGCAGGTTTGGGACCAGCTTCTGTTTGGTAAATACCAGAGAGGTAAGAGCCCGTGCTAAAGGTATTTTCTCCTTGTTGACCTTCGATAGAACTAGGATCAATTTTACCTTGTTCAATAAGCAACATCTCATTCACACGGTCAGAGCGCCACTTACAGAATTCATTAGCTTGCAACCAAGTAACGCCTACTACGGGATAATCCTCATAGGCGGGGTGGCGCAAATAGTTTTCTACATAAGGGGTATTATAAGAAAGTTCATCTAGCCAAGCTAGGGTATCGGGTAGGGCCTGCAGATGCACTTGAGGCATAGAGGGGTATACCCGGCGGAGATAGTAGAGATATTCCAACCAGTCGATATTGGTCACCTCTGTTTCATCCATATAGAAGCTTGCCAATGATTGACGACGAGGGGCAGCTCGGTAGTCTTTCATGACATCTTCTTCGGTTTGTCCCATATTGAAGGTACCCCCTTCAATGAGAACGAGATTAGGTCCAGTAATCTGGCCTTTATAGTTAGGGAGTTTTTCAAAACCACCCCATTCTTGCGAGTTATATCCCCAGCCCGTAGACTGAGAGCGCTGTTCGCGTTTGCAAGCAGTTGTAGCTAGTAAGAGGCCAGCCAAACTAAGCAGCAATAGTTTTTTCATGCTAAGCAAGGTTTTTTTTTCTGAACAAAAGGCGAAAACAAATTTATAAAAAAAAGCAGACTACCTAAACATTTTTAGACAATCGTTATAGTCTATGCGTTTTTTATCGGATGCTAGGTTAAGAATCAGCGAGACTTCATGAGCACCTCCAGAGGCATTGGCAAGACCTGAAAGTGTCCAATCGTAGCTATATGCCAGCTTAATTGGCCCTTGCTGAACGCCAAGCATAAAAATAACGGCATCGGCATTAGAAAAAGTATGTCTAAACCAAATTCCTCCTAAAAAAATATCATATTGACTTTGGGCCCCAAGGTTTAGCTGCTTAAAATCACGCTGTTGGCTATATAAAATACTGGGAGAGATATAGGCTGCTTTTCTAATTTTTTTTCCAGACGAAAGTGGAATTTGCCCACCAAAGTGTAAGGTATAACGAATTGGCAAGGTCGCCGCCACCTCATTCAAAGACAAATAACTTTCGCTTGGTGCATTGATGTGTTTAATCGAAAACCCTCCATAAAAGTAGGGCATCTGATATAAAACCCCTGCCCCAAAATCCATATAGCTCAAATTATTGGCGCCTCGGGCTTCTTGGGTCGCATTGGGATTCCCTGCGCCATCTACCGAACCTGTAGCGGGGTCTATCTGGTCCAAAAACACCAACTCATCCCAATTTAATCGCTTGCTGATAAACTGCCCCTCTAGGCCCATTCGCAAGCGACTATTATCGGATAAATAAAGCGAATAGGTATAATGCAAACCAATTTGCGTACTCGCATAAATGCCATTCCCCGCAACATCTGCCAAAACCGAAGCTCCAAAACCACTGTTTTGCTTACTAAAAAACTGACTATAAGAGGCTGCATAACTCACATAAGCTTGCGAAATACTTGGCCATTGATTGCGATAATTTAAGTGAAAAACAGGCGCATCTTCTAAGCCTGTCAAGGCGGGGTTCAGCTGCAAAGGCGCTGCATAAAATTGACTAAATACGGGGTCTTGGGCCCTCAGTTGCCCCACTCCTAAGAGCAGTATAAGGACCGTTAGTAGAGGATAAAATTTAAACATGCCAACACTTTTTTAACTCAGGACGTTATTTTGATTGAGGAGTTTAGCCACTAAGGCAAACTCTATTTTTTTCTGTCTTTTGGTTTTTTGGGGTTTCCCTTCGGTCATTGAACTGCGGCTTACAGCCTTGTTGCCGCCTCGGTCTGGCCCCTAACCGCAGCGCTAAGCCAAAGCAGCTCTGCTGCTTTAAGAAACGGCCAAAAATACAAAAGCGTACATTCTCATCTAACATTCATCTAGACTTTTCCAGCATGCCTAAATCGTCTCTCTCCGTTTTGCCCCTATTCTTGCTCTTAGCGAGCCAGTTATTTGGACAAAGCCTTAACCCTATTCCAGTTCAGCTCAATTGGAGCCCCAACTTCAAGTCTGCAGATGGCATTCTGCCAGAACAACAATATCCTTACTTTGACGGAGCTGTCTATGATGAAAATGAAATGCTCCCTTATTGGACCTATAGTCTTCGGCTGCGACAAACTAGCCAAATTCAAGCCGAATTGCAAGCTGCCACTTATGAGCCCATGCAAACACCGGCCAACTGGCGACCTCAGCTACCCAACCAAATTCAAACGGAACAACTCTTTGAACGCGGTCAGCCCTTAGCCCAAATCAAAGTTTTGCCCATTCGCTATAATAGTAATAGCGGACAATACGAAAAGTTGGTCCAAGCACAGCTCAAAATTAACTTAACGGCTAGCCCCTCTCCCCTAGCCCAAAAAACTATTATCCACCCCATTCAACAATCTGCCCTAGCCAATGGGAGTATCTATAAAATAGCCGTTAGCGAATCTGGTATCTATAAAATTGGATACGACCAACTAGAAGAAATGGGCTGGGATCCCAATAATATTAACCCACAACAAATTCAAATCTTTGGCAATGGCGGCCAAATGGTCCCCGAAATCATTGGCGATGCCCAAATGATCGATGACCTACAAGAATTAGCCATCTGGGTAGAAGGAGAACAGGATGGTCGCTTCGATGCTAACGATTATATTCTCTTTTATGCCAAAGGCCCAAACCATTGGGAATACCAAAGTAGCAGTGAGCGTTACCGCCACCAACAAAATATTTATAGCAAACAAGCCTGCTATTTCATTAAAATCAATAGCAATAACGGCCGCAGAATCACTAGCCGAAACACTGGTAGCAACCCAGATTACAACAGTAGTAGCTATGATGCCTTAGCTCATCACGAGGCCGATGAAATTGCCCTAATGGAAGATGTTTTGGCACTTCCCCCTAGTGGCAGACTCTGGCTGGGCGATCCCTTCCAAATTAGTAGGGACCAAGATTTTAGTTTCACGATTCCCAATCGCCTTCCCAACGAAGAAATTTTAGTTCAATCTAGCTTTCTAGGCCGCCTGATTAGTGGAACAGGTAATGCTAGCCTAATTATTTCTGAAGGCAACCAAAACCGACAAACAGGAACCCTAGGCACAGTGAGTAGCTATGTCTACGCCCTATACGCCCAAACCCTTAACCAAAGCTTCCGCTTTGTCCCATCTAGCAGTGGAAATATTACTCTCAATTACCAGTTTAATCACCCTAGCTCTGGCGCAGAAGCCTGGCTAGATTATATTAGTGTACAGGCCCGCGCCCAATTGCGCTATGAAAATAGTCCCCTCTTCTTTAGAGATAGCCGTAGCCTTAACGCCAATCAAGCCCAATATCAAATTGAGAATGCTGGCAGCAACCTTCGACTTTGGGATCTTACCGAATTGGCCAACCTAAAAGCCCAAAACTTTAATCAAAATGGAAGCAATATCAGCTTTGTGGCCCCTGCCGATACGCTTAGAGAATTTGTCCTTTTTAATAGCGATAACCTCAACGCCCCAAGTCTAGTTGGCCCTGTAGACAACCAAAATTTACACGCCATTAGCCAAGTTCCACAACTACTCATCATTTATCATCCCGATTTTGCTAGCGAGGCCCAACGCCTAGCCCAACACCGCCAAGATCATAGCGGCATCTCTAGCCTAGCCGTAGATCTAACCCAAATTTATAATGAGTTCTCTTCTGGACAGCAAGACGCCACCGCCCTACGCAATTTCTGTCGCATGCTCTACGAACGATCCAGCGGCACAGATAGCCTTCGCTATCTTCTCCTTTTCGGCGATGGCAGCTTTGACCCTAAAGGCCTGAGCAAAAAACGAACAGAACACCTTAATTTTGTCCCAAGCTACCAAACGCCAAATACATTAGAACCCCTGCGCACCTATACCTCAGACGATTTCTTTGCCCTTTTAGACCTAGGAGAAGGGAACCCCAATGCCAACCAAGCACTAGATATCGGCGTGGGCCGCTTGCCCGCTGCAAGCTTGTCCGAAGCAAGTACTATGGTCAATAAAATTATTGATTATGATAGTAATCCCCTAGGCCAACAAGATTGGCGCAACCGACTCACTTTCTGGGCCGATGATCAGGATAATAATATCCATATCAATGATGCCGATAATATCGCCCAAAGCGTCGCCACCAACCACCCTAACTACAATATCAATAAAATCTATGCCGATGCCTTCCAACAACAAAGTACATCTGGAGGTAGCCGATACCCAGATATGAATGCAGCAATCTTACAAGACCTTTTTAAAGGGACTCTAGTTGTTAATTATTTAGGACATGGCGGCTGGGACGGACTCGCTCAAGAACGGATTTTTACGCTTAGCGAAATCCAACAAATGAATAACCCCAATAAACTCCCCCTTTTTGTTACCGCTACCTGCTCTTTTGCCCCCTTTGATGACCCCAACAACCTCTGTGCAGGAGAACAACTCATCCTTAAACCCAACTCAGGAGCCATCGCACTACTAACCACCGTTCGCGTAGTTTTAGCCGATGCCAACCAACACTTAACATCAAATACCTTTGATCAACTCTTCACGCCTATAGGCAATCGTATGCCCACACTCGGAGAAGTTCTGCAAAGAGCGAAGAACAACAGCGGAATTCTCAGCGCATCTAACTCTAGAAAATATGTACTCTTAGGCGATCCATCTATGACCTTAGCCTACCCTGAAATGCAAGTAGCTACTACAATGGTCAACGGACAATCTCCCAGCGGAGCTGATAGTATCAGCGCACTGCAATTGGTCCAAATTGAAGGAGAAATACAAGATCAAAACAACCAATTACTCTCCAATTTTAACGGAACAATCTATCCCTCCGTCTTTGATAAAGCAGATACCACCAAAACTCGAGGCAATGATAGCGATAGCCAAATCCGCAATTTTATCCTCCAAAAAAAGATCATCTTTAAAGGCCGCGCAACCGTAACCAATGGTCGCTTTAGCTTCTCCTTTATGGTCCCCAAAGATATCAATTATACCCTAGGCTATGGCAAGATCTCCTATTATGCCGAAGATGGCCAAAGCCTAGATGCTAGCGGCCACTATAACGGCATTGTCGTGGGCGGAACCAATCCAAATGCAAACGAAGACAACGAACCGCCCACAGTAAACGTCTATATGAATGATCTCAATTTTGCAAAAGGAGGAGTCACCGACCGCAACCCGCTTTTACTCGTCCAACTAGAAGACGACAACGGAATCAATACCGTAGGGAATGGCATTGGTCACGACCTCACTGGAGTCCTTACCTATACCATTGACGAGCAAACGTATACCTATAATCTCAATGAATTTTATCAAGCAGAACAAGACGATTTTCGAAAAGGAAACATCGAATATCCCCTCACCAACCTGCCCGAAGGCCTACACCAAGTCCAAGTAAAGGCTTGGGACGTATACAATAATATGGGAGAAGGGAATACTGAGTTTATTGTGGCCGACAACGCCCAAATGGCCCTCAAAAATATTCTCAATTACCCCAACCCTTTTACAGACCACACAGAATTCATGTTTGAACACAACCTGCCTGGCCAAGAACTAGAGGTCCTCGTCCAAATTTATACGGTTTCGGGCAAATTGATTAAAACAATTCAACAACCAATCAGCGCCACCGAAAATACCGGCTACCGCATAGATGGTATCCACTGGGATGGCCGCGACGACTTTGGAGACCAACTCGCCCGTGGCGTCTATATCTATAAACTTAGCCTACGTGCCAATGGCCTCTCTAGCGAAGACGAACCAGAAATTAAACAAGATGCTAGCTTCCAAAAACTAGTACTACTGAAATAATTTTTTGGGGCTGCCCCTGCGGCCTTTGGCCTTGGGTCGGGCCATTGCGCAGCTCGCAGTTCGCTCGGCCCTGCGTCGCCTTCGGCTCCTTGGTCTGGCCCTTCGGGCCACTGCTGCACATCGCTAGGCCACAAAAGGCGCCCTTCAGGCGCAAAAAGGGCAGGCTGTAGGCCTGCCCCCCTTTAGACAAAAAAGAGCATAACAAGCCTTTTAATCTATATCCCAAGCCCCTTAAACGAACCAACTACTAAGTTTGTCCAATTTTTTTAACAAAACTCAAAGATTTAACCCTATTTTTAGGCGCCAAAATCCAAAAACAAAAAATATATCCTACCCTCAATAAACTTAGACCTTCTAATTTAGTACTCCCCTCCCAATAAAACTTAACGACTTAACCCTTGTCTATGTAGCAGCTTTACTTTGGGGCCACGCCCAGTCATTATCATCTTAATTTTAATTCAACCTCTTATGCAACAGAGAATCTTGCAGGCCTTTAGTTTTGTTCTAGGCCTAGGAATATTTTTGGGTTTGCCCGAAGCTAAAGCACAATGTATTTTGAAAGATGGGCAACTTGTTCAACCTGACGGTAGCCCTTGCTCTAATACTATTATTACCGCTGTTCCCTTTCTAAGTATTACCCCCGATGCCCGCTTCGGCGCTATGGGCGACGCCGGCATCGCCATTGATGCCGACCCCAACTCTATGCACTTCAACTCGTCTAACTTGGCTTGGGCCTCTAGTGATGTTGGTGTATCCATGAATTATACGCCTTGGCTACGCGCCCTAGGCCTCAACGACGTTTTTCTTTCTTATGTCTCAGTCTATAAGCACCTAGATGATCGCCAAACCCTAGGCGGCTCGTTACGCTATTTCTCTCTAGGAGAAATCCAATATACCGATGATCAAGGAAATGCACTACAAACTGTAAGCCCTCGAGAGTTTGAACTCGCAGCTGCTTATGCTCGCAAAATGAGCCAAAACTTTTCTGCCGCCCTTAGCCTTAAGTATATCTACTCTAGCCTAGGTACAGGCGTAGCCGCCGGCGGAGAAACCCTCACCCCTGCCCACGCCTTTGCCGCAGATGTTTCCTTTACCTATAATAAACCCATGAAGGTAAATGATAAGAATGCCAACCTACGCCTTGGCTTAGCCATGACCAATTTGGGCTCTAAAATTTCTTATACCCAATCTGCCGACCGCGATTATCTACCCGCCAATATTGGACTAGGCTCTGCCTTTACTTATGATATTGATGAGCATAACTCTATTACTTTTGCCCTAGATATCAATAAACTTATGGTGCCCACGCCCATTCCTCGCAGCATCGAGGACGAAAATGGCAATCTAGTTGATAATCCAGCATACGATAGCGATGGAGATGCTGGCCAAGGAGATGGTACCGCCGATTATAAACAACAATCTGTACCTAGCTCTATTTTCTCTTCTTTTAGCGATGCCCCCGCTGGCGCCGGCGAAGAGTTTAGAGAACTAATGTACTCTTTTGGTATGGAATACTGGTACAATAAACAGTTTGCTGTGCGTGCCGGCCACTATAATGAACACTCTACTAAAGGTAACCGCAAGTATTTTACCGTAGGACTTGGCCTCAAGTACAATATCTTCAATATCAACTTCTCTTATCTAGTGCCCGCGGTGGCTGCCCAACGCAACCCCCTAGATAATACCCTCAGATTCTCTCTCGTTTTTGACTTTGGCGAGGCCCCTGAATTTGATACCAAAAAATAAGCTGCTTTTTTCCAAAAAGTTTGTAATATATTTGGCCAGCCCCATCCTTGGGGCTGGTTTTTTTATGGCCTAGCGATGCGGCGGGGTGGCGCGTAGCGCCAGACCCAGGAGCCGAAGGCGACGCAGGGCCGAGCAGACCTGCGAGCCCCAAAGCGTAGCGCCGCAAGGCGAAGCCGCAGCGGAGGCCCCAAAGCACACTAACAAACAACTGAAAACATTTTTCTTATGGCAAGTATTATCCCTTTTCGGCCAGTTTTGCCCGACCTTAACGACATTATTTCCTTTGACGATTTTTTTGGTACCGCTAAACGCAAGTTCCCCCTCTATTACCGAGATGGCTACTACCAAATGGACCAAGAACCTAGTCTGCTGATTTATCGCATTATCCGACACAACCGCAGCCATACCGGCATTATTGCCTGTACTCATGTTGAGGATTATTTGCAGGGCCATATCAAACGCCACGAGTTTACCCTAGCCGATAAGGAAACTCGGATGCAAGAGCTTTTTGAGGAACGCAATGGCGTGATTAAACCCATTTTGCTCACTTACCCCAATGTGCTAGAAATTGATGCCCTCATTAACCGCATCACGATTTCTATGCCCCCCAGTTTCAAAATCCCCTTTGAAGATGACCAACATGTTTTTTGGTTGCTCAAAGAGGAGGAACACGTCCAACGCCTACAAGCCCTCTTCCAAGAGAAGGTCCCTAGCAGCTATATTTGCGATGGACACCACCGCATGACGACAGCAGAACGCCTCTATAATGCCCATAAATCCGAGGATTCCCAAAATCCTTTTCATTATATCATGGCAGCCTATTTTCCCGCTAGCGAAATTCTAATCCATAACTATAATCGCATTCTCAAGTCCCTCAAAGGACTTAGCGAAGAGGAGTTTTTGCAAAAACTAGAGAAATATTATGAGGTTAGCCTAGAACCTATGGCCTTCCGCCCCCTCCGCCGTGGAGAAATGGGCTGCTATATCCAAGGCCGCTGGCGCAAACTCCTACTTCGAGAAGAGTATAGCCCAGGCGATGAAACCAGCGTGGCCGATAGCCTAGATGTGCACCTTTTCAACCGCTATATTTTACAAGATATCTTGGGCATTGAAGATGTACGCAACGATGTGGAGGTCCGCTATGTAGGCGGTGTGAAAGGCCCCGCCGCCCTAGAACGAAAAGTAGATGAAGAGGCTGCCGTTGCCGCCTTCAACCTCTATCCCGTCGCTATGGAAGACCTGATTTCTATCTCGGATCTCAGAGGAACCCTGCCCCCCAAATCTACTTATGTAGAACCCCGTATGCGCAACGGATTTACCGCCCAAATGTATAGCAAAATCTAAGTATAGTCTTAATGAACGCTTAGAACTTGGGTAGACAGTCCTACTTTTGTATCTTCCCCAACCTTCATTTAAGAATCGAATTAAACGACTTAACTTTATGAAATTCGGAACTAAAGTCATTCACGCAGGTATTGAACCCGATCCCGCAACGGGAGCGATTATGACCCCCATTTATCAGACTTCTACTTACGCCCAAAGCTCTCCGGGCCAACATAAAGGCTATGAGTATTCTAGAACGCTCAACCCCACCCGCAAAGCCCTAGAGGATAACCTAGCCGCCCTAGAAAATGGCCAGTTTGGCCTTACTTTCGGCTCTGGCTTGGCCGCAGAAGCAGCCCTTTTGCACCTACTCGATCCAGGCGATGAGGTAATTTCTACCAATGACCTCTATGGCGGATCCTACCGCCTCTTTACTAAGGTCTTTAGCCGCTATGGCATCAAATTTCAGTTTGTAGGAATGCAGGGCACAGCCGAAATTGAGGCCCATATTACCGAAAAAACTAAGCTGATCTGGATCGAAACCCCCACCAACCCCATGCTCAATATTATTGATATTGAGGCCATTTGTGCCGTAGCCAAAAAGCACAATATCATGGTTTGTGTAGACAATACTTTTGCCACGCCTTACCTCCAAAATCCCTTGGACCTAGGCGCAGATGTAGTGATGCACTCGGTCACTAAATACCTAGGCGGCCACTCGGATGTAGTGATGGGCGCTTTGGTGGTGAAGGATGAAGCCTTGGCCGAAAAACTCTATTTCATCCAGAACTCTGTGGGTGCCGTTCCTGGTCCCCAAGATTGTTTCTTGGTCCTCCGTGGAATCAAAACCCTACACCTTCGCGTGCAAAGAGCTAGCGAAAATGCTGGCAAAATTGCCGAGTTTTTGCTCCAACACCCCAAGGTAGATAAGGTATATTACCCCGGTTTGGCCCAGCATGCTGGACATGAAACCGCCAAAAAGCAGATGCGCGGCTTTGGCGCTATGCTTTCCTTCAACCTCAAGGAAGATACCGCAGCAGCTGCCGCTAAGGTGCTCGAAAAGGTACACTATTTCACTTGTGCAGAGTCTTTGGGTGGCGTAGAATCGCTCATTGGCCATCCCGCTAGCATGACCCATGCCGCTATTCCCCGCGAAGAGCGCCTTAAAGTGGGCTTGACCGACTCGCTGATTCGCCTTTCTGTTGGCGTAGAAGATGTCGATGATCTTTTGGCCGATTTGGATAAAGCCCTTGGCTAGATCCTCCCTTTAGCATCAAATACATAGAGCTGCCGATCTTTTCGGTGGCTCTTTTTTTTCTTTTTTTGGGGCCTCCGCTGCGGCTTCGCCTTGCGGCGCTACGCTTTGGGGCTCGCTGTTCGCTCGGCCCTGCGTCGCCTTCGGCTCCTGGGTCTGGCGCTACGCGCCACCCCGCCGCATCGCTAGGCCAGTCGCTTCGCTCCTTTGCGGCGGCTGCGCCGCCTGCTATATGGGCCTGTAGGTTAAAACCTACAGCCAGACAACAGGGCCATTCTACACATCCATAGCGTGGAGGGTTAAAACCCTCCACAGCTTTTAACCATCCTCACAACTGCTGCATTTATGATTGAGGCAGCCTAGAACATGTTTATTTATGGAGGGTTTTAACCCTCCATACTATATTAAATGCATTCGTTAATTGGCTGTAGGTTTTAACCTACAGTATATTCCAGCCAGCCGCTACCCCCATTCCTTACAATAACCATTGACTAAACTTAATGATTAGAACCCCATTACGATACATCCGAATAGCTTGCTTAAACACTAGAACCCCATTACGACACATCCCTAGGGCAAGGCCCTAGGGGCATATATCACCGCCCCTATTATCATCTCGATATCTAGAGGTCCACCTCCTATCATCCCTTATTACATCTCTACACCTAGGGCCAAGGCCCTAGGCTATCCAAAAAAATCGCCGTCCCCTCATTCGAGGGGATTTGCCTTCTAGCTCAACCCTACCCCCATTCCCTACAATAACCATTGACCGAAGCACAAAAAAGCCCCCTCAAAGGAGGGGGCGACCAATACCTTAGCCTAGGGCCTTGGCCCTAGGGTCCTGTATCCTCTAGCCTATATCTCGTCCAAGATGGCCGAAGGCCAAAAGGCCCAGCGCTGCGGAGGGGTGGCGCGCAGCGCCAGACCCAGGCGGCAAAGCCGCCGCAGGGCCGAACAGCCCTGTGAGCCCCGCAGCATAGCGGCGGCCAACTGAGGCCGTTAGGCCGAACTGGCCGCGGGCCCCAAAAAAAGAATAGAACCCTAATCCTCTGCGCTTGAATCTTGAGAAAAAGCAGTATTTTGAGGGTAGTCTGGTCCTTGAGGGGCTTTATTTTACATTTAAAATGATATTGATGAATCGACTATATATTTTGCTTTATTTTCTTTTGGTTCAGCAGTTTGCGATGGGGCAAGCGCAGCCGCCATCTTGGGCTTGTCGGGATTTGGAAGGTTTGGCGAGCGAACAATTTGATAGTTTGCGAGTCCTTTATCTATATGAAAAAGAGCTGCAAGTCTGGCCGCGGGAAATGAAGCAGGCCAAGGGCTTGCAGCGGCTTTGGCTTTGCCAGATAGAGCAGTTAGATTTGCCCTATATTTTAGATCAGTTGTTAGCTCATCCGCAATTGGAGCAATTATTTTTGAGTAAAAATGAGTTGTTGATGTTGCCTGAGCAGATAGGGGAACTGCAAAGCTTGCGCATTTTACATTTGGACCATAATGAATTGGATCAATTGCCAGAGCGTTTGGGGCAGTTGCAAGAATTGGAGGAGTTACATTTGGGGTACAATCAGTTGCAACAATTGCCGCAATGGTTAGAAGGTTTGCCCAAGTTGAAAAAGCTTTATGTGCAGGGGAACCCGTTGAGTAAAGAGACGGATGAAAGTCGAGCGGCTTGGGAAGAGTTATTTAAAGAGCAAAAAATTCAGTGTCAATGGAAAGAGCAATAGAGCGGCCGCAGGCGGGAGAATTTGCGCCTTTTTATGCCAATTACATCAATTTGGTCTCTTCGACGGCCATTTTGCCGCAGTTTCAGTTGAATTTGGATAAAACCATAGCCTTGTTGGAGCATCTACCCTTGGAGGCGGGCAACTTTGCCTATGCGGAGGGGAAATGGAGCATCAAAGAATTGCTGCAGCACTGCATAGATACGGAGCAGATCATGCTTTATAGGGCCTTGCGTTTTGCGCGGAATGACGGGCAGGCCTTGGTTGGATTTGATGAAGATGCCTATGTATTGGCGGTAGATCTAAAAAACCGTTCGCTTGCGGACTTGTTAATAGATTGGCGGAGCTTGCGGCAGTTTAGTCAGCGTTTTTTTCTGAGTCTTCGGGCAGAGGATTGGGAAAAAAGGGGGATAGCCAGCGGCAAGACTTGTTCTGTTCGGGCTTTGGCCTATATCATATTGGGGCATGAAAGCCATCATCGTAATATATTAGAAGAACGTTACCTTCCTTATGTCTAAACTACTCCAACTAGGGGATGCATGGAACTTGGCGCGGCGGATAGGGCCCAAGCGGTTTTGGAATCTGTTAAAAGTTTATAGCTCCTATTATTATAGTCGATTATTAGGGCGGCCCAAGCAGTGGGGTCTGCCCTTTTCCATCTCAATAGAGCCGACAACGGCTTGCAACCTTCGGTGTCCTGAGTGTCCGAGTGGTCTGCGCAATTTCTCTAGGCCTAGGGGGAACCTCAAGGCGGATTTTTTCCGCACCTTGATTGAGGAGGTGGGGGATCAGCTCTTTTATTTGACCTTTTATTTTCAGGGCGAGCCTTATTTGAATCCCAATTTTTTGGAGATGGTGGCTTATGCGAATCAGAAAGGCATTTATACAGCGACCTCTACCAATGCTCATTTTTTGAATGAGGCTAATGCGAAGAAAACGGTAGAATCTGGTTTGGATCGTTTGATTATTTCTATTGATGGCAGTGATCAGGAGACCTATTCGGCCTATCGGAAGAGTGGGAAATTGGAGAATGTGTTGCAAGGGGCCCGGAATATGGTAAAGTGGAAGCGGGAGTTGAAGAGCAAAACGCCCTATTTAATTTTCCAGTTTTTGGTGGTGCGGCCCAATGAGCATCAGATTCCGGATATTTATCGATTGGCGGAAGAGATTGGGGTAGATGAGGTCAAGTTGAAGACGGCGCAGATCTATGATTACAAGCAGGGGAACCCCTTGATTCCCACACAGAATAAATATGCCCGTTATGCCAAGCAGGCGGATGGGAGTTATGTCATCAAGAATGAGTTATTGAATCATTGTTGGAAGCTTTGGCATTCTTGTGTGATTAGTTGGGATGGGCGGGTATTGCCTTGTTGTTTTGACAAAGATGCCCAGCATGAGTTGGGGCAATTGCAGTCGGCTAGTTTTGAGGAAATTTGGTGGTCGGAAGCCTATGAGGAATTCAGAGAATTGTTATTTAAGGGGCGGGATCAGATAGATATTTGTCAGAACTGCACAGAGGGTTGTAAGGTTTGGGCGGAGGATTGATTTGGTGGAGCGGTTGAAGGCTTAGAGAACTACAATCACTGTAGGTTGAAACCTACAGCAACAATGGTATTGCTCCGCAATAATATATAGATGAGGGTTGAAACCCTCATGAAGTTGACTCGCCTAGGGCGAGGCGGAGGCCCCAAAATAGCCGCATCCAAATAAAAAAGGTCTACCTCATAGAGGCAGACCTTTTCGAATTTGATTGATATTCTGCTAATTAGAAGCAGTACTCATTAGCGTCGATAAAAGTTTTGGCGACTTCACGACCTAGGTTTTTGACATTGTATTGACCGCCTTTGCTAAAGCGTTTCACGCCATTGAGCATCATGCGGAGGGCATCGCCATCGGCGAAAGAGCAGAGCGCATCTTTGGCATTTTTGGCGGCGCGATCGAGGGCATCGTTAAGGAAAATCTTAAGCATTTTTTCGGGATTGCTGCTATCTTTTCCTTGTTCGGCTAGTTTTTGAACGCGGAGGAGGAATGATTCGGCAACGAAAGCTTCGATCATTAGATCGGCGATATTCATGCAGATTTCCTGTTCATTTTTGAGGTCCAATTTACCATCTAGTTGGTATTTGGCGGCGCCGCCAGCCACCATAAGGGCCATTTTCTTGAGTTGTTTAACGGTTTTCACTTCTTGAGCCAAGGGACCATCGAGGTTTTCGATTTTGGGCATGCTAGCCAACTCCTTTTGCACTTCCCAAGCGGGGCCAGTGATATCGATAGCACCTTTCATTGCTCTACGCATAGTCATAGAGAAAGTAAGGAGGCGGTTAATTTCGTTGGTACCTTCAAAGATACGGTTGATACGGGCATCGCGATAAGCGCGGGCGGCAGAATACTCTTCAGAGAAGCCGTTTCCGCCATGGATTTGCACAGTTTCGTCCACTACATAATCGAGCATTTCAGAGCCGATTACTTTGAGCATAGCACATTCTACGGCATATTCTTCGGCGGCGATCAGCTTAGCCTCGGCAAAGGTTTTACCAGCTTCCATTAAGGCCTTAGACTTTTGCTGAAGGAGCATAGAGGTGCGGTAGAGGGCCGATTCTGCGGCATAAATGCGAGTAGCTTGTTGGGCTAATTTGTGTTGGATAGCGCCAAAGTTGCTAATTGATTGTTTAAACTGTTGGCGTTCGTTAGCGTATTGTACAGCTAGGTCAGCATTGCGTTTAGCGGCACCTAGAGTCATCACGCCCAATTTGAAGCGACCTACATTTAATACGTTAAAGGCAATAAGGTGGCCTTTTCCGATTTCTCCTAAAACGGCATCTTTAGACACCTTTACATTTTCGAAGAACACTTGGCGGGTAGAAGAACCTTTGATACCGAGTTTATCTTCTTCGGCGCCTAGGCTAAGTCCTTCAGCTCCACGTTCTACCAAAAAGCCTGTAAACTTATCGCCATCAACTTGAGCGAAGACGATATAAACGTCGGCAAAACCGCCGTTAGTAATCCACATTTTCTGGCCAGTGATATAGAAATGCTCGCCATCTTCAGAGCGAGTTGCTTTAGTTTTGGCGGCTAGGGCATCTGAGCCAGAACCGGGTTCGGTGAGACAGTAAGAAGCGGCAAGTTCGCCAGAGCAAAGGCCAGGAAGGTACTTTTGTTTTTGTTCTTCGGTACCATAATAAAGGATGGGCAACATTCCGATTCCAGTATGAGCAGCTACGGCAACAGAGAAAGAGCCAGCACGGCCAATTTCTTCTGTAATAATCGTATTGGTATTATTGTCCATAGTCATTCCACCATATTCTTCGGGAATATGGGCGCTTAGCAAGCCTTGTTCACCAGCTACGGCCAATAGGTCCTTAGCGATATCATTTTCTTGCTTTTCGATTTTGGCGTAGTTAGGGTAGATATGCGTATCGCAGAAATCCTTAACCATTTGGCGGACCATATCCTGCTCCTCATTGCTTTCTTCGGGGATATAAGTTTCGTTTGCTTGGCTATCGCGGATCAAGTACTCCGCACCTTTTAGTACTTCAGTTTGTTTATTATCAACAAGTTCTGCCATGGTTGTATGTTTTTATAGATTATACTTTCAGAATTACTATAGTTTAAGGCCTCTCCTTAAACCCAAAAGAAGAGATAGGGCTAAATCGCCTTATCTCTTCTTTTTGAACAACTCTTTTGTAGAGTCATCCTTACAACCCTAAAAGTAGCATTTTGTTTGCATTTAAGCAAAAAAGCCGATAATAATTTTTATTTGCATTGATTTGGGCCAATAAACAATCAACTAATTTGGGTGCCATAGTTTTTTGAGTGTAAGATTATCCCTAAGACTCAAAGAGTGACTAGCGTTTTTTGGGTTTTTTGAAGTAATCGTTAAAAATAGCGGTAAGATAAGGTTGGCTACGTAGGAGAAAGGTTTTGTAGCTCTTTGTGTTGGGGATATGTTTTTTAACGACTTCTGCGCTCACCTTCTTATTAGCTGGTTTGGCCATAAAGCAGAGGGCTTCTAAGTGGATATAGTAATAATCTATAGTGTACTTATTTTCTTCTCGTCTAGTTTGGTTTTGAAAATAGGGTAAAGAGTGCCCTTCAAAGCTATTATAGTCCCTTTTCCAATAAAAAATTTCCTCATCTAGGGCCTCTAATTCCTCTAAATCTAGTGTAATTTTGCTGAGCGTCTTTTTAGGCTTTTTTAGCAGGTTACTCAGCTTAACTTTTATTGGAAGTTTATACATTTGCCCATGTAAACTATCGCGACTAAGTTCTGTAATATGTTCTAGAGAAGTATAGACGGGCATGTCGGGTAAATTGCTCATAAATTGATAATGCAATAACCAATATCCATCTCGATATTTATTCCCTAGAGCCACGGTATATAACATGACGCTATCTTGGCCATCATTGACATACCAGGATTTCAGTTCGCCGCTTTTTGTCTTATTTTTCTGCCGAAAAACACCTTGGCGGAGGTGAAAAAGGCGCTCTAAATTCCCATCAAGCGTTTTGTAGTGCTCTTGTGATAAATAGCCGTTTTGGGGCTGAGCCTGCAACCCAGCAAATAACAAACAAAACAGGAATAACATCAAATAACTATTCTTCATAAAAATCAAGTTAAAGAGACGAACCAAGCTCTGGGGGTAGAAGATGATTCCTTTTAAAAATTAAGGGTATTGCTTGCTTTATTAAAATTAACCTAAAAAGGCCTAAGTCTTAAACTTTTCAAAATAAAATTCTCTAAAAACTAATCACGTTAAAATTTTGTAAACTCTTGAAAAAGACTTCTATAACAACCCAGCGTTTAATGCTTGCCTTAGTTTCTGCTTTTCAAGAATCGGCAATAAACGAAAAAGTAGAGCCGATGTCGGCCTATATGCGCAAGCAATTTAAATTTTTAGGCTTGCCCTCTCCTATTCGGAAAACGGTGCAAAAGACATTTTGGGCCAAGGAAGAACTTCCTGAAGGACAAGATTTGCTTGATTTTGTAGAATTACTTTGGGCACAAGACTACAGAGAACTACATTATCAGGCTATGGAGTTACTGGAAAAGCCACTGCGCAAAACAAATAATAGCGAACTACTTCCTTTTTTACTACAATTACTACAAACCAATAGCTGGTGGGATAGCTGTGATTATATTGGACCAAAACTTATTGGCCACTACCTACAAAAATTTCCCCAACTCAAAAACGAGACTCATAAATGGGTCCAATCTGAGAACTTATGGCTCCGACGAACCGCTCTACTCTTCCAACTTCGCTATAAAACCCAAACCGATTGGCCCCTCTTGCAAGAGTTTATCCTAATTTTGGCCCCAGAAACCGACTTTTTTATCCGTAAAGCCATTGGCTGGTCCCTAAGAGAATATTCTAAAACTGATGGCCCAGCCGTTACTACTTTTATTCACACTCATGAAGCTAAACTCTCGGGTCTTTCTAAACGAGAAGGACTCAAGTGGCTACAAAAACATCATAAAAATGGCTAAATTCCACGCCTTATTCCTTTGCCTGCTGCTATTTGCCGCCTGCCAAAATTCGGCCCCCACCCCCTCAACGACAACGGGCTTGTCTCCTCAAATGGATTCTTTATATAGCTTGGTGGTGGCCAAACACGATAGCATTATGCCCAAAATTGGCGATATCGAAGCCTATCAATTTCAATTGCGCAAGCTAACAACCGCAGATAGCCTTTCTACGGAAGAAAAAAAATCTGCTTTGCTCATTTTGGCCCAGCTCAAAAAAGGCCATGAAGCCATGTTCGACTGGATGAATGCCTTTAAAAACCCTCACCTCAATGAGGACTTTTATACCCAAAGCTCAGAAAAAGAGCTTTGGAGCTATCTCCAAACCGAAGAAGACAAAATTGAAGAAGTAACAAGGCTAATGCAAAACAGTATGCAAGAGGCCAAAAACTTCCTTGAAGAGCGTAAATAAACATTATACTATGAACACGAAATTATTCATCTTCCTCCTGGCCCTCGGATGCTTTGGCGCCTGTAGTTCTAACCCACAAAAAATACTGCCCGTTTTAGGACAGCCCGAAGTCACCGAAAAAGTTGTCGATGGCAAAACAGTTTATGACTCTACAGAACATAAAATCTCTGATTTTAGCCTCTACAACCAAGAGGGCGAAAATATTACTCAAGCTACCGTAGAAGGCAAAGTCTATGTCGCCGATTTCTTTTTTACCTCCTGCCCCACTATCTGCCCCAAGGTGAAAGCCAATCTCAAAAAGGTGTACAAGGAATATAAAGACCGAGATGATTTCTTGCTCCTCTCCCACTCTATCGATGTCAAACACGATACCATTGGCCGCCTCGCTTGGTATGCCGATAAGTTTAATATTGACGCTAAAAGCTGGCATTTGCTCACAGGTAAGCATGCAGATATTTACAAATTATCGCCCCAATACCTGATCGCCGCCCTAGTCGACGAAGGTGCTCCTGGCGGCTTTGACCACAGTGGTGCTGTCGCCCTTGTCGACCGCCACCGCCGTATTCGAGGGATGTACGATGGTACAGATCCCGAAAAGATGGAGGACCTCATTAAAGATATTGCCATCCTTTTGGCCGAAAAATAAGCCGCTTATGCGTCCCATTTTCCTTTTTTTCTTCCTGCTTTTGGGCCTTTTTGCCTGCGAGCAACCCAATGCCTATGGCGATGGCGCTATGCTCTACGAAAAACATTGCGCCAACTGCCATGGAGACCAAGGCGAAGGCCTAGAAGACCTCATTCCCCCTCTCGCCCAAGCCGATGCCCTCATTCAAGCGGGGCCCAGCGCTGCTTGCTGGATTCGCTATGGCCTGAATGGCCCTATGAAGGTCAATGGCCGAGATTTTGACAACGAAATGCCCGAAAATAAAGCCCTTAGCGCCGTAGAAATTACCAATGTGCTCAATTATGTGCGCAATTCTTGGGGCAATAAAGCTCCGTTTTTGCAACTCGATCAGGTGCAAGAACAACTTTTAAACTGCCAGAAATAATTTTTATTTGCTGTTTTGGGGCCTCCGCAGCTTTGCTGCGGCGCTACGTTTCGGGGCTCGCTATTCGCTCGGCCCTTCGCCAGCAAGCTGGCTCGGTCTGGCCTTCGGCCACCCCTGCACATCGCTAGGCCAGGGCGGCTTCGCCGCCCTACTGGACCATTTTATCGTTTTAATTCCCTTTTATGTTTGATCTCAATGCTCATATTCAAGAAATTGAATCTTTGATTCCCAAGGCAGAAAAACTGCGCAAGCGCAAGCTCCTTCCTTATTATCTGCTCAAATCGCTAGCCCTTATTCCCCTTGCTATTTCTTTAGTTTTTGCCTATATCGCTCTAAGCAATTTGGATAGTAAAGCCATTCCGATTCCGACAGGCGTGGCAGCAATTATTTTTTTAGTGGCCGCTTTCGTCCTTTTTTCTAGAGCTGGCCGCAATCGCCTCGATCGTTTGCGTGGAGAGATCAAGGAAGTGCTTTTGGTGCCGCTTTTGGGCCAACATCCTCATTTTGAGTATCGGCCCAAAAACAGTTTGGAGCTAGAGGATTTGCGTAGAGCGGGGCTTTTTCAGCCCCCGCCCAACATTTTGAAGGGAGAAGATTTATTTGTGGGCCAAATTGGAGAATTCCCTGTTGATTTCTCAGAAATTGAGGCGAAGCGACGTACAGAGCGTAATAACGGCAAAAAAAAGCAGGTCCAAATTCGGGTAGTCTTCAAAGGGATTTTTGGTCGAATTCGGCTATCTCATAGCAGTCAAATTGGGTCGACCTTAGTGATTCCTCAATTGGTCAAGAATTCTCAAAACTCCAAATGGTTTGCTTGGGTCAATGAGGCGCTTTCCTTGCTTCAGATAAAGCAAAAGCATATTGAAATTATTGGATTGCCTGAATTTTCGGAGCGTTATGCTGTTTATGGCGATAGTCCAGAGGGCAGTCGAAAGTTATTGCGCAGCGAATTGCAACAGGTCTTACTTGATATTGCTGCACGTTGGGAGCGGCCTGTTTATTTTGCTTTTGTGGACCAGGCGGCTTATTTGGGGCTTTCTCGCAAGGGGAATCGTTTTGAGTTATCAGTTCGTCGGCCTTTAGATGCCGAAACGCTTCGGAAAGAGGCTCGAATATTTTTGCAGGAATTTCAGGAAATTGAACATTATATGGAGTTGCTTGCGCAGCAATTGTCTTAGTTTTGGCTTACTTGGCTTAGCGTTTATTGGCCCAGCGCTGCGCAGCAGTGGCCGAAGGCCAGACCGAGGCGGCTTTGCCGCCGAAGGGCCGAGCGAACAGCGAGCTGCGGAGCATAGCGGCGGCCGAGCTAGCCTTTGGCTAGCTGGCCGCGGGCCCCAAAAAAATTAAAAAAGAAATCCCTCAGCAGTTTAGGCTACTGAGGGATTTTATTGTAGTGGGTCAATAGATTTAGTTAGGACCATTTTGTTCCCCACAAATAATTTCGGCTTCTACTCGGCGGTTAACAGCCCCGCCATTTTCGTGATGAGGTAAAGGCTGAGAGCCTCCATGATGAAGCGTAATGATTCTTTTGCGATCGATTCCCTTTTGGATGAGAGCTCTTTTAACGGCTAGCACTCGTTCTTTAGAGAGGAGTAGGTTATTGTAAGCATCGCCAAAAACGTCGGTATGTCCGTGCAAAACGACTTTAGCGGAAGGGTAGCGCTCCAAATAATTTTCAACAATGCCCAGCGTTTTCATTGCTTGTACTCGTCTAGAGAAGCGGGCCTTATCATCGTGGAAATAGACATTTTTGAGAATAACTCGTTTTTGGCATTCCAAATCTTCTACGGTATTGAGCATATTAGGCATATAGTCTACAGGCTGCATTGCTGATTGAATGGGCATATTGGGGTGTTCGCCCAGACTTTCTGCCTTAGGGATAAGTTCTTCAGATTCGTAGAACTTAGATCGAGCATAGCTAAACTCGGTATAAAAATTATCCAGCTTTGTTTTCATTTCTTGTTGGCTGCCTAGGGTGGGGCTAGTTGCGGACTTGAGCATGAGGTCACTCACTTCAAAGTAAGTTCTAAAATTAGCATCTTGAGGGCCTCCTGTTAAGTTCACCACTTTAACAAAATAGGGCAGATTTTCCACATGTAATTCACAGCTTAGCACATCCCCTTTTTGGGGCATAATAGGAAAGCGCTGTTCGGCTTCCAATTCAGCTAGGCGCAATTCATTATTGAGTCGAATATTTTTGACTGTGGCCAATTTTCGCAAAGGTTCTTGCTGAGCGCCAGGACGTTTTGGTGTTTCTAGAGCCCAAGCATAAGGCAAATCGTGCCCTACAAATTCGAGCATATCGTTATGAGTCGAAACATAGATACAATGTAGGATAACCTTCTTTGCGCCATATTCTACCTTAGAGATGATAAAGTTTTTATTCTTTTCTCGGTAGCGGGGCAAGTAATCTACATGAGAGAAGTGATCGTCAATGAGTGGACGAAAATCTTCTGCGGGGCCTTGGGGGCGGGCCCAAATGCTCACCGCATTGGGCCAAAGGCCCAAAAGGAAACTGCTAATTAATAAAAGGGGGAGAAATGATTTCATTTTCAGGTATTTGTATGTCGAATTCTTGAGGAGCAAGACTTATCTACTAAAACCATCTTCTTTTAATTAAGAACTTTTCTCCACGATAGCACTGCTATCCTGTTAAAAAATGTTTAGAAGAACTTATATATAGTGGACAAAATCACATTCAGACGTCTGCTAATGGAGTTCTATATTGTACATTTTAGTAGGAAAACCTTATTTCTGCTAAATTCTATTGAGGCGAACAGATAGAACGGATAACAAAGATAAGTCATTCCCTTTGCATCTCCAACAAATTGGTTAACAAGCGGTTCCGAATTAACATTTGTAGAGAGTTAAGAGGAATTTGGCCTTATTTTCATGTCCTTTACCCATTACTTTAAAAAACTTTTATGTTGCATTACCATGTAATAACCACCAATTTATTGGCCAAATTCCACATTTGCCATTTATCTTTTTTATTCATCATTAGTCTAAGCTATTCTTGCAACTTGAATTTGCCTAAAAATTCGGCTAAAACGAACTTAACTAAGATCTTAAAAGAAAAAGGGCTAAGTTTAGGGCAAGCTGTTCTTATCCGAACTTTCAAAAAGGAGAAAAAGCTAGAACTTTGGATGCAAAAAGAAACGAATGGTCCCTATATTTTAGTACAGAACTATTCTATTTGTACATATGGGAGTAAGGGCTTGGGGCCAAAATTTAAGGAGGGCGATGGCATAGCGCCTGAGGGCATTTATGAAGTAAAAAAATCACAGCTCAATCCCAATAGTAAATATCATTTAGCCTTCAATTTGGGCTATCCTAATGCCTATGATCGCTCGCATGGGCGTACAGGTTCTTTTTTGATGGTGCATGGCGATTGTGTTTCGGTAGGTTGTTATGCGATGACCGATGCCGCTATAGAAGAAATTTATAGTGCAGTAGCAGCAGCCTTGCAGGCTGGACAAAAATCGGTTCAGGTCCATTGTTACCCCTTTAAATTAGAGAAAGAAGCTTTAGCCGCTTACAAAGACAGCCCTCATTTTGATTTTTGGTCCAATTTATCAGATGCCTATCAACGGTTTGAGTCCCAAAAGCAGCCTTTACTCTGGGAGGTTCAAAATCAGCATTATGTTTTTATTCCTTGAGCCCACTTTTTTCTACTCTCCTACGTATTTTAAGCAGTAAAGACCAATTTCAATGACCTTATCTAAACTAGACCTCCTATGCGCATCATTTACCTATTTTTACTTCTCTCTTGGCCTGGCTTATTTTGGGCACAAAAGATTTCTCCAATTATCAATATGGAGCAAGAATCATTAATTGACTGTTTTTTGCTACTTGAACAACAAGCCTCTTTCCCAAATCTCCCCAAAAAAGGAAAAGCAGCTAAAGGGACTTATGTTTTTGCTCAATTACAAAAAGCAGCCTCCACACAAAAGCCTATTTTGGCCGAATTAGATCGTTTAGCCCTACAATACCAATCCTTTTTCTTAGTCAATGCTATTCGTGTTTGGGCCAAGGCTAGCGACTTGGAAACCTTAGCCCAACGAGCAGATATTGCCCGAATTTTACCCAACCCCAATATGCAAGCTAGTTTTCCAGTAGCCCAAGGCAATAAAAGCTATAGCAACTGGGGAATTGAACAAATACGCGCTCAATTGCTTTGGGCCCTTGGATTTAAAGGAGCTGGGGTAGTGGTCGCTGGCCAAGATACAGGCTACGACTGGGAGCACCCCGCCATCAACCGCCAATATAGAGGAACAGCCCAAGGCGATCACAACTATAATTGGCATGATGCCATCCATGAATCAAATCCCCTAAATAGCGATAGTGACAACCCCTGCGGATTTGACGCTAGCGCTCCCTGTGATGACCACTCTCATGGAACCCATACTGTAGGCACCATGACAGGCCTCGCCCCCAATGAAGAAATTGGCCTCGCCCCAGAGGCCCAATGGATCGGCTGCCGAAATATGGACCGAGGCTGGGGAAGCCCCGCCAGCTACCTAGAATGTTTCGAGTGGTTTTTGGCTCCTAGCAACCTTAACGGACAAGATGCAGACCCCAGCAAAGCCCCAGATGTTATCAACAACTCTTGGGGCTGCCCCCCTGTAGAAGGCTGTCATCCCGATAATTTTGCCCTGCTTCGCCAAGCCGTAATTAATCTAAAAGCCGCCGGGATTATGGTGGTCGTTTCCGCCGGAAATGAAGGACCTAGCTGTGGGAGTATTCAAACTCCAGCCGCTATTTTTGGCGAATCTTTTGTTGTAGCAGCCAGTAATGCAGATGATCAAGTGGCTGGATTTAGTAGCCGAGGCCCAGCCCTTACCCCTACCGAAGGCCGCCCCAAACCCGATATTAGCGCACCTGGTGTGAGTATTCGCTCTTCTGTGCTAAATGAAGGCTATAGCAGCTCTTCAGGAACCAGTATGGCTGGCCCTCATGTAGCTGGAGCCGTTGCCCTTCTACTCAGCGCAGCTCCCGAATTAAAGGGAGATGTAGAACGCATTGAAGAAATTTTGCGCCAATCAGCTCTTCCACTACCTGGCGAAAACTGTGGCGGCTTGACCGAAGATGCCCACCCAAATTTTACTGCTGGCTGGGGCCGCCTAGATATTTGGAGAGCACTCGCCTTGGTCCGCCCCAATTTGGTCTACCCCATTATGGAAGATAATGCCTACAAATTGAGTATCTTGCCTAACCCTAGCCAAGGAAAAATTATTGTATTATTGCCCAATAGCTATGATGAAGTAGAATACCGCCTCTTCAATTTGTTGGGCCAAGAGGTCGCTCAGGGAAATGCCCCACTTTTGGGCCGCAGTTTGCCCTTAGACTTCTCTAAAATCCCTCAAGGCAGCTACTTACTAAACATTTGGCCCAAAGGACGAAAAAGCGAACAGTTTTCTGCAAAACTGATTTTACAACACTAATACTTAGATTTTGGGGCCTCCGCAGCAAAGCTGCGGCGCTACGTTGCGGGGCTCGCTAATCGCTCGGCCCTGCGGCGGCAAGGCCGCCTTGGTCTGGCCTACGGCCCCCCCTCCACATCGCTAGGCCATTTTGGCCTTCGGCCAAGGCGGCTCCGCCGCCTAACAAAATATACCCATTGCACTCAACCACACTTTTATAAAGAACCACCAATTCACCACCTATGAGTATATTCACACATTGGAAAAAGCTCCTTTATCTCATTTTTGCCTTCAGCCTCATAGGCCTCATTTTGCTCTTTTCGGTCAATTATGCTATGCTGAGCTCGGCCAAATCGAAAACTTACCAAGAGGTCTCCAAAATAGAGGCTAGAGAAGTAGCCCTAGTTTTAGGTACCTCTCGCTCGGTCAATGGCCGTTATGAAAATCCCTTTTTTAGTCTGCGAATGAAAGCAGCAGCAGAACTTTATCATGCGGGTAAGGTCAAGCATTTTTTAGTGAGTGGCGACAATAGTAACCATAATTATAATGAGCCCAGAGATATGCGAGAAAAACTCGTTAAGTTGGGGGTTCCCGCCTCGGCTATTACAATGGATTTTGCGGGTTTGCGCACCTTAGACTCTGTTGTGCGGGCCAAAAAGATTTTCCAGCAGCAAAAGATTACCATTATTTCTCAGGGCTTTCATAATCCTAGGGCTTTGTGGATTGCTAGCGCTTGTGGAATAGATGCTATTGCCTATGATGCCGATTTTCCAAAATGGTCCAATAAAAAAGTGATTTACAGAGAATATTTGGCTCGTTTGGGCGCTTGGGTAGATTTATATATCTTGGGAACTGCGCCTAAATATTTGGGCGATCAAATAGATATTCAAGTTTAAAACCGCCCATAAAAAATGAAAGCTAAGTCATTAGTTGTAGCTAACTGGAAAATGAATAAATCTTATGTTCCAGGCATCATGCTCCTCAATCAAATTATTTCTGCCCTAGATCCTTTGCCAGAAGGACAAGAAATGGTTATTTGTCCCCCCTATATTCATTTGCAAACGGCACAAACCTTAACCAAGGACCGTTTTGATGTATATATTGGTGCTCAAAACTGCCATGTGCAAAAAGAGGGGGCTTACACAGGCGAAATTTCGGCCCCGATGTTAGCGGATTTGGATATAAAATATGTCATTTTGGGCCATTCTGAGCGCAGAAGAGATTTTGGAGAAAATGGAAAAATGCTCACAGCTAAGCTCAAGCAGGTTTTGCGTCAAAATTTGCAACCTATTTATTGTTTTGGAGAGCCTTTGCAAGTTCGTAAAGATGGGCAAGAACAGGCTTTTGTAGAGCAGCAATTGCAAGAGGTTTTGGGACAGCTAAGTCCTCAGCAAATGGAACAAGTTGTTTTGGCCTATGAGCCAATTTGGGCTATTGGAACGGGGCAAACGGCTAGTCCAGAAGAGGCCGAAGCCATGCATGCCTTTATTCGATCTTATTTGGCCAAAACCTTTTCGGAAGAATTAGCTCAAAAGATTACAATTTTGTATGGTGGAAGTTGTAAACCTAGTAATGCATCAGCGCTTTTTGCCCAGCCCAATATCAATGGGGCCTTAGTTGGCGGTGCATCTTTGAATGCTGATGACTTTTTGGCTATTGTAGAGGCAGGTAGAGAAAAGCTCTAAGCTCTATTTTTTAGCAGAAAGCCCTTGGCAAATATTTGCCAAGGGCTTTTTTTTTGTTTGGTCCGAAATTTTGCGGTGGACAGGCGGCGGAGCCGCCGCAGGCCTAGCTGCCTGTAGGGGTGGCCCGCAGGGCCAGACCGAGCCGCTGCAGGCGGCGAAGGGCCGAGCAGACCTGCGAGCTGCGCAATGGCCCGACCCGCCCGTAGGGTGGGGCAGCCCCAAAAATATATGTCTTTTATGAGATAAAAAATTTGCCCGAAGCGCTTATAAAAAACGAATAACTTACGTTAAGTAAAAATAAATCCCACAAACTGCTAATCCTGCCCTATTTTTGTGACTGCGATTGGCATTTGCCGAATTAACCCTAAACTGACTAAAAATGTTAAAATACCCGTACCATTTCATCCTTTTTTTAATGTTACTGCCTTTTTTGGGGCAGGCGCAAGTTACTCCTGCTGACTCGAACGCCTTAGTTCAATTTGCCAAAGCTTTTGGTGGAATTGATGCTAACAATGGGCCTATAGTAGGGAGCTGGAATAGTATTTCTTTTTTGCCGGCCAATGAAATTTGGGATCCGAACACCCCTGTATCTAATTGGCATGGTGTGCAGCTTAGTGCTGCTGGAGAAGTTGTTGTTATTGACTTAAATGGCTTGCCCTTGGTGATGCCTGTAACAGGAGGATATAGCTTAAATAACTTTGTTGCTTTAGAGCGTCTTTTTCTAGACAGCTGTAGTTTGACAGGTACTTTTCCCGCATCTATGTTTCAGGGGCTTAGTGCACCTTTAAGAGTTATAGACATCAGCAACAATCTACTTCTTTATGATAGTCTTTTTTATGATAATCATTTTTCGGGGCTTATTGACTTAGAGGAGTTGTATAGTCGTAATGCTTTTGGTACTCCAAGTCCGCTATTTTTCTTTTATCCTATTCGGGGACAAAACCTAAAATCACTGGACATTAGTGACAATGATTTTCGGGGACAGATTGATTTAAGCTCAGCCATGGCTAGTTTAGATACATTAAGAGCTAAGGATAATGCTTTTGAAGAGATTATCAACTCGGATAGTGCTCAAGATCTTCATTTTTTGCTCATTAGTAACAATGCTATGACCAATAGTGGGCATATTAAAGATCTTTTAGAAAACTGTCCTTTAACACGTTTGGAGGCTCGGTCTGCAATGAATACTGTAGTGGGAACTACTTACCCTTTTCCAGATCCTACGCCCAACTTTAAACCAGAAGACCTTCGCTTAGACCTTTCACAGAATAACTTTGATGGAACAGCGAACCTAGATAAATTGGTGGATCAGACGACTGCAACCTATATCGACTTATCTAATAATGAGTTGGATAGTATTTTCCCTTTACAAAATAATGTCAACCACTTAAAGTATTTGAACCTGTCTCATAATACGATTAGTTGTCGTCTAGATTATGATTTTCTAATGCCTTATCAAGGAATTGAGGAGTTGCATTTGAACAACAACGATTTTTATGGGCAGTTAAATGGTTTTCCAGATAATACGGCTGAACTTATGGAAGTGCTAAATCTTTCTAATAATCCTAGATTAGTTGGGACCTTTCCACTAGAAGATTTTTTGACCGCACAAGACCAGCCCGCTCCTCTTAGCAAATTTGATATTTCTAATTGTAACTTTAAAAAGCTTCAGCCAACCCCTGCAAATGCCAATGACTATAGTCAATTGAAACGCATTGCGGTTGAAGGCAACCGTTTTCATTTTGATGATTTGTTTAATTTAGTACGGGCTGTTAATGCTCCTCAATGGTTGGTTCATGATAATATTCCCATTCCAGTAACTACCCCCATTCTGCACTATATTCCGCCTTACTGGAATACTGGAGCTGGTGCTGGATTAGCCTTCGATACTTTAGACGCTTTCACTTATGGTTTTGGAGTAGATTCTGCTGGTGTAGGGGGTGTTCGCCGTAGAGGTATAGGAAAATATGTGGAAATTTCTACCCATATTGGCTTTGATCCTGATTTGGTTAATACTGTGCGTTGGTATAGAATGAAGGGGGTTAACCTAGAAAGTTTAGGTGGCTTAGCCTCTGATGGCACACCTCAGGGATTTGATAATACCATTTTTCCGACTAATGCCACCGATACTGGCTTTTTGGCCGGGCCTAGCATTGACCAACCCGATATTTTGAGAGTGGGTCCTTTAGATTCTGCGGCCCATTCTATATGGAAATATTTTGCCCAAGTTACTCATGATTCTTTTCCGCTCAAAACCTTCATTAGCCGCCCCAAGCGCCTTATTGTCGGCAACTGTTTTGATAGCTTAGGCGCTCCTATTAACTGCCAACAAATGCTTATACAGTTTCAAGATACGGTTTCGGCAGAAGAAAAATTAGCCCTCCGAGAAGAGCTAGGGGTTAGCCTTCTTGATTCTTGTGTTTGTGGCTCTATTGAGCTTTGGGAAATTAGTGATACTTCTAATCAGGTTCTAGTCGAAAACGTAGGACTAGGAACAAGAAATACAGCAAGTACAACGAGAAGAAAAACATCTCTTCTCAGTGCCGACCCCAATTACCAACTCCTCGGCCCAGGTGGTAGTGGCAGCTCTGCAGCCCCTAACTTTGCGCCCAGCCACCCCAATAACAATCCCGTTTTAGTGGGGATGATTGATGCGGGCATTGACTACAACAATACTAGCCTCAAAGAACGCATCTGGGTGAATACCGAAGATAATAACAATAATGGCATTGATGATGATGGCGATTGTGAGCCAGATAATGGCTGGGGCTGGAACTACCTAGACCGCAATGGCAATGTCTATGACGACCACGGACACGGAACCGCTGTCGCCTCTGTTCTAGGCGGCTTTTCTACTCCCAACATCATTCCCAATAGCAACAGCAATGACGATATTGCCATTGTGCCTTATAAATACACCGATGGAACAGGGGCCGGCTCTGTGTTTGAAGCCGCTTGCGCCCTTCGCCAGGCTACCGATTATGCCGATGTTCTCCCTTCTGGCGACACAGCCCGCATTCGCGTAGTCAATGCTAGCTGGGGCTATTATGGAGAACCCTGTATTTTATTGGAAAATACGATTAAGTATGCAGGCAGTAAAGAGCATTTGCTTTTGATCACCTCTGCTGGAAATGATGGTTATAATACGGCCAACGAAAAACATTGGCCCTCTAATTCTCCTTGGCAAGATGATCCACAAGAAACCTTTAATGACAATGTTTTAGCCGTGGCTTCTCTCAATCCCAACAACCCTGATTTCTTGGCCAGTTACTCTAATTATGGCGCTATGCACATCGATTTGGCCGCAAATGGCCAGGTAGAGGCCTTTGTTCCTGGCCAAACGACTATGCAAAGCCAATCGGGAACATCTTTCGCTGCACCTCAAGTAGCTCGTGCAGCGGCCCAACTCTTTGACGAATTTCCCGATGCCTCCGCCTGCGCTGTTCGTAATGCGCTTTTGTTGGCCGCTACAAAACTACAGTCAGACGATAGCCTGAAAATTAGCTCTGGCGGTCGCCTCAATTACCAAGACGCTCGCCAAATTCTATTCAATACCATTGATCGCCAAACTTGCTCCGATAACTATGTATTGAGCCAGGAACGCATCTATGATTCTGCCAACGAACAAGAACGCCTACTCTGGCTTTCACCTAACCCCAGCCAAGGCCAAATTCGCCTCGAAAGCCTAAATGGCCCACAAAATGTTCGCATTCTTAGCCTAGATGGAAAAGTCTGGCAACAACTAGAGGTTCAAACTAGCCTAAACCTAGACCTCTCAGCCCTGCCCGCAGGCATGTACCTGATCGAATCTCGCCAAAATGATCGCTTGCAGGTCCAAAAATGGATTAAGCAATAAAACTACACTTTCATTATTTTTTGGGGCCTCCGCCTCGCTGCGCTCGTCGGCGCTATGTTTCGGGGCTCGCAGGTCTGCTTGGCCCTTCGCCGCCTGCAGCGGCTCGGTCTGGCCCTGCGGGCCACCCCTACACAGCGCTAGGCCGCTCCCCCTATTCCCAAAACTTAACCTTTTGCTCCGGCCTAATGGCCCCAAGAAACTTCCCTAACTATGCTAAAAAAAAGCCTTTATCTCCTCCCCTTTCTCTTGCCCAATCTTTTACTAGCCCAAACAGCCGAAGAATATTTTGAGCAAGCCCAAACAGCTGAAACTCCAGCCGCAGCTCGCACACTTTATCAGCAAGCAGCCCAAAAATTTAAGGCCCAAGGCCAAACGGACCAATATCTACAGGCCCAAGCCGAATGGATCAGCAGCCAAATGGATGATTTAGGCTATGACAATAGCCGAAAACTATTGGAAATAGCCATAAAAGAGGGCCAAAATTTAGTTGGCATGCAAGGCCAAGGCATGGCCCTACTTCATAAATACCTAGGCTATACCTACTACTTTACAGATAATCTAATTGATGCTAGCACGGCCCTAGAAACAGCCCTAGCCCTAAGAGAAAAAACCAACCCCAATGATCCAGAGCTTTATCGAGATTACTTCAATCTAGGTACTGTTTACAACAGTACAGGAGCTAACCAAAGAGCTAATAAAAAACTAGAAAAAAGCTTAGCCCTTGCCCAACAATCCCAAGCGGCAAAACACATCATTTACCGTATTCAAATTGAACTCGCCAATAACACTAGCCATCTTTTGCAATACAAAAGAGGCCTACAACTACTAAGCGATATAGAACCCCAACTAGAAACATTAGAAATCACACCTAAAAATCAAGAACTTAAGGGCTTTTTCTACCAATCTAAGGCTAAATTGCTAGATGCTACTGCAGTAACTTCCTATGAACTTACTCAAGCACTTAGAGCAGAAAAAAAAGCCCTACAATTCTACCAAGCTTGCCAAGACCAAACTAATTCACTACACACCAAACTCTATATTGTAGAACGATACCAAAACATATACACCCTGAATAAGGACAAAAAACTGTTGGCTAAATGTATTCAGCTAATCAATGAGATTAACAGAGAAGAACTGAGTAATATCCAATTACTTAACTATTTCCGATCTGCTGTTTTTATCAGTTGTAATAGCCAAAACAGTCCTTTTCAGGCAGCGCAACTAGAACAAGACATCATCAAACTCATGGAATCGCCTCAGTTTACAGAATTAGATAAAAGTAATTTACTAATCTCCCTTGCAAACCTAGCCGCAGCTCAAAAAAATTGGAGGAAGGCAGAACAAAATCTAGATAAAGCGGCTCATACACTCCTAAAAGAAAAGGCTCAAGTAAAACCAAACATCAGCAAAAGCTGGCTAAGTGAAACACTTCATTTAAACCAACTCAGCGCTATTATCGCCCGAAAAATACACTTCTATCAAGAGCAATACAGCCAAGAAAAGGACAAAGCTCTTTTGTTGAAGAGCTTAGCCCTTATGGAAGTCTATGATGCAGCTATAGACAAAATTCGAAAAGATATCAATGAATCAGGTGGCCAAATGGCTTGGTCTAGCTTCTTAGTAGTAGATTATAGCTATGCGCTCAATGCCTGCTACATCTTGGGCCAAGAAGATCCTCAATACCTAGAAAAGGCCTTCTATTATTCAGAACGAGCCAAAAGCTTTTTGCTCTTACAGTCTTTTCAGGCAGCTAAAGCCAGACAAGAGGCGGGCTTGCCCCAGCAACTGCTCGAAAAAGAAGAGGGCTTCCGCCAAACAATTACCACCCTTAAACAAGATATTTTTCAATATAAACAAGCTGGACGCAGCAAGGAACAGGCCGCCCAAAAACTAGAAAAAGAACTGTTGGCCCAAGAATCAGCCTTTCGCAACTTCCAAAAAGAATTGCAAAAGGATTATCCTGCCTATTATCAAATGCAGTATGAGTTACCTATCCGCGACCTAAAGAGCTGCCAAGCGGCCTTGGCTCAAAATCAGGGACTGCTAGAGTTTTTTGTTGGAGAAGAATATACTTATAGCTTTGGCATCAAAAAGGACCAAATCCAGCTAAAACGCCATAAAATTAGCCGTGAAGGGCTAAGGAAACGCATCAAAAGCTACCGCAATAGCATTTATGGCCACTATTTGGGCCTAGGCAAAAAAACCGAAGAAAGCTATAAACAAGATGCTGAAGATTTTTGTGCCCAAGGATTTTCCTTTTATCAAGACTTAATTGCTCCTTTGGGCGAATTGCCCGAGCGGTTAATTATTGTACCTGCTGGAGCTTTGGCCACCTTGCCCTTTGAGCCCATGATTACCGCCAAAGTAGATCAACCCACAAACTACCAAACGCACCCTTATTTGGTTCAAAAACATGCGATTAGCTATAACTATTCAGCTACGCTTTGGCAAGAGATGAAGGAACGCAAAGGACCTAAAGCAAGCAAAGAACTTTTGGCTTTTGCGCCTGAGTTTGGACAAGGAGCAGCTTCTTTTGTGCGGGGCCGACGCTTTGCGCTTTCTCCGCTCACCTATAATAAGAGAGAGGTGGAAAGAGTCCGTGATATCTGGGGCCAGGGCGATATTTTTATGGGTCAAGAAGCTACTGAAGATAAATTCAAAGCGCTAGGCGAAGACTACAAAATTATTCACTTTGCTACGCATGGCATGGCCAATGACCAAGATCCAGATTTTTCACTTTTGGCCTTTACTGAAATTGCTGATAGCATAGAAAATGAGTTTTTGTATGTGAGCGATATTTACAATATGCAGCTCAAAGCCGATTTGGTGGTCCTTTCTGCCTGCGAAACGGCTTTAGGAGAACTGAATGAAGGCGAAGGCAGTATTTCTTTGGCCCGTAGCTTCTCTTATGCTGGGGCTAAAAGTATTTTCACCACCCTTTGGTCTGTAAATGACCAAGCTACATCTGCTTTGGTAGAAAACTTTTACTACAACCTCAAGCAGGGAATGCCTAAAGATAAGGCCCTACAAAAAGCAAAAACTATGTTTTTGGCCGCAGGCAACCATGAAACTTCGCATCCTTTTTTGTGGTCTCCTTATATTTTAATTGGCGATAGTCAGCCAATTAAAAGTCCATCTTCAATTTGGGGATACGGCCTAGGCGCTGCTGCAGTTCTTTTATTAGGCGGTGGTTTTCTTTGGTTTAGAAGAAGAAAAAAGCAAGAAGCCTAAACTGGTCCAGAAAGGCGCGAAGCGCCTTGGCCACAACAAACCCTTTAGGGGGCAGTTCGACGACCAAAGGGAGTAACCGATGTGCAGGCAGGGCTGGCTCAAAGGGCCGTCAGGCCCGCAGGCCTAGCGATGTGAAAGGGGGGCCGCAGGCCCGACCGAGTTTTGAGCGTAGCGAAAAACGAAGGGCCGAGCAGACCTGCGAGCCCTGAAACGTAGCGCCGCAAGGCGAAGCCGCAGCGGAGGCCCCAAAAAAACATAAAAAAAAGCCCAATACTTAGCGTACTGGGCTTTTCTTTATTTGAAGCTCAATTTACTTTTCTGATCTCGGAGGTGTTTGAGATATTCCTCCAATTCAATTTCATCGACAAAGAGGACATCTCGGGCTTTGGAGCCTTGGTTGGGCCCCACAATATTGGTATGTTCTAGCTGGTCCATGATACGGCCGGCGCGATTGTAGCCCAATTTGAGTCGTCTTTGGATCATGGAGGTAGAGCCAGATTGGTTGATGACGACCAGGCGAGCTGCATCCTCGAAAAACTCATCTAAATCGTGTAGCACTTGGCTAAGCTGATCGCCGCCATCGCCAGTTTCCTCGCCATAAGTGGGCAAATAGTAGGGTTCTGGATAGCCTGGTTGCTCGGCAATATGGTCAATAATTCGCTCGACTTCGGGAGTATCGACAAAGGCACATTGGAGGCGGAGCAAAGTAGAGCCCGAAGAAAGCAGCATATCTCCTCG
This sequence comes from Saprospira sp. CCB-QB6, assembly GCF_028464065.1. Classification (NCBI taxonomy): domain Bacteria; kingdom Pseudomonadati; phylum Bacteroidota; class Saprospiria; order Saprospirales; family Saprospiraceae; genus Saprospira; species Saprospira sp. CCB-QB6. The sequence continues at coordinate 2,968,825 of NZ_CP116808.1, read as the reverse complement.
ACCGATGAGTTGTTCGGCCCCGCCAGCATCCAAGATCGTTCTGGAGTCAATTTTAGAGGCCACTTTAAAGGCCAAACGGGCGGGGAAGTTTGCCTTAATTACCCCTGTAATAATATTTACCGAGGGGCGCTGCGTGGCGATAATCAGGTGAATACCCACGGCTCGAGCTAGCTGTGCGAGGCGGCCAATAGGCAGCTCGACCTCTTTGCCTGCGGTCATGATTAGATCGGCAAATTCATCAATGACCAGAACGATAAAGGGTAAAAAGCGGTGGCCTTTTTCGGGATTGAGGCGGCGGGCCACAAATTTTGCATTATACTCATTGAGGTTACGCACTCTTGCTTTTTTGAGCAAATTATAGCGCTCATCCATTTCTACCGTTAGCGAGTAGAGAGTTTGAATCACCTGAGCGGTTTCCGTGACAATGGCTTCTTCTTCGCCAGGCAAATAGCCCAAAAAGTGCGAAGCGATGGCATTATAGGGGGAAAGCTCTACCTTTTTGGGGTCAATCAGGATGAGTTTAAGCTGAGAAGGATGCTTTTTATACAGCAAACTGGCAATGATGGTGTTAATCCCCACCGATTTACCTTGGCCCGTTGCCCCTGCGATCAGCAAGTGAGGCATTTTGGCCAAATCGGCTACAAAAACCTCATTTGAAATGGATTTCCCCAAAGCGATAGGCAGATCCATTTTGGCATTTTTAAATTTGGGCGAGGCCAAAACCTCTTTGAGCGAAACCACCTGTTTATTTCGGTTAGGCACCTCAATACCAATAGTTCCGCGGCCAGGAATAGGGGCAATAATCCGAATTCCTAAAGCGGCCAAACTTAAGGCAATATCATCCTCCAAGTTCTTAATTTTGGAAATGCGCACACCTGGAGCAGGCACAATTTCATAAAGAGTGACAGTGGGTCCAATCGTCGCCTTAATTTTAACGATTTCAATCTTATAATTGAGTAAAGTCTCAATAATTTGGTCCTTATTTGCCTCTAGTTCAGCTCGGTCGATAACGGGTTTTTGATCCTCATAGCTTTCGAGCAAATCTAAAACGGGGCTTTCATATCGAGGCAACTCCAAAGTAGGGTCATAAGGCTCAATATGATCCGAATTTTCCTCGGCAATAGCCACCTCTTGGGCCAACTTTTCCTGATCCGACAAAAGTTCTACATCCAGCTCTCCATCCGATTCGGCCTGTTCTTTCTTTTTGGCATCTAAGTCTAATTCCAACTGGTTTTCCGTCAGGCCTTTTACCCGCTCCTCCAATTCCTTACTCTTCGTTTTCTTCTCTGCTTTAGGCTCATCTGCAATGAATCCCTCTGCCCTTAGTCGTTGATCCTCTGTATGTTTAGGCAATTCGGCTTCTCGCTCCTCTTGAGTTCGAGGACGTAGGGTTTTAGGCTCTTCTTTTTCCTTGAGCGTTTCGTTTTCTTCTCCTGCCGCCTTCATATCTTTGGCGACTACCTTATTTTTAGGAAGTCGTTCGGCCTGAAACGGACTTTCGCCCTTGATAAAATTATTAAATACTCGGCTAAGGCTCTGTAAAACAGTTTTAGGCGCCAAACTCGACATAAAAAACTGGGGCGTCCATTCCTGAAAGTTGGGGTTGCGCAACCAAACTAAAATGATCAGGGCAATAAAAATGAGCATGCCCACAATGCCCGCTGTCCCTACAAAAGAAGAAAGAGAACCAATAATTAACGCGCCAAAACTCCCCCCCCAAGGAAACTGAGAACTGGCCGATTGGAAAATGAACTGCAGTAAACAACTGGTCCAAACCATACTGACCAAACCCCGACGATAAATTTTCAACATAGAGCGAATCCCCTGCCCCATGACCAAATTGTAGCCCGTTTTATAAAACAAGCCCACAAATACATAAGAGGAAATGCCAAAGCCCCAATAAAAGAAGCTATGCGAAAGCACCGCCCCCAAACGCCCAAGCCAGTTACTCATTTCTTGTGGACGCAACAGAATAGCCCAATAGGCTTTATCCCAATCTTGCTTCCAGGTAAACAGATAAGAAGTAAAGGCAATCAATAAATAGAGCGATATAAAAATGAGAAACAGCCCAATCATTTTAGGCCAGCGCTCATCTTTATAAAAATTCATGGAGATTTGTCCTCCCGACTTCTTTTTTTTCTTGGCGTTAGACATGCTTTTTGCTAAATGTTTTGCGAAACCCAAATTTAAGGAAAATTAGTAGCTTTGCCAGTCCTCTAGCAAGAAAAGCTCGTTTATCCCAATCAGCCTTGATTCCTCATTCCAAAAAGCGAAACAAAAGCCCAAAATTCTACGTTCCTAATACATTTAGCCTCCTCAATCTCCACCGCCTATGAAATTTCTCATCTACTTTTTTTGCCTCTTTGCTTCCCTGCCCGCATTTACCCAAAATGAAGAGACTCCTCCAAACTACAAACATGAGGTTGTTCTAGGTGGAGGCCTCCATAGCCAAGGCTATATGATAGGCGGAACCTATAGCCGCTTCTATAAACCCAATCGCTCTTTTTTAGGCCAAGCCCAATTTGCCTACATCAAGCACCCCAAAGAGCGACGAATGGATAACGATAATAATATTTCTGTCAGCAATTCTGGCCAAAGCCGCTATACCTTCGGCAAACAAAATAGCTTGTATAGCCTTCGCCTAGGGGCTGGCCAACGCTTTTTCCTTTCCGAAAGAAATAACCGACAATCACTCGCCCTCTCCTTTAGCTATACCGCCGGGGTCAACCTCGGCCTTCTCAAACCTTACTACTTAGACCTTATTTATCGCACCGTAAATGATGGCGTCATTATTCGCTCCGAACCCTACTCAGAAGAAAATCGATACAAATTTCTAGACCCTCTAGATATCAACGGCGCCTCTAGCTCCGCCCTAGGCTGGGATGAACTCCAAGGCCGAACAGGCCTCTACCTACAAGGCGCACTCTATTTTGATTTTGGCCCTAACGATGAAGTAGCCAAAGCCCTAGAAATTGGCGTTTCTGCCGACTATTTCTTCCAAGAAATGCCCATTATGCTCGAGCAACCCGATGAACGCCTCTTTGTCAATATTTTTCTACACCTTTATTTAGGTAAACGCTGGTAATTTGGGGCCTCCGCAGCTCCGCTGCGGCGCTACCTTTCGCAGCTCGCTGCTCGCTCGGCCCTGCGGCAGCAAAGCTGCCTGGGTCTGGCCTGACGGCCACTGCTGCAGATCGCTAGGCCATTTGCGGCTGCGCCGCACTGCGCCTTCGGCGCAGCCCAACAGAACTTAATTGGACCAATAAGACCCGCTTTTAGGCAAAAAACAGTAATTTTGCCCCACATTCTTTTCCATCAGCTAACCGAACAGAAGCCAATTTCTGCTGTTCTCAAAATAAAACTTGCTGTATGTTCGAACTTCCAATCGTTGAATCTAAAAAAGAACGCCGCAAAAAGCCAGATTGGCTTCGGGTGAAACTCCCCATCGGCGAGAATTATAGAAAGGTCCGTGATCTAGTGGACCAATATAAACTCCACACCATCTGCCAAAGCGGGCACTGCCCCAATATGGGCGAATGCTGGGGCGAAGGTACCGCCACTTTTATGATTTTGGGCAATGTCTGCACCCGCTCTTGCTCTTTCTGCGCCGTGGCTACCGGCCGCCCACCAGAATATGACGAAGATGAACCCCTAAGAGTGGCCGAGGCCGTCCGCCTCATGCAGGTCAAACATGCGGTCCTCACTTCCGTCAACCGAGATGAACTCAAAGACCGAGGAGCCGCCATCTGGCACCAAACCGTTCGGGCCATTAAAGAACAATCGCCCCAAACGACCATTGAAACCCTCATCCCCGATGTGCGCGCCAATTGGGAAGCCCTAGAAACCATGATTTCTGCTGGCCAAGAGGTGGTTTCTCATAATATGGAAACCGTAGAATCACTCTACCGCAAGGTACGCCCCCAAGGGAAGTACAAACGCAGCTTGGAGCAAATCCAACGTATCAAAGACTATGGCAAACGGACCAAAACAGGAATCATGGTCGGCTTAGGCGAAAACAAAGAAGATGTCTTCAAAATCATGGACGACCTACTCGAACATGGCTGCGATGTCCTTACTATTGGCCAATATCTGCAACCTACAAAAATGCATATCGAAGTGGCCGAGTATATCCATCCCGACCTCTTTGCTGAATATGAGCAAGTCGGCCTAGAAAAAGGCTTCGACTTTGTAGAAAGTGGACCACTCGTCCGCTCTTCTTATCATGCAGAACGACATGTTTATCCCAATCAGAATAAATAAAAAAAAGGCCCTTAAGGGCCTTTTTTTATGCCCCCTCCCTTTAATTAAACTTTAAGAAAGTGAAGCCCACTTTGTAGAAGGCTACTGAATTATGTAATTTGTTGGGCGGCCCAGCAAAAGGCGGCTTTGCCGCCTTGGCCGAAGGCCAAACGGCCTAGCGATCTGCAGCAGTGCGGCAAAGCCGCAGACCAAGCAAAAACTTGTTTTTTGCGCAGGGCCGAGCGAGCAGCGAGCTGCGAAAGGTAGCGCCGCAAGGCGAAGCCGAAGCGGAGGCCCCAACATACCAACATTATCAGCAAACTACTACAAACTATGAGAACGCTTTACACCCTTCTTCTAGCCAGTATGGCTTTTGGACTTTTTGCCCAGCAGGGCCAACCCCAATCGGCCGCCGCTAGAGGAGCTGGCCTAGGCAATGCCGCTGTGGCGTTTACCGATATTAACGCCGCTTATAGCAACCAAGCAGGACTCGCCTTTTTAGAAGAACTGAGCTTTTCGGCCTATGGTGAACGACGCTTTTTGGCCGATGGACTCAATTCCTTTTTGTTTGCTGCCGCCTATCCCCTAGATAATAATCAAGGGACTTTTGCACTGAGCATGAACTACTTCGGCTTTTCCGATTATAATGAGCAAAAAATTGGTTTGGCCTATGCCCGCAAGCTATCCGAACGCTTTGCATTAGGCGTACAACTCGATTATTTGGGCACTCGCATTCCTACTTATGGCTCGGCCAATAGCTTTACCTTTGAATTGGGGCTGAGCGCTAAAATCAATGAAGAACTTACAATCGCTGCACATGTATATAATCCCGTGCATGCCAAATTGGGCCAATTAGACGAACGTCTGCCGGCCCTTTTTAATTTGGGCCTAGCCTATCAGCCCTCGGAAAAAGTAGGGATTTATGCCGCCCTAGAAAAAGACATCTATAACCAGCCTTTTGGCGCTAAAGCGGGGGTGGAATACCATGCCCATAAGATCTTTACGGTCCGTGCAGGTATGCAAGTTAGTGATGTTAGCCAGCTCTCTTTTGGACTAGGATTGGCCCTAGACGAACTACAAATTGATGTAGCTACCGCCTACCATCAGGTCCTTGGGTTTACGCCCTCTTTTGCCCTTAGCTACCGCATAGCTAGAAGCGAAAAGACCGATAAGAAAGAAGAATAAAATTGCCCATTTATAATTTAGTCAATTATGTTAAGACGATCATTATTGGGCCTTTTTATGGGCCTGAGCGCCAGCCTTTGGGGCCAGGTAGTAGATACTAGCGATGCCCCCCTAGACGATAATAGCGCCACGCAAATCCAAATTGAAAACTTGATGGATGATGCCGATGCGCAGGAGTTTGACTTTGATACAGAGTTTGCCAATCTCGAAATCTATCAACGCAATCCCCTCGATATCAATAAAGCAGACCGTGATGAGCTCCAAGCCCTCAACCTGCTGAGCGCTATCCAAATTCAAGCCCTCATCAATTATCGCAATCGCTTTGGCCAAATCTTCTCGCTCTACGAATTGCAGGGCGTTCCCACTTTTGACCAAGCCAGTATTGCCAAGATTATCCCCTTCATTACCCTTGATGCCACTAAGGAAATGGAGGCTTTTAGCTTTAAGCGCGCCTTTAAATACAATAAACAACAACTGTTTATGCGCTATCAGCGCAATATTGAAGAGCAAGCGGGCTTCTTGCCCCAAGATGGCGAAGATCCCGCCTTTTCAGGTAGCCCCGATAAGCTGTATATCCGCTACAACCTGAGCTATAAGGACCGCCTGAGCATGGGCCTTACCCTAGAAAAAGATGCTGGCGAAGACTGGCTGACGCCCTTTAGCCAAAAGAACCAAACGAAATTACCCGATTATTTTTCAGCCCACTTCTTTATTAAGGATTATAACAAATGGGTCAAAGCTATCGCCCTAGGCGATTATCAGGTCTATTTTGGGCAAGGACTTACGACCTGGAGCGGCTTTGGTACCCGCAAAGGGGCCGCCGTGCTCAATATCAAACGACTATCTAACAAATTGCGGCCTTATAGCTCGGCCAATGAGGCCCTCTTTATGCGCGGAGCCGCAGCTACCCTTGGCGGCAGCCAATGGGAAGCCACCGTTTTTGGCTCGCACCGCTTCCGCGATGGCAATATTTCACTGGTCCAAACCGATAGTCTGGACGATGTTTTTGATGTTTTGCAAGTTTCTTCCCTACAATTGAGCGGTTTTCATCGCACAGAAAGCGAACTGGAAGACAAAAATAGTCTGCAGCAAACCACTACGGGGGCCAATGTAACTTACAAAGGCAAAATCTGGCGAATTGGGGCCAATGTCATCTACAATCACCTCAGCGACTCTTTGGTCCGAGAACCCCGCCTCTATCAAAAGTATGCCTTCAACGGGCAATCGCTCCTCAATGCCAGTCTAGATTATAATTTGGCCTACAAAAACCTACAGTTTTTTGGCGAAACGGCCCTAAGCGATAATGGCGCCTTGGCCACAATTAACGGCCTAACCGCCGCCCTTGACGACAAAGTCAGCATGGCCCTCATCTATCGCAATTATGCCAAGGATTACCAAACCCTGACGGGCAACGCCTTTGGAGAATCTTCTGGAACTAGCAACGAAAAGGGACTTTATATGGGCATCAATGCCAATTTGGGCCGCGGTCTGAGCTTTAACGGCTATTTTGACCTCTTCGTTTTCCCTTGGCTGCGCTCTACTGCCGATGCCCCTTCTAAAGGCTATGAGTATTTTGCTCGGCTCGATTATCAACCCGCTTACCACTGGAACCTCTATTTCCAATACCGCTTTGAACAAAAAGAAGGCAACCGCTCCGATAATACGACGCCCTACGATTATCTAATCAATAAAAGAAAGCAAAACGCCCGCATTCACTTCCGCTATCGCATCAATAGAGAGTGGGAAATCCGCAGCCGTGCCGAACTCTCCTTCTATGAGGATCATGAGTTTTCTAAAGGCTTTATGATGTATCAAGATTTGGTTTGGAATGCTCAATTTGCCCCGCTCAAAATCCAAACGCGCTTTGCCATTTTTGCCACAGAGGACTATGACACCCGCATTTATGCCTATGAAAATGATGTCCTCTATGCCTTTTCGATCCCCGCCTACTATGGCCGCGGCAGCCGCTTTTACCTCAATACTAGCTATCAATTTAACCGCAACCTAACGCTTTGGGTCCGCTACTCCCAAACCTACTGGTCCGATAGAGATGAAATTAGCTCTGGCCAAAACCTAATTTTAGACAATACCCGCTCAGAGCTCAAAGTGCAGCTCCGCCTGAAGTTTTAAGCCTTTTTTGGGCCAATTGTTAAACAGCAGTTCCGTTTGGGGCTGCTGTTTTTTTGGGGCCTCCCGCCTTCGGCGGGCGGTTACTCCCTTTGGTCGTCGAACTGCGGACTAAAGTCCTTGTTGTCGTTCGGCAGCTCGCTGCTCGCTCGGCCCTGCGGCGCTTGCAGCGCCTGGGTCTGGCCCTTCGGGCCACCCCGCCGCATCGCTAGGCCGCTCATCCCCCTTTTTCAGGCCTAAGGATCTGCTCCGGCCCCTAAAAAATAAATTCTCGCTATTATTTAGATTTCTCCATATCTCTTTGGCGATTTCCCCCAGCTAATCTGCAAATTACAATTGACGTGGGCGTGGCGCCCAGCCTAATCTGCAAATTACAATTAACGTGGGCGTGGCGCCCAGCCTAATCTGCAGATTACAATTGACGTGGGCGTGACGCCCAGCTTAATCTGCAGATTACAATTAACGTGGGCGTGACGCCCAGCCTAATCTGCAAATTACAATTAACGTGGGCGTGACGCCCAGCTTAATCTGCAGATTACAATTAACGTGAGCGTGGCGCCCAGCCTAATCTGCAGATTACAATTAACGTGGGCGTGGCGCCCAGCCTAATTTGCAAATTACAATTGACGTGGGCGTGGCGCCCAGCCTAATTTGCAAATTACAATTAACGTGGGCGTGGCGCCCAGCCTAATTTGCAGATTACAATTAGCTTGGGGAGGGTGTATAAGGCGCTATCTTTTTTTTCTGGACTAACCCTACTACAAATTCGCTTGGCTCGCTTAGCAGCTAAATATTGGATACGTTCGTATTTTTTTGTTTTTATTCTTAGCCCTAGGGGCAAAATTTCCATCATATAGACCTGTGGGTTGAAACCCACAGCAAGAAGGGCGGCCATACTAGACCCAATAAAATAGGCTGAAGGTTAAAACCTTCAGCCCATAGCTAGAAAAGGATTGATTAACTAACTGAGAAAGATAAAAGGCCAAAAGATTTCAATCCATGCGGGTTTTAACCCGCATTCCATAAAAAATATTGCGGAGCAATACCTTGCTTGCTGTAGGTTTCAACCTACAGTAAACGGCCTAGCGATGTGCAGCAGTGCGGCGCAGCCGCAGACCAAGGCCGTCAGGCCGCAGGGCCGAGCGAATAGCGAGCTGCGCAACGTAGCGCCCGCCGCAGGCGGGAGGCCCCAAAAAAAGAAAAGACCCAAAACCGAAATTTTGAGTCTTCATCTTTTATATCTAGGTCATTAGGCCGAGGCCAATTGTTGTTGGAGAGATTGGCGGTATTGTTCTGGGGAGCAATCTTGGCTTTTGCGGAAAAACGTAATAAAATAAGAGGGGGTTTCGAAGCCTAATTGCTGAGAGATTTCGGCAATGGTTAGATTGCTATGGCAGAGGAGGCGTTCGGCTTCTAGTTGTACTCTTTTGCGGATGAGGGCGCCAGAGGTTTTGCCGAATACTTTTTTGCAGAGTTTATTGAGATAATTGGTGCTAATGAATAATTTTTGGGCGTAGAAAGAGGGGGCTCTAGAGGTTTTAAAATTAGCGTCGACTAATTCTTCAAACTCCAGCATTTTTTCTTCTTGGCGGTTGGGTTGGCCTAATTGGATATTTCGGGCCATATTTTCGGGGGCGAACTGTTCTTGTAGTTCGAAGAAAATGATGTTGGCATAAGAGCGGAGGACGGCCAGTTGTTGGGGTTCTTGTTGGTAATCGTTATACATACAAGTGAGTAACACGCTCAATTTATTTTGGGCCTCTTGGGGGAGGTCGATCAGGCCGAGCAGGCCTTTTTGGATAAAGGCAAAAGCTTGGAGGATATTATTGTGGTAGCGTTGCTCGAAAAAGGCGGGCGAAAAAGAGAAGAGATAGCCTTGAGCGGCTTGGCCTTGGGCCGAGAGGAGGATTTGATCGGGGCGGAGCAAAAGCGCTTGTCCGGCCTTTAGGGTAGTTTGGCGGCGGTTGAGTTCTAGCTCGAGTTGTCCGGCCGAGAGATAGAAAAAACTATAGCCTCCTTCGAGTAGGGGGAGTTGCAAATCAGCTTTAGGCTGAATCAATTGCATATCAATAAGTTGCGGCCCATCTTGGGGCTGATATATAGCGCGAATAGTCATGAGATTCCAGATTTTAGGATACAGAAATGGGTACAACAAGCTAGCAATCAGCTTATTGGCCAGAACATAAATTCAAAAAGTCGAGTGAATTTATCCTAAAAGTGGAGGGTGGAAAATGGCTAGATTGGGGCCAGGGTTTTCGGAAAACTGGTAGTGGGGAAAGGGGTCTGCTTCTAGCAAGAAGGGGATTGCGATGTGGGTGTTAGCCAGCTTTTGTTTGGGTTGCTTGAATTCTTGGTAGAGGAAGTTAATTTGCAGTTCTTTTTTGGAGTCGAAGCCTTTTTCTTCTTGTTCTTCGGCATCTTCGGCCCAGTCATTTAGCTGCTCTTTGTAGTAGCATTTACCTTGGCACATTGGAAACTCATCGGGAATATTTCTATTGACACAAAACTCCTCTACTATAAGCTCTTGTTGGAGTTTATAGGAGACATACAATTGCAGGGGCCGGGTAAGTGGCAGGAGCAAAGTACAGATGAGTAAATATAGTCCGAGTTGCTTCAAAATCGTTCAGCGATTTAATTGGAGCTAATATAATACTTTTGTTGAGAACAGAAAGTGATCAAAACAAGCTAGCCTCTTTTTTGCATCATTCGTCCGCTTTAGTGATAGTTGCCTTATGGGTTCTAGTTCATTTAAAGGCTGTTGTTCTTTAATGAAAGAAGAAATAACGGCTATTTTTTGTATTTTGCGACCCTTTTTAACGCCTAATTAACTACTTATAAATGTTGCTCTTTAGAATATATTTGCTGTTCTGTTGTTTTGCCTTGAGTTTGGTCGCTTGTCAGGAGGAGCAGACCATGATTGAGCATCAGTTGCGGCCAGAGGATGATAGTAGAATTGGGCAGGCTATTGATGAGCAGTTATTGATATATTGGGATAGTTGTTCGGCCATTGAGCATCTTTTGGTGGCTGATTATTCTGCGGCTTATAATTACTTAGACAGTTTATTGTTGCTTTGTTTGGCGGAGCCTCAATTTGAGCAAGTACAGGCCTTTAATTGGCGCTTGCGTATTTTTCGGTCGGCAGAAAAGGAGCAATTATTTGTTGCGCCTGGGGGCTATCTTTATTTTTCTACAGATTTCCTTCATTTTTTGGCCAATGAGCAAGAGTTAAAGGCGGTAATGGCGCATGCTATCTTGAGTATTGACCAGCGTATTATTACGCAACAATTGCAAGCGGCCTTTTCCATCAGTTATTTATTAGATTTAGCTTTGGGTGCGCAGCCAGAGGCCCTGCCTCAGCTTTTGGAAGTTGTTCAAACGGCTCCTTATAGCAAGGCAGATATGGAACAGCTAGAGCCCCTTTTTGAAGATCTGCTTTGTCAGCTTCATAGTTCGCCTGATCAGATGTTGAATTTTTTGCAGCGTGTTCAGGGAGAGAGCGATTTTGAATGGGCCTTACGGTTTAACAATAGCTTTGACTGGCAGGGGGCATTAAGGGCCAACAATAGCTGTTCATTAGGTCCAATGCTTAGCCCTACTAATAGTTATCAAGATTTTTTAGATCAACTTCCTTAATCACCTTTTGCTTATTTATAGAATAAGCATGAGAAAATCCCTTCCCCTTATGAAAAAGACCATTCTTCTATTTTTAATTTTAGGCCTTTTTGCTTGTGAAACAAAAGAGCAAGAAAATAAAGCTGTCCAAGATGTGACTTCAAGCGCACAGTCAGCATCTCTTCCGCAAAGAGACAGCCTTGTCCAGTTCCCCAAAGATTGGGAGGGGCGTTATGAGGGCGAGATGCATTGGTATGTCAATGGACAGCTAAGAGGGGTCATTCCTTGTCGTCATGAAGTTTTGCCTCAGAAGTCAGGGGTTTGGAGTTGGAAAACGACTTATGATTCTACCCAAATTCTCCCTCAGACTGTTGTCAAAGATTATCTGTTATTGGAGGATAAAAGCCAGCCTCAGGGGCATTTTATTCTTGATGAGCAAGATGGGATTCTCTTAGATATGATTTTAATGGGCAATAGCTTCTACAGTCAATTTGAGGTTAATGGTAGTCGGATCAATACTATTGACCGCTTAGAAGGTGGTTTGTTGTATAAGGAAATTGTCATAACGACCAAGGACAAAGTGAGAAAAAGTTCGGCTCAGACGGGTAAAAAAACCTTTGAGGTAGAATCGGCGAACAGCATTATTGTCCAAAAAGCGATCCTTAAAAAACAAGAATAACTCTAGTAAAAGAACAGCTTTCATCCCCAGTATTTATTGAAATCCCCCTTAAACTTTTTCTAAAAAAAAGTCTTGGAGAGGATATAAAAGGCTTCATTTTTGGAATAGAGGCCGCACCCTCCCCATTCCATTATCTTACACACTATGAAAGCAAAACTAGCTATGAAAAAACTGATTTTACTTCTTTTCTGTGGCCTCAGCCTACAGCTCTTTGCTCAAAACAAAGAAAACCTCATTAACAATGGTCAATTTCGGAACAGTCTAGAGGGCTGGGAGATTCTATTGAGTAATGGAAGTCCGGGGATTAAAGCTCAAATATTATCCAATGAAGCGGATTATAAAAAGTTTGGCTTGGCCGATAATTTTGTGGGCACCTCTTTTGTTGAGATTGATGAAAACTCGACGATTCGGCAGGATGTAGAGTTAAAAAGCATTGAGCCTCATAGTCTGGTTTTTGCCTTTGCGCCTCGTCCAAATGCTGGAGACAAGCAACTGATTGTAAAAGTAGATGGTCGGGCAGTTTGGACCACTACTCTACGCAACCAAGATGCTGTTGGGCGTTTTCAATACAAGGCGATTAAATTGATGCCTGAGGAGAAATCTGCGCAAATTAGCTTTTATGTAGTCTCTCTTTCTGGTGCTAAGGACCAGGGGGTATTCATTGCGGATGTATTTCTTAATGAAGAACCTTTGGTTGATTTATACATGATTAACAAATACTAGCCTATGCTTTGGCGTCTTTTCTTTTTTTTGCTGCTTTCTGCACCTGTTTTTGGGCAAATTGCGGCTCCTGATTTTCAGTTGCAAGACCATAAAGAACAACAATTTGATTTTCAAGAGCAGCGTCAGGCCAAATACTACCTACTCTTTTTCTGGCATTTTCAATGTAGTCATTGTCAGCAGGGGTTGGCCAAGGTAGAGGAGTTTTTAAAAGACAAATCGCCAGAGGATATTCAGGTCGTGACGATCTTTCCTTTTGCCCATCAAAAAGAGGCCTTTTGGTCCTATGTGCAAGATAGCAGTAATCAGTTGCAAACGCCTTTTTTTCAGCATGCAACAGATTATAAGGCGACGGCTCGTCGGGCTTTTGACTTGAAAGGGCAACCACCTTTTCTGGTCCTTTTAAATGATAAAAAAGAAATTTTATCATCTGGATTTAAGGCTAAAAAACTGGAGCGAATATGGAAAGAGCTCCGTTAAGATAGGCAGCCCTTTGGGGCTGTTTTTTTTTGTCCCTTTTCTTTTAGGTCGAGTTTTTGCGCAAGCTGAAAATCTTTTGTTCCTCTTTGCTAAAATACTATTTTTAAGAGTTCGTTAAAAAGTTAAGACTCAGTTGGTCCAATTGGCCCAGCGCTGCGGAGGGCCTTTTTTCGCTAGGTTAAAAGCGGCGGCCGCCCTAGCCAAAGGCTAGCCGGCCGCGGGCCCCAGAAAAACTAAATCCCATAAATAGGTACATCTATTCTGTTTCATTAAAACCAATAAAAATGAAAAACATCTTACAGTCAGCGTTCTTGCTGCTTATTTTTCAGTTGATGGGGACGGGCGTTCAGGCTCAGCTCATCAACTTTGAAGAGACTTGGCAAGCCTTTTTAAAAGATCCTCTGACGGCCTCTGTTTCGGAGTTGCCCAAGCCGCCAAAGTCTAGCGTGGGAGATTATGCCAAATATCATTTGATGTATGCCAACTCTAGTTTTTGTGCCGACGAATTGATTGATGCAGAAAGCTATTTGAAAGAGCTAAAAAGCATGGATCAGTCGCAGTATGATAAATACCCTGGCTTTACGCAGCGCTTGGCCGACTTGGAAGAAAAAATGAAAGCCTACTACAAAGTAGATGTACTTTGGAAGCGTCATTTGCAGAAATTCAATGTGTCTAGAGGCGAGTTGGAAGCTGCCGAAGAGGGCCGCAAAGTTTGTGAAAAAGGGACTTTGGCCAAATATTACCAGATGATGTCGATGGCTTATTATTGTGAAGGCAATGAGGCCGAGGCGCTCAATCAGTTTGAGAACAAAGCCATGCGCATTGTAGACAAAACTTCTTTGGAAGCTGCCGATGTAGAAGGTTTGCCTGGCGAAATCAAGCGTTCTAGAAATCATTTTAAAGTGCTGGGTCAACTCAACAAAGCTTGGAAAACCTATATGGATAGTGATGTTTCTCCAGGTTTTGAGCCAGAGGTTCCACTTTATAAGTGTTACACAATTCCCAACATGAAAGCTTATATGCTTCGGGCCATGGTAGATGTTTGTAAAAATGGCTCTGAAATGTTGGAAAAAATTAAGGAGCTAGAAGCCGATAATACCCATGATATTCCCGCCGACTTGGCCGAGAAAATTGGTTGGTTAGAAGCAGAAGTGAAAAAATACAACGGTAACTTGGCTGTACTCAACAAAGCTTGGGGACAATTTACCAGCAGCGGAAAAGTAGACCCCAGCCTAAAATATATGGGCGAATACTGCGAAAAAGATGCGCAGATTAAAGCTTATACCATGGCCGGAACCTTGGACTACTGTAACATTGGAGAAGAAATGCTTGGCAAAATTGCTGAAGTACAAAAAGAGTTTAATCCAACTCTTGATGCAACAACTAAAGCCAAAATCAAGGAACTAGAAAAATTGGTAAAGGAAGATGCAGCCCGCCAAGCCAAACTAGAAGAAGCTTGGGCCGAATTTGTTCCTAAAGATACCCTCAACAGCATTGACTTTGCTTTTGAGTACTGCGATAAAGAAGCCCAAATTCGTGCTTATATCATGGATGGCCGCGTGAATGCTTGCTACAAAGGCGAACAACGCCTAGCCGATATCGACAAATTGATGGCCTCGGCTAAACCTAGCCTACAAGCCGATACAAAAGCCAAATGGGATGACCTTAAAGTTGTAGTGGCCAAATACCGTGGCGATATTGCTGCTTTGGATAAACTTTGGGCCACTTTCATCAAAAACAATGATACTATTCCCAACGAATTTACAGTAGAACCTTACTACTGCGATAAAATTACTCAGGTAAAATCTTGGTGCCTAGTCGGTAATGTCAATACTTGTGAGCAAGGCCAAGAGTACATGGATAAAATTGACAGCTATACCAAAACCTACAAGCTCAAATACGATCAAGAATTGAGCTGCCGTATCACTCGCCTACGTCAAAAAATTTGGGACTGCCGCTACTGGGAACTCGTGCGCCAAGCACAAAAAGAAACTCATGAAGAACGTGAGCGCTTTGGTCCCGAATCTGCCGAAAAAATGCGCCTAGACCTCAACAACGACAAACTCCCCTGTAATACAGAGGTACTTTATGAACCACTTGGAAAAATTGGGGTCCGCTACGTTATCCAAACTTTCCTTTGCCAAGGTACCGACCTCGCCAAAATGGGAGATCCCGAATACTATAAGAAAATTGCCACTTGGGTAGATACCGAAGTATTGAGCAAATATTGCGAAGCCAATATGCGCTGTAAAAAAGATTTTTATATCTACTTGGAAGGACATACCGATGGCCACCCCTTTAGCTTCCACCGCTACAAACAGTCTTTGGGCGTTCCCCAAGGTACCGAATTTACCCACTTTGTCGGTAAAGGCGAAGAAGAAGCCGCCGACACAATTGTGAAGAAAACTGAACGCGAATTGAGCTTTGACCTAAAAAGCAATATGGAGTTGGGTATCGCCCGCGCTTGGACCGTCCGCAAACAACTTCAATTTATGAACGTTCCTATTACGATTGGCGCCTATGAGCACCCCTCTAAAGAGCGTGGAGCCGAGTACCGCCGCGTAGATGTAGAGCTAAATATCACTAATCTTTTGCTCGATTTCTATGAAAAACGCCTAGCCGAATTGATCGAAGAATCAGGCATTGGCAAGCGTCCAAATGATTGTAAAGGCTAATCTTTTTTAGCCTAAATAATCTGGGCCGGTCCTCTTTCGAGGGCTGGCCTTTTTTTATTTTTTTGGGGCTGCCCCGCCCTACGGGCGGGTCGGGCTGTGTCGTGGCTCGCAGGTCTGCTCGGCCCTGCAGGCTTTTTCGCTTTGCTTCAAAAGCCTTGGGTCTGCGGCTGCGCCGCACCACTATCCATCCCTCAGCCGGGCGGCTGCGCCGCCCCCTAGACCATTTTGGCCCTCTTTTTTTGCCATTGGTCGAACTTTGGGCCAAAGCTTTGTAATATGTCCACATCTTGCTTAAATTAGAAGAAGTGACCCTGCTAACCACACAGAACGAATTTAATTGCCTATGTTAAAGCAACTCTACATTTTAGTTTTTATCCTTTGCAGTCAATTTATTTTTGCCCAAAGAGACTATGATTTATTTTGGGTGCAATTTGACCATAAAGGAAATACGCCTTACAGCATTTTTCATCCACAAGATTATCTCTCTTCAGCCGCTATTGAACGCCGCCAAAAGATGGGCATTAAGCTAGATAGTCTAGACTTGCCTGTGGATCCCAATTATTTGGCCCAATTAAAAGCTCAAGGTTTTGCTATTCAGTATACCTCCAAATGGAAAAATGGGGCAGTCATTCGTGGCAATCAGCAAAAGCTAAAATTTGTTGAAGAACTGCCTTTTGTCCAAAAAACAATTCCCCTTGGCTTTAGCCGCAAAAAAAATGAAGGGACCAACTACATCGGCCGCCGAGAATACAAAACAGAATACGCCAAAGAAGATGATTTTTATGGCCTAAGCGAAAATCAAATCCATATGTTGGAGGTAGATTATTTGCACCAACTCGGTTTTGCAGGCCAAAATATGCCGCTAGCCGTTTTTGATGGCGGTTTTTCAGACCTCAGAGAAACTCCCGCCTTTGATTCCTTGCGCCAAAAGGGCCAAATTTTAGGCAGCTATGATTTTGTTCAGCTCGATACCTTTGTCTATGAAGGTTCTGAACACGGTAGAGATGTGCTTTCTTGTATGGCCGCCAATTTACCTGGCCAAGTGATGGGCACCGCCCCCCAAGCCAATTACTTTTTGTGCAAAACAGAAGATTCGGGCGGAGAATACCGCATTGAAGAATACAACTGGCTGGCCGCCGCAGAGTTTGCCGATAGCGTAGGCGTTTATCTCATCAATTCTTCTTTGGGCTACTCTGATTTTGATGATGATAAAATGGATTATGCCTATGTGGATTTAGATGGGAATACCACAACTATTACGCAAGCCGCAGACCTTGCCGCCAGCCGTGGCATCTTGGTCGTTACTTCTGCCGGAAATGAAGGCAATGATCCTTGGCACCACCTTTCGGCCCCTGGCGATGCCGATAGTATTTTGACTGTTGGCGCCACTGATCGCGATGGTTTTCACGCTCAATTTAGTTCCTACGGTTTTGACTCTAGCTATTTGGTTAAACCCAATTTATCGGCCCGTGGCTTATTTTCTATTGTGGCCCAAGTAGGCCGTTATCGACATAACTTTAATACGGGAACTTCATTCTCCTCTCCTATTTTGGCGGGCGCTATGGCTTGTTTGTGGCAAGCTTTACCCGAATATAGTAATGTTGAACTCATTCGCTTGGCCGAAAGCGTAGGCAATCAATACAAAAAACCAGATACGGCTTTGGGCTATGGCGTGCCCGCTCTTTTTGAAGCTTGGAAAAAAGCTAGAGCTGGACATTTTTTAGAAATAAAAGAGAAAGAAAATATTTATTATCTGCCGATGGCCAAGGGCAAAGAGAACTTCTTTATCATTTGGCCAGAAGCCATTGATGAGGAAGTAGAAATCAAACTTTTTGGTCCAATTGGCCAATTGGTTTATGCTCAAAAGCATAGCG
This sequence comes from Saprospira sp. CCB-QB6, assembly GCF_028464065.1. Lineage (NCBI taxonomy): Bacteria > Pseudomonadati > Bacteroidota > Saprospiria > Saprospirales > Saprospiraceae > Saprospira > Saprospira sp. CCB-QB6. The sequence continues at coordinate 2,951,234 of NZ_CP116808.1, read as the reverse complement.
CTCTTTTTGGACGGCGCTTTTTGGCCAAAATTCCCAACTGGCAAAATTTGCCCGCAGGCAATTATCAATTGGAAATTAAGATGGGGGCAGCCAAGAAAAGAGCCCTTTTAATGAAGTAGCCGCCCAAAATATCCAGAGTTTTTTTAGTTTTGCTGCGGAAAGGCTAAGCCACTCATTTAAAAACAACTGTCCTTGAAAAATAAGGCCCTTTTTGGTCCTTTTTGCGGGGGACAGGCGGCGAAGCCGCCGCAGGCTGAGCTGCCCGGCAGGGTGGCCGCAGGCCAGACCCAGCAAAAAAAGCGCAGCTTTTTTTGCGAAGGGCCGAGCAGACCTGCGAGCCACGACACAGCCCGACCCGCCCGATAATTCATGAGGGTTTTAACCCTCATTTTGTATAGCTTCGCAAAGCGATACCGCTTTGCGCTGGGTTTTAACCTAGCGGAAGGGGCAGCCCCAAAAAAATAAAATTTAGATCAGCAAACAGCTAAATAATCATACTATGATGCAAAATCAAGAATTGCTAGACAGCATTAAAAGATCGGCCAAACAAGATCGTTTTAAGGGCCAGGATTACTATATGATTGACGATTTGCTAACGGATGAGCAAAAAATTGCTCGTGATGCCGTGCGCGAATTTGTCCGTGGCGAAATTTCGCCCATTATTGAAGATTGTTATGAGCGGGCCATTTATCCCCGTCATTTGATCAAAGGTTTGGCAGAATTGGGCGCTTTTGGTCCCTCTTTGCCAGAAAAATATGGCTGTGCAGGTACAGATGAGACCACTTACGGCTTGATGATGCAAGAATTGGAGCGTGGCGATTCGGGCATTCGCTCGGCCGCTTCTGTGCAAGGTTCTTTGGTGATGTATCCCATTTATCGCTTCGGGAGCGAAGAACAGCGCATGAAATACTTGCCCAAATTGGCTTCTGGTGAATTTATCGGCTGCTTTGGTTTGACGGAGCCCGATCATGGATCGAATCCCGCCGGCATGATTACCAACATCAAAGAAGATGGCGATCATTATATTTTGAATGGCGCGAAAATGTGGATCACAAACTCGCCTATCGCTGATGTGGCCGTTGTTTGGGCCAAAGATGAAGAAGGCGTTATTCGTGGTTTGATTGTCGATATGGACACGCCCGGCGTTTCTGCGCCCGAAATTCACGGAAAACTTTCTCTTCGCGCTTCTATTACTGGCGAATTGGTTTTTGAAGATGCGCGCATCCCCAAAGCCAATCTTTTACCCAATGTAAAAGGCTTGAAAGGTCCTTTGTCTTGTTTGACTAAAGCGCGTTATGGCATCGCTTGGGGTGCTTTGGGTGCGGCTATGGATTGTTATGAATCAGCTTTGCGTTATTCTTTGGAGCGCGAACAGTTTGGTAAACCTATCGCTGGTTTCCAATTGACACAGAAAAAATTGGCCGAAATGATTACCGAAATTACCAAAGCGCAACTTTTGCTTTGGCGTTTGGGTGGCTTGATGGATGCGGGCAAAGCTACTCCCGCTCAAGTATCTATGGCCAAGCGTAATAATGTGGCCATGGCGCTAGACATTGCTCGCGAAGCTCGCCAAATTCATGGTGGAATGGGAATTACCAACGAATATCCCTGCATGCGCCACATGATGAACTTGGAAACGGTATTGACTTACGAAGGTACGCACGATATTCACTTGCTCATTACGGGTATGGATGTTACGGGCTTAAACGCCTTTAAATAAGCGAAATCAATAAACTTTAGCCTCCTCTAGTTGATAGAGGAGGCTTTTTTTTCTAAAAAAATATGGAACTGAAAAAAAAGAGCATGCTAGAATTGGGGCGGCCTAGCATTGAAGCGTATAAACAACAGCCCAAAATGCCTTTGCTCCTTATTTTAGATAATTTGCGTTCGGCCTTGAATGTGGGCGCTGCTTTTCGCACCGCCGATGCTTTTGGCATTGAAGGCATTTATTTGACGGGAATTTCGGCCCAGCCGCCGCAAAGAGAAATTATGAAATCGGCTTTGGGAGCCGATAGAGCTGTAGATTGGCAATATTTTGAAGAAAATAAAGCGGCTATAGCTGCGGCCAAAGCAAAAGGCTATAAAGTGTATGCCGTGGAGCAAACTTTTGGCAGCCATTCTTTAGAACAGTTTATTTGGACCGCCCAAGAAGGCATTGCCCTCATTTTTGGCAATGAAGTAAAAGGCGTGGATGCCGAACTCTTGCCTTTGGTGGATGGAGCTATTGAAATTCCTCAATTTGGCAGCAAACATTCTTTAAATGTTTCGGTAAGCATGGGCGTTTTACTTTGGGAAATGCGCAGACAATATTTGGGGCGCTAATTTTTTTGGGGCTGCCCCTGCGGCCTGCGGCCTTGGGTCGCTACGCTGCGCAGCTCGCTGTTCGCTCGGCCCTGCGCAAAAAAAGCTGCGCTTTTTTTGCTGGGTCTGGCCTGCGGCCACTGCTGCGCATCGCTCGGCCGCACAACTTTAGTTTTTTCTCTGGTCTTTTTTCTTCGGCGGCTTTTCCCCATAAAATTTCATAGGAATCCTAGAGCCTTGGCCCTAGGCTAAAAAAATTGCCATCCCCTCCTGCGAGGTTTTTTTTGTGGTTGTGGTTGAGCGGTTGTTGTTTTGTTTTTTTTGGACCAGTGGGTTAAAACCCACAGCAAAAAAGAAAGCCATTCTACATCCAAAAAAATGAGCCGATGGTTTTAACCATCGGCTCATAAAAAATATTGATTGTAGCTGAGGATTTTAATCCTCGGCTACTTTTTTTGTGCTGTTTTATGCTAGTTGCTGTAGGTTTCAACCTACAGACCACCACAGTTTTTTCGCCGAAGAAAAATTCTATTATTTTTTCAGGCAATTGCTAATTAAAAGCCGCTATTTGAAACAGTGATTGGCTATCCCACAAAAAAGCCCCCTCGAAGGAGGGGGCGGCTCTATTTTAGCCTAGGACCTTGGCCCTAGAGTCAATATAACATGCTATAGCGATCTAGTTTAAAACCATCGGCTCATAAAATGCAGCAGAAAAATTCTAGCTAAAAAAATCTTCATCACATTTAAGTCGGATTTTTTCCCAGGATAAATTTTTGTCCTCGTTTTTTTATGGAGGCTTTCAAGCCTCCATTTAAATGAAATGCCTTTTTGTTACCTGGCTGTAGGTTTCAACCTACAGACCACCGCAGTTTTTTGGCCGAAGAAAAATTCATCTCTTTTTTAGGAGCCGAATAAAAAATCAACCCATTTTTTGAGCCTCATCCTATTTGAAAGCCGCTATTTGAAAGGGGGAGTTTAAGGGCCGAAGAAAAAAGCCCTCTCTTTCGAAAGGGCGAATAATTTGTTTGTCTTTATTGTTTAGACAACCTCAACGACTCATATTTTTTTACAAAATCATCCCAACTAAAGTCTTCAAAAAGTTTGGGCATATTTTCTTTGAAATCTTGGGTCTCTTTGCTTTCCAAATTGGATTGAATGTCTAATAAAACCTTGGGCCAATAATAGTAAATTTTTGCTTCGAAAGCCATTTGCATATAGCCTTCAAAATCTAAATCCAAACTATATAAATCAGAATAAGGCGAAATGTGACAATATAACGAATTGGCCTCAAAATCAGCCCCATGTAAAAAACCTACGGTATGCTGTTCGGAGATCAGGTCCAAGGCTTTATAATATTTTAAGTGGGGATTTCTTTGCAAATCTTCTTCCTCAAATAAAATGCCTTGCCAACTGCCTAAAACATGTTTCATTTCGGGAAATTCCATCTGTCCGCCAATGGCACGGCTGTCATCGGTGTACCATTGGATTTTGAAGCCATCGGAAATCATATCATAGAGTTCTAAAATATTATTATCGCTAATTATGGCTTCGTATTTTTCTCTGTTAAATAAAAGCCCAGTATTCTTTTGCTCAAAAATAAAATCTCCTTGGCTAGCCTTCCCCCTTAAAACATACTTCAAGTATTTATATATCTCCATTAGTTTAATTTTACAAAATTATCGCTTTCTGATTTGCATATAGCTTGGCTGCTAGCTGCAGCCAATATTACGATTTTTTATGTGCTGAATTTATTTCGCCCTTTTCTTTTATGTGTTTTTTCTTGACTTTTTTAGAACCAGTGGGTTAAAACCCACAGCAAAAAAGACGGCCATTCTACATCCAAAAAAATGAGCCGAAGGTTAAAACCATCGGCTCATAATGGAGTCTAACAAAAAGCTTTCTTATTTCCTAATAACTAAGGGCTTTGCCTATGAGAAGAAAACCTACAGTTACTAAAACGTATTTAAAATACTCCAACTCAAAGTATCTCTGACCCTTAATAATTTATTGTATTCATTAGGATTTTGCCATGCTCCTATTAAGACATCTTCCGATCCAAAGCCTTCTAAAATAAATAAAGGTTCACTAGGATCAACAAACTTTGTTTTACTTTTCATATTTCTAACCAATGAATTACACAGCATATCTACATCCTTCTTATTAAGAACATTTTTTTTCACCTCATAATATCTAAATTCATCATAACATTCAGGAAAATAGCGAAACTCTATTTTCTTCTCCACAATTTTAACTTTATCAGTAGAACCGACTTCTACTAACCGAATTAAATGGACAATACTTCCCAGACCACTATCTACTGGAGGTATATAAGTTATCCTATACACATGACTATCTAAATGATTTCTAAGAGGTTCTTCAATAGAACTATAAACCTTAGACATACAATAAGGATCAATCTCAACACTAGCTTCTTTCTTCTGTTTGCTCGAACACGAAGTAAAAAAACAAACAAATAAAAAAACACCAATACTAATCTTCACTATGCACATTCTTTCCACGCTCATAACCATAAACTCTTATAGATTTTGTTACATAAATCATAATTTACTAATTAGTAGTGACTTTTAATTCAACAGCATTAAACTCATTTAAAATTTGAATACGCATCAGCACTACGCCTACCCCAATGCTTAAACAGAAAGTCTCTTAATTTAAGGTGGAGTTTCTATCTAAAAAATCGCCATTTCCTCCTTCGAGGGGATTTTTTTTGGGGTTGTGGTTTGGCGGTTGTTGTTTTGTTTTTTTACAGACCAGTGGGTTAAAACCCACTGCAAAAAAGAGGACCATTCTACATCCAAAAAAATGAGCCGATGGTTAAAACCATCGGCCCATTTAAATTCCTGCGTCTAGAAGGAGCGAAGCGACTGGCTCGGCTCATAAAATGCAGCAGAAAAAATTGTAGTGGAAATTATTCATCAGATTTAGGCCAGTTTTTTCCCAGGATAAATTTTTGTCCTCGTTTTTTAGGCAAATGCTAATTGAAAGCCGCTATTTGAAAGGAGGATTTTTTTGGGGGTTGTTGTTTCTTGATAGTTTTAGAAACAGTGGATTAAAACCCACAGCAAAAAAGATGGCCGTTCTACATCCAAAAAAATGAGCCGATGGTTAAAACCATCGGCTCATAAAATGCAGCAGAAAAAATTCTGTTGTTTTTAACCCAATTGCTAATTGAAAGCCGCTATTTGAAAGGGGGATTTGAGGGCCGAAGAAAAAAGACCAGAGAAAAAACTAAAGTTGTGCGGCCTAGCGATGCGCAGCAGTGGCCGCAGGCCAGACCAAGTTTTTTGAGCGCAGCGAAAAAAACGCAGGGCCGAGCGAACAGCGAGCCCCAAAGCGTAGCGCCGCAAGGCGAAGCCGCAGCGGAGGCCCCAAAACAGCAGCCTGCTGTGACAACAAGGACTTTTAGGAGTGATGCCCCAAAAAATAAAAGCGGCTTTCATTAAATCATCTAGTTGAGATAGAAAAAACTTTAATTAGACTAGGGGCAGAGCGGGGGAAGAAGTATCTCACTAAAGAGAAATCGCTTTAAAAATATTACCTTTGTGGCGAAGCTACTTGAAGAACTCATTTAAAAGTGGTTTCAGAGATCCTAGAATACCAATGGATTCATTTAAAATTATTTTGGGGGATTGCAAGGCCCTTTAATTTTGGGTGGATTCGATAATTACCAGCTTTTAATATGTGTGCATACTATAGTAAGATTGTGGGAACAGGTTCTTGTGAACCTCAAGTGGTGGTCCCTAATAAATATTTTACCGACTACCAATTTTATAAAGCCAATGGCGAGAAGAATTTGAAGAAGCCAGAGCAAATTGTAGCCAAATTGGCGGAAATTTCTGGTATTACGGAACGTCGTTATGCTCAAGAGCACATCAACACCTCTGATTTAGCTTATTTAGCGGCCAAAGATGCTTTGGAGAGTTCGGGGATTGATGGAGAAAGTTTGGACCATATTATTGTGGCCCATAATTTTGGTGATGTTCATTCGAAGACGCATTATACCGATATGTTACCCAATGTTGCGGCTAAGGTCAAGCAAAAACTGGGGATTATCAATTCGGACTGTGTGGCTTATGATATTTTGTTTGGTTGTCCGAGTTGGGTTCAGGCTGTCATTCAGGCTGATTATTATTTGCGTTCGGGCGATGCCAAGCGCGTTTTGGTTGTTGGTGCTGATATTATGTCTAGAGTACTTGATCCGCATGATTTAGACTCTATGCTTTTTGGTGATGGTGCTGGTGCGGTTATTTTGGAGCGTTTTGAATCTGAGGAGCCTGCGGGAATTCTTTGTCATAAAACGGTAACAGATAGTGTACAGGGCGCCAACTTCTTGTACATGGATGGTTCTTATAATGAAGAGGCGGAAGAGCGTCTGTTTGTAAAAATGAATGGTCGATCTGTTTATAAATATGCCATGGAAAAAGTGCCTACGGCGATGGATAGTTGTTTAAAAAAGGCGAATGTAGATATTGCCGATCTCAAGCAAATATTGATTCATCAGGCCAATGAAAAAATGATTCGTCAATTGTGCAAAAAGCTATACAGCATGCATGATCGCGAAATGCCTGAAACTGTTTTTCCGCTTACTGTGGGCAAATGGGGAAATAGTTCGGCGGCCACGGTACCGATGTTGTTGGATCACATTCTGAAAGGAAAGTTAGAAGGTCATCAAATTGAGGCGGGCGATCATATTATTTTGGCCTCTGTAGGAGGTGGGATGCATGCTAACTGCATCGTTTATAAACATGTTTAAAAAACAAGGGCTAATTCTGCCCTTTTTTCTATAAGTTCGCTATTTTTGCGGCAAATGAATACAAGGGGCTTCGGCCCCTTTCTTTTTGAGGCCCTCAAAACTATACGCTATATATGGCTCTTCAATGTGGTATTGTAGGTTTGCCCAATGTGGGAAAATCGACACTCTTCAACGCACTCACTCAGGCTGGCGCACTAGCGGCCAACTATCCTTTTGCCACCAAAGATCCCAATGTTGGGGTGGTTACTGTTCCCGATTATCGTTTGGACAAGCTAGAGGAAATTGTTCAACCCCAAAAAACGGTTCCTACTACAGTAGAGATTGTGGATATTGCGGGCCTCATCCGTGGTGCGAGTAAAGGCGAAGGCCTTGGCAACCAGTTTTTGGCTAACATCCGTGAAGTAAATGCAATTATGCATGTTGTGCGTTGTTTTGATGATGGAAACGTAACGCATGTTGACGGTGGAGTAAATCCTGTTCGCGATAAAGAAACCATTGATTTGGAATTGATTTTCAAGGATATGGAAACTTTAGAGAAGCGCAAACAGCGGCTACAAAAATTGGCCAAAGCGCTTGATCGTACGGTTTTGCGCCAACTCAAAATTGTAGAAGACTTAATTGCACATTTGGAGCAAGAGCAACCTGCTCGTTCTTTTGGTGAGTTAGATAGCGAAGATGACGAAAAATTCTTCAAAGAATTGCAATTGCTCACAGCTAAGCCCATTATTTATATTTGTAATGTAGATGAGGCTTCTGTTTTGACAGGCAATGAGCATACGGAGAAATTTAAGGCGGCTGTAGCCAAAGAAAATGCGGAAGTAATTCTCGTTTCTGCTGCAATTGAGGCAGATATTGCTGAACTAGAAGAGGAAGAAGAGCGTCAGGAATTTTTGTCTGATATGGGCCTCGAAGAACCTGGTGTTAACCGTGTTGTTCGCGCTTGTTACAACCTACTTGAGCTCATTACTTATTTTACAGCTGGAGAGAAAGAAGTACGTGCTTGGACCATTCGCAGAGGAACTAAAGCACCTCAAGCGGCTGGAATTATCCACTCTGATATTGAAAGAGGATTTATTAAGGCTCGTACCGTAGCTTATGATAAATTTGTAGAGCTCGGTGGCTGGAAAGGAGCCCAAGAAGTGGGAGCTATGCGTCAAGAAGGCAAAGAATATGTAGTTCAAGATGGTGACCTTCTTGAGTTTATGCATAATACCTAGAGATACTGCAGAGACCACCTATTTTTAGGCATTAGGTCTTATCAGCAAGAAAAAAGAAGTCCTCTGCCCTATCTTTGTCATAGACAAAAAGGAAATACTTTGTCTTATCCAATTAAGTTTGGGGTAAATCATGGGGATTAATATCTAGCAAGTAGCTTGGGGAAGCTACTTGCTTTTTTTGTTTGCTAATCCACTCAATTCTAGGTGAGTGTATCCGAATTCTACCTATTTTTTGCCTTTAGGTCTTATCTAGAGAAATCTAATCGTCTCCTGCCCTATCTTTGTCATAGACAAAAAGGAAATACTTTGTCTATCCAATTAAGTTTGGGGTAAATCATGGGGATTAATATCTAGCAAGTGGCTTGGGGAAGCTACTTGCTTTTTTTGTTTGCTAATCCACTCAATTCTAGGTGAGTGTATCCGAATTCTACCTATTTTTTGCCTTTAGGTCTTATCTAGAGAAATCTAATCGTCTCCTGCCCTATCTTTGTCATAGACAAAAAGGAAATACTTTGTCTATCCAATTAAGTTTGGGGTAAATCATGGGGATTAATATCTAGCAAGTGGCTTGGGGAAGCTACTTGCTTTTTTTGTTTGCTAATCCACTCAATTCTAGGTGAGTATATCCGAATTCTACCTATTTTTTGCCTTTAGGTCTTATCTAGAGAAATCTAATCGTCCCCTGCCCTATCTTTGTTATAGACAAAAAGGAAATACTTTGTCTTATCCAATTAAGTTTGGGGTAAATCATGGGGATTAATATCTAGCAAGTGGCTTGGGGAAGCTACTTGCTTTTTTTTGTTTGGGGCCGAAGCGATTGGTTCAATGCAAAAAATGAGGTAGAGCGGCTGAGCGCTGTGGAGGGGTGGCCGAAGGCCAGACCCAGCCGCCTTTGGCGGCGCAGGGCCGAGCGAGCAGCGAGCTGCGATACAGCCCGACCCGAAGGCCCAGAGGGCCGAAGGGGCAGCCCCAAAAAAATAGCCCAGCAAAAAGCTAGGCTAAAATCGATTAGAAATCTTCATATTTTTGGCGGAAGACCACATAGCGCCAAAGGACGTAAGAAAAGGCGAGATTGGGTGTTAGACAGAGTAATTCCCAGGTAGATCGGAGCATAGATTTCCAGTAAGGGAGCTCCCAAAATAGTAGGCCAATACTGCTAATCATAATGAGAATGCCCCAGGCAAAAACGCCCCAAAAAGCAGCTTTTTGGCTAGGTTTAAACCAAAGAAGTGGAATCAAGGCGAGCTCCACAGCGCCCATAACTTGTAAAATCAAGCGGCTATTGCCATAGCTGAGGCCAAAACTATCTTGTAGGGCCTCTTGCCAATTGATTTGATTGGGGGCATGCACATCTAGGGCATAAAAAGCGTAGGCGAGTAAGCTCAGGCTAATGGCCATTTTCATTCGCCAAATAATTTGTTGGACTGGTTTTTTGCTAAAGAGCAATAAATGGTAGCTAAAGGGCAGTGAAAACTGCAAACTATGTACAAAAAAGCTGGGCCAATAGGCACCAGCTTCAATTTGATAGAGCCAGGCCAAAACCAAAAGTGCACCGCCTTGCCAAATAAAAATGCGGCCTTTATTTCGGCTATCGCTAAACAAGGTAGCGGCGGCTCCCAAGACATAAAACCAGCCCATCAGATGGGTAAAATGGTCGACCCCATCGGGGCCCCAACTAGCGGGCAAAATATATTCGTAGGGAGCCGACCAGAAAAAGTGCTGCCAGGCTCGGCCAATCAAAAGTATGAACAGGCTCCATTTAAGGAGCCGAATGAGCATAAATCGGAGCATACGGTTTATTTTCTGCAAAAAAAAGGGGCCGAAGCCCCTTTTTGGTCCTAAACTAATTCTTATGCCTTTTTGGCCTCATCTCTCAAGGCGCGGCGAAGGATTTTCCCCACATTGGTTTTGGGCAATTCCTCTCTAAATTCGTAATGCTTGGGTTTTTTATAGCCCGTAAAATTCTCTTTAGAGAAAGCGCGGAGTTCCTCTTCCGTCAAAGAAGGATCTTTTTTCACCACAAAAACCTTAACCGCTTCTGTTGATTTGGGATCAGGAACGCCTACTGCGGCTACTTCCAAAACTTTGGGATGAGCGGCAAGCACCTCTTCAATTTCGTTGGGATAAACATTAAAGCCCGAAACTAAAATCATGTCCTTAATGCGGTCCACAATTTTGACAAAACCATCTTCATCCATAACCCCTACATCACCTGTACGCAGCCAGCCATCTTCCACAATTGTTTTGGCAGTATCTTCTGGGCGATTGAGGTAACCTTTCATCACTTGGGGACCACGAACCTGAATTTCTCCAGCTTCCCCCAAGGGCAAGGGATTATTATCTTCATCGCAAATGCGCAATTCGGTAGAGGGAATAGGCAAGCCGATAGTGCCAATTCGGCCCTCATCATAGAGGGGATTCACAGAAACTACAGGAGAGGCTTCAGTCATGCCGTAACCTTCGGTCAAAGTAGAACCCGTGACTTTTTTCCATTTTTCGGCCACAGGTTTTTGGATAGCCATAGCGCCACCAATAACAATTTGCAACTTAGAAAAATCGAGTTGCGTAAATTCTTCATTATTCAAAAGCGCATTGAACAAAGTGTTCACCCCAGTCATCACAGAAGGCTGCGTTTTTTTCATGATATCGACCACTGCAGGTAAATCTCTGGGATTTACCACCAAAACATTGCAGGCGCCAAAAGAGGTACCCAAACAAAGCAAGTTTACCGTAAAAGAGAAAATATGGTACAAAGGCAAAGGCGTTAAAATTCGCTCATCGCCTTCCTTGAGGTTTGCACTATTGATCCAGCCTTCTACTTGGAAAACATTGGCCAACATATTTTTATTAGTCAGCTCAGCCCCTTTAGCCACCCCAGTTGTTCCGCCCGTATATTGTAGGCAAATCACATCATCGAGTTGGCCCCCACTAGCCATTTTGAGTTGGCTAGCATTGCCTTGATTCAAGGCCTTTTTAAACTTAATATGGCCCGCCAAATTATATTTAGGAACCATTTTTTTGAGCTTGCGCACGGCAAAATTGATCAACCAGCCCTTAAAACCGCCAAACATTTCGCCAATGCTCACCACTATAACTTTATTACGCTTCACCCCTGTTTTATCAATCACCTTTTCCAGCTCTGCCGCAAAGTTTTCGGCAATGACAACCGCTGTTACGCCTGCATCGTGAAATTGGTGTTGAATTTCACGAGCCGTATAAAGTGGATTAGTGTTCACAATCGTCAACCCCGCACGCATAGCCGCAAACAACGCAATAGGATACTGTAGAAGGTTGGGCATCATCAACGCCAAGCGATCACCAGGCTTAAGGCCCATTTCATTTTGCAAATAAGCTGCAAACTGCTTAGACAGCTGATCAATTTCTCCAAAAGTGAGCATTTTTTCCGAACTGCCCACAAAGCTTCTAAAAGCAGGACGGTTCGCATATTTTTTCAGGTTATCATTAACCAATCCGACTAAGCTCGTATATCCCCCAAAATCGATTTCATGAGGAACGCCTTGAGGGTAATTTTTCAGCCATCGTTTTTCTACAGCAGACATATATTTTATTGTTTTTCTATCTTTTTCCTCCTTAGCCCTTCATTATGAAGGAAGTAAGCAGCAAATTTAATTGATTGTTGGTGTCAGTTTATTCCGGAATAAAAAACTTTTGATTCCGAGACCCAAAATATACACAATCTTCTTTTTTATTTAAGCTTTAGCTCTCCTTTTTATTATGGAGTCGTGGTTTTGCTATTTTCTGTTCAGCTATCCAACTGTTTTTATGATTTGGGGCTGCCCCTTCCGCCGAGTTGAAAGCCAGCACAAAGCGATATCGCTTTGTGGAGCGATAGAAAATGAGGGTTAAAACCCTCATGAGTTTCCGTTCGGGTCGGGCTGTATCGCAGCTCGCAGGTCGCTCGGCCCTGCGCCGCCAAAGGCGGCTGGGTCTGGCCCTTTGGGCCACTGCTGCCCATCCCTCAGCCAGGCGCTGCGCGCCTTACTCCCTTCGGTCGTTTGGACCAACAATTATCTGATGGAGAGCAAAAAAAAAGCTACTCCTTTCAGAGTAGCTTTATACAGTTTGGCAAAAGCCAAGATTTTAGTTCAATTGGAACTTGATTGGTACAACCATACGCACGCGTACGGGATTACCTCTTTGGCGACCAGGAGTCCATCTTTCCTTCATACTGTTCATACTTTTTACAGCACGGAGAGCAGCTTCAGCTAGTCCTCCACCGCCTGTCATGTCGCGAACGACTTCAACATTGGCGATACGGCCATCTTCTAGTACGATATAACGAACGTAAACGGTTCCTTCAATGCCATTTTCGCGAGCCATAGCAGGATAACCCGCTTTTTTGCCCAAATAAGCGCGGAGTTTCAAATCAGCACACTGCTTCATTTCTGCATCCGTCTTATTTTCATCCTCACAACCAGGGAAGCGAGGAAACTGCTCCACAAATTCAAAAACCTCTGGGGCTTTGGGTGGAGGTGGTGGGGGGGGCGGTGGTGGAGGGGGAGGAGGAGGCGGCGGAGTTCCTTTGCTTCCTTTTTTACCATCCTTATCACCTTCTAAATCCTGCTGCTCATCATCCTGAGATGGTGGCTCAGGTGGAGGTTCAGGTTTAGTATCATCAATTTGTACCTGTGTGGGCGGAGGTGGTGGTGGGGGGGGTGGCGGTGGCGGAGGCGGAGGTGGTGGCGTGTTAGGCACATCGATCAGAATTTCTTCTGATTCAATCACCGTTTCCTCCTCAAAAGCAAACTCTTCCCATTCGGTTTGAGTCCAGTTTAGCGCCAAGAAGACCACAAAGAGCGAACATGCCAAACCTGCCCGGTACACCGTGGGCGAGTGTTTAAACACATTCACCTCCTCATACTTTCTAGTGATAGCCGAGTAATTGGCATCTTTAGCATCTACTTTTGCTTGCATGAGTTTTTCGCTCTGCTTAGCCAAGTACGATTTATAGCCAAAGATAGCTCCAGCGGCCACAGCAATTAGCAAAACAAGGCTAATTACAATTTGGCTTCCAGAGACCATAATGCTCGCCATCAGAAAGTCGTTAGAGAGGAATCCTAACAGCATAATTCTGTGGTTTTGGGTGAAAAAATAATTTATTGAAACATGAAATATTTCCTTAACAAGTAATAGCCGGCCAAGGCACCTAATGTATTTGCAACTAAATCCCCGTAGTCAAATTGACGGTAAGGGCTTAAGTCTTGTAAACATTCTAAGAGAAGGCCTAAGGCGAAGCTAAAATAGAGGTTATTTCTTTTTTGTCTCCAAACGCTATTGCCCAAAAGCAGCAGGCCGAAATAAAAAAGAAAGTGAGCTAATTTGTCCCAACCCAAGCCATTTAAGCCAGCGGGCAATTGCAGTGGCCAAAGTGAAAGTAGGACCAGAGCAATAAGGGCAAAAAAGTAGGCTAAGGAAAAAAGTCGCTTAGGCATTGATTGCTGCGTTATAAGCAGCGGCATCCATCAAATCATCCATTTCGGCAGCATCCCGAACTTTGATTTTAACCATCCAGCCTTCGCCATAGGGATCAGAGTTGACTAACTCGGGGCTATCTTCTAGGCCTTCGTTAACTTCTACCACCTCTCCGCTAATGGGCATCATCAGGTCCGAAACTGTTTTCACAGCTTCTACAGAGCCAAAGATTTCATCAGCGTCTAGGTCCTCCCCTTCTTCAGAAATATCAACATAAACGATATCTCCGAGTTCAGACTGGGCAAAATCAGTAATACCAACAAAAGCGAACTCCCCTTCTAGGCGAACCCATTCGTGGTCCTTACTGTACTTCAGATTTTCTGGAATGTTCATAAGCGAAACTAGCTTAATTAAAGGATATTAAAATCAAGTGATTAGCCGCCAAGAATAGGTTGGCCCAACAAATTGGGGCTGCCATTTTTGGGGCATTTGCTGCCAAAAATAATTTTTTTTTGGGGAAAACACTAAAGCGCTTCCTTTAATTTCGCTTTTTTCCTTGCGGAGCTGCATATATTGCCGCTCAACAAGCCTTCAAGAACTTTCTATTTGACTAGATGTAAGCTGCTTGTATTTTGGTGTTTAGTCTTGAAAAAAATTTACTTTTTTTCTCGTTTAGCTTTTGGATGGGACAGGCGGCGAAGCCGCCGCAGGCCTAGCTGCCTGTAGGGGTGGCCCAAAGGGCCAGACCAAAGCGCTTTAGCGCTGCAGGGCCGAGCAGACCTGCGAGCTGCGAAAGGGAGCGGCCGCCAAAGGCGGCAGGCCCCAAGATAAATAAAAAACCCACTTCTAAAGGAAGCGGGCCTTATTGCTATAATATATATAGTATTGGTTCATTTTAGAACTTGAGCACAGCGCCTAAAGCGGGCATAATGGGCAATTGATTCACTCTTTCGTAGCGAATGCGATCGAAGTAGAAAATATTAGCTCGATCGTATACATTAGTTACACTAGCGTTGAGTAATAATTTGCTGTAGCGGCCCAAATCGAAGGTATAGGTAGCCGAGAAATCGAGGCGGTGATAATATGGGAGGCGGCCGCCGTTGAGTTCATCGCTGTATAGAACGCCCAATTCAGTGCTGGGATCCGTATTGTCTGTAATGTAATTACTGTTGATTCCGTTTTGGAAAGTATAGTTAGTAAAGAACCCTTGTGTCTGGGTAAAGGGAAATCCTGAGCCGAGGTTCCAGCGAAGAGAGATTTCGAGGGGATATTCCGTTCGGTGACGGCGTTGTTCGTCGGTGAGATCTTCGGGTAAAGACTTTAGCTTTAGTTTATAAGAGCCTACAAAGTTGAGGTTATGGCGGCGGTCAAAGTGGGCCGGGAACTCTTGGAGGCCATCATCGCGGCGAACGTGGCCTAAGGAGTAGGCTAAGTAGAGGTAAAGTTGATCTTTTTCATAGGTACCAGAAAGATCTAAGCCATAGGCTTTTCCTTCTTCGGCAATATAGGTAGGTTGTAGTTGATCGGTATCTGCGGTACGGTTGCGGTTGAGTCCAATAATTTGGGGGAACCATTTGATGTAGGGTTCTACATTAAAGACAAGATATTTGCCTGCGTCAAATTCCAGTCCTCCGATAGCGTGGATAGAGGTTTGCAACTTGGAGGTTGTTGCTTCATAGATTGGGGATTGGCTGGCCTCGTTATAGCCTGTAATTCGGTAGACCTGTTGATCTGGGCCACCTAAGAAGCCGACAAACAGGTTAACTACATCACGTTCATCGACAGAGCTAATAAGGTTTTGTGAGTACATTCCGCCGGCCATTTTAATCCGAATATTTTCGGTAATATTATACTTGAGGCCTAGGCGAGGTTCTGCTCTGAACTCTCCTAGAGAGGCGTAATATTGAGCCCGGAGGCTTGGTTCGATAACTAAGTTGCCAAATCGGCCTTGGTAGCGGACATAACCGGCTACTTCGGTATTAGATTGAGTTTGGCCAATAGGAATTCCGTTATTATTGACAAAGGCAAAGTCGGTACCGATACGATTGAATTCCAATCCGTAATTGAGCTCTCTAGAGAGGCCCATATAATAGGTAAAATTAAAATTAGCGTTAAAGTTTGTAATATCGCTACGGCGTTCTCGGCTGCCGTCACCTTCTTCAAAGTCAGAGCCATAGACAGAATAAGCCAAAGTACCGTCCATAATAATTTTGGCGGCACCTGGAACGATACGGAAATTAAGTCCTCCCCCGGCAGAGTTCCATTTATATTTGGCCACATCGCCAAAGTTGGCTACATCATTATGGCTAAAGCCATAAGCATTTAGGCGGCTACCGTTAGCAGCATTAAAGGACAATTTTGCGTGAAAATCGGTAAAGCTATAAGGCAGTGTGCTATCAGAGACTGCAGATCCATCGCGGCTTAGGATAGGTTTATAGAATAGTTCGGAGCTGCGATTGAGGTAAGAGTGTTTAGCAGTAACAAAATAAGACAAGGTATTGCCTCCATTTTCGCCCAAGGGAATAATTGGTCCTTCGAGTAAAGCTTTAGCGACAAAGGGGTTGATACTAATCATTCCTGCTGTGCGCTTCTTATTTCCGTCACGAGTTCGGATATCTACAATAGCAGATGAGCGGCCGCCATATTTGGCGCTAAATCCGCCGGTATAGACATCTGCGCTACGGATGAGTTCGGTTTCGAAAACGGAGAAAAAGCCGATGGAGTGGAAGGCGTTAGAAATCGTCATTCCATCCAAGAGGATTTTATTTTGTACGGGGGCTCCACCACGGATATAAAACTGTCCGCCTTGGTCTCCAGTAAAAACTACTCCGGGGATGACTTGTAAATACTGTGCGATATCGGCTTCGCCACCAGTAGAAGGCAGGCGTTTGATATCTTTTGATGTTATTTGTACAACAGAGACACGCACAGTATTTTGGGCCTTTTCCTTATCCGCATCTACAGTAACAATGTCTACTTCTTGAGCCGAGGGCTTCATGTTTAAATTGACTGTGATAAATTTTCCTGCCTCAATTTCTACATCAATGACTAGGCTATCATAGCCTAAGCTTCGGCATTTGACTTGGTAGCTCCCTGCGGGTACATTAGCGATTGTATAAAAGCCATCATCTCCTGAAAGAGCATTATATTCTCCATTATTTAGGTAAACTGGAGTAAATGGTATGGGCATTCCCGTCTCTTCATCTAGGAGCGTTCCCCTTAGTCCTCCATTTTGAGCTATTGCGCTAAATGATAGGAGACCAAAAAGCAGCATAAATAAGCTGCTTGTTTTTAAATTTTGCATCATTGATAAAATTATCAGTAGTCAATTTTTATGTTAACGGCGGCCAAAATAGCCTTTTTCAAGGGGAAAGCCCCAATAAAGAACTTCATAAATTTTGTTAAGGGAAGCCAAACAAAAAACAATATTTGGCTAAAAGCCAATAAGAAGTTTCAAACAGCCCCAACTTTAATTCTTTCATATCAAGCACTCAATTTATTTGTTTTGCAGCCCCCAAAAGCCATAATAATTGACAACATCTCTAGCCTACAAATAATTTGGGGCCTGCGGGCCAAAGCCCGCCGCTATGTTTCAGGGCTCGCAAGGCTGCTCGGCCCTGCGGGCGGCCAAGGCCGCCCTAGGTCGGCGGCTATGCCGCCCCCTTTCACAGCGCTAGGCCAGAAGCCGCTTTGCGGCTGATGGCCGCCCCCCAACTTTTGGCCCTCTCCTTAAAATAGCAAACAAATTCCCCAAGATGACCAAAGCAAGGCCATTCTATCTGGCTGAGGGATGGATAGGGTGGCCGCAGGCCAGACCGAGCAAAAAAGCGCAGCTTTTTTGCGAAGGGCCGAGCGAGCAGCGAGCCCCGGAACAGCCCGACCCGCCCGATAATTCATGAGGGTTTCCACCCTCATTTTATATCGCTTCGCAAAGCGATACCGCTTTGCGCTGGGTTTTAACCCGGCGGAAGGGGCAGCCCCAAAAGAAAAAGACCTAAAGCTTAATACTTCAGGTCTTTTTTTGATGACGTTTTATAGGCCGGCAAGTTTAATCGCCTCCTTAAATTTATCGTTGTACAGCACGAAGGAAAACGCTATAAACGGGAAGGTGGTCGCTATATCCGCCAATGAAAGTGCCAAAAGAGTAGGTTCGTTTTGGGGCATTTTTGAATCGTCCTTCTTTTTGGAAAAGGTAGCTTTTGCGGAAAACCACAGCTTTTTGGAAGAAAAAGCCCTCTTGTTTTTTATTGAGGAAAGCCGAAGAGATAATTGTTTGGTCAAAAAGGTTCCAGCTATCGTTCCAGGCCAAAGTGCCGTTTCCTTTCTTGTATTTTTTCCACATGGGATTAAACAGTTCACCTGTTTGTACATCCTTCTTCTTGCCTTTGGCTTGCAATACATTTTTGATAGAAGGGCTAATCGGATCGTCGTTAAAGTCACCTGTGATAAAGATCTTCGTATTGGGGTTAATATTGATTAGCGAGTCGATCACCTGTTTACATTGTTGTGCGGCATGTTCGCGGCGGGGAGAAGAGCGTTTTTCTCCGCCACGGCGAGAGGGCCAGTGATTGACAAAAATGTGCATGGTATCCGTTCCACCCAAAATACCTTCTACCCAAAGAATATCGCGAGAGTGGTAAGTGCCGTCGCCTTCGTCGCGAGGAAAATTCACGGCCAAGGTTTTGTGACTGAGCTCACGGAAATAGCGAGGATTATAAATTAAGGCCACATCAATTCCACGAGCATCGGGCGATTCTTCATGGATAATTTTGTAATTGCGATCTTTCAATTTGGGTTGAACGACGAGGTCCTCTAACACCTTACGGTTTTCAATTTCGGAAATGCCCATAATGACTACTCCATCGGGGGTAATATCGGTGGCCATTTCGCTAATTACCTTAGAGAGATTAGCCATTTTAGATTGGTAGACCTCTGTATTGTATTTATTACGTCCCTGAGGCGTAAACTCTTCGTCTCGTTTATCGGGTGTATCTAGGGTATCAAAAAGGTTTTCAAGATTGTAAAAGCCGATGGGCGCCACCTGATAGTCTTGGGCGCTAAGCGGTTGTTGCAAAGCTAGAAAGCAAAGGCCTAGGGCCAAAACAGGAAGTTTAAAGAGAGCGTGCATGATGGTCGTTCTTTAGTTTCGAGCAAAAAAATAAGATCTGTTATCAGCCGAAGCTGCTAGCGAATAGGCCAAAACAGGGCCAAAACGGGGCAAAGATAAAGGCTTGGGCCGCTTTTAGGGCCTGTTTCGTTCAAATATCACTTTAACTTATTGTTAATTCATAAGAATGTTTCGGTGGCCTCTCTCTTATTTGTGCTAACTTTGCCCCCGAAAAGGAGGGGCTAGCGCTTGCTTGTTGTTTTTTTTAGCGGCTAACCGCCAGTCTTCATTTTACTATTTAAATAGCACAGTATTCTGCTTATGAAACAGTTAATCACATTATTCGCCTTGCTTTTGCTCTTGGGGCAGACGGTTTTGGCACAATCTGGAGCGGGCCTGAAAGGCTCACTCAAAGATAGTGACAACCGGCCTGTGGATGGAGTTACCTTAAGTATAGATGGCCAAGAAGCCGCCTCTTCTTCTAATGAAGAGGGCTACTTTGAGCTGTCTGGATTATCAGTAGGTAGCCACACCCTTGTTTTTAGCAAAGCGGGCTGGAACACCTACCGCCTAGAAGTAAACCTAACTGAAGGAACCAAAGACCTAGGAACAATTATCATGGTTCAAGAAGGAGGCATCGATATGCTTTCTAGTGAGGACCTCATCCCCACTGTTAGCCTTTCAGATGATGATGTATCTGGTGGCTCTGGTGCAGGAGGCTCTAATGTCTCTGGTCTACTTACCTCTTCTAGAGATGTATTCTACAGCACGGCAGCCTTTGCCTTTAGCCCTTTGCGCTTCCGCATCCGTGGCTATGATTCTGAGCATTCTACCGTTTATATCAACGGCCTTCCCATGAACTCGCCAGAGAATGGCTATGCAACTTGGAGCCTTTGGGGTGGATTAAATGACGCTATGCGCAACCGTAGCAATACTGTGGGCTTAGCTCCTACTGATTATACTTTTGGTGGAATCGGTGGTGCTACAGAAATTGATATGCGCGCTTCTACCCAATGGAAACAACTTCGCGTTGGTGTAGCTGCCTCTAACCGCTCTTACCGCGTTCGCCCTATGTTTATCTACTCTACTGGCCTAATGTCTAACGGCTGGGCCTTTTCTATGAGTGGATCTTTGCGTTTGGCCGAGCAAGGACAAGTAGACGGTACTTACTATAATGCAGGTTCTTACTATGCTGCCGCTGAAAAGCGCATCGGTAAAAAGCACGCCCTTAACCTCTCTATCTTTGGAGCTCCCAGAGCAAGAGGTAAAAATGCCCCTGTAACGAAGGAAATGCAAGAAATCGCCCGCGAAGCTAATGGCGATGATGGCTATTTCTACAACCCTTACTGGGGTTGGCAAACTCAAGAGGATGGCAGCCGCGTAAAACGCAACTCTCGCTACTCTTACACTCATATTCCAGTTATCATGCTTACTCATGACTGGAAAATCACCCCTTCTTCTAAATTGACCACTAGCTTCGGCTACCAATTTGGCGAAAACGGAAGCACTGCCCTTAACTGGTATAATGCCTCTGACCCCCGCCCCGAATACTACCGCAAATGGCCCAGCTATTTCGATAATACCGACCAAGCTACTGCCGATGCACTCTATGCTCAATATGTAGCTAACCCTGAACAACTACAACTCGATTGGGATAACTTCTATGAAGTAAACCGCAATAGCTACGATGAGTCTATCTCTAGCACCGAAACCCGCGCAAAATACATCGTTGAAGAACGTCGCTACGATACCAAACAGTTTAACTTCAACAGTATCTACCGCAACTTCCTCAACGAAAATGTAACCCTCAACGCCGGCGTTAACGGCCAATACTATATCGGCCATAACTACAAGATTCTTAACGATCTTCTCGGTGCTGATTACTACGTAGACGTGGACCAATTCGCCCTACGCGACTCGGCCCAAAACGAAAGCTTCTACCAAAATGATCTCGATAACCCCAATGCAGAGCTTTCTGAAGGCGATGTTTTTGGCTACGACTATGAGTCGCATATCCAAAATGTAGCCGCTTGGGGACAAGGCCAGTTTAAATACGACCAATTCGAGTTTTTCGGTGCTGCCGAACTTAGCTATACTCAATTCTGGAGAAAAGGTAATATGCGCAACGGTCGCTTCCCCGATAACTCTCTAGGCAAAGGCGAAGTTTTCTCTGACTTTAACTATAACTTCAAAGCAGGAGCTACCTACAAACTAGATGGTCGCAACTATTTCTTCCTCAACGGAAGCTATGGTACCAAAGCCCCTTACTTCCGCAACTCTTATGTTTCGGCCCGTACTCGTGACCAAATCGTTCCCGGCCTCCAAAGCAAAACGATTTATGGCGTAGAAGGAGGTTACCTCCTCAAAGCACCTAAAGCACAAGCCCGTGTATCTGGCTACTATACTGTATTTAAAAACGAATTCTATAACCGCAGCTTCTTCTCCGATAACGCCTTTGCTGCCGATGACGGAAGCCTCCAAAGCGGTTATGTAAACTTCGTGATGGACGGAATCAACCGCCGCCACATGGGCCTCGAACTCGCCGGAGAATACGAAGTACTCACTGGCCTTAAACTAAGAGCAGTAGCTGCCGTAGCTGAAAATATCTACACTAGCCGCCCCAATATCTCTATCTACCTAGACAATGACCCCAACACCCAAGTGTCTAGCCGTACCGCATACATGAACAACGCTTATGTAGCCGGCTCTCCCCAAATTGCCACTTCTTTCGCAATCAACTACCGCTCGCCTAAATACTGGTTCGTAAACCTCAGTTTCAACTATATGGCCCGCAGTTTCGTCGATATTAACCCAGACCGCCGTACCTATGAAGCGGTTACCTACAGCGCCGATCCCACTTACCAACAACAGGCCGTTGTCCCCGACTCTGATCAGTGGAATGCCATTTTGGCCCAAGAAGAACTACCCGCAGCCTTTACCGTTGACCTTTTTGCCGGTAAATCTCTTCGCCTAAAAACCAAAAAAGGCAAAACTTACTTCCTCTACTTTAACCTAGGGGTAAACAATATCTTGAACAACCGCAACATTATTAGCGGCGGATTTGAACAACTTCGCTACGACTTTGAAGAAAAAGATCCTGAGAAGTTCCCCACCCGCTACTTCTATAGCAACGGTATCAACTACTTCGCAAGCATTACTTACCGTCTACCTATGTAGACTTTCCTAAATTTTTTCTGACTCTTATTCAGTAGGTTTGGGGGCCTCCTGCCTGCGGCAGGCGCTGCGTTCCGGGGCTCGCTGCTCGCTCGGCCCTTCGCCCTTTGGGCGTCGGTCTGGCCTAACGGCCACTGCTGCACATCGCTAGGCCAATGGTCCAGGATGCCCCCAAACCTCTCTCAATGACTTCTACTGAAAAATACCATATTATGAAAAGTATGTCTTATCGCATTTTCGCGCTTTTCTTGGGCCTCACTCTTTTTGGCCTCAATTTCCAAAGTTGTAAGAAAGACTTTGATGAGCCCCCCATCCGTGAGCTCCCTAGCCTTACAGGTAACACTACTGTAGCACAACTCCAAGCGCTACACACTATCGGCGATGCCGCCGACTCTATCTCTGGAGATATTATCGTAGAGGCCATTGTCGTCTCTTCTGATGAAGCCGGTAACTTCTACAAACAACTTATCGTTCAAGATGCTACAGGTGGTGTAGAACTCCGCGTAGAAATGAACAACCTTTACAACGACTACCCCGTTGGCCGCCAAGTTTGGATCCGCTGTAATGGCCTCTACCTCGGCGATTATGAAGGCAACTACCAATTGACGATCAACGCTAATGGCGACCGTATCCCTGAAGGCCTTTTGCCCGAGATCATCATCGCCGGTGAACGCGACCAACCAATCAACGCTCCCGTTGTAACTATCGCCGATATCAAAAGCAGCACGCAATACCGCAATATGTTGGTCCAAATCAATGACGCACAATTTGCAACTGCTGATGCCGGCCAACCCTATGCTGATGCAGCCGCTCAACAATCTGCTAACCGCACAATCGTAGATTGCGATGGCGAATCTATCCTTCTTCGTAGCTCTGGCTACTCTGACTTCGTTGCAGAACTTACCCCTAGCGGAAAAGGTACTATCTACGGTATCCACTCTAACTTTGGCTCTGATGCCCAACTTTATATCCGCGATACTGATGACATCACTTTCGAAGATGCTCGCTGTAGCGTAACTGTTGGTGGTAACTTGATCGACTTGAGCTCCCTACGCGCAGCTTACACCGGTAGCACTACTGTTGCTCCTGCCAACTCTAAAATCAGCGTTTATGTGATCTCTGATCGCAATACAGATAACTTGGTAGACCAAAACATGGTCGTTACTGACGGTACTGCTGGTATCACTATCCGCTTTACGTCTGCTCACAGCTTCAACGAAGGCGACCAACTAGAAATCGGTATTGATGGCGCTACTTTGGATGAATTTAACGGACTTCTCCAACTAGAAGGTGTTAACTCTGCTAATGTAGCTATCCTTAGCAGCAACAACGCTGTTCCCGCTACTACTGTAACAATTAGCGACTTGAACACAAATGCTGAGAACTACGAATCTATGCTGATCAAAGTTGTTAATGCTAGCCTTTCTGGTGGAGCTACTTACTCTGGAACCTTAACTATTGACGATGGTACTGGTACTATGGACCTCTTTACTCGCTTTGGCGCTACTTTCGCTGCTGATGCCGTTCCTTGTGGTACCCTAGAAGTAACTGCTATTGTTGGCCAATTTACTACTTACCAACTTCAATTGCGTAACCCCGCCAACGATGTAGTAGGTGGTTCTCCTTGTACTGTTGGTCCTGCTGACTTGACCACTATTGATAGCATCCGTATGCTATACAGCGGTAGCAACGTTACAGTTTCTGCTAAGAAAGTACGCGGTGTGGTTATCTCTGATGCTGCTAACGGCAACTTTAATAACCAAAACCTCATTATCCAAGACGGTACTGCTGGTATCACGATCCGCTTCGGTAGCGCTCACTCTTTCAATGTTGGTGACTCTGTTGAAGTGATCCTAAACGGTGGTACAATTAGCGAGTATAACAGCTTGCTTCAAGTAGGTGGCATCCAAACAACTAATGCTAGCCTAATTGTTTCTGGTGTAACTCCTAGCGTACGTGTTGCTACAATTGCCGACATCTTGGCTAATGCTGAAGCTTGGGAATCTACCTTGATTCAAATCACTGGCGCTACTATTGGCGGTGATGCAACTTATGGCTTCAATGACCTTACTGACGCTACAGGAACTATTGACTTTTACACAAGCAATGGTGCCTCTTTCAAAGGACAAAGTGTTCCTACTGGTACCGTAAATGTAACGGCTATTCTTGGCCAATACAATGCCGACTACCAAATGCTTATCCGTAGCACTGCTGATGTTCAGTAGGCCATAAGGATATAGTTTATATGAAAAGATGCTCACTAGCCTTTAGCTAGTGAGCATCTTTTTTTTTGGCCCTCCCCCTCTGGCCCTTTCTGCGACCTACAGGGCGCGAAGCGCCCGCAGGCTGAGGGGCTGTAGCAGGGCTGCCGAAGGCAGCAGACCCAGCGGGCGCAGCCCGCGCAGGGCCGAGCGAACAGCGAGCTGCGAAACAGCCCGACCCGAGCGAAGCGAGTGGGCAGCCCCAAATCTATTTTCTCAAGACCTCCAACTCCTCTTCACTCCCCTTGGGCCAAAGTCCTTTGCGTTCTACCCATTTGAGTTGAATGCTAGTATAGGGGCTTTGAGCCAAGTACTTCTTTGCCCAAGCCCTTAAATATATTTTGTTGGAAAAGCTTGGTAGCTCATACTCCAAAATGCTCCAATCATCCACCGAAACCCAATAAGTTCCTCGGCTATGAATAGCTGTTTCCAATACCTTTAGTGGAATCTGTCGCTTGAGTGCTGGGGCCTTAAACTGCTCTTTTGAAAAGCCTATATGAAGCTCCGTAGAACAGGCCGAATACATAGAAAAAGAAAGTGGATAGGGCCAATAGCCTGTACTTCGCTGACTCGGCAAAAGGCCAAAGAGCAAAAGCGTGAATAAAAAGGCGGGCTGCTTGTATAAGGCTGGCCTTTGATAAGTTTTTTGGCCAAAGAGCAATAGGGCCAAGAGCGGCATACCCAAATTCCAAGGATAAACGACCTTGTTCCAGTCGTCAAAAAACAAAAATAACAAGATGCCCAGATGGAAGGGAATGAGCAGCCAGCGGCTATAGCGCGATAATTTTGGGAAGAAAAAACTCAATCCTAACAAGGCCTCAAAAATGGCAATCAAGTAGCCGCCCATAGACCAATTGGCCAAGTGATCGGTCCAAGAAAAAATCCCCATCAACCAAGGAAATACCTCTGTGGCAAAGAGCGGATTGATCTTGTGCAAACCCGCCCAGAGGTAACAGCAACCCATAAAAATGCCCAAGAGATCCTGCACTAAAGCAGCTTTTTGGGGCTGCCATTGCGCCCAGGCCAATAGGCTAAAAAAGAAGAAATACTGATAGCTCCAAGCTTGCAACAATTGTAAATCTGCCAAGAAGCCATAGGCTAAAAAAGCCGTGAGTAGGGATAAAGTATAGCGATCCGGCCGAAAAACAAGTGCTCCTAAGCTCAGCAGCAAGCCATAAAAATAAGCTGCCCCCATAGGCAAGGGCAACAGTCCCTGCTGTGGAAAAAAACGAGGGCCAAATCCCCAAGCCGAAGCCGACAAAAGTAATTGAGCGATGAACATCAGGCCACAAAGGCGGGCAATAAGGGCAAGGCGTTTAGTCTTAGTCATAAGTCTGTACATAAAAAGCGCCCGACATAAGCATGTATATCGGGCGCTAAAGTTTAGGGCGAAATAATAGGTTTATTTCCCTTCTTCTACTCGGCGTTCAGATTTGATTTTCTTGAGAGCATTCTCCTCATCTTCAATCTGTTTTCTCAAGAAGGCCAATTTATTTTCCTTCTCTTTAATTTCCGCCTGAATCTTATCCAGTTGTTCCTGAGTAGCTTTACGGGCCGCCTCAATTTTAGCTGCATTTTCTACTTCTACGGCCTTGAGGCTTTCGGCTAGCTTTTGCTTAGCCGCTACATTGGTCTCTCGGATCGCTTTAATTTCCTCCTCCGAGCGTTTTTTGGCCTCGGCAATCTTCTGAGCTGCATTTTCTTGCGCCTTAGCAATCTGCTCACTATTGAGCTTGATTGCGGCATTGAGTGAATCTTGTAGTTCTAGCTTTTTAGCTGAGGTTTCCTTCTTGGCCAAGGCAATTTCGTTAGCTCCTCTTTCTTTGGTATCGGCAATTTGGTTAGCCACATTCTCCTTAACCTTGAGGAGACGCTCCGTTTCTGCTTTTTCGGCCAAAACAGTTTTGCTACGAATATCTTGAATCGCTTTAGCCGCCTCTTCCTTAGTCTTGGCAATCTCAAAAGCTGCCGTTTCTTTAGTGGCGGCCACCTCGCTCAAAATCTTTTGACGTTCAATAGCGGCCTTCTCCTTATCGGCACGGATTGCCTCAGCTTGGGCCTCTCTATTCTCGGCAATTTTCTTGGCCTTTTCCTGATCAGAAGCCGCCATATCGGCATAAGCAGCAGCTTTTTCCGAAGCGACCTTTTTACGCAATTCAGCAATTTCGGTCAAGGCTTTTTCTTGGGCCAAAAGCACCTCTTCGGCTGCAATTTCCTTAGTCTCTTTCATCTCATCCTGAGACATGCGATTCACCTCATCGGCCTTGGCACGAGCTGTAATGATATCCGATTGAACCTTCTCCTGAATCTCTTTTTGCTTTTTCACAGCTTCTGCTTGGGCTTCTTGAACCGCCTCAGCATATCGGGCCTTGGCCGCAGCCGCATCCTTACTAGCTTGTTGCGCTTCTTTTTGCGCTTCTGCATCTGCTGCAGCAATTTGCTCCGCTGCTTTTTCCTTGGCTGCAGCAATTTCTTTGGCCGCAGCAGCTTTGATCTCAGCCTCTCGCGCTTTGGCGGCCTTAATCTGCTCCTGAATTTCTTTCTGAATGCGCTCGATCTCTTCTTGGGCCTTGACTTTGGCAGTGGCTACATCCGCCGCCAATTTAAGCTTCATGCTCTTCGCTTCTTCTCTAGCTTTGAGGACCTCTTCATTGGTCAACTCCTTAGAGTTGGCAATTTCCGCTGCCGCTTTCTTCTTGGCCTCAGCCACTTCCTCCGCAGTCAGCGCCTTTTCTTTAGCCGCATCAGCTTTGTCTTCTCTAATTTCTGACTTGATGCGAGCAATTTCTTCTGCAGCAATTTTGCGCTCTTTCTCAATCTGAGCCGCAATCGCCTCTCTTTCTGTGGCCGCCTTTTCTAAAGCCGCTGCCACCGATTGAGCCGATTTTTCCTGTGCAGAAGCAATATCTTCAGCAGCCTTGCGACGAGCCTCCAAAACATCCATCTGAATCAACTCTTTCTCCTTAGCGGCTTTTTCTCTAGCCGCTGCAATGCTTGTCGCCGCTTCAATTTCAGCCGCAGCAATTTTCTCTGCCGCCGTCTTACGAGACTGGTCCACATCTGCCGCCGTTAAGTTCTGTTGCTTTTTAGCCTTTTCTTTGGCCGCAGCAATCTGCTGAGCCATTTCCTCCTGAATCGTTTTGATTCTTTCATCAGAGGTTTCTTTAGCCAGCTCTACTTCTGCGTCATACTGTGCCTTAGCCGATACATACTGCTCCTTGGCATTTTTGATGCGCTCTGCAGCATTTTTCTGTGCATCAGCTACTTTCTTGGCCTCCTCCGCCTGAATTTCACTAATCTTTGCATCTGCCTTTTGACGTACTTGCATAGCCTCCAACTGCGCCTTTTCAATCAAACTGCTGGCCGTCGCCTGCGCGTCCTCAATGGCTTTACGCATCGCCTCTCTAGCCTTTGTAATCTCCTCCTGAGCCTTCTGGCGAACCGCAACTACTTCCTCCGCAATAACAGATTTTTCCTTAGACGCATTTTCTCTAGCCGTAGCCAAAGAACGTTGAATACTTTCTCGTGCATCTGCCGCTTTTTGCTTCTCCTCCCGAATAGCTTCTTGCGTCAACTCTTTCTGTACATTCAACTCATACTTCAATTTCTTGATCTCCTCATCAGAAAATTCATCGCATGGACTCGACTGTGCCCGCGCAATCAAAGCCGTAGAATTATTTTTCTTGGGCTCTTCCTTCGGCTTATTTCCACCTTGAGTAGAGGCTACTGGCTCAGAGGTCTTTGCCCCAGCAATGGTTACATTGACCTCTTTATAAGGCAACAAATCCTTATTGATTACCTTGATTAAACAGCCAGCTATATTGGTTAACTCCTCCTGACGAGTACTTGATACAGGACGAACATACATTTTGCTCACGGTCATATCCACCAAACGAAGTGTGCGCACTTTATTCGCCGCCAACCATTTGAGATTTTCCATATTGAGCTGAATACTATTCTGATACCCCTTGCGATTCCCCACCTTGATCTGCTCTGCCGTCGAAATAAAATCATACAGGCGCTTCTCACCTGTCGTAGAAATCAACATGATTTTAGTGTTTCCCTTCTCCAAAGGGTGCTCATCTGTAGAGGTAACCTCCAAAACAATCCCATCATCATCAACTTGCAAAACAAACTGATAACTCAAAGCAGTCTGACTATGAACAATAATAGATTTGGAGCGAATCTTCTGACGATCGCTCATACTTACTTTTTGGTCAAAAACGGTATTACAATCGTTCTGAGCAAAAAGCGAAGGGCCAGCCAATAGCATACAACCCATCAATAAAAGTAGAATATGACGCATATAAGTATATAGTTTTGGGGAAAATTAAAGGGATAAGTCATTATCACCCTCATAAGTTACAGAAAAAAGGGTAAATCCTTCCGAGAAGCCCCTATTTTAAGAGTTCTTCAACCCTGAAGGCCATGCGAATGCACTTTTTTTGGGGCTGCCCACTCGCTTCGCTCGGGTCGGGCTGTGTCGCGGCTCGCAGTTCTGCTCGGCCCTGCGGGGCTTTCGCTTCGCTTCAGCCCCTTGGTCTGCGGCTTCGCCGCACCACTTTCCATCCCTCAGCCAGTCGCTTCGCTCCTCAGCGGGCGCTTAGGCGCCCTACTCACTAAATAAAACGAACTTTTCTAGATCAAGGGTTAATGCATCCGATCAGCCCGCACTTCCATACCAGCCAAAATCTCTGCCTCAAAGGCCAAACATTCTTTCCAACGAGCCATAGCCGTTTCTTCTCCACAATATTCCTTGGCCAAAGACAAAAACAACTTGTAATGCCCTGCCTCAGCTACCATAAATCCATGATAAAACTTACGCAAATGCTCTTCTTCCAGTTGAGTAGCCAATAAACGGAAACGCTCACAACTACGCGCCTCAATCATCGCACAAACCAATAGTTTGTCCAATAAAGCCGCTTCTGGATGCCCTCCTTTGCGCACAAAGGTAAAAAGCTTATTCACATACTCATCCTTGCGCTGTCGCCCCAACTTCAAACCTCGCTTTTTCAACTCTTTGAGGACCGAACGAAAGTGCCCCCACTCCTCAGTAACAATAGGCGCTAACTCTTCCACCAAGCGCTCATAATCAGAATAGCGCTGAATGAGCGAAATACAGCTAGTCGCTGCCTTTTGCTCACAATAAGCATGATCAGTTAATATGTCTTCCAATTGCATGGCCGCCAAATCTACCCAACGTGGATCAGTTGGTAGTTCTAGGCCCAATACACGTTTAGTTGTTAGTTCCATAAACTAGTTTATCTTTAATTCTTGTTTTGCTTCCTGATACGCCTGCCAAACACCTATTGCCTGACGAGCCGCTTCTACATCATGTACCCGCAAAATACGAGCCCCTTCTTCTAAAGCTATAATGTGTGCCGCTGTAGTGGCTGGCAAAACCTCTGCTGGCTGCCTATCCAATAACTTATAGAGCATAGATTTGCGAGAAATCCCCGCTAAAATGGGCAACCCCAATTGCTTAAAGGCCTGTCCCGCCGCCAAAAGTTGATAGTTCTGCTCCAAAGTTTTTCCAAACCCAAAGCCAAGGTCCAAGATAACGTCTTTTACCCCTAACTGACGCAAAGCCCCCAAACGCTCCACAAAGAAATCATATACTTCAAGGACTACAGATGTATACTGCGGCTGATTTTGCATCGTCTCTGGCTGTCCTTGCATATGCATCAATATATAAGGTAAACCCAACTTGGCCACCATCGGCCAAAGTTCAGGATCTATTCCCCCAGCAGAAATATCATTAACTATATGGATTCCCTCCGCAGCCGTCGCCTCTATCACTTTGGCCCAATAGCTATCAATGCTAATCAATAGCTCAGGAAATTCCTGCCGAAT
Organism: Saprospira sp. CCB-QB6; assembly: GCF_028464065.1. Classification (NCBI taxonomy): domain Bacteria; kingdom Pseudomonadati; phylum Bacteroidota; class Saprospiria; order Saprospirales; family Saprospiraceae; genus Saprospira; species Saprospira sp. CCB-QB6. Next base: position 2,921,114 of record NZ_CP116808.1, on the reverse strand, counting down.
ACGCTTTAATGGCTCCAAAATTCGCTTTAATTCCTCCTCTGCAGAAACTGCCACGGCCCCAGGCTTAGTAGATGCTCCACCAATATCCAAAATATCAATACCTTGCTGTAACATCTGCTCTAACTGCCTCAAATAAGCCTCCTCCCCCAAATAACGCCCCCCATCATAAAAAGAATCTGGCGTTAAGTTAAGGATACCCATGATCTTAGGGCTCGACAGGTCCAAAAGCTGCCCTGAGGCATTTATTGTTGTTTGCATAAGGCGTTTATCTCTTTATATGCGGCTAAAATAAGCCTTTTTTTTGAGAATCTTAGGCCCAAAGCCGCCCCCCTTATTTAGATAAAGTCTGATAAAAAACAGTTCTTTTTTTCCTTATATCAAGCCCCCTAATTACCTTTGAAGCCCCTCCTTTGATGAGCATTTTTTAACGTACACATACAACTAAACTTATGTTAAACGGACTACAACACGCCCACTCGGGCCTCCGCTGGCTAGTTCTTATTTTTCTTTTGCTAGCAATCATCACTTCTTTCCAAAAATGGAGAGCCAACAAACAAGAGTACCTAAATGCAGATAAAAAGCTGCCTCTTTTTGCCCTTATTTTTACCCATACACAGTTGCTCCTTGGCTTTGTGCTCTACTTTCTCAGCCCTAAGGTGCAGTTTGTAGAAGGCATGATGAAAAATACTTACCTTCGCTTTTATGCCGTAGAGCATGCGAGTATGATGGTTCTTGCGGTAATTGCCATTACTATTGGCTATAGCCGAGCCAAACGCCTAGACGATGCCCCCGCTCGCTATAAAACACAATTTATATTTTACCTTATCGGCCTGATCCTTATTCTGGCTGGTATCCCTTGGCCTTTCCGTGAAGCCTTGGGCGCTGGATGGTTCTAATCCATCTAGCAAAAAATAAGACTACACTCAAAGGGGCAAAACAGAAGTTTTGCCCCTTTTTCTATTCCCCAATACCCCAAGGCCGCATTTTAAACGCTAAGGCCCTACTTATCTTTTAACTTGGGGGGGCAGCTTACAGAAATAATATGCGCTTAGATCCAGCCACGGGACCTTATTGTCTAGATGGATTGACTCCGTGGCCACCACGGAGCTAATCTGAGATGTCCGTAGACCTCCGTGGTGGCCACGGAGCCAATCCGAGATGTCCGTAGACCTCCGTGGTGGCCACGGAGCCAATCCGAGATGTCCGTAGACCTCCGTGGTGGCCACGGAGCCAATCCGAGATGTCCGTAAGCCTCCGTGGTGGCCACGGAGCCAATCTGAGATGTCCGTAAGCCTCCGTGGTGGCCACGGAGCCAATCTGAGATGTCCGTAGACCTCCGTGGCGGCCACGGAGCCAATCCGAGATGTCCGTAGACCTCCGTGGTGGCCACGGAGCCAATCCGAGATGTCCGTAGACCTCCGTGGCGGCCACGGAGCCAATCTGAGATGTCCGTAAGCCTCCGTGGCGCAAACAATAATTTGTGAATCGCCTAATCAAAAAGGAAAAGACTTTATTTTAGGCTTAACAAACCCTAAGCGGTAAAACTTGTTTGCCTAACTGGAATTCAATACCTTTACAGCACAAATTTTTACTCTAATCTTATACATATAATATATAGTTATGCCCAAAACAGTCAAATGCCTCATTATCGGCTCTGGTCCTGCTGGCTACACCGCTGCAATTTATGCTTCTAGAGCGAACATGGAGCCTGTACTTTATACAGGTAAAGAGCCTGGTGGTCAGCTCATGATTACTACAGATGTAGAAAACTTTCCAGGTTATCCTGAAGGGATTATGGGACCTGAGATGATGGAAGACTTCCGCAAGCAAGCGGCTCGCTTTGGTACCGAGATCCATACAGGGGTGATGATTGAGAAAGTAGACTTTAGTGGTCCTGTTCATAAGGCTTGGACAGAAGGCGGAGAAGAGATTCATGCGCATTCTGTGATTATTGCGACTGGAGCTTCAGCCAAATGGTTAGGTCTAGACTCTGAGAAAGAGCTCATGAACAAAGGAGTATCAGCCTGTGCCGTTTGTGACGGCTTTTTCTTCCGTGGACAAGAAGTAGCGGTAGTTGGTGGTGGAGACACTGCAGCTGAGGAAGCCCTTTATTTGTCTAAGCTTTGTCCTCAGGTGCACCTCTTTGTTCGTCGTGACGAGCTACGGGCCTCTAAGATCATGCAAGAGCGCATTGAGAAAGCTCAAAATGTTGAGGTACACTGGAATACTGAGATTGAGGAGATTTTGGGCGATGATGGCGTCACTGGCGTTCGTCTCATCAACAATAAAACAAAGGAGAATAGCGAACTCAGCCTAGGCGCTGTATTTATTGCTATTGGCCACAAGCCCAATACCGATATCTTTAAGGATTGGTTGCCTACAGATGAGACAGGTTATCTAATTGTAGATCAGCCGGGTACATCTAAGACCAAAATTCCTGGTGTTTTTGTTAGTGGCGATGCTGCAGACAAAGTATATCGCCAAGCGATTACTGCCGCGGGTACAGGTTGTATGGCGGCCCTAGATGCTGAGCGTTACCTAGCCGAAGAAGGCATTATTTAGGCTCAGAAGCAGGCAAAAAAGGCTGTCGAATTTCCTTCGACAGCCTTTTTTTTGTTTAGCGGGTTCCCAAGGGGCTCTTTTTGGTCCAAAAGGCCTAGCGGTTTAGGGTAATGAGGGCTAAAGCCCTCATTCAATCAAATTATTGCGTAGCAATACCGCTTTTGGCCTAGCGATGTGCAGGGGTGGCCGAAGGCGGCAGACCCAGCGGGCGCAGCCCGCGCAGGGCCGAGCGAATAGCGAGCTGCGAAACGTAGCGCCCGCCGAAGGCGGGAGGCCCCAAAAAAATAATAGATACAGCATATAAAACAGGAAGGATGGAAGCAATAGATTTTGGAGGAGTATTTTGGCAGGGCAAGCGGGCATTGACTGATAGTCGGCAGGCAGTAGAAGCAGGGCGGCAAATCTTTTTTGCTCGTTTGGGGCCGCAGCACAATGGGCACGATTATATTCCAGCCCTTTATGAGAAGGGCTTGCGGCATTTTGTGGTAGAAGAAGGGGGATGGGAAGAGCGTTTTCCGCAGGCGAATTTTGTGCATTTTCCAGATAGCCTGGCCCTTTTGCAGGCTTGGGCGGCTTGGCATCGGCAGCAATTTGAGGGGCCGATACTGGGGATTGCGGGCAGTAATGGCAAAACGATAATTAAGGAATGGCTTTATCAGTTGCTTTCGCCGCATTTGGCCCTACTCAAAAGCCCCAAGAGTTATAATTCTCAGTTGGGGGTGGCCCTTTCGCTTTTGGAGCTGCGCAAAGAGCATCAATTGGGCCTTATTGAGGCGGGAATTTCAAAGCAGGGGGAGATGCAGCGGCTAGCTCAGATGATTGCGCCCCAATATGGTCTATTCAGCAATTTGGGCTTGGCTCATGATGAGGGTTTTGTGGATAGAGGAGAAAAATTGTCGGAAAAAATGCGCCTTTTTGAGGGGGTCGAACAGCTCATTTACTGTTTGGACCAAAGAGAGGTGGCCCAATATGTTGAGCAGCATTTTGCGGCAGAGCGCCGCTTTAGTTGGGGGCGTTCGCCCTTGGCCAAATTGCAGCTTTTATCGGAAAAACAGCTGGGGAACAGTACCCTTTTGCGCCTAGCCTATGCGGGAGAAGAGCAAGAACTTAGTTTGCCCTTTTGGGGCAGGGCCGCCATTGAAAATGCCCTACAAGTTTTGAGTTTTTGCTTGCTTTGGGGGCTATCTTGGGCCGATATTCAGGCTGGTTTTGGGCAGCTACGCAAATTGCCCATGCGGCTTAGTTGGAAAAAAGGGAGTCGAGACTGTCTCATTTTAGATGATAGTTATAGCAATGATTTGTTGGGCCTTCGGCATGCCCTAGAGTTTATGGCTCAGCATCAGGAACATCGCTTTTTGCGGCCCAGCATCATCCTGTCGGATATCATGGAATCGGGCCAAGAAGAAAAGCGCCTATATGCCGAAGTTGCGCAATTATTGGAGCAATATCAGATAGAGCGGATCTTGGGCATTGGTTCGGCCATGCAGCGACAGCAAGCACAGTTTAACTTTATTCCAGAGCGCAATTTTTATCCCAGTACAGAGCAGGCTTTAGCTGCCTTGGTCTCAGATGAATTGCTTTTTCAGTCGGAATACGTCTTGGTTAAGGGGGGGCGCTCATTCCGTTTAGAGCGTTTGAGTCAGCGTTTATTAGAGCAGCGGCATCGCTCGGTTTTGGAGCTCTCCAAATCGGCTATTTTGCACAACTTGCGGACCTACAAGCAGCAGTTGAAGCCCTCCACTCGGCTGATGGTCATGGTCAAGGCCTTTGCCTATGGTAGCAGTTATGAGATGGCGCATTTACTGGCCAATCAGGGGGTAGATTACTTTGGGGTAGCCTATGCGGATGAGGGGGTGCGCTTGAGGAAAGAGGGGATTCAGCAGCCGATTATGGTCATGAACAGTGAAAACTTGGCTTTTGAGGACCTTTTGCAGTTTCGTTTGGCTCCATCCATCTTTAGTTTGGTTCAGCTCAAGGCCTTTGTCCAATTTTTGGAGCGCTACCACTACCCTGCTCATCCCATTCATATCGAATTGGATACGGGCATGCATCGTTTGGGCTTTGAGGGCCAGGAATTGCCTGCGCTTTTGGCCTTTTTGAAAGAGAAAAAGCAGTTTATACAAGTAGCGGGTATCTTTTCGCATCTGGCTGCGGCCGATGAGGCCGAACAGCAGGCCTTTACGCATTTGCAGGCCCAGCGTTTTAGGCATTGGGCCGATCAGATTGAGGCCGTTTTATTGGAAAAGCCCCTGCGGCATCTGCTCAATTCGGCGGGCATTTCGGCCTATCCTCAATATCAGCAGGATATGGTCCGTTTGGGCATTGGTTTGCATGGAGTTGACCCTGCCGAGCGCTTAGATTTGCAGGCAGTGGCTCGTTTGCGCAGTCAGGTTTCGCAGGTCAAGCGACTAGAGGCGGGAGAAGCGGTTGGTTATGGGCGAGCGGCCACTGCTCCACAGGCTAGGGAGATTGCCACCTTGGCCATTGGTTATGGCGATGGTTTGCCGAGGGCCTTGGGCAATGGCAAGGGGCAGGTTTATATTCGGGGGCGGCTTTGTCCTTTGGTGGGCAACGTCTGTATGGACATGTGCTTTGCGGATGTTTCGGGCCTAAAGGTTCGGGCGGGAGACAAGGCCATCTTTTTTGGTCCAGAGCTGCCCATTGAGTTTCAGGCCAAGGCCTTGAATAGCATCCCCTATGAATTACTCACGCGGATAGGGCCAAGGGTTCCTCGTTTATATTATGAGGATTAGGATTTGGGGCTGCCCACTCGCTTCGCTCGGGTCGGGCCATTGCGCAGCTCGCAGGTCTGCTCGGCCCTGCGCGGGCTTCGCCCGCTGGGTCTGCCGCCTTTGGCGGCCCTGCTCCAGCCCCTCAGCCTGCGGCCCTTTGGGCCTGCTAGACGCATAAAAAAGCCCCAAATTGCAGAAACAATTTGGGGCTTAGCTATTCCGTAGAACAAAGCTTAGATCATGGTTTTCTGAGGAAAGACCGACAGGGCCATATCTAGGCTCTTTTGTAGGGCTTCTTCATTTAGAGCCAAATCTTCATTTAGGCCATTGAAATAGTAGACTAGATTTTCGGTGGGCATATTGCCTGTTAGGTCATCTTTGGCCATGGGGCAACCGCCGTAACCTCTCAAAGCACCATCGAAGCGGCGGCAATTATTTTGGTAGGCAGCTACGATCTTTTCCTCCCAATTATGGGCTTGAGTATGGAAATGGGCGCCAAACTCCACATCTGGATAAGGGGGAATCAGGTTACCAAAAAGGTACTCAATAATTTTGGGGTCGGCCACGCCAATAGTATCCGACAGCGAAATAATTTTGATCCCCATATCGGCTAATACATCTACCCAATGTTGGACCAGTTCTACATTCCAAGGGTCGCCATAAGGATTGCCGAAGCCCATAGAGACATAAACCACCAGCTTTTTATTATGCTTGAGGCAAAGCTTTTGGATAGCCTCTACCCGTTCCAAAGAATCGGCGATACTTGCATTAGTATTGCGTTGTTGGAAGGTTTCGGAAACGGAAAAGGGATAACCGAGGTAGCGGATTTCCTCAAATTGGCAGGCATCTTCGGCCCCTCTGAGGTTGGCCACAATAGCCAAGAGTTGGCTAGTTGTTTGGTCCAGATGCAGTTGGCTGAGGACCTTGGCGGTATCTCTCATTTGGGGAATAGCTTTGGGAGAAACAAAGCTGCCAAAATCGAGGGTATGAAAGCCCACCTTGAGTAATTGGTTGAGGTAATTAACCTTCTCTTGAGTAGGGATAAAATCATGCAAACCTTGCATGGCATCCCTTGGACATTCGATTAGTTTGATCATTAGCTATTATTATGTTGTTAGTTAGGTCTAATTTTGGAGGGAGCGAGTGAAAAGGGTCAAAAACAAAATGTGATTCTAATAGTTCTTTAGTAAGTTTGCGGCTTCAACGGAAATAGCATCTACAATTATGAAAAACAAAACGACCTTAACACTCATTGCCTTTGGGCTTTTCCTCATTGGTTTTGTGGGCCTCATAGTCAACCTTATTGGCTTACCTTTTATGCTGACTGATTGGCTCAACCTTTTATTTGGGAACGTTGTCGGCTTTTTATTTAAACTCTTTCTGGTCATGTTTGGTTTAGGCCTAGCGGTTTTTGCCAATAGTCCAGAAAAAGAGCCTTATGACGAATACTTTGATGGGGATAAGTTTGACTAGAACTTATTCTTCCACATCATAGATTCCACAGGGTAAGGCGTTTTCTCTACATATTTGGCATTTTGTTTTTTGTTGTAGAGATTTTCCACCTCGCCATCTAGGGCAAAATAAATAAGTTGGCCTATAGGCATGCCAGCATAAACGCGGACGGGTAGGCTACAAGAGATTTCTAGGGTCCAATGATTGCAGAATCCCACATCGCCTTTGCCTGCAGTGGCATGAATATCGATGCCCAAACGGCCTACACTTGATTTTCCTTCTAAGAAAGGAACTTGTTTGTGGGTTTCGGTGTATTCCTGAGTCACGCCCAAATAAAGTTGGCCAGGTTGCAAGACATAACCTTCTTCGGGAATCTCGAAGTGACGAACTTGGTTGTGTTTACGGGCATCTAAGACCTCATCTTCATAGACGGCTAGAGCGGCGCCCAAATGCACATCATAAGAATTACTGCCTAAGCAGCTACGGTCAAAAGGCTCAATAACAATTTCGCCTTGGGCTATACTGGCTAAAATGGCTTGATCGGAAAGAATCATATTGCTTGTTCTTGAAGAGCAGTCTACTAGCTAGACCAATCTTTATTTTGAATAATAATAAATTTGGGCGAAATAAAAAAGAAAGTTAGACTTAAGCCCTATTTATCAGGATAAGATTTCATTAAACTTTTGTCCTTTTTTTCTTGGCAAAACCGTTTTTTTTTATCTCTTTTCGTTAGGGAATTTAATGGCTAGCCCTTACATTTGCAGGCCTTTGAGGGGCCCAACTAAATAAGGGTTAATCCTTTAAAAGACAACATAAAAGCAAACCATCGAAAATTCTATTTCTCTATGTATTGGACGTTAGAACTCGCCTCTTATTTGCAGGACGCTCCTTGGCCTGCCACTCGCGATGAACTCATTGATTACGCTATCCGCTCTGGTGCGCCTATCGAGGTGATCGAAAACCTTCAGGCCCTAGAAGATGAAGGGGAGCATTACGAAGGCATTGAAGATATCTGGGATGATTATCCGACAAAAAGTGATTTCTTCTTTCCTGAAGACGAATATTAAATGCTAAAAGCGTTCTGGCTCTACCAGAACGCTTTTTTTTGGTCCTATTTTGCGGTTTTGCAGGCCCGGAGGGCTATGCCCTTAAAAAATAGCTAGCCTAGCAGAAAATTCATAGCAAACTATGGCCAAAGCAGCGCGATTAAATCTGGCTGAGGGATGGAAAGCAGTGGCCGAAGGCCAGACCGAGCCAGCTGAAAGCTGGCGAAGGGCCGAGCGAATAGCGAGCTGCGACACAGCCCGACCCGCCCAAAGGGCGGGGCAGCCCCTAAAAAAGAAAAACCTTCCCCAGAAACTGGAGAAGGTTTTTTATTTAGAAGTTGGAGAGTGGTCTAGTACTTTCCTCTTTTTTTCTTCTTCTTGAAGCTATTAAAGCGGTCGTTTGAGCGGCCTTTGCTAGAGCTTCCACTTCTTTTTTTGCCTTTATAGCCAGAGCGGCGACCATCTTTGCGGCTAGAGCGGCCACGGTCTCTGTCTCCTCCCCCTTTTTCAGAGAAAGATTGGGGGGCGCCCATTTTGCCTAGTTGGATTTTGCTCAATTCGTGAGCGAGGACTTTGCCGATCAACTCTTCTTTGCTAAGGTTAGCAAAAAGCAAATTGGCTTCTTCCTTCATTTCCTCGGTAAGGTTGGCACGGATAGATTGGTCCAACACATTTTTGCACCAAGTTTTGAGGCGTTCGTTGCGAATTAATTCGGCAGAAGGCACTTCTACCTGTTTAATTTTGAGGCCCAACATCTTTTCAATATGGCGGATGCGGTGGAAATCGCGTTTTTCTACAAAAGCGATTGACAATCCTTTTTTACCTGCGCGAGCCGTACGGCCGCTTCGGTGCGTATAATAAGAAAGGTCATCGGGTAGGTGGAAGTGGAAAACATGCGTTAGATCGTCCACATCGATACCACGAGCGGCGATATCGGTAGCGATAAGCACCTGCAAGTTGTGTTGGCGGAAGCGGCGCATCACTTGGTCACGCTGCGCTTGCGACAAATCGCCATGTAGGGCATCGGCGGTATAGCCTCTTTGGATTAATAGCTCGGCCAATTCTTGGGTGTTGCGGCGAGTGCGGCAGAATACCACGGCGCGCATATCGGGTTGAGCGTCTAGGAAACGGCCCAAAGCCTCTGGTTTATCCTTATAGTGTAGGCCTACGTATTGGTGTTCGATATTTTCATTGACCTCTTGCTTGCTATTGAGCTGCACCTCTAGGGGGTTAGTCATGTAGCGTTTTACGATGCCGCGGATATCCTTAGACATGGTAGCAGAAAACAACCAAAGGTTTTTGCCTTCGGCAGTGTATTCTAGAATTTCGTCTAGATCTTCTTTAAAGCCCATATTGAGCATCTCATCGGCTTCATCGAGGACCAAGTAGCGCAAACCTCTGAGGTCTACAGCACCACGTTTGAGTAAATCGATCAAGCGACCAGGCGTAGCAATAATAATATGCTGCGGCTCAGAGCGAAGGGCTTTGAGTTGTTTAACGATGGGAGCACCACCATAAACGGCAAGCATATTAATGCGCTGCTGGTATTTTCCGAAAAGAGCTAATTGTTTGGCAATCTGTTGGCCCAACTCGCGGGTGGGGGCTAAGATCAATGCCTGAGTTAGAGGCAATTGGCTATCGATGCGTTCGATAAGTGGCAGACCAAAGGCAGCGGTTTTTCCGGTTCCTGTTTGGGCAAGGCCCAAAAAGTCGCGTTCCTGCTCTAGTAGTTCTGGAATAGCCTCATGTTGAATCTCACTAGGATTTTCAAATCCCATTTCCGCAATTGCTTTTAGCGTGGGCTGCGAAAGGCCCAACTCCTTGAAGGTTAGCAAAGTAGTATTAATTTAAACTCGACCCACTCGCCCCCTTCATCGAAAATCTTTCTCAAATTCATTCAAAAGTAATAGGAGCCCTTAGGCCAAAATGATCATTAGTGAGCTTGAACCAATTGTTTTTTTTGGTTTTGCTCGCCGCAAAGATGCGTAAAATATTGCAGAGCTGAGCCTAAAATAGATAAAATCGGTATTCTGCCTAGCAGATTTAACGCTAGATACGCCTTCTGTTAAGACAAAGTTTTTCAGTTATTTAAGGCCTTTTGCCCAAAAAAGCCTAGTTTTGTGGCCGTTTTGCCCAAGCTCGGGCCAATTTAAAAACAACCTACTGAAAATCAATAGTTTTAAGCAATGAAAAAAAAATATCAACTCTTTGATCTCTCTCAAAAAGTAGATTATCAAAAAGAATTACTCTCGGGCCTAACCGTGGCCCTAGCCTTGGTTCCCGAAGCCGTAGCCTTTGCTATGATTGCGGGTCTACATCCGCTCACGGGACTCTATGCCGCTTTTATGATGGGGATCGTTACCGCTATTTTGGGTGGTCGTCCTGGCATGATCTCTGGCGCAACGGGTGCCGTGGCTGTGGTGATTGTCGAATTAGCTTTACATCATGGAGTGGAGTACGTTTTTGCGGCCGTAATTTTGGCTGGACTCTTTCAGATTGGGGCCGGACTCTTCCGTTTGGGCAAGTTTATGCGGCTGGTCCCGCATCCCGTGATCTTTGGTTTTGTCAATGGCTTGGCCATTATCATTTTTACCGCTCAATTCGATCACTTTAAGCAAGATGGCCAATGGATGATTGGCAGTGAAATGTGGATGATGCTAGGTTTGACGGTCCTTTCTATGCTGATTATCTGGCTATTGCCTAAATTGACTCGCGCCATTCCCTCTTCTTTGGTAGCTATTTTGGCCGTTTTTGGAATTGTTTCGGCCTTTGGAATTGACACCAAAACGGTGGGCGATATTAGCTCCATTCAGGGAAGTTTCCCCCCATTTCATATTCCAGAGGTCCCCTTTAGTCTCAAAACTTTAGAGATTATTTTGCCTTATGCAGGCGTGGTAGCTGCCGTGGGCCTAATCGAAAGTTTATTGACGCTCAATATTATTGATGAGATTACCGAAAGTCGAGGTTCTGGCAATCGCGAAGCCGTGGCTCAGGGAACTGCAAATATTCTCTCTGGCCTTTTTTCGGGCATGGGCGGTTGCGCCATGTTGGGCCAAAGTCTAATTAATATCTCTAGTGGCGCCCGCGCTCGCTTGTCGGGCATTACGGCTGCCGTGATGCTCCTCATTTTCATCATGTTTGGCGCTGGCTTGATTGAACAGCTTCCTATTGCCGCTTTGGCTGGCGTGATGTTTATGGTCGCCATCGGCACCTTTGAATGGGCCAGTTTTACGGTATTCAACAAGATGCCCAAATCCGATATTTTTGTGATGGTGCTGGTTACGGTGGTCACTTTGGTTTTGCATAATTTGGCCCTTGCCGTGGTAGTGGGCGTGATTATCTCGGCCTTGGTTTTTGCTTGGGATAGCGCTGTTCGGATTCGCGCCCGCAAGCATATCGACGAGAATGGCCACAAACATTACGAAATTTATGGGCCCCTCTTTTTTGGATCTGTGGCCACCTTCAATGAGAAATTTGATGTGCAAAATGATCCCGAAGTCGTTATTATTGATTTTGCCGAAAGCCGAGTGGTCGATATGTCAGCCATTGAAGCCCTCAATAAACTGACGGAGCGCTACCAAAAAGCCAATAAGGAGGTCCATCTCAAACACCTCTCTGAAGATTGTCGAAAACTATTGGCCAATGCCGAAAAAGTGGTCGATGTCAATGTTATAGAAGACCCTAATTATAAGTTGGTGGTCGATGATGTAAAATAAAAGCCCTTTCTTTAAACGCCTCGCATTTTTTTGTGGGGCGTTTTTTTTGGGGCCTCCCGCCTTTGGCGGGCGCTACGCTTTGGGGCTCGCTATTCGCTCGGCCCTTCGCCAGCTTTGCTGGCTCGGTCTGGCCTTCGGCCACCCCGCCGCATCGCTAGGCCATTTGGCCTACGGCCAGGGCGGCTTCGCCGCCTGTTTGGACCAAAATGGCCCAGCCGCCCCAAGGGATTCCCTTAAGGAATCCCGTAGAGGGGCGGGTGGGCGGGGATATATCAAAGCATGAGGAGCGCAGCGACGAATACCGCTTTTCTGCGTTTTGCAGGCTGAGGGGCTGGAGCAGGGCCGCCTTTGGCGGCAGACCAAAGCCCGCAGGGCTGCAGGGCCGAGCAGACCTGCGAGCTGCGCAATGGCCCGACCCGACCGCAGGGAGAGGCAGCCCCAAAAAAAGGCGAATAAGTTAAGTGATAAAGAGTAGATAAACAATAGTTTTTTGGAAAAGCGAAAAAAAAAATGGCTTTTCCCTTTTTGCTTGGCTGAAGCCTAATAAATTTTGTATTTTCGGATTCCAAAATACATTTGCCAAAAAAATTAAGCGAACCAGATTATGAAAATCAAAAAGCTCACGCCCGAACAGCTCCAGGATAAAAGCCTAGGCTACAAAGAGTATAAAAAGGTAATTAAGACCTTGCTCAACAGCATGCAATCAGAGCACAACAGTGCCGATTTGCCCACTAAATACTTGGCCCTCACCAATTATGAATTTGCCGACATGCCCGGCAAAAAAATGGGCCTTATTATTCCTGGCGATCAAACCGCCAGTTGGGTTAAGCTCTCTAAGGAGTTGCTCAAAGCCAACAAAAAAGAAATCAGCTTAGGAGAATGCTATATTACTTTAGATGAGTATGATAATCCCGTCCTTCAACTTGAACCATTGAAAGGGAATGCAAAAAAAGCCCTACTCCTCAAGCAATTGACCAAAACAGCCCTCAAAGGCACAGGCGTAGAGGTGGCTATTGCTGCTGCAGAAGGAGCCGTAGAAGAAGCTGTAGCTGATGCTAGCGAGGCGGCCGCAGAAGTGGAAGCCCCCGCCAGCCCCAAAGAACAAATCCAAGCCTTGTTGGTCCAGATTTCAGATCTAAACAAAGGCATCAACCTAGCCGATGGACTTCAGCCAGAAGATATCAGCCATGCCGAAGAGCTAAAAGCAGCCATTCGCGAATTTGCCCTTTTGCTCAAAGAAGCAGATCCCGCCCTTCGCCAAGAATTTGGTGCGGCCTTTATCAAAACGCGCAAGCTCTTTAAAAAACTGGAAGAAGAAATTGAGGCGGCCAAAGCCCTTCAGGCAGAGCTCGATGCCGAACTAGCAGCTGAATTGGGCGAGCTAGAAGAAGAGGAAACAGCAGCTCCAGCAGCCGCTGCCGCAGCTTCAGAAGAAGCGGCTCCCGCTCCTGAAAATAAAGAGGAGGCTATTGCTAGCAATGCCGCTCTTTTTGAGGAAATCAATCAGCTCATTCAAGAGAGCCAATTGCATCAACTCGTATAAACTATAGTAATGGATCAAATAACTTTAAATAAAGTCGAGGAACTTCAGGCAGCAGCCAAAAAGTGGCTAAAACAGTACGAGGCTGGTGGTTTTGCTCAGGATGCAGCCCTAGCGGGCCAAGCCCAAGAAATGAAGTCTACCTTAGATAAATGCACGCAAATTTTGGCCAAAGCCAAAGCGAGCACAGGAGATTGGCAGGCTGATTTCAACCACATCAAAGCCTTGTTCGAAAAAGAGGCCTTCTTTGCCAATTGCTTCGGCAACGCAGCAGACCTTTTGGCCGCAGGCGAAAAAGTAGATGCTGCCGTTCAAAAACTAGCGGGAGAAGCCCAAAAATTGGCCAGCAACTGGTATGGTCAATTTGCCGATTTGGCCGAGGTCCCCGAAAATCTTAAGGCTACTGTAGCCGGATTGAGCGATAGAGCCAAACAATTGCTTGGTTCTGCCCAAAAACCAGAAGGCAACTACAAAATTGCTTTCTTTGGCGCCCAAACAGGCGAAAGCCGAAAACTCGCCAAACATCTAGATGATTTGGTGGCCGAACATGCTGGGCAATTTAGCCTAGAAAAACATGTGGATGATGGCCAAGAAGGCTTGCGCAAAAAACATAATATCGAGCACTTCCCTACTCTACTTTTTATGGTAGATAATAAGGAGTTTGCTCGACATGAAGGCGAAATTAGCCTAGCTAGCCTCCAACAAAAAATCAATACCATGCTCGAGGGGGCTAAGTTCTCGGATAGTAGCAAGGTAATTTCTATGGAGGACCAAAAAACAATCTCTGAAAGAGAACTCTTCGAATTGGGCGAATTTGTGGTGGTCTACTTTGAAACGGTCTGGTCCGGCGCTTGTAAAAAAGTAGGCAGCTCGGTTAAAGATGCCGTACTCGAACTAGCCGCAGAGGCCAATAAAACAACCAGCATCAAATATGAAAATGTGTTGATTGATGGCCGTACCAAATTACATGAGCGCTTTAAAGTAGACAAGGTGCCTACCATGGTCTATCTCCGCGATGGCAATGAGGTCGGTCGACATGAAGGCTATATCAACCCCTCGAACCTCAAAGAAGATATGCGCCGCTTCTTGGCCAACGGAAAAGTAGGCAACAGCAGCTCTAATGAGGTAGATTTGATTGGTATGGAATACGATCAAGCATCGGCTCAACAACTCAACATGGACCTAAAAAGCCGCCTAGATGGCAGCGTAGGCAAAGGAGGCAAAAACGAAACCTCTGATGTTTATACCATCCAGGTCCTTTTGGCCCAAAATGGCTATAGCTGCGCCGCTGATGGCGAATACAGCAGCGATTTAGCCGCCCTAATCACCGAATTTCAAGCCGCCAATGAACTCCCCCAAACAGGAGCCATCAAAACTGGCGACGAAAGCTGGCTAGCCTTGAATAGCTAAGGCTTTTCTTCTAGCTTAAAAGCGGAAAAACCTCTGGGTTTTTCCGCTTTTTTTTATCAATTGAACCAACAGCCGCCTCCCCTTTCTTATCTTTGAGCCTAATTTTGTGATTCATGACCGACCTGAGAAAAGAATTTAGCAATTATGATTGGCTGGGCATTGGCTTAACCCTAGCCCTTATGGCTATTGGCTGGCTGATGATTTTTGCCTCCGAGTACCATGCTGAAAGCTATACCCATTTGCTCGATTTAGATAAAAACTACGGCAAACAAATCGTCTGGATTTCAGCCGCCATTCTTCTTGCCGCTGGCGTACAAGTTGTCGACTCTAAGTTCATTCATACCATGAGCCCTATTGCTTTTGGTGGAGTTTTGTTTCTACTCTTTGCCGTATTATTTACAGAACCCGTAAATGGAGCAAGCTCCTGGTTTGGCATCGGCAGCTTTAGGCTGCAACCCTCCGAATTTTCTAAAACAGCAACCAATCTAGCCCTAGCCGCCCTGCTTACTCGGCCACAGTTTAGGATACAGGAATTTAAATACCAAATGCAAGCCGTAGGCCTTATTCTCAGCCCTGTTCTCCTCATTGCCCTACAACCCGACGCAGGCTCCTGCCTAGTCTATATCGCCTTTTTTCTCGTCATTTTTAGAGCTGGATTTCCTCCCTTCATCTATATTTTAGGCCTAAGTATGGCCGCCCTAGGCATCGCCTCCCTTATGGTTGATGATGTTAGTGGTCTTATGCTAACACTAGTTTTTTTGGCAAATTTAGTAGCCCTCCGACTTTGGCAAAAAGATGAGCGCTGGCTACTAACAGGTATCGCCCTAGGTGGCCTACTCTACTTTTTCTATCACCCCAACTACTTTTGGCCCCTCCTGCTTATTCTTAGCCTTAGCCTGCTCGCTTTTTCGGCTATGGCTGGCCTAAAAAAACGCGGTCAATGGCAAGGAGTTGGCCTCAATTTTAGCATATTAGCCCTAAGTATGGGCTATAGCGCTACTGTCAACTATGCCATTTATAAACTCTTACGCCCCCACCAACAAGAACGAATTTTAGTCTGGCTTCGGCCCGAAAAATGCGACCCCCTCGGCGCCCTCTACAATGTAGAACAATCTAAATTTGCTATCGGCTCTGGCGGACTTTGGGGAAAGGGCTTTCTAGAAGGAGAACGAACCAAACTGGATTATGTCCCTGAACAATCTACAGACTTTATTTTCTGCACTATGGGCGAAGAATGGGGCTTCATGGGCAGCTTTCTCCTGATCAGCCTCTTTACGGCCCTCTTGCTCCGCATCCTTTATTTAGCCGAACGCCAACGCTCCGATTTTGCCAAATATTACGCCTATGGCGTAGCCTTCATCCTCTTCATGCATCTTTTTGTTAACATCGGCATGACCGTCGGCCTCGTCCCCGTAATCGGCATCCCCCTCCCCTTTATTAGCTACGGCGGCTCTTCCCTAATGTCCTTTGGCATCTTGCTCGCCATTCTTTTCAAGCTCGACTTTGAACGAAAATCTATTTTTCGATAAGTCTTTTTTGGGGCTGCCCCGCCCTTTGGGCGGGTCGGGCTGTATCAGGGCTCGCAGGTCTGCTCGGCCCTGCAGTTTTTTTCGCTTCGCTTCAAAAAACTTTGGTCTGGCCCTACGGGCCACCCTTTTCCATCCCTCAGCCTGCGGCCCTTCGGGCCTATAGGACCAAAAAAAGCGCTGAACCAATGATTGGTTCAGCGCTTCTGCTGTCAACAGTAAAACAAAAGATAAGATCTAGTGCTGATGCAACTTCTCATAATTGAAGGGCAACAACTTCGAATCCTTAACAGTAGATAGCGTCATCAATGTTTTGAGTCGCTCAATCTCTTCAATTTTAGAGAGCGTTTTGAACAAGAGTTGCTCATAAGTGGGAATATCCTTACAAACCAACTTCATCAAGAAGTCAGCCTCACCAGTAATGATATAGCATTCTACAATCTCGTCGATCTGGTCCACCTTAGACAAAAAGCTTTCTAGTGCATTCTCTTTTTGCCAAGCCAAAGAAACCAAAACAAAGGTCTTTACGCTAAGTCCCATAGCCGCTGGGGCCACTTGTGCATGATAACTCTCAATAATACCAGAGTTCTCTAACTTCTTTACTCGCTCCAAAGTAGGAGCTGGAGACAAACCAATCCGCTTCGATAGCTCTAGATTGGTAATCTTACTGTTCTGCTGAAGAATCTTAAGAATCTTCAAATCAATCTTATCCAACTTATGACTTGCTGTTGGCATAGTGCGTTGTTTAGCAAAGGGCTTTCCCCCTTTTGTTATAGTAATATATATCCTAATTTCAAGCGGTATGGCCTATAGGCCAAATATCTATTTATTTAGATACACAAAAATAGTCTTTTTTTTCTATTACAGAAGTGCTTAGTACTAATTTAACAAAATAAAATTTTGTTTAGCTCTAAAAACTTCAGACTATACAGTAGTATTGTGTTGAGGATCATAAAAAAAGGAGGCTTAAGCCTCCTTTTTTTGTTATTTGTTAGCTGTGTTGACCAACTTTAAATTGGTCGGCTTTGGCTATGGCCAGATACCCAAAGACATATAATCTGCGCCAATTTTCTTGATTGCATAGACAAATGCTGCCGTGCGCAAATCAGGAATAGCAGGGTTAGATTTCCAAGTAGCACGGATGTTTTGGTAAGAAGTTACCATAGTTTCTTCTAGACCAGAACGTACTAGATCTAACTCGTCAGCACCAGAAGTAAGCATGCTTCTTTGTGCAGGGCTAAGATCTTTACCCGTCATTTCCAAAATCATATCGACCAAATGCGTGTAGCGATTTGAAGTGAAACGCTTCTCCATGTGACCAAAACGTGAGTGAGAGATGTTTTTCAACCACTCAAAGTAAGATACCGTCACCCCACCAGCATTTGCATACATATCGGGAATGATAAGGATACCTTTTTCTAAAAGTACTGCTTCTGCCTCAGGAGTAACAGGACCATTAGCTGCCTCAGCAATAATTTTAGCCTTAATGCGATCTGCATTATCTGCATTGATTTGGTTTTCTAGAGCAGCAGGAACAAGAATATCACACTCTAGCTCCAACGCACTACCACGGTGCTCCAAAGTAGTTGTACCAGGAAAACCAATGATAGACCCCGTTTTAGCCCGGAACTTCAATAGCTCAGCTACATCAATTCCTTCGGGATTATGGATAGAACCTTCATATTCTGCAACACCAATGACTTTTACGCCACCTTCTTGCTGAGAAATAGTTCCTGTATAAGAACCTACATTACCCAAACCTTGGATAACCATAGTTTTTCCTTCTGTTCCAGTAGTAAGACCTAGCTTTTCTGCATCCTCACTATAAGAAAGTGCTTCGCGGATAGCATAGAAAACACCACGGCCAGTAGCCTCAGTACGGCCAGCTACACCATTTTGCTCTACGGGCTTACCCGTTACACAACCTGCACCTTCTAATTCACCATGACGAAGCGTCATGTAGGTATCCATGATCCAAGCCATTTCTTTGGGTCCTGTTCCATAATCGGGAGCAGGTACGTCTAGGCCTGGGCCAATGAAGTTTTTGCGAACCAACTCAGCTGCATAGCGACGAGTGATGCGCTCCAATTCTTCTTCTGAATAATCTTTGGGGTTGATTTTCACCCCACCTTTGGCACCGCCAAAAGGTACATCTACTACTGCACACTTATAAGTCATGAGCGCAGCAAGGGCTTTTACCTCATCTTGGTTTACCCCTAAGCTATAGCGAATCCCCCCCTTAGTGGGCATACGGTGATTAGAGTGTTGTACGCGATAAGCCTCGATTACATTCACATCGCCGTCTTTCGTACGTACAGGGAATTTCATTGCAAAAATCGCGTTACAAGCCTTAATCTGGCCTAAAAGGCCTTCAGAAAGGCCAGCGTAACTTGCTGCTTTATCAAAGTTGCGTTCTACGCCTTCAAAAAAGCTATAATGTTTGTCCGCCATAATTCGGAAAAATTGATAATTGAAAAAGTCAAATGTATTAAAGTAGACCTATCCATTTGAGAGGTCCCTCAAGTGTTTCGATTTATTTATAAATCTTCATACGCTTGCTCAATCTTGGCCAAACGGCGCTCTAAATAAATCAAAAGAGCAATAATGCCTATGAAGATCAGCAGAATAACGGCTACTACTACATAAATTTTGCCCGTGCTCTCCAAAAAATCAGTTTGAGTTGATGGAGATTGAGCGCTTAGGCTAACAGTAGCCAAAAGCATCAAAATCAAGCTATTATATGTTTTTCTCATGCTTTTATGATCCGTTTGTATTGTAAACTTTGGAATTTTTATTTGGAAAAAAAAATTTATGCTCAACTATATTTTAAAGAAGAGTCTACCGTTTAGGGCTAAATTAAGGCTATCCACTTATATAATCTTTTGTGAATTAGCGTTTTTCCCAAAGAAATATCTAAAACTCTATATTAAAAATTATTCTTGTTGGCCCTCTCTCTGGCTAGCCAAAGAATGCCTGCCGAAGCCGAGGGCCAAAAGCAGGCTTTTCCGATGAGCGGCTTACTGGCCTGTAGGGGGCGGCGAAGCCGCAGACCAAAGCCCGAAGGGCTGCAGGGCCGAGCAGACCTGCGAGCCCGGAAGGGCAGGACCTGAGGCCGCAGGCCGAAGGGAAGCCCCAAAAAATTAGTCCCTGAATTGATTCTCCCAAACCTTGGGTTGTAATCGATATACTCGGAAGCAAATTTGGGCCAGCCAAAGGCCAAAAATGATCCAGCCCAAAACCGAAGGATAAAAGAGTAGGCGCAGGCTGCTATCCAAATCATAGCTACTAAAAGCGGGATTCCCCTCGGCGCCAGGGTGCAGGCTATCGACCATTCTGGGCACTACATAAAGCAGCGGAATGAGCGTAGCAAAAGCAAAAATATTGTAGGTTGCGGCAATTCTGGCCCGTTTGTCGGGATCCTCAAAAGAGGAACGCAAAACAAAATAGGCCAAATAGATGAGCACAGCCACCGCAGAGGTGTTCTGCTTGACATCCCAGCTCCAATAAGCGCCCCAGGTGTGTTTGGCCCAAATAGCGCCCGTCACAAGGCCCAAAAGGCCATAAGTGACACCCACCGTGGCCAGAGCAGTAGCCCAATGGTCATTTTTGAGGCCTTGGCCCGCCCGCAATTGTTTGATACTTGCAATTACAGAAAGTAGCAAAATAAACATCATCCCAAACCACATGGGCACATGATAAAAAAGATTGCGGATACTTTCTTCTAGGATATTGAGAAAGGGGAAATTGGTCCCTGCCGTCATTGCAAAAGGCTCAGATTGGCAGGCTTCTACGGCCAAATCGCCCTCTCCTTTTTGGATGTATAAATCGGTAAAAGCCGTTCCGTATTTTGGCGTGCTAATCTCAATTAAGGGAAAAGGCGCCTTAATTTTGTTCGGCTCCAACTGTGGCAAAGCAACCTCCAATTTGAGTTGGCGGGGCTTGTCAATTTCGATTTTTTGGGCACAATATACTTGGTCCTCGGCCAACAAAATGCGAGCTTGAACCTCTTCGCCCGCCTCAAAACGGCCATTGTAAACCCAGACATCTAGCGACTGACTTTGGCCCGTTTTCAGGCTCAAACTACTCTTATCCGATACTATTCCCATTCGTAGCGGAATCAATAAACCAGCCGATAGACTGTAGAACAACAAGACTGCCGCTAGGGCCTTCCACCAATGTTTTTTCAACATGTTTCTCTATTTACTGGGCATCATCGGCCCAAAAGATGCTAAATCGGGCCTGCCCATACTTACGAATTTGCGCAAAGTTAGCATGATTTGCGAAATCTTGGCGATCGTCATGCTCTATTATCAGGCAACCCCCTTTTTTTAATATATTCTTAGAAAAAATAAGCTCTGGCAAGCTCTGCATTTTATTCAAAGCATAGGGTGGATCGGCAAAAACAAGCCCATAGCTTTGCTCGGGCAACTGCCCCAAAAAGGCAAAAACATCAGCCTGATGCACCTTGCCCTTATCTTCCATCTCAAAACGCTGCAATTGACTTTGAATAAAGCGGCAACAGCCTCGATATTTTTCTACAAAATCAACCTGTTCGGCCCCTCTAGATAGAAACTCATAGCCCACGCCCCCCACTCCCGCAAAGAGGTCCAAAACCTTCAAATCTTGCAACTCAATTTGATGTTGCAGGATATTAAAAAGCCCCTCTCTGGCCATATCGGTAGTGGGGCGGGTTTTCTGGCTTTTGCCAGGCATTTCATAGCGTTGGCCTTTCAATTGGCCACTAATGATTCGCATATTTTTTTGTTTTTTCTGCTGTTTTGGGGCTGCCCCTTCGGGTCGGGCTGTTTCGCAGCTCGCTAATCGCTCGGCCCTGCGCGGGCTACGCCCGCTGGGTCTGGCCCTTTGGGCCACTGCTGTCCATCCCTCAGCCAGCGGGCTGCGCCCGCTTCTAGGTCCAGAAAGGACCAATTATAAGATGGTTCCCAAAAGATGAATGGCTCTTTGGGGTTCTAGCTTGGCCAAACAAGCTGTTTCGGCAAAAGCTTGGGGACGGGGCAAAGGCTTTAGCGCAATAATATACCTGTAAAGCAATTGATAAATAGCGGAATCTTCGTTCAGCTCTCCAGCAAAATGAAGGGGGATCTTTTTGGGCGATAATCCTAGTTCCTTATACATCCAAAGTAAATAATATAGACAATCTTCTGCAGAAACAAAAGGCCGTAATTGGTGCAGCAATAACTTGTCCTTGTGCCAAGCAATCAATTGAATGCTTTTGGGACTAAAATAGGCCAGTAAACGGTAATTATTTTCTGGAGTTTTTGGAATAAGCTGCTGACTAATATCCAATAAACTGGGCAAAGCCGTTTGAATTTGCGCCTGCGGAAAAAGGTCCATCAATTGGTCATGTAAAGCCAGACGGACCGACTGCAAAAAGACCAAATCCAGCGAAGGCATTTGGGCCTCCAACAAAAAGTCGCCCTCATCTAGAGGGAGCAGGGCCTCAAAATAACTGTATTGCTGTTCGGGCAGATAAAGTGGCAGCGGTAAAGAAATCACTCGATTGCTGCGCAAATAAATTTGAACCTTCTGATAAGGCGCACGCAAAATTTCTCTTTGGTCATAAGCCTGATTGAGGGCATCAACCAAACTATATTCCTCTTCTATTTGGACAAAATCGAGCCCACCCAGAGCCAAGACTTCGCCTTGCTCATGCACCAAATAAGACAACCTATCCGCTCCAAGCAGGAGGGATAGGTTATAGTTTTTGCTTTGGTCTAGCGAAAAATTGGAGCTAGTATAGGTTTCCATGAATTACCAGTTACCTGTAGTAGAAGGTTTGGTTAAATCGCCTACCTTAACTTCTGCTTTGTGGTCAAATTTAGGATCATACATGCCATATTCTTCAACAGAATACTCTTTCATATAATCGCCTACCGTAGTTTTCACTTCAAAAGTAGGAAGTTTACGGCCAAAAGCGCGACGGCCTTCCATGGCCACTTCGCCTGCAGCCACAACAAACTCCTTATTGTCTGCAAAAGGAACAGTGCGAATCTGCTTAAAGTAATCTTTAATAGAAGCTTCGGCAAAGTCTAAATAAGCGGCAACAGCAGGATCTTGACGAACATCCGTACTAGTGTCTTGCCAGTTTTCCATAATTTCAAATGCTGGAGTGCGTAGTTCCTGAAGCTTAGCCTTATCCAATTTACCATTTTCGGCAATGAAAGAAAGGACAGAGTCACGAGCGGGATACATAAGTTCTGTTGTATCGGGCGTAATCGTTGTATCGAAGGGATCCCCTTCAATTTTGAGGATAAAGAAGCTATCCTTGAGGAAAGAAGTCTCGAGTTCATCAAAAGAGCCAGCAAAGAGAGTGTCTCCCTTAATGCTCGTGTACATTTTTTGAAGTTCAGCGATTTCTTCTAGTTTTTCTTGTACGGCCGTTTTGCGCTCCGCCCAAGTATCTCTAAAATCTACAGGGCGGCGGATGCTTTCCATGAGGTAATAGGCAGAGGCTAGAGCAGCCAAAATAAATACAATATTGAGTACGATCTTCATCGGGCTATTATTTTAAATCTAATAAAGTAGCGCAAAATAAAATTTTATGTCAGGCGGGCTTGGGCCCTTTAATCCTGCTTGCAAGTATAAGTATTTTTTAAAAAAAATTGGTCCTCTCTTCTTTTTTTGTTTTTGGTCGGCGGGGCCCAAGTTGGTTATTAGATGAGCTTCAGGGGCTTTTTTGGTGCTTCTGTTCAGCTTGTTTTTTTGGTCCACAGAAAATTTGGGATGGGACAGGCGGCAAAGCCGCCGCAAAGGAGCGCAGCGACTGGCTGAGGGATGGACAGCAGTGGCGCGAAGCGCCAGACCCAGCCAGCTTGCTGGCGCAGGGCCGAGCGATCAGCGAGCTGCGAAACAGCCCGACCCGCCCGATAATTCATGAGGGTTTCAACCCTCATTTTGTATAGCTTCGCAAAGCGGTATCGCTTTGCGCTGGCTTTCAAGCTGGCGGAAGGGGCAGCCCCAAAACAAAAAAACACTAAACCTTTTTAAAAAGAGTAATTTTTAGTGCATTTTCGATATAATTGTGGAGGCTTTTTGCGAAAAAAGCTAAGTTTTTTTAAACAAAACCTTTAGGGATAAGTTAAGAGAGCAATTATCGTTTAGCTTGTCTCTTGGCTAAGAATCCATTTGCTTTACTGGAGAACACATATATATGTCGAAAAAAGTCATTGTCATCGGGTCTGGATTTGCGGGCCTTTCTGCGGCCTGTCATTTGGCCAAAGCTGGATATAATGTTCAGATATTAGAGAAAAATGATTGTGCTGGAGGGCGTGCGCGCAAGATGGAAGTGCAAGGTTATCATTTTGATATGGGGCCAAGTTGGTATTGGATGCCAGAGGTCTTTGAGCAATTTTTTGAGCAATTTGGCAAAAAGGTGTCGGATTATTATGAGCTCAAGCGTTTGGACCCGGCTTATAAAATTGTGTTTGGAGAGGGGGAAGAGTTGGCGGTTCCGGCAGATATGCAGGCCTTAAAAGAGTTATTTGAGGGTTATGAGCCAGGGAGTTCGGCCAAATTGCAACAATTTTTGGATGAGGCCGAATACAAATATAAGGTGGGCATGGGAGAGTTTGTGCAAAAGCCCTCTTTGTCCATTTTGGAGTTTGCTGATTTGCGGGTAGTTCGGGCGCTTTTCAAATTGCAGATGTTTTCTTCTATTGCCAATCATGTAGAAAAGCTATTTAAGCATCCGCATTTGCGAGAGTTATTGAAATTTCCCGTTTTATTTTTGGGGGCCACTCCAGAAGAAACGCCGGCCATGTATAGCTTGATGAACTATGCGGATTTAGCTTTGGGAACTTGGTTTCCCATGGGCGGCATGTATCAAATTGTGGCCGCTATGGTCAGTTTGGCCGAAGAATTAGGCGTAGAAATTTTGCTGAATGAAGAAGTGCTTAATATTGAAGTTTCGGGCAAGCAAGCTAAGGCGGCCATCACAAAAAATGGGCGTTTTGAGGCAGATATCATTGTGGCTGGAGCCGATTATCATCATGTGGACCAAAAACTACTTGCGCCAGAATACCGTAACTACAGCGAGCGCTATTGGGATAAGCGGATCATGGCGCCATCTTCTTTGCTCTTCTATTTGGGGGTAAACAAACCGCTGGACAATCTGCTACACCACAACCTCTTTTTTGATGAGGATTTCAAACTACATGCTCAAGAAATTTACAAAACCCCAAAATGGCCAACCAAACCCTTATTCTACGCTTGTTTGGCCTCTAAAACGGATCCTTCTTGTGCTCCAGAAGGACATGAGAATCTATTCTTACTTGTGCCAGTGGCGCCAGAATTAGAAGATACAGAAGCCACTCGAGAGCATTATTACAACTTGGTCATGGATCGTTTGGAAGCGCTAAGCGGCCAAGAAATTCGCTCGGCCGTAGATTATAAGCTGAGTTATGCACATAAAGACTTTAAGAAAGACTATTACGCCTACAAAGGAAATGCTTATGGATTGGCCAATACCCTATCGCAAACGGCCATTCTCAAACCGCGCTTGAAGAACAAAAAACTAAACAACTTCTATTATGCTGGGCAGCTCACCACGCCTGGTCCGGGTGTTCCCCCCTCTCTAATTTCGGGAGAGGTTGTCGCTCGAGAAATCATTAAGTCTAAGGGCTAAAAAACATCTCCTATGGATCACTTAAAACTTTATCAGGACAGCTGCCAGGCTTGCAGCCAGCTCATCACAGAGCGTTATAGCACCTCTTTTTCGCTGGGTATTCGGATGTTTTCTAAGCGGTTCAGAGGACCTATTTACGCCATTTATGGTTTTGTTCGCTTTGCCGATGAAATCGTTGATACCTTTCATGGGCACGACAAGGCCGACTTACTCGAACGTTTTCGACAAGATACTTATCGAGCCATTGAAGAAAAAATCAGCCTCAACCCTATCTTACAAGCCTTTCAAATGGTGGTCAATGAGTACCAAATTGAGCGAGAATTGATTGATGCCTTTTTGTATAGTATGGAAATGGACCTGCATTTTCAGCGCTATGAAGATAGCCTCTACAAAAAGTATATTTACGGCTCTGCCGAGGTGGTGGGCCTGATGTGCCTACGGGTGTTTTGTAAGGATAAGCCCGGCCTCTATGAAAAGCTAGAAGAACCCGCCTGCGCCTTGGGTTCCGCCTTTCAAAAGATCAACTTTTTGCGCGATATGAAAAGTGATTATGCCGAACGTGGCCGAGTCTATTTTCCAGGAGTTGATTATAAATTATTTAATGACCACATTAAGGCCGAAATCGAAGCAGATATTCTCCAAGATTTTCAGTTGGCCTATCACGGTATTTTGGGGCTACCCAAAGGTTGTCGGTTTGGAGTTTACGTAGCCTATAAATATTACCTCAACCTCTTCCATAAAATTAAACAATCGCCAGCCGATCGAGTGACAGAAGAACGTATTCGGATTCCCAATGGCAGCAAATTGTATATCTTGGGTAAGTCGATGATTCGAGCACAGTTTAATCTCTTATAGATGCAACAACAAACAAAAAAATGGGGGGCGGCTCTTCTTCTTGGAGGGCTGCCCTTGCTTTGGGTCCTCTACTTATTGTGGGCGCCCCTAGATTGGCAGGCCGAACAATCTATGCAAGTGCCCGCTATGGGCCCTAAACTACAGTTTGGAGAGCATGCCTATTGGTATTTATGGATTAACATCGGGACGATTTTCTTCCCTTTTTTGCTCTCCTTTGACAAAAAGGTCCACTTCTATAAAAAATGGCGCTTTCTATGGCCCGGCCTGCTAATCGTTGGCAGCTTTTTTTTGGCCTGGGATGTTTTCTTTACCCAAATGAACGTTTGGGATTTTAACCCCCGCTATTTTACCTACTCTTTTCTGGGCCTGCCCTTAGGCGAATGGCTATTTTTTATTAGCGTCCCCTATGCCTGCCTCTTTATTCATGAATGTCTCTTGGCCTATATTTCTAAAGATGTTTTGGGGCCCATAGAACGCCCCCTTAGTTGGCTATTGGTTGTTCTATTCTATGCTATTGGATTCAGCAGTTTGTTGATGAGTTATACAGCCTGGACCTTTTTGCTAGCGGGTAGTTTTCTACTTTGGCACTTACTTTTTATCCCCAACTATTATCGCAGCCGCTTCTATTTGGCCTACCTCATCAGCCTTTTTCCCTTTTTGCTGGTCAACGGTATTTTAACAGGGGGCTTCAATCAAGAACCCGTAGTACTCTACAACAATAGTCAACAACTAGAAGCCATCTTGGGCTTCCGCTGCGGCAGCATCCCCTGGGACGACTTTATTTATGGCTTTTTACTCCTTTTTCTAAATGTCTCTTTTTTCGAGTACTTCAGAAATAGAAAGCCATCCTAAGCCTTGAAGGCGAAAAACTAGGGCCAGACTAGCACGAATTTTGAGCAAAAAATAATACCTTTAGTCTATATAATTCACTCATTTCTCAGCCTAACCCTATGCCATCCAGCGATTTTGATATTTACGAATTGCTGCCCCGCCGCAGCCGCAAAATTCTAAATAACCGCCGCCGAGCCCGCTACCATAGCCTGCCTCGGCATTGTTTGCGTATGGAACAAAACGAGAGCCCCTGGGGAAGCCTAGGCGCCGAGCAAGATTATAGCCAATACCCCGATCCCGAATGCCAATTGCTTCGAGAAGAAGCCGCCGAGTTTTATGGCCTGAAAAAAGAACAAATCTTAGCCGGCAACGGCGGTAGCGCCCTGATCGACCTGATCTTTCGCGTCTTTTGCCAAGATGATAAGGACCATATTCTCAGCTTTAGCCCTATCGCCCCAGAAGTCCGCCACCTAGCCGACCTGAACGGCAGCCATCTCGAACTCCTTCCCCTCAACGAGGACTACCAAATTTCGCTTTTCAAACTAAGAGCAGAACTCCGCAAAGAGGTCAAAATTCTATTCCTCAGCCACCCCAACCCTATCTCCGGCCGCTGCCTAAGAGGGATTGATGTGGTCGATGCCATCGAAGGCTTTAAAGGCCTAGTGGTCCTAGACGAGCGACAACTCGATTACCAACAAGACCTCAGCCTACTCCCCTACCTTAAAGATTTCCCCAATCTCGTTATTATCCGCTCTTTCTCAAGCCTCTGGGGCCTAGCGGGGCTCCGCCTCGGCCTCGCCTTCGGCTCGCCCGAACTCATCGAGATTTTACAGAAAATGCAAACGCCCTTTAGCGTAAACACCTTGGCCCAAACCGCCGCCGTTAAAGCCATGCGGGTCCCCGCCCAAAAAGATCGAGTGATTGAACAAACACTGGAACAACGCAAAATCCTTATCGAAAAACTCGATCAACTGCCCATTGTTCAAGAGGTATCGCTCTCCAATAGCAATTGCATTCTCTTCAAGGTCAAAGAAGGCGAAAAAACTTACCAATACCTACAAAATGAAGGCATTGAAGTCTTTCCCGCCTACCAAATTGACAAAAGCCTTGAACACTGCATTCGCATCTCGGTCGGCCAAGAAGAACAAAATAAACGCCTCATCAAGGCCCTTAAAGATATGCCCAGCAAAACCTCGCTTCGCCACAAAATCATGAAGCAGTTGGGCCAAGGCCTCAAAAATGCTAGCCTGATTCTAGGCATGGGCGTTTTCAAAAAAATTATTGGTTAACAGAATTCCAATACCTCTAGGGAAGGATAGCAGCAGCTGTTTTTCCCTTTTTTTATGCCCAAATCCCCCTTTTTTCTCCTTTTTATACTGCTGTTTTTTTTGGGGCTGCCCCTCCCTGCGGTCGGGTCGGGCTGTTTCGCAGCTCGCTATTCGCTCGGCCCTTCAGCGCTGCGCGCTTCGGTCTGGCCTGCGGCCACTGCTGTCCATCCCTCAGCCAATGGACCTCGGCCATATAGTTTGCCCATAGTCCTGAGTCTAAAAGAGTTCGCCCCTTTTAGCGCTCTGTTTTAAGAATTTGGCGGACTTCCGTATCTTGTAGGCATTAAAATATCTTAACCCACTGCCTTTATGCCGGCCAAATTATATCTTATCCCTGTCCCTTTGGGCCCCTCCGATTATTTACCTGTTCCCCAACAAGTAATTCAAGTTGTCCATAGTTTGGACCATTTTATTGTAGAGCGAGGCAAAACAGCTCGCCGCTTCCTCAAGGATTGGAAAACGCCTATCCCCTTTCAAGAAATGACCTTTTTTGAACTCAACAAACGCACAGACCTTGCAGAACTCCCCTCTTTTCTAGAGCCTGCACTCAAAATGGGGAAGAGCATCGGCCTAATGTCTGAAGCAGGCTGCCCTGGCGTAGCCGACCCCGGCGCTGCCGTCATCGAAATGGCCCATGCCAAAGGCATTGAAGTGGTCCCCCTAGTTGGCCCCTCTTCTATCCTATTGGCCCTAATGGCCTCTGGCTTCAATGGCCAATGCTTCGGCTTTGAAGGCTATTTGCCCATCAAAAAAGGCGAACGCCAAAAGAAGATCAAGCATTTATATGCCCAGTCTAAAAAAGAAGGTCGCAGCCAAATCTTTATCGAAACGCCTTACCGCAATATGGCTATGCTAGAAGATCTTTTGGCCCAATTGCCCAATCATTGCCGCCTTTGTGTAGCCGCAGATATTAGCCTGCCCAGCCAATATATTAAAAGCCAAACCGTAGCCGAATGGAAAAAGGGAAGCTTGCCCGACCTGCATAAACGGCCCACGGTATTCCTTTTCCTTGCCTAAAATGACTTTCTTATGCGCCCAGTTTTTACCTTTTTAGTTGGTTCTCTTTTGTTTTTTGGTCCAAAGGCGCACAGCCAAACTGGAGATGAAGGAGTAGAGCAAGTTGCTCAATTCTTCGATCATGTCTTGACCGAAGGACAATGCTACCCTTGGCTACATCATCTCTGCAAAGAGATCGGCCACCGAGTAGCAGGCTCTTCCGCTGGAGCTGCAGCCGTAGAATACAGCCAACAAATTCTAGATAGTATTGGCTGCGATAAGGTCTGGACCCAAGAGGTAGAGGTCCGCCATTGGAGCCGTGGGAGCATCGAAAAATGTAAGCTCATCCAATCTAAAACCCTAGGCGATCTAGAGCTATCCGTCGTGGCCTTGGGCTACTCGGCCCCTACACCTAAACTGGGCCTAAGCGCTGAAGTCATTGAAGTAAAATCCGTGGAAGACTTGCGCAAGCTCCCTAGCAGCCAAGTCAAAGGCAAGTTTGTCTTTTTTAATGGGCCTATGGACCCCACTAAAATCAATACCTTTCACGCCTATGGCGCTGCTGGCTCGCAGCGCACTTCTGGCCCTAAAGTGGCCGCCCAAAAAGGAGCAGTAGGCGCCTTAGTTCGCTCCCTCACCCTCAAAAATGATGATGTTCCTCATTCTGGTGTAACGATTTTTCAACAAGAGCAACCGATTCCAGCCGCTGCACTAGGTATTCAAAGCGCCGATAAACTATCGGCCCTTTTGGCCCAAGAACCCAAGGCCAAAGTCTATTTGCAACTCAACTGTCAAGACTTGGGCAAACGCAAAACCTATAATGTAATTGGAGAAATTAAAGGGAGTGATTATCCCGATGAAATTATTGTAGTTGGCGGTCACCTAGACTCTTGGGATTTGGGCGAAGGCGCTCATGATGATGGCGCTGGCTGCGTGCATGCCATGCAGGTCCTTCACAGCTTTAAAGCCCTAGGCATTCGGCCCAAACATACCATTCGCTGCGTGCTTTTTGCCAATGAGGAAAGCGGCCTAGCTGGTGGACGAAAATATGCAGCCGAGGCCGAGCGAAAAGGCGAAAAACATATTGCCGCTATTGAATCTGATGGAGGTGGACATGCCCCCAGAGGTTTTGCCATGGATGCCCTCCCTCATATTCTGCAACCTGCCTATGCCAAGGCCCAAAACTGGAGAGCTTTAGTTTCTCCCTACGGCTTTTACGAACTCACCACAGGAGGCTCTGGGGCTGACATTAGCCCACTTAAAAAGTTGGGGGTGGTCCTTTTTGGATTTCGCCCTGATTCTCAACGTTACTTTGATTACCACCACTCTAGCAATGATGTTTTTGAAAATGTGCATCGCCGAGAGCTAGAACTGGGCGCGGCAGGCATTGCCGCTTGGGTATACCTTATCGATCAATATGGCCTACAATAAAATTCTATTCTTTCTCCTCTTTATTTTTGCTTTACAAGCCTGCCAGAAGGTAGAAACTATGGAGCGAGACTTAAGCCGTTGGGCCGTTCCCGATCAATTGCCCGTCAATAGTATATTGGTCCATAATGATAGCCTTTATATTGGCCTAGGCGACCTTTTTAATCGAGGGGGGCTTTGGGTAAGCCCTATTGATAGCCCTAGTTGGGACAGTTTATTAGTGCTCAATCATGCAGTCCGAGATTTACAATGGCTAGATGATCGCTTATATGCCTATCCGATTGGGAACACGGTTTATTATCGAGAAGGCGGTATTTGGTCTGGCCTGTATATGCCTGGCTGGGAGTATTTTTCTGCGGGACATTTCTTTTCGGACTCTGCAGGCATTCTGGTCGCTGGCGAAAATTTGGGCCTAGGGCGCATTCATCGTTTGCGGGCCAATGGCAATTTTCCCTATCTCCTCCAAGCCGATAGCTTTCTCCATAGTTTTAGTGATTTGGCGGGGCAGGCCGATGGCCGCGCCCTAGCCGTTGGTTATGGCCTAATCTTAAAGACTACTGATTATGGGCAAAATTGGGCGCCCATGCCGCCCCAGGGCAATTATTTTAGGGCCATTAGTTGGCCCGATAGCCTAAATGCTTTTGTAGCTGGAGATTATGGTAGCGTTTATAAATCTGAAGATGGGGGCGAAAGCTGGCAAAAGCTATTGTCGGGCCGCACCATAAACCCCAAATACCGTTGGCGCTGCATTCTAGCCCTAGATCAAGATCATCTAGCTGTTGGGGGAAAAGATGGGGCCCTGCTCCTCTCTGAAGATGGGGGCCAAAACTGGCAAAAACTTCAGGGTTTAGAGGGCGAAGAAATTCTCTGTCTGGCCCATGATGGACAATTTTGGTATTTGGGCACAGCGCAGGGCCATATTTGGGGTTTTTTGTATTAATTTGGTCCTATCGGCGGCGACGCCGCCGCCAATGGCCTAGCGATGTGCAAGGGTGGCCGTCAGGCCAGACCGAGGCGCGCAGCGCTGAAGGGCCGAGCGAATAGCGAGCCCTGAAACGTAGCGCCGCAGCTTTGCTGCGGAGGCCCCAAAAAAATAGAACAAAAAGCTAAAATGGCTGTAGATATTAGGAGATTTGCCAAAGCTTTTTACTTTAATAGAAGTTCGTTATCTTCATTCACCTCAATAGGAATACAATTATGCTTAAATTTTTTAAACTAGGAGGGCGTGAACCTCGTGGATTTGGCTATCAGCCGCGTTTTTACGATGCGGACAAAGAAGCCTTGGAGAACCGTGTGCGTGCAGCAGAAGGTCGAAAAACGGGCAATATTGACCGTGAAGTGACCAAGATGCGCATCCGTGAAGAGCTGCGTTTGGCCAGAGAGATTGCCAAGCGAGAGCATCGCGGGCTTTGGTCTGGCGGTATTTTGCGCCTATTGATTATTCTGGGGATTCTGACTGCAGCGGCCTATGCGGCCCTAGAGCGCTGGCTCCCTGGCTTGCTTCACTTTTGGTTTCCCAATTCCTAGTCCCTTAACTCATATCGCTTATGGCAGATCTTATTCGCCTATTGCCCGACCATATTGCCAACCAAATTGCAGCCGGAGAAGTGGTGCAACGGCCCGCTTCTGTAGTCAAAGAATTGATGGAAAACGCCATTGATGCAGGAGCTCAAAACATTCGCCTGATTATCAATGATGCGGGAAAAACCCTCATTCAGTTGGTGGATGATGGCATTGGGATGAGCGAAACGGATGCTCGGATGAGTTTTGAGCGACATGCCACCTCTAAGATTCAAAAGGCAGAAGACCTTTTTAATCTGCATACCATGGGCTTTCGGGGCGAGGCTCTAGCCTCTATTGCTGCCGTGGCCCAGGTGGAAATGCGGACCAAAAAGCGGGGCGAGGAACTGGGCGTTCGTCTACAGGTAGAAGGTTCTGAATTGCTCTCTCAAGAGCCTTGTC
Organism: Saprospira sp. CCB-QB6; assembly: GCF_028464065.1. NCBI lineage: Bacteria > Pseudomonadati > Bacteroidota > Saprospiria > Saprospirales > Saprospiraceae > Saprospira > Saprospira sp. CCB-QB6. Next base: position 2,889,086 of record NZ_CP116808.1, on the reverse strand, counting down.
AGGCTGCTGCGGGGACCAGCATTTCGGTCAAGAACCTCTTTTACAATATTCCCGCTAGACGCAACTTTCTCAAATCGGATAAGGTAGAATTTAAGCATGTGCTCGATGAATTTCAGCAGATTGCCATTGCCCATCCCGATATCTTTTTCTCTTTGCACCACAATGGCCAAAAGCAGTTTCATCTGCCCGCCAGCAACCTCAAACAACGGATTATTCAGGTATTGGGGAAGAAATACGCTCAAGCCTTAATTCCCATCTCTGAAGAGACCGATATTATTAAGATTTGGGGCTATGTGGGCAAGCCTGATTTTGCCCGCAAGATGCGTGGCGATCAGTATTTCTACGTCAATCAGCGCTATATCAAAAGTAATTATTTGCAACATGCGCTTTTTCAGGCCTATGAAGATCTACTCCCACAAAAGATGTATCCCATTTATGTGGTTTTCTTTGAGCTAGATCCCGCCAAAATTGATGTGAATGTCCACCCCAGCAAACAAGAAATTAAGTTTGAGGATGAGCGACTGATCTATAATTACCTTAGAGTCTGTACCCGCCATGCTTTGGCCCAACATCATGTGACGCCTAGCATCGACTTTGAGCAGGAGTCGAGCATTAGTAAGCAATTGGAGCGGGAGCGGATGGAAAAACAACAGCTATTTTCCAATACAAAAACGAGCAGCCCAAAGTCTACAACTAGCGGCGGTGGTGGCGGCTATCGTCCCCCTCAAAAAACGGAGCAGGAACGGAACAATCTGGCCCATTGGGAGAAGCTCTATGCTGATTTACAAGATGAGGAGGAGGAAGAACAACAGCTGCTTCCCTCCAAGCTCTCTAAGCAAACCCCACTCTTTGAACAGGAAGAAGAAGAGACCCTGCAAATGGGCCAAGGCCCCAAACAAGAGCTCTTTTATTTGGGCCAAGGCTATATGATTAGCCCCCTAAGAGCGGGTTATTTATTGATTCATCAGCAGACCGCCCTAGAGCGCATCCTTTATGATGATTATTTGCAGCGGCTAGAACATAAGCGGCTGGTCCAACAACACAGCCTCTTCCCTATTAGTGTTAGCCTGAATTTGCGGGATGCCAAGCTCTTACAAGAGCTGCTGCCCCAGCTCAAAAGCTTGGGCTTTGAATTGGTCCCTATGGGCGAAACGACCTTTGTCATCTCTTCGGTACCCGCCTATTTAGAACAATTGGGCGAAGAAGATGGCTGGCTAGAAGAAATCTTGGAGCAATACCAATTGGGCCAATCCCTTTCTCTTTCCTTTGAACAAAATATGGCCAGAGCTATGGCTATGCGCATGGCCAAACAACAACCCAAGCGGCTTAGCCCGCTCGAAATGCAGGCCCTAATTGATCGGCTCTTTGCCTGCGAAAACCCAGAGCGATCCCCCAGAGGACGCCGCTGCTTTATTCGCTACAATTTTGAAGAACTAGATAGACGCTTCGAGTCTTAATTCGACTATCGGCCACTCCAATCTTACTCATTAGGAGCTGAGGGTTTCAACCCTCGGCTCCTTTTTTATCGCCCCTATTGGTCAGCCGCTTGCTGTAGGTTAAAACCTACAGGTCCTTTGAATTAAATGCTTTAGTTGTTAGGAATTATAATACCTGTGGGTTAAAACCCACAGCAACAAAGGACCTTTAGTACAGCCTGCAGCTGAGCGGAAGGTTTCAACCTTCCGCCCAGAATAATTTTCTCATTAGGAGCTGAGGGTTTCAACCCTCGGCTCCTTTTTATTGCCCCTATTGGCCAGCCGCTTGCTGTAGGTTAAAACCTACAGGTCCTTTGAATTAAATGCTTTAGTTGTTAGGAATTATAATACCTGTGGGTTAAAACCCACAGCAACAAAGGACCTTTAGTACAGCCTGCAGCTGAGCGGAAGGTTTCAACCTTCCGCCCAGAATAATTTTCTCATTAGGAGCTGAGGGTTTCAACCCTCGGCTCCTTTTTATTGCCCCTATTGGCCAGCCGCTTGCTGTAGGTTAAAACCTACAGGTCCTTTGAATTAAATGCTTTAGTTGTTAGGAATTATAATACCTGTGGGTTAAAACCCACAGCAACAAAGGACCTTTAGTACAGCCTGCAGCTGAGCGGAAGGTTTCAACCTTCCGCCCAGAATAATTTTCTCATTAGGAGCTGAGGGTTTCAACCCTCGGCTCCTTTTTATTGCCCCTATTGGCCAGCCGCTTGCTGTAGGTTAAAACCTACAGGTCCTTTGAATTAAATGCTTTAGTTGTTAGGAATTATAATACCTGTGGGTTAAAACCCACAGCAACAAAGGACCTTTAGTACAGCCTGCAGCTGAGCGGAAGGTTTCAACCTTCCGCCCAGAATAATTTTCTCATTAGGAGCTGAGGGTTTCAACCCTCGGCTCCTTTTTATTGCCCCTATTGGCCAGCCGCTTGCTGTAGGTTAAAACCTACAGGTCCTTTGAATTAAATGCTTTAGTTCGTAGGAATTATAATACCTGTGGGTTAAAACCCACAGCAACAAAGGACCTTTAGTACAGCCTGCAGCTGAGCGGAAGGTTGAAACCTTCCGCCCAGAATAATCTTTTCTCATTAGGAGCTGAGGGTTTCAACCCTCGGCTCCTTTTTTATCGCCCCTATTGGTCAGCCGCTTGCTGTAGGTTTTAACCTACAGGTCCTTTGAATTAACTACTTTAGTTGTTAGGAATTATAATACCTGTGGGTTAAAACCCACAGCAACAAAGGACCTTTAGTACAGCCTGCAGCTGAGCGGAAGGTTGAAACCTTCCGCCCAGAATAATCTTTTCTCATTAGGAGCTGAGGGTTTTAACCCTCGGCTTCTTTTTTATCGCCCCTATTGGTCAGCCGCTTGCTGTAGGTTTTAACCTACAGGTCTTTTTTGTCATCCATATCTACCCCCATCTATCCCCCTAGGGCCAAGGCCCTAGGCTAACTAAAAAATACCCCCTGTTTAATTATGGAGGGTTTTAACCCTCCAGCTAAAACAAAATTCAATTGTTAGTTGGCTGTTGGTTTTAACCTACAGCCTTTTTCTGCGCCTAGGGGCTTGGCCCTAGGCGATCATTAGCCGCTCTTGGTCTTTTGAATTACTATATACCTGTAGGTTGAAACCTACAGCCAGACAACAAAAAACAGCCTAGATCCATAGCGTGGAGGGTTGAAACCCTCCACAGCTTTTAACTTGCCCTGCGGACCGTTTTTGCTAGCTAACATTTTTAACCCACAGCAATCTATATCTTCTTTTTTCTTCTGCCCTCCACTGCTTACCTTTGGCCCAAGAACAAGCAGCATGAAATCACTTCTCTCCTATTTGGGCCTTACTGCCCTACTTTCGCTCCTGTTGTTGGGACATTATTTTTTTGGCTATTATGGTCACTATGGCTATGATGATGTCATGGGCTATATGTATCAGGCCGCTCAATTAGTGCAGGGGCAGTTTCATTTAGGCGACGACCACTATGCCTATCGCTGGGGGACCATCTTCCCCACGGCCCTATCCTATTCCCTTTTTGGCATCAATGATTTTGCTGGGGCCCTCCCCGCCATGCTCATCACGGGCGCCACGGCCCTACTGATCTTTTGGAGTTTGGGCGGCTCTTGGAAAGGGGCTGGCATCTGGGGCGTTCTGCTCTTTTTCTTCAATGAATGGAGCCTATTTTATTCGGATAAGGTCATGCCCGACATTCTAGTCGCTTTAGGGACCTTAGGGCTTTTTCTATGTCTTTGGCGGCTCCGCTTTAAGCGGCAGGCTGGTCCAAGCTGGCCCTATGCCCTGAGCTTTAGCCTGATTTTACTCTATTCTTTTTGGGCCAAAGAGACCATTATCTTATCCCTGCCCGTCTTTTTTGTCTTCTTTATTTTAGATGTTTACCGCCGCGAATACCTCGCCTTTTGGGCTTGGGCGATTGGCTTTTCGATCCTCTTTTTTGCCCTTTATTTTGGGGTTATTTATGGCCAAACAGGTAGTTTTCTCTATCGCTTCAAAGCCATCGAGCTAGGCAGTTATTTCAATCCCTGCAGCTACGACCAGCTCCCAATTTCCCATTTACTAGAGCGCATTAGCTATGGTTTGGGCCTTTTATTTCTTCGCAGCGGTTTGCTGCCTGTTTTGGGCCTGGGCCTAGGCAGTCTCTTTTTCCTAAAAGGCAAGCGCTGGAAAATGGACAGCGAGTCCGCCTTTTGGAGCCTTAGCTTAGGCCTTAGTGTTTTTTCGGCTTACTTCATGACGATTTCTTATAAGGCTTATGTGCCCATGTGCGGCACAGATGTCCGTCACTTTTTATATTTGGCCCCCTTGGCCGCCATCGCCGCCGCCCCTTATTTGCAGGCCTTTTGGCAGCGCAAGCAGTATGCGCTTGGACTACTGCTGCCCTTGTGGTTTTGGACCGGCTTAGCCTATTGGCTGGGCTATGGCAATGCCCTATCTATTGGCGGCTGGGCCTTGGCCCTTTCCCTTTTTGCCCTTTCTCCCCAGCGCTTAATGGTTGGGGCACGAGCACTCAGTATGTCGCTCTTTATTTTGGCTTTGGCCTACCCCACTTACCAAAGTATGCAATATGCCAAAACCCAAGGCTATATCGAGCAGCGGGAACTGATCCTGCGGCATTTCTCTCCCGATCAGCAGCAGGCAGCCATAGTGATTAGCAATCCTGTACAGCGCAATTTTGGCGAATACTATATGCAGTTTGCCCCCCAATCTCAGGTCCTTTTTTGGAACTACCAACAGACGGCTCAAGAACAGCCCCAGCCCAATACTCGCTACTATTTATTGCTCAATGCCTTTAGTCGCTATCAAAGCAATACTAGCTGGGAGGAGCTCCCCCCTTTGGTACAGGCCTATTATCAGGGCCAAGAACAACTTCCCCTAAAACTAATCGACAACCAAAAAGAGGGGGCCATTCTCCTCCTCGAAATCACTGATCCCGCAGCGGCTTGGCCCCAATTACTTTTGCCCCAATAGGTCTTGCTGCTAGTTAATATAAGTATATACTAGATGCTGTTGTTTTGGGGCCTCCGCTGCGGCTTCGCCTTGCGGCGCTACGTTTCGCAGCTCGCAGGTCTGCTCGGCCCTTCGCCGCCTGCGGCGGCTCGGTCTGGCCCTGCGGGCCACTGCTGCACATCGCTAGGCCTTGGCCTTCAGCCATAGCGGCTTCGCCGCTTGATGATATCAGTTTATTAGGAGCTGAGACAGCCTTTTTAAGCTAAAAAAAAGCTTATCTCTGCTACAAGGGTACACCTAACTGCTCTAAAATATCCCTTGTTAGCTTAGATAAGGGGCGCTTATAAAAATCTTTGGGATCCAAATAATTATGATATAGTAGCTGGTATGCTTCTTTTTTTGTCAAGCCTGCAGCAGGAAATGTCCTAATTAAATTAGACAAATAGGCATTACCAAATGCATATTTCTTACGAATTAGCTCTCTTACCAAGTCTCTATGGGATTGATCGTAAAGCTCCCTTAACACAAATACATTGAGATTGCCCTCTATTTTTGCGCTCTTAGCCCCTCTTGGCTCCATTTTAATTTCAAAATTTTCATCTTGTCCTAAGATGCTATCAACATCCTCCCCATCATAATACCACATTCCATCTCTTCCAAAATCTTCTAAATAAGGATGTATATGAGTACTCAATTCAAAAGGAGCATCTGACTTAATACGATTACAAGGACCACAACTAGGGATCAAATTATAAAATGACAAGCCTAAAATAGGATGCTTTGATTGTGGAAAAAAATGATCCAACTGAGCTGTAGCCCTCTGCTTATCTTCAGCTAAATCAACTGTTATTACATACTGTCGATTACAATAATAACAGGTTTTGGCACCAATCTCTTGGACTAGACGCTTATTGGTCCACCTTCTAATTTTAGCATTAGCTAATGAACTATATGGAATACATATTTCCATTATAAATTTTTTATACTGGCTATATGTGTTACTACCTCCCGTTAAATTGTTTTTTAAATCCTCCTCTAAATCTATCAACCTTTGAGGTTTTGCCAATATAAGCTCTGTTAAATTAGATTCTAGCCATTCCATAAATTCCTCATCAGCTACACAAGTTTTAAATTGACTAGCGGTAAAGGCTTTTTCAGAATGATTATCTTTCGTAATTCTACCTTCATGTGAAGAGTAAAATACTTTTTCAAGTAGTGTATTTTTTGTCTTCCCATTTACACTACAACTATCATATATATTTTTTTTAATATTAGCATTTCCTCCTGCATTGTTATACGCCCTTAAAAACTTAACTCTAGCAATTAACTCATCTGAAATATCTTTTGCATAATACTTGGCAACATATTTCTTACTACTAGGATTATAGCTTTCTATTTTTATCATTTCGTCCTGTTTGTTTAAGTTGTTCTAAGCGTTTGATTTCCTCGTCAATAAAGCTTGTATCCTCAGTAAGCTCATATATTAGCTCTTGAAGTTTATAGCGAATAAGGGGCTCTCCTACTAGCTGCGCTGTTTTCTTTAAATCTCCTATCTTTTTGATTTCCGAATCAAATATCTCCCGAAGGCTATCAATCTGCTTACTTTCTTTTAGTAGCGATATATTAGCTTCTAGCTTTTTGATTTCTGCTTGATCTGCATCTGTTTTTGCTTCATCACTTTTCTCCTTTAACTCAATCAAGCGCTTTAGCTGTTTCAGTTCAATTAAATCCTTTAGCAGAGCATTGATCTTCTCCTTAGCAAAATCTCCAATAAGCCCCCCTTTCATAAAAAAAGCATCAGCTAAGAGCTCATGTATATTAGCCCCAAAAGTATTACTGATAGCTAAGCCCTCATCTACCTTGCTATAACCCTCTTCATCCTTCTTTAAGAAGATACAGTTAGACTCGGGAATATCCGAGAGGATGAATGGAGAGTGGGTAGCTAGAATCAACTGGAAAGTGATATCTGGAAAAAGAACACCCAAACTCTCTAACAGGAAGCCTAAGTACTTCTTTTGCCAATCGGGATGAAAACCTAGGTCCGCTTCATCAAGGAAGAGAAGGTAAGCCCCTTCTTTACCTTCTAAACGATTATTGAGCCTAGAAAAGAGCAGTAGCATAGCTTCCTCCCCGGAGGAGAGACCGTCTATATGTAAAGATATCAGCTCTTCTTGAAGAAAGAAGTTAATCAAAGAACCTTCTGAATCACCAGATTTCCAGTCAATAAACCCTGTCAACAAATCTACGGTATTATCATTTAGCCCCAAATGATATTCACTACGTATTATCGAGGTCCCTTCCAATATCAAATTTACTCCCTTTGGGCTTATTCCTCTCTTAGAAAATTCCTTATAATATTGATTATAAAGTTGAATATAGTGGTAGATTTCAGGTCCTATTTTTTTTTCAAAAAATGCTATTACCTTTTTTTCTAAATCATGCGTTTGGCCAACAATATCCTTTGCAAACGCATCCCAAAACTTATTTCGGTCAGGATCTGTCTCATAAAAAAAGTATCCTGCCCAGAAATACAACTCTTTATATGGAGTCTTAAGTGACCTATTAACAAAGCTATCTATCTCTTCACGCCCATAATGCTGATTATAAGATGCCCCATAAAACATTGGTTTTAAACTAACTCTAAAGCTTGTTTTTTCTAAAAATTGTAGCGGAAATTTATTCGCACTCTCCCTAAGCTTAAAATAAGCCTTAAAAAACTTAAATAGCTTTGTTACCTCTGCAATTCTATATTTATGATAAATATTTCCATTTCTCAAAAGGTGGGTTGTACTTAAGTCATCTCCATCTCTAGCAAACTCTTCTTCTTTTCTTATAGGGCTTGTAGTTGTCCATGAAAGTATATTGCTATAATAAATTCCTTTTTCCTTTAGGTCTAGATAGTTATCTGGAAAAACAAGCGACTCTTTATCTCCATCTATATTTACTACAATAAATTTAGGCTTGTCTTCCTTTTTATCCTCATTCGCCTTCAGCTCAAATGAGAAAGATTCTTTTGTACCAGCTTCTAATACAATTTTTTGCGCTTCTGAGGGTATACTTTCCAGCTCCTCTTTCCAAACAGCTACATAATTGATTTTAGGATCTTCTGGATGTTCCCATCCAAATTCAAAATAAAGTTTACAACACTTATCATTTATCTTTACATAAAAGGCTTGACAGCCCTCATTTGTGCCAGCTCTACCAACCATATTTAGATGTTGATACTTCAACAACGAGCTTTTCCCCACCCCATTTTCGCCAACTACAGCCGTGACAGAGCTAATATTCTCGCCCCAAAAGTTTGCAGGTAACTTATCCTGAGGACAAGGAGTTATAGTTAACTCTAACTTAGTACTGTCTGGCTTACAGACAAACTCATAAACAGGATGAAAATTAAAGCCTTGGTTTTTAAAATTGCGGTAGTTATTTACCCATAGATAGATAAGTTGCATGTATTTATTTTTTTGGTTTGTGAAAAGGGAAGCCCCGCAGCTTAAGCTGCGGGGCTTCTTTCTTTATCTAAGCTTCTTCTGTAGCGCCTTCTTCTGGAGCCGCATAAAGCTTAGCTCGTTCAATCAGTGCGTCTTTATATTCATAAATGTCCTCAATTTTTTCGATTAGGACTTTATTCTTGTTCTTCTCCTCATCAAACAGTTCTAGATACTTATTAGATCGGTTGAGGTGTAATCGACAAATAGGCTGACGATTATTGTCCTCGTATAAAATACCAAAATAGCTCTTGGTATCTCGGTAGGTCACACTATCCATAGATATATGAGCAGCTAGAATAGCCTGAACAATTCTAAATCCTTTGAGCTCTTCCTCTGTAGTTTCAATCCCATCATCTTCCACAGCAACTTCTTTAGTCGCTACTTCATCTTCGGCGGGAATTACTTCTCTATTTTGGTCAATAGCCAACTGTAGGCGATCACTAATCATTTCATTGATAAGTTGTTTAATGGCCTTTTGCGTAATGCCTTTAAATTGATCTAAAATCTTGGCCGTTACTTTACCTGGATAGACCTGCTTCGCAATATAGCGTACAAACTCCTCACTAGGTTGAGATAACTCTTTGCTGACAAACTCCTTGAGTTGCTTAGAGTATTTTAGGTCACTAGCATTGGCCAAAATGCTTTCTTCATCAAAGCTTTCAAGACGAAACTTCTTGAGCTCGCTGCTTACGTGGTCAGAAACATTCTGAATATTAAATTCAAAGAATGGCTTCTCATCCATCTTGTTACTCTCTTCTAGATCTGAATAGAGTCGATAATCAATGCCATTAGTAAGAATGGCAAAACGAGCTTGCACTACATGAAAATAACGATGCAGCTGAGAGTTATGTAAATCTAGATTTTCTTTCCAGTGCTTACACTCTATAATAATGATTGGTTTTTCATCCTTAAATATGCAGTAATCTACTTTCTCTCCTTTTTTAATTCCAACATCCGCCACATATTCGGGGACAACCTGCATGGGGTTAAATACATCATAGCCCAAAGCAGATAAAAAAGGCATGATAAAAGCATTTTTGGTGGCCTCTTCTGTGTTTACCTGATCTTTTAATTTTCCTACACGGTCTCCAAGGGATCTCAGTCTGTCTATAAAATCCATTTGCTTAGTATTTTTGTTTTGAAATAATATTCTAGGTCACATCCAATTTATAAAAAATAAACTTAAGGCTTAGCATTAAACCCAAACTAATAATTGATTTATAGTTAAACAACATACTATAAGCAGTTTTCCATCATTTTTTCTCATAAAAAGTCCCCCAAGCCTACTGACAGCTTTCTGTATCTCCCTCATAAATTAATTGATTCAGCTACACAACATCCAAACAGTCCTAACTATCTGGATACTATTATTTTGAGGCCTCCGCCTCGCTGCGCTCGTCGGCGCTATGTTACAGGGCTCGCTATTACTTGCTTCGCTGCGTCGGCTCCCGTTGGTCGGGTCGCTCGGCCCTTCGGCGCTTTGCGCCTCGGTCTGGCCTTGCGGCCACCCCTGCACATCGCTAGGCCAAATAGGAGTTCTGCGCTTTGGCCATACTTTGATAAAAATTTTAGGCTAGTCGAGGCATTTTTTAAAGGCATAGCTGTAGCTATGGCTGAGAAAAATAACGATGAATAGCAATAAATCAAAGGATAAAAGTGGCAGGACTTCTATTTGGCCTTCGGCCCAAAGCCTAAACACCACAAACCTCCCCCACAACTATCCACCCTATATAGATTGGAATAAATATTTTTTGCCGCCCAAGCAAGCTTGGGCTTTTTCATGCCCCAGCCCAAGGGCTGCCAAACTGGGCGTTAGGCTAGGGGGACTGTTGTGATGAGCTACTCAAAGTCCTTTGTTGAGGTCCTGAAATATATAATATAGGTTATCGAACTGCATGAGGGACGTCCTGAACTCCAGCATATAGGTTATTGAACTGCATGAGGGACATCCCGAACTCCAGCATATAGGTTATCGAACTGCATGAGAGACGTTCCGAACTCCAGTAGATAGGTTATCGAACTGCATGAGGGACGTCCCGAACTCCAGCAGATAGCTGGTCAAAGTCCTTTGTTGAGGTCTTGTTAGTCCTTGAAAAGAGTGTTACAACTACATAGCTAGAGTAAAGAACCTATGTCATATATAAATGAAGTAGTTGCATGCAGTATTGGGACCTAGAAAATTAGGTAAATAAGCTCAATCACGATCTAACAGACCTCAAAAAAGGAGTCTAGGAAGCTAAAGCTTGAAGTAAAGGACCTCAGCAATGCACTTTATAAGCTCTAAATTAAGGGTTAGGACCTCGCTGCCTAGCTACTGAACGATAAGCAAGTATTTATAAGAGCTATCCTTTAAGGTTCAGAAGCACTAAAACTACCTTCCAAGACGATGTTTTAGACCTTATACAAGCCCCAAAACCAAATAAAACGTTAAAATAGGTACTTTTTTAAAGTAAATACGTAAATAACTTTGGTTATAACTTGTATTTACAAAAAGTTACTCCTACATTTATAACCATAACGACACAGATAAACAAAAGGCAGGAGTTCCCCCATAGCTTTTAGGCTATGCTTGCTCTACCTAATCTCTAGTGTTTATTTTTCATTACTTAATTCTTTTTTAGTTATGGCTAAAAATAATATGATTAGCATTGAATTGCTAACCACTGCTATTCAGCAGATTAACGGCGCTTTTGACCTAATTGATCAGCTTCTAGATGGTAAGGTCATTAACCTCAGCCCTACTGATCGTCAACGTTATGGAAGCATCAATGAGCAGAACAAGCTCTTTATCCTAAAAGCCAACAGCTTTTATCAATCTAAGGGGCAATTGCTCCCTAGCTACTTTGATCGAGTGGAATACGAAAAAGACTTTAATGCTCGTCAGGTTTTTGAGAATCTAGAAGGTCGCACCAATGAGCTTTATGAAAAGCTTCGCGATACCCGCACCCTACTTGATTATGACTCTATGCGCTTCTCTTCTCAAATCTATAAACAGGCGAAGAACATGAGCGAGTCTGGCGTACCTGGTGTTGATTTTTGGGTAGCCGAAATGGCCCAGTTCTTCAAGCGTAGCCGCATCAACCTAGAGGCCATGACTGAAGAAGAAGAGGATCAGGCGCAAGAGGATTAGGATTGTTTTAAAGTTATAGGCTAATTCTTTGGCCTCTGGGTTAAAACCTACAGCTCATTTAAATTACTACATACCTGTGGGTTAAAACCCACAGCAACAAAGAATCTTCAGAACAGCCTGTAGCTGAGCGGAAGGTTAAAACCTTCCGCCCAGAATAATATTGACCTGCTAGGAGCTGAGGGTTTTAACCCTCGGCTCCTTTTTTACACCTCCTATTGGCCAACCTCTTGCTGTAGGTTTTAACCTACAGGTCCTTTAGGTAGCACAATTAGAGTCAGAAATTCTCTAAAAGAAAATTCAACAACAAATGCCCATTGACTATATCTACATTCATATTGTTTGGTCGACCAAGAACAGACATGCCGTTTTTAGCCCTGAAGAAATGATCAAAATGTCTAAAATCATAGATGATATTGCGACCAAAAATAAAATTTTTCTCCTAGCAGTAAATGGCTATAAAGACCATATACATTGCCTGCTGCAGCTAAAAAGATCACAGTCTTTAAGCTCAATTATACAGCGGCTCAAAGGCAGCAGTAGCTTTATTTACAATAAATCAGTAGCCAATGAACAAAAAATTCAATGGCAAAGAGGTTCTTTTAGCGAAAGTGTTCAGCCTGAGGCTGTAGAGAAAGTCATAAAGTATATTCGTTATCAAGAACATATTCATCGCAATAGAGAATTTAAGTTCTTAGATTTTAAACATTGGGGATGATAATACCTCTGAGTTAAAACCTTCCGCCCAGAATAATAGACCTGCTAGGAGCTGAGGGTTTTAACCCTCGGCTCCTTTTTTACACCTCCTATTGGCCAACCAGTTGCTGTAGGTTTTAACCTACAGGTCCTTTGTATTAAATACTTTAGTTGTTAGAAATTATCCTGCCTGTGGGTTAAAACCCACAGCAACAAAGGATATTTAGAACAGCCTGTAGCTGAGCGGAAGGTTAAAACCTTCCACCCAGAATAATATTGACTTGCTAGGAGCTGAGGGTTTTAACCCTCGGCTCCTTTTTTACACCTCCTATTGGCCAACCAGTTGCTGTAGGTTTTAACCTACAGGTCCTTTGTATTAAATACTTTAGTTGTTAGAAATTATCCTGCCTGTGGGTTAAAACCCACAGCAACAAAGGATATTTAGAACAGCCTGTAGCTGAGCGGAAGGTTAAAACCTTCCACCCAGAATAATATTGACTTGCTAGGAGCTGAGGGTTTTAACCCTCGGCTCCTTTTTTACACCTCCTATTGGCCAACCAGTTGCTGTAGGTTTTAACCTACAGGTCCTTTGTATTAAATACTTTAGTTGTTAGAAATTATCCTGCCTGTGGGTTAAAACCCACAGCAACAAAGGATATTTAGAACAGCCTGTAGCTGAGCGGAAGGTTAAAACATTCCGCCCAGAATAATATTGACCTGCTAGGAGCTGAGGGCTTTAACCTACAGGTCTTTTGTATGCTCAACTTAATAAGTATACAAGTTTTAGTTTTTAACCAAAAGTCAATTGGCCTAGCGATGTGGAGGGGTGGCCGCAGGCCAGACCGAGGCGCAAAGCGCCGAAGGGCCGAGCAGAACTGCGAGCCCTGCAACGTAGCGGCGGCCGACCTAGCCAAAGGCTAGCCGGCCGCGGGCCCCAAAATAATATCCAGCATGGTCAATCTGTTCTATTTGTCTACCTTTGCAAAGGCAAAAAGCAATTCTAAAGCAAAGAGGCAGTGCTCATTCTGATTAAAAGCTGTATTTTTGTAAGGGCCAAACTCTGGCATAAGGAAATAAATAGCCTCCAAAGAAAGTTTGAATAGGGAGCTCTTGCTAATGCAGTTCATTAGCTTTCTTTTGCTCAACGACTTCTACAAAAGGTATAAACAATGATAGTACGACCCATATATTTTTATCTATTGCTATTCTGTTTGGGATGGGGTAGCGCAACAGCACAGACAAATTGGAAGGACCTGAAGAAAGAGGCAGAAGCGGCGGCGGCCGATCGAGATTTTGCCTTGGCTGGGGTTCGTTATGGACAGGCCTTTGAGCTCAAGCGCAATCAGCTAGACCTTGCGTATCTGGCGGGGGATTACTTCCTCAAAGCTAGAGATTATCAGCAGGCGCTCAAGTATTTGGTTATTGCTAAGGCAGAAGACAAAAAAGATTATGAGCTGGTGCAGCTAAAATATGCCTTGGCGCTCAAGCAGACTGGAGAATATAAGCAGGCAGAGTTGGCTTTTCGGACCTTTATTGGGCAATACAATGGGCCCCAAGCGGATTATTGGAAGGAGCGGGCTAGCCATGAGATTGATGGCTGTCAGTTTGGCCTTAAAGCGGCAGAGCAGGCTAAAGATTTGCCTATTCAGCTGCTTTCTAGTCAGATCAATAGCGAAAAGAATGAGTTTGCGCCCATTTGGTTGAGTGGTCAACTCTATTTTAGCTCTAGTAAAGACCGCAAAACGGTTTTGTACAGCAGCGAACAAACAGGAGATATTAGCAGCTGGAGCAAGGCGGCTCCCTTTGCGGGCAATGCCCCCATCAATGCTGATTTTGCTGGAGGAAGTTTTGCTGCTGGTGGGCGGCGCTTTTACTTCTCGATGAAAAATAAGGAGGGAAAATACGCCCTTTATCTTTTGACCAAGAACAATGAACGCTGGTCCAATCCTATTCCCTTGCCTATTTATATCAATGGCAACAATCATAACAGCAGCTACCCTTTTGTGGTGGAAGAAGATGGCAAGGAAATTCTATATTTTGCCTCTGACCGACCAGGCAGTAAGGGGGGCTATGATATTTGGCGAAGCATTCGCCAAACAGAGGGCAAGGCCTTTAACTTCTCTTTGCCGCAGAACTTGGGTCCCAATATCAACACCTTTGCGGATGAATTGAGTCCATACTATTCTATAAAGGACAAAGCCCTTTACTTCAGCTCTAATGGGCATTTGAGTGCGGGGGGACTTGATTTATTCAAATCGCAATCTACTGGTAAGGGTTGGGAGTTGGCCCAGAACCTAGGCTTTCCCATTAACTCTGCAGCCGATGAACTTTATTATACCGAGGGGGCCAAGGGAAGCTTTTTTGTTTCTAATCGAGCCGTAGAGGGACAAACCGCTCCCGCCAATGAGAATATCTATTACTTGGGCGAAACCCAAAAAGTGGAGCTAAAAGTAGAGGGGATTATCTATGCGGAGAATGATGCTAAAAAGACTCCGCTAGAAGGGGTACAACTGCAACTATTTGAGCAAACTTCGGGCAATGAAGAGCTGGTACAAAGCAGTAAATTAGACAAATCAGGCTATAGCATTACCTTGGATGCCAACAAGCGCTATTTGGTCTTGCTTAGTGCAGAAGGTTATCAGGCGGCTAGTTTTGAGCTGGCCACCTTTGACATCAAGCGTTCTGAGACCCAGAATAATCCTGTTGGTTTGCGCAAAGAAGAGGTGGTTGTCCAAGAGCAGCCCAAAGAATTTAAGAGTCCCTTCTTTGCTATTGTACCCAAAGAATACATGGGCGAAGAAAATGCCTTTAGCTTGCCCAATCGGGCAGAAGACCCTAAAACGGGCAAGGCTTATCCCGCTGGCAGTATAGAAGCTGAGCTTTATGAACGAGTGGCAAAGATTGCAGCCCGTTCGCCTTCTAATAAAGTCTATTGGGCCAAAAACAACCTTTTGCCGCTTATGGGAGAAGAAGAGGCCATTACGAGCAATGATCTACCTAAGGAAGAAGACCCCAAAGAAGAAACTGTTGTAGAAAGCCGTCCTAAAGAAAAGTTGGGCAAGGGTTTGCACAAGCACTATGATGAGAGTCAAGAAGAAGATGCCGAAGAAGGTGTTTCTTATGTCATTCAGGTTTCTGCTGTGCGCAAATACAAAGCAAATAAATATGAGGAGTTACAAGAGGGGCCCTTGGGGGATTATGAGTTGAGCTTTGAAACCATTGAGCTAAATATTACCCGAGTCCTAGTGATTCCTCCAGGCAAAAACATAGACGGCAGCATCGGCTTTAAGAAGAAAACCGAAGCGCTCAATATCTTATACCATATTATCAATTCCACTCGATTTACCAAGGCCTTTGTGGTCGAATACAAAAATGGCGAACGCGTAGGCAAAGGCTTTAGAGGCTTGAGCCAAGATGATGAGATCTAGCTCGCCTTTTCCCTTGGCCTGTTTGCATTAGAACTGAACTCATTTGAAAACAGCCGTCTTTAGCGGCTGAGTTTTAAATGAACTCACTAACCATGACTAATTAGAATGAAACGAACAAATTACTTTTTACTCTGTCTCGGACTACTTGCCCTTCCACTTCTACTTAATGCCCAAAATGCCCCACAAAAGAGCTGGAAAAAGCTAAAGAAAGAAGCGGCAGAATTTGAGAAGCTAGGCGATAATAGTCGAGCGGCGCTCTATTATGAATCTGCCTATACCCAAAAGAGCTCTAAACCAGAATTGCTCTATATGGCTGGTGTTTGTTATCTCAAAGTGCGCGACTATGCCAATGCGGTAAAATGCTTGGCCGATGTTAAGGATAAAAATAATGAGAAGGATTATGACAAGCCGGGCTATCGGTATGCGCTAGCGCTCAAGCAAACGGGCCAATACCAAGCGGCCAAAGATGCCTTTAATGAATTTTTACAGGAGTATCAAGGCAGTGATAAGGAAGAAATGCAGGCCATAATCACTACTGAAATTCAAGGGTGTAACTTTGCCTTAAAAGCACAGGAATACACCAACCCCAATATTTCGCTCAGCCATTTGGCGCTCAATATCAATACAGAGAAAACAGAGTTTGCTCCTATTCCCTTTAACGACGATGTACTCTATTATTCTTCTTCTATCAATGGAGTATCGAAGATTTACCGTACCCAAAAGACTGGTGAAGCAACTTGGAGTAGTCGCCAAGTCCCCCCTATCTTTCTTGGTAAAATGGAAAAGCCTAACTATGGTAATGGAAGCTTTTCTGTAGATGGCAAACGCCTTTATTTTACAGAATGTGACTTTATCAATGGCGGAGAATTGCAATGTGCTATCTATGTGATGAACCAAAATGAAGACGGCAGTTGGGCCAATCCCGTACAACTGCCCGACTATATCAATGTGGCCGAAACCAATACAACTCATCCTTTTGTAATTAGTAAAGACGATAAAGAGATTCTCTACTTTGTCTCTGATCGAGAAGGGGGAAAAGGAGGATTAGACCTCTGGTACAGTAGCCGTGACCTAAAAGAGAAGGATAGTGATTTCTCTCTCCCCAAAAACCTTGGCCCCAATATCAACACTTCTGGCGATGAGATAACGCCCTTCTATCACTTCCCCTCTCAAACACTTTATTTTAGTACCAATGGACGCATCAGCGCAGGAGGCTTCGATATCTTTAAATCTAAAGGCGAAATGCTCAAATGGGAAGTAGCCCAAAATGTGGGCTTCCCGCTTAACTCCTCCGCAGATGACCTCTATTTTGTCATCAATGAAGCGCATAAGGGCGGCTATTTGGTCTCTAACCGCACCTTTGACCCCAATAAGGTCACGACCACCAATGATGATATTTTCTACTTTGGTCAAGAGGGCAGTCGCTTTTTTCTCTCGGGTAAAATTATGGGCGAAGACCAAGACGGCCTACTCGAAGATGTTAATATCAAGCTCTTTGAGGTAATTGATGGCAATGAAGAACTTATTAGTGATAAAATGCTAGCCGTAGGCGAGTATAAATTTGAACTCAAAACCAAAAAAGAATACCTATTTGAGATTAGCGCAGAAGGCTATCCCAAGCTCCTCAAAACCCTATCTACTGAGGATACCGAACCCAATGAAAAGAAACAACGCAACTTCGTTTTACACAAAGCACAAGTTGCCGCAGTACCCGAAATCCCCAGCATAGATCCCCGCTTTATTGTGGTCCCCGAAGAGTTCTCGGACCGAGATCATGCCTACTTACTACCCGATGAAGTTCCTTTAGATGAAAGCACAGGCAACCCCTACACTGAAGATAGCGAGGTCTATGATCTCTTTATCAAAGCCCAAGAAGTAGCTAAGCTCTCTATGACGGGAGAAGTCTACTGGCAAGAGGAGGTTTTAGTCCCTTATATGAGTGAATCAACGGCAGAAGTCGATCCCGACCCTATTGAAGAAGCCCCCCAAGAAGCTGGAATTTTTGAGCTCTATGAAACTACTCCTGATGCTGACGAGGGCGTGGCCTACCAAATCCAAGTGGCCGCCGTGCGTAAATATCGCGCCTACCGCTTCGAGGAATTGCAGGAGGGTCCATTGCTCGACTATCGTCTAGGCTTCGAGCCCATTGATGGTGGCATTACCCGCGTCATGATTCTCCCCCTAGAAAGCAATGCTGATGGCTCAGAAGGCTTTAAGACAAAGTCTGAAGCCCTAAATGTCCTCTCTTATATTCTAGATCACACCCGCTTTAAAACAGCTTTTGTCGGTCGCTACGAACAAGGCGAAAGAGTAGGCGAAGGCTTTCGCGGCCTAGATGAAGATGCAGGATTAGATTAAACAAGTATACAAAAGCAGCCTATTTTGGGCTGCTTTTTTTTGTTCCTACTCAACTTTCTGTCTGCTTACTGTTTTAGTCATTTGGGGCCTCCGCCTCGCTGCGCTCGTCGGCGCTACGTTACAGGGCTCGCTGTTCGCTCGGCCCTACAGCGCTACGCGCTTTGGTCTGGCCTAACGGCCACCCTTCCACATCGCTAGGCCTGCGGGCCTTCGGCCCTCTAAAACGTAAATAAATCACCATTATAAAATTAGAATATGCAACTCAAAAATGCAAAAGTAGTCGTTACGGGCGGAAGCTCAGGAATTGGAAAGGCCACTGCTCAACTACTTATTGAAAAAGGAGCTAAGGTCTTGATTACTGGCCGCAATGCGGAAAAGCTAGAAAAGGTGGCCCAAGAAATTGGCGCTACTCCCCTAGCGCTAGACATGACCGATACCGAGCAGTTTGCCGCAGCTGCAGAAAAAACACAGGCCCTACTTGATGGTCCTATTGATGTCTTAATCAACAATGCTGGAATTGGCGAATTTGCGCCCTTGGGAGAAATCCAACTCGCTCAATTTCAAAGTGTATACATGACCAATGTTTTTGGACTTAGCCTATTGACGCAGGCCTTTTTGCCTCAACTCAAGGCCCAAAAGGGCAATATTGTAAATATTGCTTCTACAGCGGGACTAAAGGGATTTGCCACAGGCTCCATCTACTCTTCTTCTAAGTTTGCTGTCCGTGGCTTGACCCAATGCTGGCAGGCCGAGCTGCGTCCCCATAATGTTCGGGTGCAGTTAGTTAATCCTTCAGAAGTAACCACAGCCTTCAATCAAGCCAACCGTGCCGAGCGGCCCGAAGAGGCCAAGAAGCTCCGCAGCCAAGAGATTGCGCATGCTATCGCTTCGGCCCTAGAGATGGATGATCGCGGCTTCATTCCAGAACTTACCGTTTGGGCCACCAATCCATTTTAGATTCTAGGCAGAACAACAAAGGGAGCGACAGCTTAGGCTGTTGCTCCCTTTTGCTTTTGGGCGCAGTTCGACCAAGCCGCCCAAGAGCGCAGGCCCCAAAAAAAGCGTGTATTTTGCACAAAAAAAATTAACTTTGGTCAAAGTCAAAACAAAGCTATGAACTACCTAAAAAAATATGCAAAGCTCTTAGTTGGTTACTCTTTGAGCGTGCAGCCCGGCGAGCGGGTATATATTGCCTCCACCACCCTAGCCGAAGATTTAGTGCGGGAGGTCTATGCGGAGGTCCTCAAAGCAGGGGGCATTCCCTATGTTAGCCTTAGTTTTAGAGAGCAGGGCCGCTTATTGAACCAATATGGAGAAGGGGCCCAATTAGAAGCCATTGATCCTATTTATGCGCAGGCCATGCAAGAGTTTGAGTGCTATTTATACATCCGAGCACCTTTCTATGGGCAACTCTGTTATAACCCCAATGGAGATAAGCAAAAGTTGCGGGCCTTGGCCCATACACCCTATCGCAAACTATATAGCGAGCGAACGGCCGACCTACGCTTAAAGCGCAGCCTGTGTGAGTATCCAACTATGGCCCATGCACAAAATGCAGGCTTGAGTTTAGATGAGTATAGCGACTTTATCTATACCGCCTGTCGCTTGGATGCAGAAGATCCGCAGGCGGCTTGGGAAGCCTTGAGCAGAGACCAGCAAGGTATTGTGGACCATCTGAATGCTTGTAGCCAAATCCATTATAAGGGCGAGGGCATCGACATTCAGTTTAGTACTGCTGGCCGTAAATGGATCAATTCCGATGGAAAAACCAATATGCCTTCTGGAGAAGTCTATACTGCTCCAGTCGAAGATTCTGTAGAAGGGCAGATTCATTTTGCCTATCCCTCTATCTATCAGGGGCAAGAAGTAGAAGGCATTACGCTTTGGGTACAGGCTGGAGAAATTCAGCGTTGGGAAGCCAAGAAAGGACAAAAACTATTGGATCAAATCTTTGAAATTCCTGGTGCTCGTCGCTTTGGTGAGGCAGCTATTGGGACCAACCGAGATATTCAGCGCCCCGTTAAAAACATCCTTTTTGATGAAAAGATTGGGGGTACCGTGCACATGGCAGTGGGACAAACCTATATGCAATGTGGCGGCAAAAACCAATCGGCCATTCACTGGGATATGATTGCCGAGATGAAAAACGGCGGGGAAATCTGGGCCGATGGCGAAAAGATTTATGAATCTGGCCATTTTTTATTAGGCTAGGGGCATCAAAGAAATCAGTTTAACAGAACTAAATAAAGTATTCAGATGAAAAATGTTGTTGTGATAGGTGCGGGAACCATGGGAAATGGGATTGCCCACGTTTTTGCCATGCAAGGCTATCAGGTCCAATTGGTAGATGTGTCTGAGCAGGCGCTCAGCAAGGCGATGGCGACCATTGAAAAGAACTTGGACCGCATGCTACGCAAAGAGAAAATTGATGAGGCTGGACATGCTGCTACTTTGGCGAATATTACGCCTGGCACAGCCCTAGATAAAGCCGCAGCTAATGCTGACTTAATTGTAGAGGCCGCTACCGAAAACGTAGACCTCAAGCTCAAGATTTTCAAGCAGATGGATGAGGTTGCGCCTGAGGGCTGTATCTTGGCCACCAATACTTCTTCTATTTCTATCACCAAAATTGCGGCCGTCACGAGCCGTCCCGAATTGGTGATTGGCATGCACTTCATGAACCCTGTACCCGTCATGAAATTGGTAGAGGTTATTCGAGGATATGCCACTTCTGATGAGACCCTAAATACCATCATGGAGCTCTCTAAAAACCTCAAGAAGGTTCCTGTAGAGGTCAATGACTACCCAGGCTTTATTGCCAACCGCATCTTGATGCCCATGATTAACGAAGCCATTTATAGCCTTTATGAGTCGGTAGCTGGCGTAGAAGAAATTGATACCGTCATGAAATTGGGTATGGCCCATCCGATGGGGCCCTTGCAATTGGCGGATTTCATTGGTTTAGATGTCTGTTTGTCGATTCTCAACGTATTATATGATGGATTTGGGCAAGACAAATATGCTCCTTGTCCCTTGCTAGTCAATATGGTGACTGCAGGTAAACTTGGCGCCAAATCAGGCGAAGGATTTTACCGCTACACCCCTGGCAGCAAAGACAAAGAAGTGGCCCCCTTCTTTAAGAAATAGACTGTTCGTTTAGGCAGCGGGCAAGCCCGCTGCCTCTTTTTCCCTTTGCCATGCTCACCAATAAATTTAAGGTTAGAAGAAATAAGAATAAAACCCGCTCTACCTCGCAGCAGCACTATCAGCGAGTGAGCAAATACCTGCGCAATATTGCTTTGGCGGCGGGCTTGCTCATTTTGACTGTACTCATTGGAGTCGTTGGGTTTATGTTTATTGATAACTATAGCCTTTCGGATGCGTTTTACATGACCATCATCACCTTGTCTACGGTGGGTTATGGCGAAATTCAGCCGCTTTCTTTTAATGGGCGCTTGTTCACCTCTTTCATTATTATTTTCAATATTGGAATTTTTGCTTATGCCATTTCGGTCCTTTCCTCTTTTATTATTGAGGGAGATTTGCGAAAATTCATGAAAGACTATCGCATGTATCAGAAAATACAATCCTTGCATAACCACACCATTATTTGTGGATTTGGGCGACATGGTCGGGAGATTTCTCAAGAATTGACCAAAAACAAACTGCCCTATGTCATTATTGAGAGTGACGAAGAGAAGGTAGAGGAGTTGCGCAAGGGCGGTTATGCCTTTATTGAGGGGGATGCGGCTATGGACCAAACCCTCTTGGATGCAGGCATTGAGCATGCCATGTCTATTGTGGTCACTTTTGGCGATGATGCCTTGAATGTCTATACTGTTTTGACGGCCCGAGAGCTGAATAAATTGGTCCGTGTAATTGCTCGCGCTTCCAACCATGCTGTAGAGCGCAAGCTCTTGCGGGCGGGGGCCGATTATGCCGTCTTATCAGAGGTGATTGGGGGCTTTTATATGGCTACCCTCATCTATCAACCTCGAATGGTGGAGTTTCTCAATCTTTTGTCCAATTTGGGCAATGATGTCTCCATGAGCTTTAAGGAGGTGGATTATAAAGATTTGCGGCCAGAGTTTAAAGACAAGCAGATTCGGGACCTCAATCTGCGCTCACAAACGGGGGTCAATATCATTGGGGCTCGTTTGGCCAATGGCAAATACATCATCAACCCTGGACCAGAAACGGCCATTGTCAAGGGAATGAGTCTGGTCATTTTGGGCGATGAGCAGCAAGTCAACACCTTTGAGCAGGTGGTCATGCACCCTAACCACCGTCCTCTTGCGTAGCTGGATTATTTTGTTGTATGAAGGGGTTTTTCCAAGGCCACTTCGTTTAACGCAAGCTGAAGAAGCCTTGCTCAAAAAACTATTTCCAGAACTGGCCCAATCCAAAATACAATTATACGAGCAGCTGCCTTGGTTTATGTTGGGCAGTTTTGCCGTGGGGGTCGCCTTGCCCCATAGTTTTAGTCGCCACAAAATTTGTCTCTATATCGATAAGTCGACGGCCCCTTTGGGCCTAAGAGATTTGGCCACTATTGTGCATGAACTTTGTCATGCGCAGCAATACAAATTATTGGCCCGCAAGCATTGGGGCTTTGGTTTTTTTCGGCCCTTTATGGGCTATTATTTTGGTCATTTTATTGCTCGTTTTTTTGCTTTATGGCCTCGTAAATCTTGGCGGGATTCGGCTGCGGAGGCCTATCGAGAGCATCCTTTAGAAGTATTGCCCTATGCCTATGAGGCCCGTTTTTTGGCCCATTATCCCGAGCTAGACGCCCTGCCTCCTTTTCGGCAGCCCATGCCGCTGCGGCCACCTTTTTGGGCTTTTCTGTTGGGACTTCTCTTTGCTTTTTTGCTGGCTTTTATTCGCCCTATTTTAGAGGGTTTATTGTTGCTCACGCTTTTTCCGCTCTACCATCTTGTTCAGCGATTTTAGTTTTTTTTTGGGGCCCGCGGCCGGCTAGCCTTTGGCTAGGGCGGCCGCCGCTATGCTGCGCCGCTCGCAGGTCTGCTCGGCCCTGCAGCCCTGCGGGCTTTGGTCTGGCGCTGCGCGCCACGGCTGCGCAGCGCTGGGCCATAAATTGGTCCTCCAAACTACTATTATCGCCTAGCGATATTGCTTAGCTGCGGGAGAAAACCCGCAGGTATCGGCTGAGGGATGGAGAGGGTGGCCGTAGGCCAGACCGAGCAAAAATGCGCAGCATTTTTTGCGAAGGGCCGAGCGAATAGCGAGCCCGGAACAGCCCGACCCGCCCGATAATTCATGAGGGTTTCAACCCTCATTTTGTATCGCTTCGCAAAGCGATACCGCTTTGCGCTGGGTTTCAACCCAGCGGAAGGGGCAGCCCCAAAATATCTAACAACTTCGGTGGCATATCCAGCATCTTCTGTATCTTTGAGGGATAAAATGCAGGAAATCAGATGAAATACAATTTTACGCTCTTGTTTTTACTTCTTTTGGGCAGTTTGCAGGCGCAGGTTTTGCAAAATGTGGTACGCAATCCCAGTTTTGAGCAGTACCGACAACAGTATCCTAAAGATTTGGGGCAGATCAGTTTATCTACTTATTGGGGTGGGGCCAATTTGGCCGGGGCCGACTATTATCACGAGCGCTCGGAGGCGACCAATGTTTCTGTTCCCCGCAATAAAATGGGCCGAACCAAGGCCAAAACGGGCCGAGGTTATGCGGGCGTTTATGCCTTTACCAGCCGATATAGTAAAAGAGATTATCGAGAGTATGTGCAGGTCAAGCTCAAGCATCCGCTCAAGCGGGGTGAGACCTATTGCATCAAGGCACAGGTTTATTTGGCCGAGGCCTCTAATCGGGCTTTGGGTGCTTTTGGGGCTGGGGCCAGTCGTTTTCCGATGGAGCAAGATGATGAGGCCGTTTTGCAGAATGTAAAATTCACTTATTTATTCAATCAGGACCGTTCGCCTTTGGACCAGCGGCAGTGGGTAGAAGTGCAGGGCGATTATGTAGCTGAGGGGGGCGAAAACTTTCTCATTTTGGGGAATTTTCAGGACGATCGTTCGACCAAAGTGACAGGAGCGATAGAAGTCGATTCTTTTCGCAATCCGCATGTAGATTTTGCCTACTACTTTATTGATGATGTCTGTTTGACCAGTCAGAAGACCAACTTCAATTGCAATTGTGGAAGTTTTGAGATGCTCAATACGCAGCGGAGAGAAAAAATTGTCTTAGATGTTCGTTTGAACCGCAAAGAATACCAGCTCAATCAGGTAGACATTTTGGAGCATGTTCAATTTGAGGAAGGCAATGCATTATTTTTGGAGGGGGCCAAAGAAGAGCTAGACAATTTGGCCAAGATCTTAGAGATGAACCCTACTTATGAGATTGAAATCTCTGGACATACCAGTAATAAAGGGGATCCCAGAGAAAATCACTTCTTATCGAAGAAGAGGGCCAAGGCCGTATATGATTATTTGGTAGCCTCTGGCGTGCACCGTAGTCGCTTAAAATATCGGGGTTATGGTCAAGCCAGGCCCATCGCCTTAAATGATAGCTCGGCGGGTCGGGCGAAAAATGAGCGCATTCAAATTAAGCTGCTGAAAAAGTAGGCTATTTTTTGTAAGTTTGTGGCTTGAAATTATTCCAATCTTTAGAAAGAAGTTTACATCATGCGTAGAAACAACATGGATGATCCCCGCCTAAGAGAGGCGGCTATTCAAAAGCCTATTGAAGAGATTCGTCAAATGTATCTGGACCAAAATGGTTTTAGCGAGCCAATGGTAGATAAAATGAAGGCGCTCCGTCAAATGTACATTGAGCTAGAGCAGCCTACTTTGGTAAAATCTGTTCGTCTTGTTTATGAATATGCCGAATCTCAGGATTGGACATTCAGCCTAGCGCCTTGGGAAGAAGAGAATGATATTTCTAGCTTAGAGTACTATCTAGACCTTTTGACCAACCCTGGCAACAAATACAACCGCGAAGAAATCCGCGAGCTAAACGACTACCTCAAAGCGACCCTAAAAGGGGAAGAAGTTGAGTTTCGTCCTGGCGCCGATGATGATGAAGAAGAGGAAGCCACTGAAGAAAATACAGAAGAAGCCTAAACTTTTTATGCCCAAGGGAGTCTATTCCCTTGGGACTCTTTTTTCTTTGAGGGCGCTAGTCGCCCTATCTAACCACTAATTCATGGCCTTACTTTCCTTCATCAAACGACGGGCCCAGCGCCAACAAGAACAAGATGGCGAAGGGGCCGAAATGAGTTTTGTCGAGCATCTCGATGAGCTCCGTATGCACTTAATCCGTGCTGTTATTGGGGTCATTGCTGCAGCAATCGTCATGTTTTTTGCCACGGAGCTGGTCTTTAAATATGTGATTTTTGGACCACTAGATCCTGATTTTATTACCTACAAGCTATTTTGTGGCATATCGGAACAACTAGGTACCAAAGCACTTTGCTACACCCCCGTCAATCCAGAGCTGCAAACCTTTGATATGGGCGAGGCTTTTTTGCTGCACATCAAAGTTTGTTTAATTGGGGGATTGATTGTCTCTTTTCCCTATGTACTTTATGAGTTCTGGAAATTTGTTCGTCCAGGACTTTATACGACCGAAGTAAGCGCCACTCGCGGCGTAGTGGGTATGGGTAGCCTACTCTTTTTGCTCGGTGTAGCTTTTGGTTACTTCATTTTATCGCCTTTTGCGATTAACTTTTTGGTGGGCTATCAGCTGCCTATGGTCAATGAGGGCCAAAGTATTATTAAGGCCAAATCTTTTGTGAACTACATGATTATGTTCACTTTGCCTGCAGGCCTTATTTTCGAGCTGCCTATTATTGTGTATTATTTGGCTCGTATGGGTATTGTTACCTCAGCGGGTATGCGGCAATATCGTCGGCACTCGATTGTGGGGATTCTCTTGCTTTCGGCTATGATTACCCCTCCCGATGTGATGACGCAAATTATAGTTTCTATTCCCGTCTATATTCTCTATGAACTAAGCATTAACATTGCGAAAAAACAAGAGAAAATACGAAAGGATGAATTGGGTATGCTTGAAGATCAAGCATAAGCAAAAAAGGGCGATCGGAAATTTCCGATCGCCCTTTTTCTATGCCGTTAAGCTTTAGAAAGCGGGAGCACTTCTATTGCTAAAAGTTCTTGAAGAGCCAAGGGAGAAAGTTCTAGCAAAATGCCTCTTTTTCCTGCGTTTATGGCAAACTGAGGCAAATCTAGCGCTCTTTGGTCCATATAAATGGGAATAGGTTGCTTGAGGCCCAAAGGGCTACAACCTCCACGAATATAACCTGTTTTAGCTTGTAGCTTATCTTGTGCTAAAAGGTCCAGCTGCTTAATGCCCAAACTTTTTTTAAGCAGTTTGAGGTCTAGCTGCCGATCGCCAGGCACCAAGGCCATCAATAACTGTTTATTACTGCCCTCTAAAACCAAACTTTTGTAAATCTGGGCCAGCACTAAGCCATTTTCTTCGGCAATTTTGGCCACATCTAGGTTTTCGCTATCGTACT
This sequence comes from Saprospira sp. CCB-QB6, assembly GCF_028464065.1. Taxonomy (NCBI): domain Bacteria; kingdom Pseudomonadati; phylum Bacteroidota; class Saprospiria; order Saprospirales; family Saprospiraceae; genus Saprospira; species Saprospira sp. CCB-QB6. The sequence goes on along the minus strand of NZ_CP116808.1, from coordinate 2,862,541 downwards.
GATACAAAATACTTTTGTAGGGAATTTTTGCTGCAGCTAATAGCCGCATAGCATTGGTCTTTTTCATTCGTTTTACTTTTTTTATTCGATGGGCTAAAGCCAAAATAGACCAAAAAGTTCAATTGAAGCGCCTAGGCAACAAGGCCAAAGAAGAAGCAAACACAGAGATATTTCTTAATTTTGACAGATAACAAAGTAATCGATATGCGCCTCTCCCCTCTTCTTTTTCTCTTGATTTTTGGCTTGCAAGCTTGTGCCCCTAGCCATTACAGTCCCTTCTACAAACTAGAATATCAGCAGTATGATCAAAAGATGGTCCTACGAGCCGATTGTATCCAAAAAGATCAGCATTTTCAGCTGCGTTGGGAACACCCCAAAAGTGAATATATCCTTGATGTACAGGTTTATCCACATCATTCTAGCTCGCAGGTTCTCTATAATCAGGTCCTTGACTTTGAGGGGGTAAGTATTGGGCAAGCCCAAAGCATAGTGCTAGGCGATTTTAAACCTGGAGGCCAGCCCTTGGTCCTTAAGCTACAAATTGCCTCGCCCCAAAAAAAGTTGCTGGGCACTCAACTCTTTTATCTCAATGGCCCAGATCGACAAGTTGCCCAAGAGATTTATTTGGAACATAGCGATGGCCGCCCCTTTTTGGGCAGCTATGCCAAGGCCCAAGATGTTTTGCAGTTGGCCAGCGCTGCCGATTCCGTTCAAGTTTTTTGCATTGATTTTTTTCCACAATCTCAAGCTCCTGCCCTACCTCCATATAGTCCAAATAGCAACTTTTTCTTGGGCCAAGAACAAAAAGCAAGCGACCGCTTTTGGGTCAAAAAAGGCCAAGAGCTTCGCCTCAGCCAAGAGGGCCTTTATTGGATTCGGAGCAGCGAAACCGCCAGCCAAGGCATCTATCTCAACTATTTTGGCGAGGATTTCCCCAAGGTCAATCGCGTCAAAGACCTTATTTTAGGCAGCCGCTATATCACCAAAAATATAGAATATGACAAAATGAAAAATGCCGAGCAGCCCAAAAAGGCCCTAGATGAGTTTTGGCTAAGCCGAAGCAAAAAAGAAGAACAGCTAAAACGCCTAATCAAAAGCTATTATGGCCGTATGGAATATGCCAACAAAAGCTTTAGCAGCTATAAAGAAGGCTGGAAAACGGATAGAGGAATAATTTATACTATCTTTGGGCCGCCACAACTTATTCGGCAAACCAATAAGGAATTGCACTGGTATTATGGCAGCGGCAGCGGCCGATACCCCGTTCATTTTACCTTTAGCGCCTATGAAGGCCAATGGATTCTCCAACGCTCTGGAACCCATCGCAGCCCTTGGAATGCCGAAGTGCTCAACTGGCGAAATGCCAGACAATAGAGCCATAAATGACTATTTTTTTTAGGGGCTTCCCCGCCCGTTGGGCGGGTCGGGCTGTGCACTGGCTCGCTATTCGCTCGGCCCTGCGGCGCAAAGCGCCTGGGTCTGGCCTAAAGGCCACCAGTTACCATCCCTAAGCCAGCGGGCTTCGCCCGCTTCTAGACGCTACAAAATCTATGAATGAGCTAGATCTCTCCATCACAGAAGAAAATTATCTCAAGGCCATCTATAAACTGGCCGACCTAGCCCCTGGGCCTGTCTCTACCAATGCCATTGCCCAAGAAGTACAGATTTCTGCCGCCTCTGTTAGCGATATGCTCCGCCGCCTATCCGAAAAAGAATTGATCGTTTATGAAAAGTATAAAGGGGTGCGTCTCAACCCCACAGGCAAAAAACAAGCTTTGGCCCTGATTCGGAAACATAGACTTTGGGAGACCTTTTTGGTTGAAAAACTGGCCTTTAGCTGGGATGAGGTCCATCCACTAGCCGAACAATTAGAGCATATTCGCTCTACGGAATTGGTGGACCGCCTAGATGCTTTTTTGGGCCATCCCAAAGTAGATCCGCATGGCGACCCCATTCCAGATGCAGAAGGCAAATTTCATGTATTGGACCATATCATTTTGGCCGAATTGGAAGCGGGACAAAAAGCCCGCATCGTTGGCGTAAAAGAAGATGATGCCGATTTTCTCCGCTATTTAGAGGAATTGGGCCTGCAACTAGGCGTAGAACTAAAGCTCATTAAGCACTTTAGCTTTGATGAAAGCCTGTTGGTCCAGAAAGAAGATGGCCAACAACTACAACTCAGCAAAAAATTGGGACAACACCTTTTTGTTCGCCTTTGCTAAAGTTGGAACTTTGCCGCAGGCAAAAAAGTTATGCCCCCGAAATCAACAGAACGGCTTTCTTTTGGGTCTAGCAGGCGGCGCAGCCGCCGCAGGCTTAGGGATGGACAGCAGTGGCCCGTAGGGCCAGACCGAAGCGCCCAAGGCGCTGAAGGGCCAAGCGAACAGCGAGCTGCGAAACAGCCCGACCCGACCGCAGGGAGGGGAAGCCCAAAAAAATAACAACTCATGGAATTCAAGAATAAAATAGAAATTGTCAACCGCAAAGCGCGGCATTTATATGAATTTGTGTACACCCTAGAAGTGGGGATTGTATTGCAAGGGACCGAAATTAAGTCTATTCGTCAGGGCAAAGTCAATATGGGCGATGCTTTTTGTCGGGTAGTGGCGGGAGAGCTTTTGCTGGAGAAGCTGCATATTTCGGTTTATGAACTAGGGACTTATAACAATCATGAGCCTTTGCGGCCGCGCAAGCTATTGGCCCACAAGCAAGAAATCAAGAAATTGCTGGGTCGAGTAAAGGAAAAAGGATTTTCTATTGTACCTTATCGCCTTTATTTAAATGAGCGGGGGAAGGTCAAACTGGAAATTGCCTTGGCCCGTGGTAAAAAGAGTTTTGATAAGCGCGACAGTCTGAAGCAAAAGGACCTCAAGCGCGATATGGACCGCAATTTAAAATATGGATAAGTTTAGCCCTTTACTTCTTTGCTTTTTGTTGTTATTGGCCTGTCAAGAGCCGGCTGTGCAAAAAGTGGAAGTTGTTCAAAAAGAAGAAACAAATCATGCTGTATCTATGGCTCCGGCCGCAGATACAGCATTTTTGTTGCAACAAAAAGCCCAGCTTCAGCAGGCCCAGAGAGATTCTCTTTTGGCCTTGGCCGATAGTGCTTGGGTGGATTTAAAAGTTTTAATTCCCCAGGCCGATTATGAAATTCGCTATGCGACGACCAACAACTTTATGGAGCTGCAGATTTATGATTGTCCTGGCTGTTATACGCGTTTGGCGGTTGCTAAGGCCTTGATGCAAGTTCAGGGCAAGTTGGATAGTATGGGATTAAAGTTAAAATTCTTTGATTGTTATCGGCCTTCTGCGGCCCAATGGGCCTTATGGAATAAGACGCCTGATCCACGTTATGTACATCCGCCCAAGCAAGGTTCTATGCACAGCCGAGGCAATGCTTTAGATTTGAGTTTGGTGGATAGTTTGGGCCAAGAAATGGACATGGGCACTCCCTTTGATTATTTTGGGAAAGAAGCCTATTGGTCCTATACCAAGCATTCGGAAGAAGTGAATAAAAACCGTAAATTGTTGCGAGAACAGATGCAAGCAGCTGGTTTTTCGACTATTCGGACCGAATGGTGGCATTTTGTATATAGAGCCAAACGCTTCCCTTTATCTAATTGGCAATGGGCCTGTCCCTCTGATAGTTTGGAGCAAAAGGGCTAAAATGCATAGTTCTTGTAGCTTTAAACGGAGACATTAACAAAACTGAATTTATGAAACTCTCTTATTTTTTAAGCTTTTGCTTTCTTTTCCTGGCCGTAGCTGGCTGGGCACAGCCCGATTTGGAAAACCTCAGTCGCGAGGAGAAAAACACCATGCGCAAATGTCCTTTGCACAAAAAGAAAATGAAACTCAGCGATAACTATCGGGCCAATGCCTCTGATTTTCGTCGTAGTGAAGCATATCCCTTTGCCTATCAGCTCAACTACCGTCGTTATTGCTCGGTTTGTACGAAATTGTTGGCCAAAGAAGAAAAACAATTTGCGGCGGAAGAGCGCGCCCGTGGAGATAAGGCTAGTATGCAGCGCTGTGTGGTCCACAATAAGTTCATGAAAACCAATCCCGATTTCTCTTCTGTCAAATCGGTAAAAGATGAGAAACGCGATGAAGACATCATGAATGCCAAACAGTATATGGGCCGTTTTTACTGCCGTGTATGCTCTAAGGTTTACCGCATTCGTTACAAAGATGAAGAATAACTCTAAACCCTCTCTCCTATGAATATTTTAGCCATTGTTATCCTACTCGCGTTATTAGCCGTTGCGGGTATTTTTTTCCTCCTTCGCTTTTTGCGCAATGTTCAGCCCGATGAGGGAGAGCTAGAGGAGGACTTAGCGAGTCTCAAAGCGGCTATTGCCGACTTTAAAGGAGGCTTTGTACCTTGGTCTCAGGGCATTTCTGCCAAAGAGGTGGACCAGGTAGTTGAAAAGAGCAATCAACGAGAAGGAAAGGGCGTTTTTCTATCTCCTGAGGGGGATCCCGTTTTTGCTTATGCCTTTCGCAGCTATATTGGTCCAGGTAAGAATAATTTGATTTATGTGCTTACGCTAGAACATGAATATATTTTTCGGACGACCACCAAAGGCACGCAAATCCAAAGAGATGGTCGCCTAGTGGGGCTGCTCCGTGCCAATGGCCAATTAGTAGACGAGCGCAACCGAGATATTGGCCGCTTAGAACGCCGCAATGCGATCAGTGAAAGTCGCTTTTATCTGCAAGAAGAAAATAGTGAAAGAGAGCTGGCCAAAATTGCCCTACCCGATAATCTTGGGAAGATGGAGGCCATAGAAATCACGGGGATGATTTCTGCCGAACAAGAGCAACAGCTCAAAGCGGTAGCCAGCTACGAGCTGGTCCACAACCTCGGTCTTTTTGCCTAATTAAAAAGTCTGTAAAAGCAAAAGGGCGACTGGATTCTCCAGTCGCCCTTTCTTTTTGCCCAATTGAGCAAGCTGCATAAAAAAAGCAGCTAACAAAAATGTTAACTGCTTTTGGAGGTCGCGGGCGGATTCGAACCGCCGTACAAGGTTTTGCAGACCTCTGCCTAGCCACTCGGCCACGCGACCTTTTTAAGAGTATGCTTCTCTGTCGAAGCGATTGCAAATATAGGGCAGGGCTTTGGATTATCCAAATATTTTTATCTAAAAAATAGTTTCCAAAGGAAAATCAAAGCTTAGCTTAGCCAAGGAATCAATGCTTTTCTCTAACTTAATCAAGCCTTTAGGGGCATCATGATAATCTAAAATTATTTTTTGTCCATCAGTCAATTTTAAAGAAATGGCCTTAAATGGGAAGCCCTCTAGAGGATTTTCGGCTGCTGGGTATTGGCGCTCCCAAGTTGCAAATTGCTCTTCCCATTGCGTCAATAGAGCAGTTAGTTGTTTGGGATCTATTTTACACTCTCGTTTCCCCATAGGCTTGGCAAATGCCTGTCCTTCGTACAATACATCTCCATTGGCCCAAAAATACAAACGATACTGCGGACATTTTCCATAGCAAGGGCCCGTCATAAAACTAATAAGCGGCTGATTGTTTTTTAGGCTGCTAGGCAATAGGCCCTTGCCAAATTGGCTCCCCAAGCCTGTTTCTTTCTCTATCTTTATTCTACCCTCTCGAGATCGACGGTAAGCCTCCATTTGTAGGATAGAATCCGCCAATGGTTTTGCGGCTATAGCCTCCTTTTTTATCCTTCTCGCCGCTGCCCGCTCATCGGCTTGGCGTAACCGTTCTTGCCAGGCCCGCTCTTCTTTGCGATGCTGACAGGCCAACAATAAAAAAAGAGATAAGAATAGGATTGGATAATGCGCTTTCATCTGCTAATTTTGGGCTAAAGATAATGATTTTTTTGAGGCTTATTATTTTTGGGAGCTCTCGCAGCGGCGCTTCGCGCCGCCTATTCTTTGCAACTTTTAGCTTTCTATGAAAAAGGTCCAACACTATTTAGGACAAGCAACGGCTATCCATTCTTTAGTCCTTCTACGCATTCTTTTTGGCGGCATTGGCGCTTATGGCTTCATTAGCTCTTGGCTGAAAGGAGAAGCTAGCGGACGCTTTCAGCAGCTTACTTATCGCTTTAGTTGGTCGGGCTATAGTTTGCCCTCTTTGGGCGATGCGGCCATTCCCTATATCTATTTGTTCGGCCTTTTGGGGGCTATTGGAATTAGCTTAGGGGCTTATTATCGGGTTTCGGTGCTTTTGTTTGCTTGTTGCTTTGGTTATTTGCATCGTTTAGATGCCAGCAATTTTATCAATCATTACTACTTGATTGAGTTATTGGCCTTATTTTTCTTTTTTGCGCCTGCGCATCGCAACAGCAGTTGGGATGCTTATCGTCGGCCCAAAATACGGCTAGAGCAGCATCCTTTCTTTTGGCTTTTTTGGTTGCGCTTACAAATAGTCTTAGTTTATTTTTTTGCGGGTTGGGCCAAATTAAGTCCCGATTGGTGGGCGGGCCGTCCCTTGCGCATTTGGCTGCTACAGGCCCAAGATACACCCTTAATTGGGCAGCTTTTGGCCTTGCCTGAAACGGCCCTTTTGGGGGGGCAATTGGCTGCCTGCTACGATTTAACGATCTTTATTTGGTTGAGCTGGTCTAGAACAAGGCCTTTGGCCTATTTGGCCGTTCTTATTTTTCATGGACTCACGGGCTATCTCTTCAATATTGGTCTTTTTCCACCGCTGATGATTGGAATGACGCTGGCTTTTTTTCCGCCAAAAAGTTGGGAAAAACTGCCGCTTCCTTATTTTAAGGGAGGAAAAACGACTTATAAAAGCTGGTTTACGCCCATTTTGCTACTTTATTTTGCTTGGCAGTTCCTTTTGCCTCTACGCCATCATTTCTTTGGGGCCAAAGACATTATTTGGTCGCAGCGTTATTATCGTTATGGTTGGCGTGTAATGCTTGTAGAGCATCAGGGGCAAGTGCGTTTTGAGTTGGCGGACCAAAAGGGAAAGCGTTGGGAGGTTTCGGCTAGCAAATACCTCAAGCCCTATCAGATAAAGCGGATGAGTGTGCAGCCCGAGGCGATTCGGGAGTTTGCCGTTTTTTTGGCCCAAAAAGAAGCCTCAGCCGATCAGGAGCTGGCCGTTTATGTGGATGCTTTTGTCAGTTTGAATGCTCGACCGAGTCAAAGAATTATTGACCCCAAAGTTAATTTGGCCCAAGCGGCTCCATTTGGTCCGTGGTTGCTCCCTTTAGCGAACTAAAGACTGGCAGGCGCTGTTTTTAGGCGGCGGAGCCGCCGCAAAGGAGCGAAGCGACGCGGCCTAGCGATGTGAAGCAGTGGCCGTCAGGCCAGACCAAGGCGCTGCAAGCGCTGCAGGGCCGAGCGAACAGCGAGCTGCGGAACGTAGCGCCCGCCGCAGGCGGGAGGCCCCAAAAATTAGCATAGAACAAGAAAAACGAATAATGAAAATTTTATTACAACTAGTTGGTTGGTTGGTCTTTATTGGCCTTTGGTTTTTGGTAGAAACGGAATGGCTAAATTTGGTCAGAGCGCCTTTTTTGCGCTACCTCAATAGCTTTGCGGGTTTCTACTTCTTCTTTATGGGTTTTAGTAGCCTGATGCAATTTTTGCAATATGTTTATCGGCGGCGGAAGAAGCTTGGGGCCGAGCAAAAGGACAACATCATTGCGGGCAGTCACAACATTTATTATTTGGTGATGCTTTTGGTCCTATTCATGACCGTTTTGAGTCTGTTTGGGATCAATTTGAGTAGTTTATTGACCTCCATCAGTATTTTTGCGGCGGCCTTGGCCATTTTGAGCAAAGACTATATCTCGAATATTATTAGTGGGATGATGATTGCCTTTTCTAATGAGGTAGACCTTGGCGATGTAGTTAAAATTGGGCAACAAAAGGGCAAAGTGATGAGCCTTAGTTTGTCTAAACTGGTCATTTTGAATGATGATGACGACCTCATTTATATTCCGAATAATACCGTTTTTCTGAGTGAGATCGTCAACTACACCAAGCGAGACATTAAGAAAACCAGCATCGAGTTTGAGATGGATTTGCAGTATGTTCGGCGGATACCAAACCTAGAGCAGGACCTCATTATGGCCATTGAGAACTATCATGAATGGATACAAGAAGACAGCTTCATCCTGAAAGTGGAAGAGCTAAAGAAAGATGCTGTTATTTTTAAATTTCAGTACATTTTGCAGGAACCCAATCGCAAGCTAGAGCAAGATATTCGCCGTTTGATGATTCGTCATATTGTACACATTGTTAAGGAGCATCAAAACAATGTAATTCCGTAGATTAGAGCGATAATCAAGATGACCACAACGCCTAGGCCAGGCAGCATACAGCCTTTAGCGTCTGGGCTGGGCCCTTCTTCATTTTCTTGGGGGGTTGGATGATGAGAAAAAGCCTCTTGTTCGGGCTCTTCATTCACTTCTCCATTAGCCAAAGGCGTTCCTTCAATATCCAATTGCTCCAGTTTGTTTTTCAATCTTCTGGGCAAGCTTTTAATCTGCGTATTGGCGGCAAACAACTGCTGCAAATTGGGCAAATCGACTAGGCTATCGGGCAATTGCTCGATGGGATTGCTCTCGATGTGTAAGACCTCCAAGGCGCGGAGTGCGTCCAAAATCAAAGGCAGGCGGTCCAAATCATTGCCTTGCAAATAAGCCATTTTCAGGCGACCAAGGCGGGCAAAATCGGAGGGTAAATGCTGAAGTTGATTGTGTTCCAGATGCAAAACCTCCAAAGAAGCTAGGCCTTCCAACTTCGGTAGATGTTGGAGGGCATTTTCTTTTAGGTTGAGTTGCTTGAGGCTAGCGAGGCGATCCAAGCTATCGGGTAATTCTTGCAATTCATTTTGGGCCAACTGCAAAAGCTCTAGACTGCGGAGCTGTCCCATTTGGGCAGGCAGATGCCGCAATTGATTGTTTTGAAGCCAAAGGTTTTGTAGGGCAAAAAGTCCCGTTATGCTTTCGGGCAACTGCTGCAACAAACAATTTTGAAGCTGTAGGTTTTGCAACTTGGCGAGCTGGCCAATGTTTACCCAAATTTGGCTGAGCGGATTGTCATTTAGGGCCAAAAAGGCCAAATTCAAGAGCTGTTCCTCCTCCAAATTGGGAAGGGCTGTCAAGCTGTTGTGGCTAAGGTCTAAACGTTGAAGAGTAGGCAGACTCAATACAGCAGCAGGCAAAGCCTTGAGCTGATTATGAGCTAGATTAAGCTCTTCCAATTGCGTATAAGCCAAAAAATCGGAGGCCAAAACCGTAATTTGGTTGCCCTCCAAATTGAGCTGCTTCAAATGGCTGAGCTGATTGAGCCAAGCGGGCAAAGCCGTTAGCTCATTTCGGCTCAAATTCAAAACCTCAATGTAACGCAAATTAGATAATACCTCTGGCAAAGCCGTCAACTCCTGTTCCGACAAATCTAACTCCCGCACGGCATAACAAGCTGCCACCTCCTCATGCTGTTGGGCATAATAAGGCAGAGGTATATATTCTCGAAGTTCGGCATATTCCTGTTCCCAAGGCTTGAGATTAAAGCCTTGCGCACGGGCACGCAAAAGGGCCATTTCCACCTGATCGGGGTTGGCGGAACGAAGTTTTTTCCAGAGCTGCTCGGTTAGCGGTTGCATTATCACGATTTTTTGGGCCAAAACAAGCGCCAAAATAAGGATTCTTGAACGAGCTACCAATATTTAAGCGCTGTTTTCTTTTTTCCTTTTTTTGAGCTTAGTTTTCCGTCACAAATAAATATATTGATATCCCTATTTTCAACTATAGCAAATCTGGCCTACTATGTTAGCAGAAAACGATGACATTCGGAATAGTATTCTCAAACTCCCCTGTCCCACCTGCGGCAACCAACTTAGCTACTCCGCAGAAAAACAGCTTATTAGCTGTGGGCATTGTGGATTTTCCAGAGATTTTGACAAAGCCAACGACCTCGTCCGAGAGCAATCTTTGGCCCTAGCCGCTAGCCAGCAAAATCAATATAAACCCAAAGATTTGGGCAAAAAGGTTATGAACTGTGGCGGCTGTGGCGCCCAACTCATGATCGATAGCAAGGAAGTATCGATCCGCTGCAACTTCTGCGGCTCGGAAAAAGTCAATGAAGAGGCCTTTGAACAAAATCTAATTCAACCTCAAGGCATTCTGCCTTTTGTGGTCACAAAACGACAGGCTAGCGATAAATTTAAGGAATGGATCAAAAAGGGTTGGTTTCATCCCACTAAACTGCAAAAACTCGCCGCTTTGGGCGATGTACACGGCATTTATGTTCCTTTTTGGACCTTCGACGCCCAAACGTATACCGAATGGCAAGGCCAAGCTGGCTATCATTATTATGAAAACCAAACGGTTTATGAAAATGGCGAGCAAAAGACGAAAAGAGTCCGTAAAACCCGCTGGGAATGGAAGTCTGGCCGCTTTCGCCAAGCTTTTGACGATGTCCTCATTGTGGCCTCTAAAGGCTTGCCCGAGAAAATTATCGAGCGCATTTTCCCCTACCGCCTAGAAGAAACGATCAACTACCAAAATGAGCTAGTGGTCGGCTGGGAATCGGAGATTTACAGCATTGATGTGCAGCAAGGTTATCAAAAAGCCGAGCATAAAATGATGGAAGACCTTCGCAATCGCGCCCGCAGAGAACTGGGCGGCGATGAACAACGCAGCCTAAGCGTCGATAGCGACTTTTTTGAGCAGACCTTCAAGCATCTCATCCTGCCCGTCTGGCTCTGCAGCTACCAATACAAGGGCAAATCCTATCAGTTTGCTGTTAATGGGCAAACGGGCCAAATCAATGGCGAAAAGCCTATTTCGGCAATAAAAGTGACCATTGCGGTCCTCATTGCCCTGGCCATTATTGGCCTAATCGTCTATTTTGCCTCTCAGGGAGAAGGAAATTAAAGGCTGTAAATAAGTATTTTCTTTTGGGGCTGCCCCGCCCTTCGGGCGGGTCGGGCTGTCTCGCAGCTCGCAAGTCGCTCGGCCCTGCAGCGCTTTCAGCGCTTTGGTCTGGCGCTTCGCGCCACTGCTGCCCATCCCTCAGCCTGCGGCCCTAAGGGGCCTGCAAAACGCAAAAAACAGCATTGGCCTTCTCTAAATCTCAAGGGATATGGCTATCATTGCAAAGCTCCTTTTTTATTCAAAAAAGGAGCTTTACTTTTTAAAACTTAGCAGCCATGAAAAAGAACAACAGCATTTTGGCCCTAGTTACTGGGGGTACTTTTGACAAAGAATACGATATGATTACGGGCAAGCTCTTTTTTAAAGACACGCATTTGCCCGAAATTTTCAAGCGGGGGCGCTCTACCCTAGACATTAAGGTCCGTACACTAATGATGGTCGATAGTTTGGATATGAATGAGTTGGACCGTGATATTATTATCAAGCATTGCCAAAGTACAGATGAAACTCGCATTCTTATTACCCACGGGACCGATACCATGGAGGTAACCGCTGCCGCCATTGCCAAAGCAGGCAAAATTGAAGGGAAAACGATTGTCTTACTAGGCGCTATGATTCCCTATACCTTTGGGATGTCTTCTGATGGTTTCTTTAATTTGGGGAGTGCCCTAGCCTTTGTACAAACCCTGCCTCCTGGTGTTTATATTGCTATGCATGGCGAGTACTTCAATTGGGATAATGTGCGTAAAAACCGCTCTACGGGTTACTTTGAGACCACCAAAGACAAAAAATATTAGTCCTTGGGGCTTTAACGGCCGAAGCCGCTCCCTTAAAAGCAAAGCAGGCGGTGGAGCGGCTGAGCGCTGCGGAGCGGGTGGCCCGAAGGGCCAGACCAAAGGCAGGCAAAGCCTGCCTGCAGGGCCGAGCAGACCTGCGAGCCCCGAAGCATAGCGACCCGAGCGAAGCGAGGGGCAGCCCCTATTATAAATACTGATACAGATAGAAATAAATGACTATACAAAGGAGAGTTACAAACCTGAACAGGGGCCAAAACTCTCGATAATCCTGCAGCAGATAAAGGGGAATAGCCTCCTTAGGTTTTTTGGGGAAATAGACCAGCTCTAGGCTATCTTCGATAGAAAAAAACTGCTTTTCATCGACGCTAGTAAAATTGGGATAAGTAAGGTCTATACCCAGGCCACTCTCCAAATAAAGGCGATAAGTTCCGCCAGTAACCGTGATTCGTTCTCCATTTGAATTGGTGTAATTCAGGCGGGGTTTATGGACACATTTTGCCCATTTTCGAATGCCTTCTTTTTCTAGGCGCTGTCGTTCTCCGATGCTTGTCGCCGTGCAGGTCCAGACCAAAGAGAGGGGAAAAAAGAGGAGTAACCAGATAAAAAATCGAAGCAAGATAGAGCGGGTAAGGGGACTTATCATGAGGGGGATTAAGACGTTTTGAGAAAAGCGACATAGAAAAAGAGGCCAACTAAAAAGCTTATCCCAAAAATGGTAAAGATAGAAGTAATTGTCTCCTCATAAAGCAGCCCAAAATCATTGGGGACGGCTAGTTCAGGCTTCCCTCTTTCATAAATGAGCTCGACGGATTGGCCCTCATAATAATAGACGGGAAGGCTATCAATTCGACGTCGAAATACTTCTCCCTCAGGGCTCTTGTACATAAAAGTAACGCTGTACATAATAGCCAAATCGCCATTGTTAGTACGACTATGATCCTTTACAGCGATGACTTGTGCATCTACTAGCAGTCCATTATCTTGAAAATCAATTACTTTATAAACTTCTTTTAGTTCTAGGGTCAGCAAATAACTAGGAAATAATAAGAGGAGCCAAAAAATGAGCCGCTTGGCCAAATCAGTAGAAAAAGTTGCCATATCTAATCTAATAAAAATGGGGGCCATAGGCCCCACCCATTGCTTGTATTTGCTCGTTTTTTGTCTATCGTGGCACCTCCACTTTCGCGATAATATCGGCCACCACATCACTAATTTGCATGCCCTCCATTTCTCTTTCGGGCGTTAGGATAATTCGGTGGTTGAGGACGGGATAAGCCACATATTGGATATCATCTGGTGTGACAAAGCCGCGGCCATTCATTGCCGCTAGGGCTTTTGCCGTTTGCATAATGGCCAAAGAGGCACGAGGCGAAGCGCCTAGAAAAAGATCGGCATGAGAGCGACTGCGGTGCACCAGCTCTGCAATATAATCTAGTAATTCGGTTTTGATATGCACCTGTTCAATAATCTCTTGGCACTCTTGAATATCTTGGGCTGATAGCACAGGTTTAACATCTGCTACCTGTCGCTTTGTGAAGTCATCCTTAAAGCGATAGAGGATCTGTTGTTCCTCTTGTAAAGAGGGATATTCTAGAAGAATGCGGAAAAGGAAGCGGTCCAACTGCGCTTCGGGCAACTTATAGGTTCCTTCTTGCTCAATAGGGTTTTGGGTAGCCAAAACCATAAAAGGAAAATTCATCTTATAGGTCGTTCCATCAACAGACACCTGTTTTTCCTCCATAACCTCAAAGAGCGAGGCCTGAGTTTTGGCTGGCGCGCGGTTAATCTCATCAATCAGGACCAAGTTAGAGAAAATAGGGCCCTTAGTAAAGACAAAATCCGAAGATTTCATATTAAAAATCGTCGTTCCCGTTACATCAGAAGGCATAAGGTCTGGAGTAAACTGAATCCGGGTATAATCGACCTTCATGCTTTGGGCCAAAAGCTTAGCGGTTAGGGTTTTGGCGATACCAGGCACCCCTTCCAAGAGCACATGTCCTCCTGAGAACAGGGCGATTAGGATTAGGTCAATCATCTCATCTTGTCCAATAATCACTTTTTGGACCTCCTGCTTTACTTTATGTACAGCCTCTTGAATTTTAAGGCTCTGGCTGTCTTCTTGCTCCCAACTTTGCATTTGTGGGGTAATTTCTTCCTCTTCTGAGGGCTTATCTTGCTCTGGAAATTCTTGCATATCTAGTTCTTAAGTTTTCGGTACTCAGGATTTTATCAAAATGAGGCAATTTATCTTTTATTCTTTAAGCCGTTGGCTGTTTTCTCCTTGCTTCTTCGGCATCGTAGAACTTTTGGACCAATAGGTAGAAGCCATTTAGGGTTTCAGCAGACATCGTTACATTGGGTTTGGCCAACTGAGAAGACAGGCTATTGTAGCGCTCTAAAATCTCTTCAATGATTTTGTAGTCTACCTCGCTGCGCTGGGCTATTTGCTGGGCCGCCAACTGATCCCATTCTTTAATATTAAGGCCATAGCGTTTGCGCAAATGTCCATGAAAAATCTGCATAATCTTCTCGAAGATAAGGCCATGACTCTGTCGCTGAAAATAGAGGCGACTAATCGTTTTCACAAATCCCAAAGAGGTATTGTGGTTCTTGGGCAAGACCTCGATCCGCTGTTGTCTTCTCTTGGCCCCAAAAAGCGCATAGCTAAAAGCGCCAGCCACTAAGAGCAACCAAGCCCAGCGAAGCGCAGGCTGAGAAAAGACATACTGCATAGGCGTTTTGGGCTTATCATAACGCTGCGGAGGTCGAGGATAATCATAAGGTCGAGGCTTTGTGCTCGCATAATCCCAAATGATCTTCTGAGCAGAAAAAGGCTGCAATAAGCGCTTGAGGTACTTATAGCCTACCTCCTTATTCGTTTTCTGCGAGAGGTATAAATTAGTCAACATAAGAGGATTGGTATGCCAGTATAAGCGGCCCTCCCCTACTTGAATAGCAAAGAGATAAGGATAACGCATTTCAGTCATCTCTCCCCCAACTTGATAAAAGCCCGCCTCTACAACAGCAGGTTCATCGCCTGGACAAATATTGTAGTCGGGCAAATAGGGCCAATAATAAGAGCCCGTATCTTTTACTCCTGTTTTGTAGGCAAAGGGATATTGCTCTGCCTCTTGAGTTTCCTCATAAGCATCGGCATAAAAGCCTGCGGTAACCGTTTTTGCCTCTATGCTATTTAGCCGATCGTCTGTGGCTACGCTATAAAAACAATGATCTTGGTCAAATAGCGTATAGAATAGGCTATCAGAAGGTGAACTAGTCACAATCAGGGCATTTCCACCTGCCTCCAAATATGCCTTTAGCTGCTGGGCATCTTCTTCAGAGTAGTAGGATTGCTCTCCAACAAATACATACAGACTATTCTCTGCATTAGCGGTAGACAGCTGCTCATCGATCCGTTTATCCTCATAGCGCACAAAGCTATCTACACTAGATTTAAGTAGTTCCTCTAAAAGCTTAAAGTCATAAGGCTGTTCTCTCGCCTGCTGCATAGAAGGCCACCAATCATATTTTGCCTCTTGAGAAGAGCCAAAGAAGTAAGCCAATACCCCCAAAAGTAAAACAGCAATGACGACATAGAGCAAACTAGCGTTTTTCTTTTGTTCCATTAGGCATTAGTTGTTTGTTGCTTTGTCTTAGGGCCTTGGGCCTTTTGTAGCATTTCATCAAATGAAGGACGAATACGGCCAAATTCTACCCGATCCAATTTCGCCCCCTTCGCAAACCAGAAGTACTCATAGATTCTAGTCACTTTTTGGAATAAAGGACGAGCAGGGTGAGACCAAATCTCTCGAATATATGCCCCATTGGTCTTCTCTTTCTTCCAGACAATATGTCCAGCATGCAATAAAGCCTGCAAAATACTGAGATAGTAAAGTCGTAAGGCCAATGAATAATTTGCTGCCTGTACCGCATCCTCTAAAGGGGTCTTAATATTAGCCTCTTCCAAATTATCTTCTATCTCCTCTAAGAGGTAAGCCTCATCTTTAGAAATCTTCTGATTGGCCCCTAGCAAACCTCCGCCAACCAAACGGAAGACGATAAAGACTAATAATCCAATCACTACCGCAAATAGGCTATACTTTAATACTTCTCGAGTACTAGAAGACATAGATGGCGTATCCACAGAGCGGTCTTTATAGATCTGATCCTCTTTGGGCTCCTCCTTCTTTTCTTCCTTTACTTTTTCTCTATTATAATCGTATCGCTCCGAAATGCGCTCCCAATCTGCCTGCTCTAATTGCTGCGCCTCTACCAAATTAGGCCCCAAACAAAAGAAAACACAAACGAGCAAGAGACGGAACAAATAGCTATTCCCTTTCCATTCCATAACTCTTCTTTTGCTGACCCAACTGGCCAATATGATCAAATAAATCCTCCGCCTGTACCGTCTGCTTATAGCTCCGCTCCCCTATGCTCATGACCAAAAAGACCAATGGAAACATAAAACAAAGCGAAAAGGCATGTAAGAATAGATTAAAACTCGTGTAGTAAATCTGTGCACTCTCCTCCGATATAGGCAATAAGGTCATAAAGGAATTAAAGTAAAAATCAACTAAAGGAGCCGTGGTCAGAAAGAGGAAAATAAAACTCATCAATACCCCCACAACATAATTTCCCATCATCGACATATAATTCTTCCCCAAATGCTTAAACCAAAGTGGAAGACTTACAATAAAGTTCTTCTTCTCATTATAACTTACCGCTAAACCATGCGCCAAAATAGGGATGACAAAGAGCAGATACAAGAAAATCATGATGTAATACTCTTCGTTGCTGTAAGTAACTAGCAACAAATTGATTAGCCCACTAGCTAAAAGCGCATTGACATATAACTTAGCATGCGTCCCCCAACTTAGCGGCCCATTGGCCTTAGCCGACACTCCGGATAAAGCAATATGCAAGATCACAGACATCGCCCCCACATTCAAGAGCCAACGTAAACTCAACTCTTCTAAAAATAGAAATTGAGCAATATGATAGCCTGTATAGGCTAAGGCCTCAAAGAAAGAAAATAAGAAGCCCGCCTGATGAAACTCAAAATAGTACTCCATTTTAATACTTACAGCCGTATAAACAAAGGCCATGGCCGCCGCCCCTAAGGCCAAACGGCCAATTTGCTTCCGATAAAGCTTAAAGGCATCCATAAAAACCTGCCCCTGATTCTTAATCGCTTTGAAGTTGATCGGCTGCTCTTTAGCTACAGGCAATTCCAATTCGTCTTCCTCTGCCGTTTGCTGCCGACGGCCAACCCGCCAAGGGTACCAAACAAAATAGCCCCCCATCAAAACAAAAGAAGCAATAATCAATATGGCCCGAACCACATAAGAAGCATCACTATATCGAGTAATATAGCCCTCAATAAAAGCAGCCAAAATAATCAAGGGGACAATGGCCATATAAATGCTCAAAGCCCGCCTAGCCGCTAATTGTAAGGATTGTAATCGACTATATGTGCCCGGAAATAATAAGGCCCGCCCCAAATGCAAACCCGCAGCCCCCGCAATAACTATACAGGAGATTTCTACTGCCCCATGCAGCCAAATCGTCAAAATGGAATCCCAATAAACCCCCTCTCGGATAAATAAGAACTGAAAAGCCCCAACCATGATCCCATTCTGAATAAGGATGTATATGGTCCCAACCCCAAAGAGTAACCCCAAAATAAAGGTCCCAAAAGCTACCCTCAAGTTGTTCCAAGCTATCCGCATAAACATGCCCGTCTGATCCTCATCCTGATAAACAGACATCGGCTCCCCCTTCCGAATGTTCTCATAGGTCATCTCTACATAACCATCTCCCAAAACAACTCGGGGAAAGTCCGGATCCATGATAGACGAAAAGACGCCTATACCTACCGCCAACATAAAGATGACAAAGGACAAGAAGAAATCTACCCTCGACTCATAAATGAGCTGAGGCAAATCCTTAGACCAAAACTGCAGAAATCGCTTCCATCTACTTTTTCGGTTCTTGTATATGCTGTCAAAGACAGCCTGCGATATATTATTAAGATAAACCCGCACCGAACGATTCGGGTAAAAGGTCCGAGAATAAGACAAATCATCCGTTAACTCAGTAAATAATTCACTCAACTTCTCTGGATCCTGATCCTTAGAAGCCAGTACTTCCTCAAATTCTATCCACTTGTCTTTATTATTCTCTATAAATTTGGTCTCACGCATGAGGGGGATATTTGTAACAGAGTAAAACAGTAAAGCCAACTACTTTCTGTTTAAGTTCTTAAAGCTAACTATTTTTTTCGCCTTATTCAATATTTAATCTCGCTTTTGCTATCCCCACTACACAGACAGGATATAGACAACTTTAACTCCACACAAGAAAAATCTTCCCTCTTCTCCCCAAAAACAAAAAGCAAGCGCCTAATCCTAGACGCTTGCTTACTTATTTTATCTTCTGATTTTCTTCTCGTTCTATAAGGGAAGAAAAGCCGTGGCGGTCAACGATAAGCTGAGATTGGCCCCAGCAGAAAGCCCCAAGTTATTCAATAAAACCCCTAAACCCGCTGAGAGCTCTAAGGTCCCCGCTAACTCTAAATTTCCATTGCTATCTTCACTATAAGAGGCTATATGCAACTCATAATCCCCCTCTTCTAAAAACGAAAGCTGAAAGTTTCCATTCTGATCCACTACAGCACTACTCACCGCATTGGCAAACTGAATTTCTGAAGCACCACTGCCCTGTACCTCTGTATCCCGATCATAAGTACCCTTTACATAAGCATAGGCCACCAAACGATCTCCATTGGAAGGATCATTAGACAACTGCCCATCCATATCCGCAGTACGATCCTTTTGCACAAAACGTACCGCCGAATTCAATTCCGAAGCCGTAACAAAATCATAGTTATCATTGGCATTGCTACTAGCCACTATAGATTTACGCAGATCAAAGTCAGCCACCAATGTAGTCGTCTGATTTTCCGCTACCTCAATATAACCCGATACATCTATACGGTTAGAGGCCGCCACTAAAGCATGCTTGCTCCCATCTACCGTCTGTACATAACAACCCGGCGCATTGCCCGAAGCATCCTCCGCCTGATCTAAAACTAAGGTAATTTGACTATATGAACCGGCCTCCACATCTAATTCCCCCAAAACAGCCGTCAAACCATTCTGATAGGCCATTAAGTTAATGCTCGTTTTCTGGAATCCCTCTATGGATTGTCCGCCAATTTGTACATCAGCCACTGTCACAACAGCCGCAGATACATTAGCATTATCAATAGGGGCATCCGTCATTTCTACTGATACTGTTCCTTTAGCCGACTCTTCTTTTTCGCAGCTCGTTAAGCTTATAGCCGCTACAACAAGCAGTAGGGCCATCTTTAGTAAGTTATTCATAGTATTCTTTTTTTGATGAATGGGCAACTTTAAACTAAAGAGCGAAAAAACCAAGCCAAGTCACAGAATAATAGCGTCTTAATATAACTTTAGCAGTATTTAGTTGCCGCCTGAGCTGCGTTCAACCAATTCTCCCTTACTATAGTACTCGACTTTCTCCAAATGCCCCCCCTCATCATAAAACTTCCACTCGCCATGCCGCAAATCGCCCTCCCAAGCCTGCACAAACTCCCCACTTTCCATACTTCCCTGCTCTTCCCAATAATCCTCATAACTGCGGTCCTTAATCCCCGGCCACCAATAATCCCCCTCCATGCTGAGCTTACCATTCGGATGATAACTCTTCCACTTCCCTATCCGAGCTTCCAATTGTTGCTCTACGACCTTACCCGACACGATCATCTGAGTCTTCCGACTCATAAATTGCCCCTCCTCTTTCAAACGACCAGAAGGATGATAGAACTTAGCCGCCCCATTCAAGCCCCCATCTTTATAATGTAACTCACTAGACATGTTCCCCCCCTGATGCCAACTCTTCCACTGGCCCGTCGCTCGCCCATAACGGTCGTAGGTCCCTATTCGCTTGCGACTACCATCCATATAATAACTTTTGTACTGCCCAATGATCTTTCCCCCCTGTATATACACCTCCTCTACTAAGGTGTCTACATTGTACATCTGCCGCAAAAATAAACTGTCGGCCCCATCTACCGAAACCAAACTAAACTTGCTCGTTAAGGCTTTGTCTTCTAAGCTATCTAGCTGTGCCGCCGAATAGAAGGGGATAGCCAAATAAAGCATCAAAATATATTTATACATATCATTCTAGTTGTTAGTAAGTTAATAATCTACTTGTTCCCGATAAAGAAACGCAAAAATAGCCCAATTAGCATAGGCCAATCTAAAGTCTAAAGCATATCCCTATCTTTAGCCCCCAAACCAACTCCCTCTCCCCCTTCTTTCCATCAATTAAAGTAGAAAAGACCATGCCCAGTCCCGAAAATATCTGCCTAGCCCCCTTCTACCAAATAGCCAAACTCCAATTGTCCCATTTTGAAGCCGACCCAAATTCTAAGGCCTATGCCGCCTGCCAATTTCAACTCAATAGCCTAACGGTCCTCTACCGAAAAGCAAAAATTACCCCCAAAAAAATTGGCCAGTTTGTAAGCTTTTGGCAACGACAAGCCCAAGGAACTACCGCCCCCTTTTCTAGCCAACACCCCCTCAGCTTCTATCTCGTTTATGTCGAAAAAGACAGCCATAAAGGCCTCTTTGTTTTCCCCAAAGCTATCCTAATCGAAAAAAATATCCTCTCTACAAATCAACAAACAGGAAAAAGAGGCTTTAGAATCTACCCTAGCTGGGACCAACCCATAAATACAACCGCCAAAAACTCTCAAAACTGGCAACTCCAATATTTCTACGCCCTAGATAGCCCCCATTTCCCCCAACTCCTCCAAAAGCTCTTCCCTAAAAGGACTTAGCCCTCTCAATGATCCATTATCTCCCCCTTTTTCTTCCCTCTTTTCTTTTTGATTTGGGGCTGCCCCTCCCTGCGGTCGGGTCGGGCTCTTCGCTGGCTCGCTATTCGCTCGGCCCTGCACAGCAGCAAGCTGCTGCTGGGTCTGCGGCTGCGCCGCACCAGCTTCCATCCCTCAGCCTGCGGCCCTTCGGGCCTGTACACGCCTATATATATCTAGCCTTAGGCAAATGAACCGCCTTATCCTATACTCAACGTCCCTGCTTTAGGCTGTGGCGGCCACAGCCCTAAATCCACTCTCCAACTTCACTCTGTGGTCGCCACAGACCTAAATCCACTCTCCAACTTCACTCTGTGGCCGCCACAGACCTAAATCCGCTCCCCAACTCTACCCTGTGGCCGCCACAGACCTAAATCCACTCTCCAACTTCACTCTGTGGCCGCCACAGACCTAAATCAGCTCCCCAACTCTACCCTGTGGCTGCCACAGACCTAAATCCGCTCCCCAACTCTACCCTGTGGCCGCCACAGACCTAAATCCGCTCCCCAACTCTACCCTGTGGCCGCCACAGACCTAAATCCGCTCCCCAACTCTACCCTGTGGCCGCCACAGACCTAAATCCGCTCCCCAACTCTACCCTGTGGCCGCTATACGCACAAAAAAATGGCTTGCAGTAAGCTACTGCAAGCCATTTATCTACAATCCAGAAGAATTGGGTCTTATAAAGCGGGAACTAACTCTGCCTCTACAACCAATTCATCCTCCATATACTCTTCTTTCTTTAAGGCAACAGCTTGTAGGCTATTGATCCACTCCTCTTTATAGGGAAGCGCCACCTTAACATAGTTGCGGGTAAAGCCGAACATCTTGCCATCTTGTTGTTTAGCCTCTACGAGGACCAAATCCTCTTGACCCAACTGCTGTTGGTAAAAGGCCAGCTTCTTTTTCTCAGAAAGGATGCGGAGCATCTCATTGCGTTCTCTACGGAGCTGCATTGGCACCTTGCCTTCCATTTCTGCTGCAAGAGTATTGGCCCGCTCCGAATAGGTAAAGACATGTAGATAAGAAACATCTAGGCTACGGATAAATTCATAGGTCTCTTTAAAGTCCTCATCGGTCTCTCCTGGAAAGCCTACAATAACATCTACTCCGATACAGGCCTGCGGCATCTTGGCTCGAATCCATTCCACTCTTTGCGCATACAGTTCTCTTTTGTAGCGGCGGCGCATGGCCTTTAGCTGCTTGTTGTTTCCCGATTGTAATGGAATATGAAAATGAGGCACAAATCGTTGAGATTGGGCCACAAAATCAATGATCTCTTCGGTTAATAGATTGGGCTCTATAGAAGAAATGCGGAAGCGTTCGATGCCTTCTACCTTATCCAGCTCCTTAATGAGATCAATAAAGAGGGCTTCTTTCTTGGGCTTAGCCCCTTCGATCACTTCGGTCCCATTCCCAAAGTCGCCTAAGTTTACCCCAGTGAGCACAATCTCCTTAATGCCCATCTCGGCAATCTTATGAGCGTTGGCTACGGCCTGTTCTACCGTATCGCTACGGCTGTTGCCTCTAGCTTGAGGGATAGTACAAAAAGAGCATTTATAATTACAGCCATCTTGGACCTTCAGGAAAGAGCGGGTACGATCGCCAAAAGAAAAAGAGTCGATAAACTCATTGGCTTCTTGTACTTCTCCGGCATAGACCATCCCTTTTTCGGGAGCCTTAGTGAGGTCCTGCACATAATCGAGGATGCGGAATTTTTGGGCGGCCCCAAGGACCAAATCCACCCCAGGAATATCAGCGATCTCCTGCGGTTTGAGTTGCGCATAACAACCAATCACGATTACAAAGGCATGCGGTGCTTTACGCAAGGCAGAACGAACGACCTTACGGCATTTCTTGTCTGCAAAATCAGTGACCGAGCAGGTGTTAATCACATAAATATCGGCCCCATCATTAAAGGGCACTTCGCCATAGCCTGCCTCTTCAAAAAGGCGACCGATGCTAGACGTTTCGGAGTAGTTAAGTTTGCAACCTAGGGTATAAAAGGCTACAGTTCTTGGAGTTGCCAAACTACAAATATTTTATTGTCATCCAGATAAATCAAAAGGCCAAGCCTTTTGGGCTGTTTTCATAATGAATAAGCCAAATGCAAAGATACATAAGTAGAGCAAAACGGCCAAGCCTTCTAATTGTAGCCCTTGCCCTATAGGCATAAAAAAAAGGAAAGCTCCCTAAAGCTTTCCTCCTATAGTTGGTTTTTGTCTTGTTTGGTATTGGGCTTAGATCGAAATATTCTTCGCCTTGGATGGTAGTTATAGAACGTAATAAGGCAAAAAAGATACAGCATTTCTATAAAAAAAATAAAATTGATTCGCTATCAACTAAAATTCTACTTGAGTTGTGACAAAACAAAGCCCTGCTTTTGGCTAGGCAGTTCAAGCAAAAAAGGGAGATTAGGCCCAGCGCTGCGGAATGGTGGCCGCAGGCCGACCCAGGCGGCAAAGCCGCCGCAGGGCCGAGCGAATAGCGAGCCATGTAGCATAGCGGCGGCCGAGCGGGGCGATCGCCCCGCTCGGCCGCGGGCCCCAAAAAAAGGGCAGTTTAAAAAAGAGGAGCTTATTCCTTAGTCTCCTGATCGACTTGATCTAATTCTTCGGGTAATACCCCTTTGGCTTCTAGAAGGGCCAGTAGGCGGTCCATTTTGCTATGCATTTTTTTCAGTTCCTGCTCTACCTCCTCAAATTGTTGTTCGGTTTCATCATGATCGCTGACCATGGCATCGACAAAGATCGAGTTGACGATAGAGAGGCCAAAAACGCCGCCCATAATGAGCATGAAAATAAAATAGGCCTTAGTAAAGAACTCGGCAACGGGTGAAAATTGGGCCTCCTCCACCAAAGCGTCGGTTACTCCGTTCCAGCCTTCCACCGTAAAGACTTGGAAGATGACATAATAGGCCTTGAGCGGATTGCCGAACATATTGGGGGCTGCTTCTTGGAAGAAAAAGGTTGAGATAATGGCCATAATGAACACCAAGACAAAAAAGCCGACCAGCACCATAAAAGACGCTTTCAGGGCCTCACTAATGGAGCGGAAGATATGCTCTACTTGGGGAAAAAACTGGATGAATCGGAAAAACTTGAAGACCCTCAAGACGCGTAAGACCATGAGGAAGCTCACATTGACGTAATCCGTCAGGTCGGGGATAATATGGACCAATAAGGAGGGCAAAGAGAGCAAAATCAGCGTAAGGTCGAAGCGGTTCCAGTGGGTGCTCAGGTACTCTTTGAGGCCATAATGTCTGGCTTTAACGATCAGCTCGGTCAGAAAGAGGAGCGTGAGCAAATCATCCATATAAGTGAAGAGCTGCTCATAGCCCGTATTGGGAAAACCCTGAAAAAAGATGACCACGGCGTTGATACTAATCAAGGCCAAGATGTTGCGATCATTGAGAAATAGACGACTAAAAAAAGAGGGTTTTTTGGCTGTGCCCATATTGCTATATTTGGTGATTAAATATGCTATATATTAAAAATGCTGACTACCTTTTGGTAGCCAGCAAATTTAATGATTTCCCATTGAAGTAGGGATTATGTTTGAATAATGCCAGGGTTAAATTTAGCCACAGGAGCATTATTAGCGGCCTCGATACCCATTGAAATTACACGGCGGGTTTCGAGTGGATCAATGATCGCATCTACCCAAAGGCGAGAGGCGGCATAATAGGCCGAGCTCTGCTTTTCGTAGCGGGCCTCAATTTTCTCAAGTAGTTCTTGTTCTTTCTCTTCGCTAAGCTCTTCGCCTTTGGCGGCTAGTGAACTCTTCTCGATTTGGAGCAATACTTTGGCGGCCTGTGAGCCTCCCATAACAGAGATCTTGGCATTGGGCCAAGCTACAATCAGGCGGGGGTCATAAGCCTTGCCGCACATAGCGTAATTCCCTGCCCCATTAGAATTCCCCATAACAATAGAGAACTTGGGTACAGTAGAATTAGAAACCGCAGAGACCATTTTGGCCCCATCCTTAATAATTCCGCCATGCTCGGAGCGTTTACCGACCATGAAGCCCGTAACATCGTGTAGGAAGACTAGTGGAATCTTCTTTTGGTTACAGTTCATGATAAAGCGGGCAGCTTTATCGGCTGCATCAGAATAAATTACGCCACCAAACTGAACTTCTCCTTTAGCATTCTTAACCACTTGGCGATTGTTGGCTACAATGCCTACGGCCCAACCATCAATACGAGCATAGGCGCAGATCATCGTTTTGCCATAGCCTTCTTTGTATTGTGTTAGTTTAGAATCATCGACTAAGCGCTCAATTAGTTCTAGACTATCATAAGGGCGGCTGCGGTCGAAGGGGAAAATCCCGTAAATATCTTCAGGGTCTTTGGCGGGGGGAGCTGGAGTAGCTCGGTTGAAGCCCGCTTTATCAAAAGCGCCTTGTTTATCAATCAAATCCTTGATCGTATCTAGGCAAACGTGGTCGTTAGGGACCTTATAATCCGTTACGCCAGAGATTTCACATTGTGTTGTTGCGCCACCCAAGGTCTCCTTATCGACTTGCTCGCCAATAGCGGCTTTGACCAAGTAAGGACCAGCCAAGAAGATCGAGCCAGTACCGTCAACAATCAGTGATTCATCTGACATGATGGGCAAATA
This sequence comes from Saprospira sp. CCB-QB6, assembly GCF_028464065.1. Lineage (NCBI taxonomy): Bacteria > Pseudomonadati > Bacteroidota > Saprospiria > Saprospirales > Saprospiraceae > Saprospira > Saprospira sp. CCB-QB6. The sequence goes on along the minus strand of NZ_CP116808.1, from coordinate 2,837,341 downwards.
AGCCCCACCAGCTACACAACTTCCCATGATAGCGGCAATTTGGGGTACACCCATACTCGACATCACGGCATTATTGCGGAAAATACGTCCGAAATGCTCCTTATCGGGGAAAATCTCGTCTTGCATGGGCAAATACACCCCTGCAGAATCTACCAAATAGATAATTGGTAGCCGGTTTTCCATAGCAATTTCTTGGAAGCGGAGATTTTTCTTTCCTGTAATTGGGAACCAAGCGCCAGCTTTAACTGTCGCATCATTGGCCACAATAACACATTGGCGGCCCTTCACGTATCCAATCCCACCAACGACACCACCTGCGGGGCAGCCGCCATGTTCTTCATACATCTCAAAACCGGCAAAAGCCCCTAATTCTAAAAACTCACTATCTTTATCAATCAGGTAATTGATGCGCTCGCGGGCAGTCAATTTCCCTTTACTATGCAATTTGTCAATGCGTTTCTTTCCACCCCCCTCATAAATGCGCTCCAGCAAGTGGCGCATTCGCGAGACCTCTAACTTATTATCGTCCTCATTTTTATTAAAGGCTAAATCCAATTTGGTCATAGACTATCGTTTATTGGTTCGCAATTTCGTTTTCCTTTGGGGAAACCTTGGGGCAAATATATAAGAACTTGCTCAAAAATTATTGCCTTCCTGCTTGAAAGCTATTTTTTATCTTCTTCATAGGGGCGAAAGTGGGGGCCTAATTAGGGCCGCTCATTTTGTCTTGTAGAGAGGAAGGGGGAAGGATTTTTGGGGCTGCCCCGCCCTTTGGGCGGGTCGCTCCCCTTCGCAGCTCGCTATTCGCTCGGCCCTGCGCCGCAATGGGCGGCTGGGTCTGCCGCTTCGCGCCACTGCTGTCCATCCCTAAGCCGAAGCGAGCTAGGCCCTTTGGGCCTTCAAAGGCCTTCGGCTGGGGCATAGATTTTATTTTGGACCAAAGGCCAGCCCTGCTCTTTAAATCCTTATCTTGAGTACACTACTATTTATCACTTAATACCTTAAAGAGAATGAAACGATCTATTTTATATTTGGCCCTAATGGCATTTTTGTTTACTGCCTGTGCAGGTGGAGAGGATGCAGCTAAAATGGAGACCACAGACAGCAGTCAGCAAGCAGATGGACCAAAAATTCAGACTGGCGAGTTTAAATTTATCAACTTTGAGCTGGCAGCAGATGCCTCTCTATATCTTTTTGAAGACCGAGCTGGGGAAATCATGCAATTTTGGGGCAATGAGGCCAGCAACTACCAATTTGCGCAAGAAGTCCCCGAAGACCAAGCGAATATGGACAATCAGGGTTGGGCTGGGAATCCCGAACTTAAGGGCAAGTGGTTCAAGATCCAGTACACAAAGAAAGAAGTGGTCGTTGGCAACTTTGATATGCCCAAAGAAATGGCTGAGGTTATTTTATCCGCCGACTTAATTGCCGATTAGGCCAAGGCCCCAAATCCTATAAATTTACATTTTCAGCCCCCCTTTTAACGCCTAAGTTTATGCCCCTATTCAAGCCACTATCCACCCTAATAAAATGGCTGTCTAGTCTAATTCCATTCATTCATCGAGCCATCACTATCGGCTCTTTTATCATCTTCATTATTTTAGCCTTAATGGGCTATTGGGGCTTTATGGGTAAGGAGAGTTGTGAGCAGCTAGTGATTCAGCAAATTCACTTTAAAGGGACATTACTAGCTAAAAAGAGCAGCTCTGCTCAGCATCGTTTTATTGTGATAGACTCTTTGGGTAGCCCTAAACAAATTGCTTTGCCCGATGAGACCCATGCCTTCTGGGCCATGGCTCAAAAGGGGGATCTCGTTATAAAAAAGGCTTGGAGTAATGAAATACAGTTACTTCATGAAGGAAAGATAAAGGCATTTCATTATGGTAATAATAAATCTTCCTTTAGATTTAACCTCTATGAATATGGCTTCTTTGATTTGGCAGACACGGCCTATTACTACTGCTTAAATCCAGATAAAAACAACACAAGCCAAAGCATCTATCTTGATGAAGTAAGTGACTAATTCATCTGATGAAGCATAAGGAGCAAAGCGCAGAAGGACCATTTGGCCCAACATTGCGCAAAGCCGTTTCGGTAGATTAAAACCCACTGCAGCAATAATATATAAATGAGGGTTTCAACTCTCATGAATTTAGCGGCGCAGCATAGCTGGCCGCAGGCCCAAAAACTGCAGTAGAACAGATCTTATAGGGCCATAAAAAAAGCCAGTCTCTAAGGAGACCGGCTTTTTTGTTTGTATCGGGGAAGCCTTAAGAATCTACAGAGATAGATTTTGGAGCTTCATCTTCTGGCTCAGGGGCAGTTTGAGGAGCAGGCGCATTGCTAGCTGAAGCTGGCTCAAAGCCGAAAGGCGTAAAGAGATCATTGTAGGTATTGAGTAACTCTTGGTTACCAATTTGGCCAGCTAGGCGTTTAACCAAATTGCTTTGCGAGATAGCCAAAGAGAGTTCATCGCTAAATACGGTAGCCATTTCTGGATTATCCGTAGTTCTGAGCAAAGCATCTTTTTGGGCCTCCATTTGTTCTACTTCATTGTTCAGTTGTACGGCCTGCTGATAAAGCTGTTGTTTTTGTGGGCTATTTTCAGCGGCTTGGTTCATCATCTGCACCAATTGGTTCAATTGGTTCTTCTTCTGATCGGATTGCTGTTGTAGGGTACCAAAATCTCGGGCAAATTCGCCAAGGCTGAGGGGAGCGACAAACTGTGCATAATAGCTCATTTTATCGGCTAGGGTAAGGCTAAGGTCCTTAAGGTGAGGAACAGCCTTTTCGCCAGCTTGGAGATTGGTGTACATTTCTAGCGCTTGGAGTCTAGTGTAGCCCTCATCTAGTGGGAAGTTCATGTGAGGGAAGCCTTCGAATAGTTTGTCTAGCACCTTCACAGCTCTTTCCTTATCGCCAGCCTCAGCCAATTCTCTAGCGAGGCGAAGCATAGCAAACTGCGTAGTTTGCACACTAGGAGCATAGCTTTCGTCTACAAACATCTCATATTGGTCAAAACCACCCCAATTGAAACGTTCAACTACATTGCGGTACATGCTATCTAGCTCGATACGGCCCATGCCCATAGCACCAGCATAAGAGTTGGCGCTAGTTGTTTTAATGGGAACAATGCGGAGCGCCATACCTTCCATTTGTAGGTAATCCTTAAAGCTACCCAATTTTTCGGGGCGAACGGTTACTGCAAAATAGATGGGGCGAGTCCAGCCATTGGCCATATTGGTTCCAACGATATCCAAAAGGGCAATCTCATCCTTAAAGACCAGGCGTTTACTAAGCTTTAAGTTAATTTGATCAACAATTTGCTCATCGGGAATTGTAGAAGATACGGCCTTATTGGCTCTTACGGCAGCCTTATCAACTGGAATCACGATATTATCGGTAGGCACAAAACTAGGTGCTTGGCCTGAAGGGTGATTTTCGCCCATAAAGCGAACGGCATCCACCAAATTCATGGGGCGACCAGAAGCTTGAATAGGTAGGGCATTTCTGGAAGTGCCTCGATAAGCGGCCTCAGAAATAGTCATGGCAATAGCAGGCGACTCATTCATCGTTCTGCGCAATTGGTCAATATACCAATCTACGGCCAAAAGACTAAAGTTGACAACTCGCACGTCCGTACGGATGCCTTCTACTTCCTGGGCATACCAAAGCGGATAAGTATCATTATCTCCATAAGTAAAGATAATGGCATTAGGTGCGCAAGACATGAGGAAGTTAGTTGCATAATCGCGTGCACCAGTATGTCTAGCTCTAGAGTGGTCATCCCAGTTTTCAAAGCCCATGATAATAGGTGCTGTAACCACTAGGGCAAGGGCGATACCCGCGCCAGCCTGTCCTTGGCCCATAAAGCGTTTGAGTTCGCTATAAATAGCGGGAACAGCTAGGCCAATCCACATACAGAAAGTAAAGAAAGAACCAACGAGTACATAATCTCGCTCACGGGGCTCACTAGGAGGCTGATTCGAGAAGACGATAATCGCCAAACCTGTTACGAGGAAAAGAATACCCAAAGCTAGGGCATCTTGTGGACGTCTGCGGATATGGAAAACCAAACCGATAAGACCAAAAATAAGGGGCAATAGATAATAAGTATTGCGGCCTTTATCTTGGCTTCTTGATTCAGGCAAATTAGACTGCGGAATCAAGCGCATACCATCTAGAGGACCAATGCCAGAAATCCAGTTTCCTTTGGTCGGATCATCTTCATAGAAGCCTTGCTTTGCGTTTTGACGCCCCGCAAAGTTCCACATAAAGTAGCGGAAATACATCCAGCCTACTTGATAGCGGAAGAAGAAATCTAGGTTGTTGTTCATGTCGGGCTTTTCGTTGGGTCCAAGCTTAAGCCAACGGCGATACTGAGCTTTGCGCGCCTCATCCATATGTCCCAAACGAGGGAAAAGCATTTGGTCCGACTTCTTGTATTTGTACCCCCCTTTCTCAGCAACTACCTCATAGCGGAAACCATTGCCTTTTTCTACAGGACGATATACCTTATCGCCTGCTTCATAGCCAATGTTCTCGGCGGCGAAGTGAGGACCAAAAGAAAGCGGGCGCTCTCCATATTGTTCCCGGTTGATATAAGATAACAAGCTATAAGGGTCAGAAGGCTTGTTCATGTTGATTGGCGTATTGGCTGCAGCCCGAATAACAATAGAAGAATAGGTAGAAAAACCCATCAAAGCCACGGCGAACATCATTACGCCCATCTGTAAATAGTAGTTCTTTTTGCTTTGTGCGTAGTAGATTCCGCCAGCAACTAGACCAATCAAGAGAAGGACAAAAAAGATCATTCCACTGCCCAAAGGAAGGCCAAAGTTATTGACAAAAGTAAAGTCAAAGCCAGCAGCAAACTCAGGTAATTTGGGTATAAATAGGGCCTGCATAAACATCAGAATCGCAAAGCCAATCCCAAAAGAGAGCCCCATATTCAACCAGATTTTACGCTCCTGCTGAGGTGCCTGAAAAGCCGAATACAAATAAATAGCAGGCACGGCTAAAGCAAAGAGTACATGCAACCAAACGGGAAAAGTAGAGATAAACTGTACCCCAACAAGGATCGCAAAAGCCAAAACAGTAAACATCATATTGCTGCTAAACTCGGTTTCCCGAACCTGGCTCTTTTTGTAGTAAAACAAAAGCGCAATAAAGGGAATCACGAGCAAACTCAACAAATGTACTCCGATAGACAAGCCAATCATGTAGGCAATAAAGACCAACCAGCGATCAGAACGAGCATTGTCTGTAACATACCAGCGCAAAGCAGCCCAAATAACTAGGCCCGTAAAGCCCGAAGACATGGCATACACCTCCCCTTCTACGGCAGAAAACCAAACAGAGGTAGCAAAGGTAGTAGATAGTGCAGCCACAACGCCAGCTCCTAGAATAGCGAGCTTGTCGCCCATGCTACTCACCTGCTCCCGATGGCCCAACAAACTGAGCTTGGCCAAAATGGTGGTCGACCAAAAAATGAATAAAACCAAAGCAGCCGTAGATAAACCCGACATCGCATTCAGGGCATAGGCAATATTGGCCTTATCGACAGAAAAAGTATCGGCCACAAAGGCAAACATGCGCCCAATCATTAAGAATAAAGGCGCTCCAGGAGGGTGAACTACCTCCAATTTGTAGGCGGCAGAAATAAACTCACCACAATCCCAAAGACTGCCTGTGGGCTCGGCCGTAAGTAGGTAGACTGTGGCGGCCACAGCAAACATCAGCCAACCCATGAGGTTGTTCAAAAACTTAAAATTATTCATCTTTTTGGTTTGGCAAAATCAATGATCTAGCAAAAATACTAGCGTTTTGCAGGTTTGAGGGATGCTAAATTAATTGTTTAGTACAGATACTCAGGTCCAAATGCCTGTTTTATCAGTTGGCAAATTTAGCAAAACTATTAGGGCTTGCAAAAGCCCCCCCTTTTTTTTAAATGCGATTTAAGGCCTAGTACTAGGCAAAACAAACTTTTTAAACCCAAAAAAGGCCCGAGCAAAATTGCTCGAGCCCCTATTCTCTTCCGCTAAGCAGCTTTTATTTGATGCCTAGTTTCTTCTTGATCTTTTTGGGAATCCCGTCCTTATGCACCATAATATTGGTGGTTTTATAACGGAAAAATGCCTCTGAAGCATAAAAATACCCATCGCAATCATTGGTTTTCCCCCAAGAGTTTTTCACAATGTAGTATTTGGTCCCTCGCTGATCTTCTACCATCCCCGTAAAGTGCATGCCATGATCATCTGTTGTTTCGTAGTTGTCAAAGGCTTCTTGACGCATTTCCTGCGTAATAGCCAACTCTTCTACGGGCTCATCAAAGGCAGAACCAATTTTCTCTGCTCCCGCATCACTAAAGTTGCGGTTGTCTCTCCCCTTGATTTGAATCGTGCGCTCATCCTTGGGCACAATAGCCAAACCATCGCGATAAGAAAAGCCTTTCTCCGATACATCACTAGCCCAAGCTACTCCAAAACCATTTTCCAAAGCATTGTTGGTAATCTCTACAAGCTCATCCAAAGGAACATTATAAGTAGAACCAAAAGCCCAGTTATCGGGAATCTCTAACACAAATGACTCATAAAACGGATGATGCGTGAATGAGGTAATCACCACATAATCATCCATATCTAAACCCAATTCTTTAGCATAAGACTCCGGCGTATAGGTCTTGCCCTGATACTCAAATTCCTCTGGTACCTCACCCAAATAAGCATCTAAAACCCCATTAAAAGCCTTTTTCCATGAGGGCGTAAGCTTTTTCTGCGGCGCCTTAATCACTTCTTTGACCATCGCTTCCAAGATGTTGTTCAACTCCGAGTGGTTATGACTGTCCATCCCATACTCCAAGCCCTGATAAACCTCCTGAGGCACAATTCCATAACGCTTAATAACGTGGGGAATATCATGAAAAGCACCACCTGGCCCAAAGTTAAAGTGGCCATGCATCCGCACATAGTTCACAGCCTTATCCAAATAAGCCCGACGAGCAATATACATCTCAGAAAGGTTGTGCTTGCCCTTTTTCATCCGAAGTAATTCCGACTCAAAAAATGAAAGAGCCGAAAAACTCCAACAAGTCCCCGTGCGATTCTGATTCTGCACTTCCGTTGCCTCGATATCATTGAGGAGCGTAAAAACATAGCCCCCATCCTTCTTATTGCTCAGCTTGGTATTCTCCTGAGCGTAGATTGTCGAGCAGCTCAACAAGGCCCAAATAAAAAGCGAAAGGGCCGTCCATCTATACGTCATAGTTGTTCCTAATTTGATGATCATTTAAAAAATGCCCCTTAAGATAGAAAAGTAGACAAAAAAAAGCGATTCGGGAGGCCACCGAATCGCTTTGATCGAGTTGTTTAACTCTTTTGTATTGAAAAAAACCTTTCACTAAACCATTAAAAACTAATTTCTTAAAGACAAAAATTAAGCCAACTAAACTAGTTTACCTTAACTTTTCCTTTGGTTTCTAAACAATTTAGAATTTTTTAGTTTTTTTTCTGGGGCTGCCCCGCCCTGCCGGGCGGGTCGGGCTGTTCCGGGCTCGCTGCTCGCTCGGCCCTTCGCAAAAAATGCTGCGCATTTTTGCTCGGTCTGGCCCTATGGGCCACCCTCTCCATCCCTCAGCCGGCGGCTTCGCCGCCTCTAGATCCAATCTACCCCCTTTTTATACAACCAGTTATGTTTTTTACCTAGCCAGTTAGGTCCCAGACATAACTTTTACCTTTTTTGATTTTGTTACATTATTTTCATTTTTAACAACTCCCTAACAATTGGGGGCAAAATCACTATTTCTGCAGCCTAAAGGCCGCAGCCAATCTTGTTGGGCCATCATTTTGTTCGCCGCAGGAGCTTAAAAGCCCCTGCTTCATTGGAGATAGGCGAAAGCATTCGGTTTTCAGGTCTTGTGGCTTTTAAGCTGCAGCTCCCAGAGCATCCAGAAAAAGCAGCCGCCACTAAATACAAATCCCCTCACAGGAGGGGATGACAGATTTAGGGGGTAAAATTTATATCATATAGGCCTGTGGGTTAAAACCCACAGCAAGAAGGGAGGCTATGCTAGACCTAATGAAATGGGCCGAAGGTTAAAACCTTCAGCCCATATATTAGAGGAAAATAGCCAGTTTTAAGGCCAAAAGATTTAAATCCATGCGGGTTTTAACCCGCATTCCATAAAAAGATTGCGAAGCAATACCACATTTGCTGTGGGTTTCACCCCACAGTATCGGCCTAGCGATGCGAAAGGGGGCGGCGCAGCCGCAGACCAAGGCCGTCAGGCCGCAGGGCCGAGCGAATAGCGAGCCCTGAAGCGTAGCGCCTGCCGCAGGCAGGAGGCCCCAAAAAAAAGACAGTCCCTAAACAGAGACTGTCTTTATCGTACTGCAGTAAATTTATGGCCTAAGCTTCTTCGAGTTCCTCGACCATTTCGGTGGTGGGCGCTTCGATTTCCTTGCCCATATAGATCAGGGTATCCCCTGCTTCTATCTGTTCATTTTGGGGTTGGTTGGCCCGCACAAAATGGAAATTGCCATCGGGTTTAAGAATAAAGAGCGGGATAGTATTGCGGCAACTAAGCTGGCAAATTTGCTCAAATTGCTCCTGAGATTCGAGAGCATGCTCTCGAATATGCGGGTAATCTCGGGCCGTTTCCAAGAAGTTGATATAATCTGTTTTGATATCAAAGGCGGCTTCATCGGCTAATTCCGTTTGGCCTTGACTTTCGGCCTGAGAGACGATGCGGAAGGTGCCATTCTCTCCAAAAACTTCTTTATATCGTTTGCAAGCCACCTCGTTAACGGCTGTACTAGGCGTAAGCGCCAGCAAATAGCCCATATCGAGTAGTTCCAGTTCTTCCTCCAAATTGCCCTCAATAATATCTTGTTCGATAGCTTTGAGGCCCATATCTTGGGCTTCTTGGACCAAAGTTGGGGAGCGGTCTACCAAGACTACATGTCGACCATGATTTTGCAAGTAGTTGGCGATCAGGCGAGCACCGGGGTTCGCCCCAACGATTAGTAGCCCATTAGATTGTTGTAGGGTAACGCCTAGCAACTTGGCCACAAGGCGGGCCGTAGTGGCATTGAGCAGAACGGTTCCCATAACGATCATAAAGACTAGGGGCGTAATTAGTTCGGCCTCTTCATAACCATAATTGGCTAGTTTTAATCCAAAGAGAGAGGCGATACCTGCGGCCACGATTCCGCGGGGGCCCACCCAAGAGATAAAGAGCTTTTCTCTAAGATCTAGGCCACCTTTGGCGGTAGAGGCAAAAACAGAAAGGGGGCGAAGGACCAAAACCACCACGGCAAAGAGTGCCCAATAGCGCCAATCGGCCAATAAGAGTAATTGTTCGCCATCAATATTGGCGGAAAGGACAATAAAAAGAATAGAAATCAGGAGGACCGTCAAAGACTCTTTAAAATAAAGCAGCTCCTTAAAGTGAGGTACTTTGAGATTGGCTAGGGTCATTCCCATTACCACTACGGTCAATAGGCCCGACTCGTGCACCACGATATCGGAAAGGGCAAAAGCGCCTAGCACTAGGGCCAAAGAAACCACATTCAATAAATAATGTGGGATCATATCTCTTTTGAGCAATTGATAAAAGCTAAAGCCCGTACCGATACCAAAAGTAAAGCCTACCGAGATAATTCCCATAAACTCCTTAAAGGCTTCTATTCCAAAAGAGCCTTCTGACTCATGCGAGATAATAAAGTCAAAGACCAAAACGGCCACCAAAGCCCCAATGGGGTCGATGAGGATCCCTTCCCATTTAAGGACCGTAGAGATATTTCGCCGCAAAGGCACATTGCGCAAAATAGGCGCAATTACGGTGGGGCCAGTAACAATAACCAAGCTTCCGAAAAGAAAGGCGATATCATAAGGGAGACCAATGATAAACTTAGCGGCCAAGCCTGCCCCAATAAAGGTAATAGCAGAACCTAAGGTTACCAATTTACCGATGGCGGGTCCCACCCCCGTCACCTCATGCCGGTTTAGGGTAAGTCCTCCTTCAAAGAGGATCACGCCAATGGCCAGAGAGACAAACCAGAAAAGCACATCAGAGGGGAAAAGTCCTCCATTGCCTTGAGGATTACCATGTTCGTCCAGCAAAAGCTCTTTGCCATTCGCTTCAAAGAGATAATCAAAAACGGGTTCAATAAACTTGTGGCCAGTCCAGATTTCTGCGATAGGGCCAACTAAAAGGCCGATCAAAATCAGAGGAAGGATAGCGGGCAGGCGCAGTCGCCAAGCCACCCATTGGGCCAAAATTCCCAAAACAATAATTCCAGCTAGTGCAATCATTTGCAAATATTAGTAGGTGAGAGATTGCTAGGTCTGCCTGCCCGTCTGGGCATGATAATCAGCCATAGCTTCTAGTTCTTCATAAAAATGTTGACCAAAGGCTTTGGTCAATGGCCCTTTCAAAAACTGATAAACGGGCACTTTTAATTCTTCGCCTAAGCTGCAAGCCGCCGAGCAAATATCCCAGTGGTCATAGTTTAGTGCTAAAAAGTCGGGCAATTGCTTGGTCCGAATAGGATAAAGGTGACAAGAGACGGGTTTTAGGTAGTCAATAATGCCGTCTTTATGGGCCTTTTCAATGCCACAGCTTGCCCGGCCATCCTCTTCATAATGGATGAAGGCACAGGGTCCGCCATCAATTAAAGCCGTAGCCCAACCCTCTTGTTCTTCGCTATGCGTGGCCACGCCCTGCTCTTCAATAGCGGCCTGACCTGCGGGCGTCAAGCGGTCTTTAATGGTTGGATAAATGGCTTTAAGGATCTCCACTTCAGCCTCTTCCAAAGGAGCCCCAAAGTCTCCCTCCCAACAACAAGCGCCCTTACAGGCATCCAAATTACAGACGAACTGCTTGTCGAAGATATCGGCCGTAACCAAATATTTTTCTGCTACTATATACATTAGGCTACAATTTCAATTTTTAAGGTCTTACGATAATACTCTAACTTAATCACCTGTACCTGTCCATCTATTTTTTGAATCACAGTACTTTTATGCACCAAGCGCAAACTAGCAGCCCCAACATTTAGCCCCTCCAAATGTTCTGGCCGAATCTCAAACTGGCTGCCTCGCGTCAATCCCACATGATTTACCGTTTTCACCTGCCCCTTGGCATCTTCAAACAATAAAACGAGGCTTTCTTCTTGTCCCAAAGGCTGCCCTTCCCAAGCAATCAAGCCCCCCGAAGTCATAGAAACTTCAGGCGTTTTAAGGCCAAAATTAGTATAGGTTGGAAAGCAAATCGTATCGCTCTCTCCCCCATAACTAAAGTGATAACAGCCTTTAAATTTAGATGGGCGCTCATGATAGCGATATTCCCAACCTACTTTCGGCAATTTTTTAGGCTGCATAACCTGCCCCTCAAAATACAATTTATCTGCTAAAACTAAGTTGCCTGTATCTTGCTGAAAACGCGCTTCCGCCTGCAATTCCTTACTATTTTCTAAATATCGGACATAATAATAGGTCCGCTCCACAGCAAAAGGTGTATGCTCCTCTTGCTTCACTTCCACCATTTTTGATTGACAAGCCGCAGCCAAAATCAAAAACATAAAAAAATGAATGGCTAATTGTGTTCTCATATAGTTAATTCTTATTTTTTGGGGCCTCCGCAGCCAAGCTGCGGCGCTACGTTTCGGGGCTCGCTATTCGCTCGGCCCTTCGGCGCAAAGCGCCTAGGTCTGCGGCTGCGCCGCCCCCCTTCACATCGCTAGGCCAAATGGCCCAACCCCATTAGATGAACGCTTGACAAAAAAGCCTTGCCGCCTTTTTTTCGGGCCCAAATTACAGACTTTATTCCGCTTTTAACAATTGCCCAGCGGCATCTTTAGCAGCAAATCTCCTAGAATCGTCGTTTGACCTAAAAGAATAGCTCTTCTTTAAAAGAATTTTAAGGTTGACTACAAGATTTTATACAAAACTCCGTTTTAAAGTCCAAGGAGTTTTCCCGCTCAGCTAAAACAATATTTTTCAGCCACATTAGTTTTTGTACTTTTGTTGGCAATTTTATTATACTCACTAAGGACTAATAGCCTTAAAGGTTTTACCGATAAAATTATAAGAGACGCATGAAGCTTATCCGACCTATTTCGGCCCTCTTGCTCCTGGCCTTTTTTTGCAACTTACAGGAGGCCAAGGCCCAAGACCCCCGCTACTCGCAGTATTATTCTGCCCCAGCCCGACTAAGCCCCGCCCTAGCCGGCGTTATGGAGTCGCAATTCCGCCTCGGTATCAACTACCGCAGCCAATGGTCCTCTGTTTTGGACAAACCCTATAACACCGCCTCTTTTACCGCAGAAGGAAAATTTGCCGTAGGTAAAGAAGACTTTGTAGGGGTAGGCTTTAACGCTATGCGAGATGTAGCCGGCGCCTCTTCTTATGCAATTACCGATGTCGGACTAGATGTCAACTACCAAAAACTCCTGAGCCAAGGACGTGGCCGCCTAGGCAAAGAACGTAGCTCTTACCTCATCGCTGGAGGTCACCTTGGTCTCGGACAAAGATCTATTGATTGGGACCAAAACACTTACTCTACCCAATACGATAGCGAATATGGCAATGGCTTCTATAACCCCACCATCAATAGTGGCGAAAATATGCTGGCCGTTCGCGATTCTAGAATGTATGCCGATCTTCATGTTGGATTGATGTGGTACGGAACCTTCGGTAAACGCCAATCCGCTTATGGAGGAATTAGTATCTTCCACCTCAACCAACCCGATATTTCTCTTTTTAACCGCGCCCCCGTTGATACTTCAGGAAACAGCTTTGCTGGTCCTACCGAAAAACTTTATAGCCGCTTCAATATTCATGCTGGTGGAGAAGTTCGTCTAGGTGGCCGCCGCTCTGCAATGAGCCTATTACCTGGTGCCGTAGTGATGATTCAAGGCCCCTCTACAGAAATCAGTACTGGAGTTAGCCTTCGCTACCAAGCCCCCCAATATGACGACTTTGCTTTCCGTTTTGGCCTATGGAACCGCATTTCTAACCAATATGTAGATGATAGCTCTAGCTCTTTGGGCGTAGATGCCCTTATCTTTATTGTAGGTCTCGATGTTAATCAATTCCAATTCGGCTTTAGCTACGATGCGACCATGTCTAGCCTCGCTACACTCAATAACAGCCGCGGTGGTATGGAGGTCTCTCTGATCTACAACTTTGGCGATAATGGCCGCAGAAGTACAGGTTGTCCCACTTTCTAGAAAAAAGATTTAGCTTTTTTCTAGAAAAAATTTGGAGAAAGAAAATATTGCCCTATATTTGCATCGCACTAGGGCAAAAGGCGAGATAGCTCAGCTGGTTAGAGCGCAGCACTCATAATGCTGAGGTCGAGGGTTCGAGTCCCTCTCTCGCTACTTTAAAGGACTAATGGTTTTCCATTGGTCCTTTTTTCATGCCCCTACTTCAGCTGTTGAAGAACAAAAAATGCGCTATGAATCAGAATTCATAGCGCAACAGTAATTTGGTCCAGATAAAGTATTAGTCTACCTTATTGACCAATTTTGTCAAGGGCTTTCTCACTTTTTTCAGATTGACCAACCAATCATTTTCTGCATCTCTGTAACCTACGGGCAACATCACGCAACTTCTCAATCCTTTTTCTTTCAAGTTTAGGATTTCGTCTACAGCTTCTGGCTCAAAGCCTTCCATAGGTGTAGCATCTAGGCCCAAAAAGGCGGCTGCGTTAATGGCATTGGTAAAAGCAATATATGCTTGTCTAGCCGCATGCTGGAAATTCAATTCCGCCTCTCTCTGAGGGTAAAACTGCAACAACTGCTGTCTGTAGTTTTCCCAACCTTCATTTTTAAAGCCTCGAATCTCATTGGTCAAATCAAACATGTAGTTAATGCGATCTTCAGTGTAAGTATCCCAAGCGGCAAAAACAAAGAGGTGTGAGCAATCGGTTACCATAGACTGGTTCCAAGCTACCGCTTTAATTTTTTCCTTTACTTCTGGATTCGTAATGACAAAAACCTCAAAAGGCTGTAGGCCGCTAGAAGTGGGCGATAAAGAAATTGCTTCAATAATTTGATCAATTTGTTCTTGAGGCACTTTTTGGCCATTCATCGCCTTGGCGGCATATCTCCATTTTAGTTTATCTAATAATTCCATTTTACGGTTAGTTTGATTATTAATGATCTATTGAACTAAGTTCATTTAAGGAAAGCTATAAAACCCAGAAGTTTAACTTCTGTTGAGCTAAGCTTGCTTTTTATTTTTCTTTAAGAGTTGCATTGCTTGCGTAGACCAAAGGGCCCAGAGAATAAGCAAAGGTTGAAAGAGAAGGCGAATAAAGCGCTTTTGGTCTGTATCCAATCCAAAAGCATCTATTTCATTGACATACTGATTGATATTGCCAGGAAAGATGAGAAAAAAGAAAATAGCTAGCGCCCAACCCGTTTGAGCTTTCCATTTTCCGCCTAAAATCATCATGGCCCCCAAGCTAATCTCGACAACACCCGAAAGAATAACCACTAGGTCCATAAATCCCTGATCTATAGTTAGCCAGCGAGGGACCTGAGCATAAAATTCCTCTCTCAAAAAAGTCAGATGCCCAACTCCTGCATAAAGCATAAATAGGCCTAAAATTACTCTCAGTATATTTTTTAAAATCATATCAGCAGTGTTTTTATATCGCTTGCGATACAAATTTAATCCAAAAATTCTGTTAGCCAAATTCATCTTCCCTCCTTTTCTATTAAAAAAGCGTTAAGGCTATTTAATAGAATGCTTATAGGCGAAAAAATAAGGGCAAACTGCCCGAAATTAGCTTTAGCGTTCAAGCAGACTGCTTTTGAGAGGAGTTCTGTATATTGCGCGATCTAACTGACCAAAAAGAAAAAATATGTCAACTTGTCGCTTAAGCGTAAATTTGAATAAAGTGGCTCTGATTCGCAATGCGCGGGGGGCCAATTTTCCTAATCTGCTGCAAGTGGCCCTAGATTGCGAAAAATTTGGGGCGGAGGGAATCACGGTACATCCTCGTCCAGATCAGCGTCATATTCGTTATGACGACATTCCTGAATTGCGGGGAAAAATTGCCACGGAGTTTAATATTGAGGGGAATCCCACTGCTGAATTTATGGACCTATTGCGGAAATATCCTTCTGATCAGGTGACTTTGGTCCCTGATGCGGCTCAGGCCTTAACTTCGGATTCGGGTTGGGATACCTTAGCTTTTGCTTCATTTTTGCAAGAGGTAACCGAAGAGTTAAAAGGCTTGGGGGCTCGGGTATCTATTTTTGTCGATCCCGATCCTAAAATGATTGAGGGAGCCAAAAAATTGGGTGCTGATCGGGTAGAATTGTATACTGGTCCTTATGCCCATGAATACAAGGCTGATCGGGCGGCAGCGATTGCGCCTTATGTCAAGGCGGCAGAAGCTGCGGCAGCGGTGGGTATTGAGCTCAATGCTGGGCATGACCTCAACTTGACCAATTTGACTTATTTCAAGCAAAATATTCCCAATTTGTTGGAAGTATCTATTGGGCATGCTTTGACGGTAGATGCGCTATACATGGGCTTTCAGAATGTGATTCCGCTTTATAAGAATTGCTTGCGCTAATTGGTCCAGGCGGCGGCTTTGCCGCCGCTAAAGGAGCGAAGCGACGCGGCTGAGGGATGGACAGCAGTGGCCCGCAGGGCCAGACCGAGGCGCTTTGCGCCGAAGGGCCGAGCGAATAGCGAGCTGCGAAACAGCCCGACCCGCCCGATATCATGAGGGTTTCCACCCTCATTTTGTATAGCTTCGCAAAGCGGGATCGCTTTGCGCTGGCTTTCAAGCTGACGGGCGGGGCAGCCCCAAAACCTTTGCTTGAATAGTTCTATTTTCTGAAAATTCTTTTTTTGCTAGAACTCCTTTAACTTTGTGGCGCTAAAGCTCAATGAGTTTAATTTGTTCATAACTACTTATATATTTCGAGACCTATGATGAAGATGCATAGCATAATGGCCTTTTGCCTATTCTTTTTGGCGGGGCAGCTTTGGGCGCATCAACCCAATTCTGGGGGTCCTTCTTCGGAGGATGATCCTGTTTTATTTACGGTAAAAGGCGTAGAAATTCGCCTTTCTGAGTTTACCTATATTTATGACAAAACCAATGGCGATAAGGCGGATTACAGCAAAAAGTCCTTGGAAGAATATTTGGATCTTTACATCAACTTCAAGTTGCAGGTGGTAAAGGGCCAAGAAATGGGCTTGGATAAAAAGCCAGAGGTTTTGCGCGAGCAGAATCAGTATAAGCGGCAGTTATCGAGCAGTTATTTGACAGATCGGGAGATCACGGAAAAATTGGTCAAAGAGGCTTTTGATCGGGCGCAGGAAGATCGTCGTTTTTCTCAGATTTTCATCAAATTGGATGAAAATGCGGAAGAGACGGCTGTCAAAGAGGCTTACGCTCGGATGAAAAAAGTGCAGCAGGAAGTGACTGCAGAGAATTTTGAGACGATGGTCGCTAAGTATTCTGAGGATACTTACAGCAAGGAGAAAAAGGGGGATTTAGGCTTTTTTACGGTTTTGCAATTGCCTTATGGTTTGGAAAATGCGCTTTATGAGACAAAAAAGGGCGCAGTTTCGGAGATTGTTCGGACCAAATACGGTTTGCATTTGCTCAAAGTAACCGAAATTCGTCCAGCTTATGGCCAAATTCAATTGGCACATATTCTTATCCGTCCCAAAAAGGAAGGTGGAGAAGAAAAGGCCAAGGCTAAAATTGACTCTTTGCATGGGGTACTCAAGGCTGGTCAAGCTACCTTTGCAGAGCTAGCAGCGCAATATTCTCAAGATAACAGCTCAAAAACTAGAGCGGGAATTATTGGATGGGTTGGCATTAACCAATTTGATGCGGCTTTTGAGGCGGCAGCCTTTGGTTTGCCCAAAGATGGCGTTTATGGAGAGCCTGTACAGTCGGAAGCGGGTTGGCATATTTTGCGTAGAGTAAAATCTATGGACAAAAGCAGCTATCCTCAGATGAAGGCGGAATTGACGGCCAAAGTAAAGCGGGATGATCGCTTTAAGTTGGTAGAAACTGCTTTGGTCAATAAAATCAAAGAAGAAGCGGGCTACAAACTAGACGAAAAGGTTTATGCTGAACTTATCGCAGCTTTGCGTCAAGATCAGGCCTTTATTCAGGGCCGTTGGAACCCCAAACCTGAGCTGCTCAAAAATGAGAAAGTGGTCTTTACTTTGGGCAACATCAATGCTACAGTAAAAGAATTGGTCCAAATGGCGCAGCGCTCACCTAATGAGCGTTTTGCTATGCGTCCCCGCCGCCATGAAGATGCCCTAGAGCGCGTACTTGATAAATTGATTGCGCAAAAAAGCTTGGCTTATGAGGAAACTCGCTTGGAAGAGAAATATCCTGAGTTTAAAGCTTTGCTTCGCGAATATGAAGAGGGCATTTTGCTCTTTGAGGTGAAAAAGCAGCTTATTTGGGACAAAGCCTCTAATGATGAGGAAGGACTCAAAGCCTTTTATGAGAGCCATAAAGAAAGCTACCAATGGAGCGAAAGAGCCAGAGTAACATTCTATACGCTTCGCTCTGTAGACAAAAAGCAAATTAAGAAACTACGCAGCAAGGCCAAAAAGAAAACGGCTCAGGAAGTTATGGATATCTTCAATGCAGATAAAGCCTTGGTACAAACTACAGAAGCTACCTATGAAAAAGGACGCAATGCCGAAGTAGACGCTATCAAATGGAAAGCCCGCAAAATGAATAAAGGCTACACCAAAGATGGTTCTTACTACTTTATCAAAATTGAAGAAGTGATTCCCGCCAACAATAAAAGCCTAGAAGAAGCTCGTGGCTATGTCGTGGCCGATTTCCAAGATCAATTAGAAAAAGATCTAATCGCAGAATTGCGCAAAGCATACGAAATCAAGATCAATAAAGAAGTGCTTGATAAAATTGTAAAAAAATAATTGATCGATAACCGATTGATTTAAAGACGACTGACGGACTAAAGTAAATTTACTTTAGTCCGTTTTTTTTATTTGCATTTGGAAAGCCCGAATCTTCGCCTTATATTTGTATCGCAGAGTGGAGCAGTGGTAGCTCGTCGGGCTCATAACCCGAAGGTCGCAGGTTCGAGTCCTGTCTCTGCAACAAAGTTCAAAAAGAGCTGTCTTTAAAGACAGCTCTTTTTTTTTGCCCTATGGGGAAGAAAGCTTATTTTAGAAAAACACCAAAGCCATTCCCTATGCAACAGTTTTCCCAACTTATTCTGGGCATTTTTGCCCTTAGCCTTATCGCCTGCCAATCTTCTTCTCCCCAAACAGAAGAAAAGCCAGCCCAAACAAACAATATTTCTGGAGAAGCAGGCCAAAGCTTGCAACCAGAAACGGCCCAAGAAGTCGCCAAAGAATACTGGAAAGATTTACATCAGGCCGGACAATGGTTTGAAGGAACCCTAAAAGATATCCCCATTTGGCTGTACCTGGATAGAGTCAATCCAAACAGCGATGGAAGCTATTCTTATGGCATTTATTATGGCTATAACTCTAGCCAAGGAGCCAGTATTTATCTTACTGGAGACGGAAAACCTGATAATATAGAAGTGGATTTTCAGCATTTTGAAGCTGGAGAATTAGTCGATGGCGAACGCATGCAACTCGAACTCAAGGGCGAGCAGCTCACTGGAGAATGGCGTAGCGTAAAAGGAAAACGCTTTCCCATTAAGCTAAAAGCAGTCGGCCACGAGAAATATAGCAAAGCCAGCGATTTAATCGCCAATTTGGCCAACCTTCGGCTGCCAATTGTTAATGAGGACTATTATCAGGGACTTAATATTCCAGAGAATATTAAGCCACATTACAACAATAAAAACTTCGGAAAGCGGGTCCCTAACTTTAAAAGCTTGTTGGGCGCCCAAGGCGATATTTTAGCGAAAGAATCAGCTGTGGTTTGGGGCAAATTGGTCCAACCCCAAGGCGAAACCCTCTTGCTCTACACGGCTACAGAGGTAAAACCCGAAAACTGCCGCTCGATTGTCGGTACCTACGCTGAAGATCCTGAAAATATGCTGGCCGCCGCCCTTTTTGATAAACAGGGCAACTGCCTTTGGAATAGCAGCATTGGCAATGATGCCATTGATGCCGATACTTATTTTATGGATTTTGGCTTTTCCATCCAAAAAGTCAATCGCATTAGCGCAAAATGGACCACCTATATGCGTGGCGAAAGAGGTGCACGAATGGTTGAAGAAGAAGTGAAACATCTTTTTAATATCAGTCCTCAAGGCCTCAATTAACCCACAGAATCCCTCCAAAAATGACGACTACTTCCTCTTATGATAGCCTGATTCAATCTAGCGCCTCTTCCGATTGGGAGCGGGCCTATTTCTATTTTGTAGCCACAGGCCAAAAAGCGATTGATGAATGGATGATTGATTTTTTGGCAGCTCATCTAGAGCTGCCCGAAAACCGAAAGTTTAGCCTGTTTTCTCCCCATACTTTTTTTAATCAGGTTGTGATGGGGCTGCCCTTGCAAATTTATAGCCGACATGAAGGCCGAAAGCGCATTTTGGGCCTCCAAATTGCCGACAGCAGCCAAATCCAAGCCCGCTTTGCCACAGAAATTGAGCCCTTGCCCCAAAATCAACGCTTTCATTCTACGGGCAACCCTTTGGTCGATGATGAAAATTATCGACTTTGGGAGGAGCTGCTCTTTTTCCAGATGTGCCGCCGCCTACTCTATGATAGCGGCGCCCTAGATTTTATGGTCCATGAAATTAGACAAAATTATTAAGCCCTCTAAGGTTCCTTGTATCAAGGAGCCTTTTTTGATTTTTGGGGCCTCCTGCCTGCGGCAGGCGCTACGTTCCGCAGCTCGCTATTCGCTCGGCCCTTCGCCAGCTTTGCTGGCTCGGTCTGGCCCTGCGGGCCACTGCTGCACATCGCTAGGCCGATACTGTGGGTTGAAACCCACAGCAAATGTGGTATTGCTTCGCAATGTTTTATGGAATGAGGGTTGAAACCCGCATGGATGTAAATCTTTTGGCCTTAGAAGCGGCTATTTTCCTCTAATATATGGGCTGAAGGGTTTAACCTTCGGCCCATTTTATTAGGTTTTGCATGGCCTCCCTTCTTGCGGTGGGTTTCAACCCACAGGCCTATATGATAGAAATTTTGCACCCTAGGGAAAGGGGCGCAGACAAAATTTCAAACAGCGCTTTTTATGCGTATAGAGGCGGCTTTGCCGCAGGCTGAGGGATGGAGAGGGTGGCCGCAGGCCAGACCTAGTGGGCGGAGCCCGCGCAGGGCCGAGCGAGCAGCGAGCCCGGAACAGCCCGACCCGCCCGCAGGGCGGGGCAGCCCCAAAAAACAATAAAAAAGGCCCAATACATAAACGTATTGGACCTTTAGTCTTTAGAGAAGAGATAGCCTTTAGACTAATTTGTATTCATCATCTTCTGTCATCAATTTGGCGCTATTGCTAAAGTTGCCTAGCAGTTCGCCCAAAGAATTACCTTCTGTATCGCCTTTGGCATCCAAGATACCGATATCCCAGCGGGCCAATTCGATAATCTCTTCCGTTTCCCAGCCTAAAATATGGCCGTTGAGGACCAGGCTAAGGCTGGTATAAATTTCGGCTAAAGCACGGTAATCAAAAGTGATTCCCTCATGCACCATTTCCACCGATTTGGTATCGGGATTATAGGTGATTGCCATGCCGATACCTGCGCTAATATCGAGATCGGTATTAAAGGCGGCGCGAATAGCGGCTCCAGCGCCAGCTACCCAAGCGTCTACTTCTACTCCGGCCTGAATATAGACGGATAGAGCTCCATCGGCATCAATACCGCCCATGAGTTCCCAAATGTCGCTATCCTTATTGCCTTGGGCCTGAATATTGGCGCCTAGTTTAATGCCGGCGTCAATTCCAATTTCTCCAGTAGCGTTAATTCCGGCCACGATAGGCACTGAAATACCCACGCTAGTAGGAATACCAAAATCGGCTAATTTAAACTCCTTAGAGCCGCCCAATTTGGCAGAGAGATTATTGATATCCAGTTCGCCTTCCATGCCCATGGCTTGGAAAGGAATTTTGGCAAAATCCAAAGAGATATCTTCGGCTTGGAAGCCGTTGGCTCGGCTAACATTAACGCCCTTGGCCACTACATTAGAGCCTTTAAGTGCGTTGATAGCCATAGCGCCCAATCCGCCGAAAGCGGGAAACATCTCTTTGAGTGTATCATAGTCAGCATCTTCACTAATGCCCAAAGTCACTTCGCTAAAGTAGAAGCCATTTTCGGTCAGTTTAGAGTCTGCGCCTACGGTCATATTGACGATAGCATTATCTAGGGAGAGTGCATCTAGAGAAGCTTCAATATTTCCGTCAGACAAAGACACTTCTAGAGAAGCAGCTGCGCTTCCTGTGGTGCTATACTGAGGCAAATCGATATTGAGAGAAGCCACAGCGGTAAGGGTAACATTTGAGCCCTCTTTATTGAGTGCGCCTTCTTCTAGAGAGGCCACAATTCCCTCGCGGATATTCCACTCATAGCCTAGGGCCACCTTCACATCTTCGATTTGCAAATCGCCCTCTTGCATAGAGATTGATTCGGCTTCTGCTTTTAGGCCAGCGGCAAAATTAGGGAAGCTAAAGGCGGGAGATTTGACGACAAACTTATTTTCATTGGCCTCATAGCCCATTTCTTTAGAGCTAGCTTCAAAGCCAGCAAAACCAGCTTCAAAACGGCTATTTCGGACCTTAATATCTAGGCCAGCATTAGAGGCATAATTCACATCCACTTGTCCAGAAGCTTCTACACCAGCAACGGCAAAAGCCAAACCAGCGCCAATAGAAACGCCCCAAGTATTGCCACCAAAGTCAACACTAGACTCAATATCGCTTAGGGTTGCTGCACCACCAGCTAGAACGATATCGCTAGCTAAGTTTACGGTTCCTGTACCAGATACAGCGCCTCCAGCAGCTACATTAAAGTTTTCGACTAGAACAGAAACGCCAGTTCCAGCCAATTCGGGAAACTCTGCGCTCATGCTATCAATAGATAAGCCTGCGCTGCTGTATACAACTCCTGAGGCAGAAGCCGTCAAGCCGCTAGCAATTGGGCCTAGATTTTCTAGGCTTAGGTCTACGGTATCAATGCTCAACTGCCCATTTTCATAAGCAAGGTTATTTGTTTCCAAGCTAAATAGGCCAGCTGATAATTGAAGGCTAGGCAATTCAATGCTAGACTGTCCATTTTCGTAAGTATAATCTACTTCTGCAGCCCCATTAATTGTCCCTAGAGCTACTGTTGCATCAGCGCCCAAGGCCAAATCAAAGTTTTCTCCATTTTTGCTGAGTAGACCATCGATAGCACTGACTGTAAAGCCAGGCAATAATTCCATAGCTCCAGTAGAGCTAACATTTATAGTTTCGAAATCAAAACCAGTTTGATTAAACGTAATTCCTGTAGCTGTAGCCTGCAAATCGCCACCTTCTAGCAATTCGCTAGCAGTAATCTGCACTTGGTCCACATTCAACTCATCAGTTTCAGAAGCGTAGCTCACGCCTGTACCGCTAAGGCCGACACCGCCAATTTCTGCATCAATTTGGCCATTGAGCAATTCCATTTCGGTTCCTTCTGAGCCAGCGCTTATGCGAAGGTCTCCAGAAGCTGTAGTATTGGGTACATTCAGGCCAATTGTGCCTTGCGTTTCTGTTTGCCAGCCCGTTTCTGCATAATCAAAAGTAGAACTGGGGTTGCTTACCGTCAAAGCGCCACCAACAAGGCTAATTTCACCAGCCAAATCGAGAGTTCCGCCTTCTACAGCTAGGCTATCGCCTACGGTAATTCCCGTGGCTGTAGCTGTGGCGGCTACTCCGCCAAACTCGGGCAGACTAGCAGAAAAATTCGTTACGCGCAGCCCAGCATCTGTCAATTCCATGCTCTCGCTGCCTGCTACGATATCGCCAGCAGCACCAATATTGTGCACGGTAATTTGAGATTCTCCCAAAGTCGTTTGTCCAGCCGTATGGCTCAAACTTCCCACAGAAATACCCAAAGCGGGATGTTCTAAGGCAATACTTTGGGCCTCAATTGAGCTCCCCGTACTATTGTAATAATACTGCAAACCAGCTACGGTTCCTGTAGCGGCGCCATAAGTCATGGCAATTTGTTGGCCTTCGGCATCAAAGGCAAAGCCTTCTCCTTCTTGGCGCAATTCGCCGCTTAGGCTGCCAACAGAAAGGCCTGGCAACAAATCTACAGGCGCCAAAGTATTCATCTGAATGCTGTCAAAAGCAAAACCATCAGGACCCAAACGCAGGCCATTTCCAGTACCTTGCATTTGAAATTGCTCCAAATCAGCCAATAATTCGGCAGTACTAATATTCAATTGGTCAGAAGTTGTGTCATAAGTTAGCCCTTGTCCAGAAAAGCTAAAAGGACCAACTGTAGAGCTCCAGCTTCCGCCCTCTACAGCCAAATTGGAGGTTTCTCCAGTAGCTGTATAACGAGCCATCAAACCAGTTACCTGATGGGGGCCATCCTGAAAATCAGCTGTAGCGGCTACATCCACCATCCAGCTATCAGCGCTCAAGTTAATGGCGCCAGTAAAGCCAGAAAGCTGAGCCTTTCCACCCAACAACTCCAAAGTCGAATCCTGACGCAAAACGCCAGCCCCCGTTGCTCCCGTGGCAGTGATATTTAAATCTGTAAAATCAGCAGTCATACGCTGCCCCATAATTTCGGGCAACTGCAAGCCAGCACTAGCAATCTGCAAACCTTGAGGAGTCAAACGCCCAGCAGAAAGTTCTACATTTTCGCCACTGACACTATCAAAAGTAGCATCGATAAAATTACCGCTGCTATCCAAATTCATTTGTACGCCAGCCGCCGTAAAAGCATGCCCCATCAATTCGCCAGAAGCGCCCCCAGCAGTCACCTGCCAGTTGCCACCACTGCCCGAAAGGCTAAGCTGTGCATTCGTAATCTCAAATTGTTGGCCCATAGCCAAACGAGCCAACTGCACCTGCAGACTCTCCAGTCCACCACTCCCCACAGCCACATGATTGAGCGTGAGGTTCTCCGTTTGCAAACTTCCTAAGTTCGCCTGCAAAGGATAAGCGCCATCAAAACTAACTCGGTAATCTTCCCCCTCCTTCATCACCTGAAGAACACCTGGAGGAATTTCATTATTATTTTCAAATAAACGCAAAGATGCGCTCATGTTCTCTGTCGGATCTCCCGAAGCAGATTTCAACTCAAATGGACCATAATTAATGTTTATGGGCGCCATAGAGGTTTCCGCTGCGGATTCTTGAATTTCTTCAGCCATAGTATTAGGCAGATATTATAGTGCATGAAAAGTTCGGTTCCAATCGGCTTCTAAATTAGGCTTTTTTTTTAGACTTTTCAATTTTGAAGCGAAAAAATACCCGCTTTGTCAGTTAATCCTCCCCCCCTTTCTTTAAGCTTCGCTTTAGCCCTCAACAACAGCATACAATTACATTATTTACAAGCACTTAGGGCTTTTTTAACTTTATTCAATAGTCTATTCACAAATAGCTTTATGCCCCTTAAAGACTTAACCATAATTTGTTTTTTTAGGGGCTGCCCCTCCCTTCGGTCGGGTCGGGCTGTCTCGCAGCTCGCTCTTCGCTCGGCCCTGCGGCGGCTTTGCCGCCTAGGTCTGGCCTACGGCCACTGCTGCCCATCCCTCAGCCTGCGGCTTCGCCGCCCTGCTGCAAAGGACTAGGGCCAAAGCGCTCTACAGCAAAACAAAAAGGGGGAAGAGCTATAGCTCTTCCCCCTTTGCACAACTAAGGCCCAACTTAAGCCGCTACTTCTCGATTTCCTCTTTTATAGAACAAAAAGTAATAGGCCAACAACAAGCTTAGTGGTACCGCCAAGGTCCATACCCAAAGCAACCAATTGCTCCCCGCTTGCAAGGGTTGGGTTTGGCCAAGCTGCACAAAGGCCGCCCAAAAAGCAGGATGAGCCGACCAACTTTTGCTGTTTTCCAAATAAGTAATTTTGGCCTGTTGTAGGGCCATAGATTTTGTCATTCCCGACTGCAAGCCCTTATAATAAGCTTCCATAATATAGGCTGTACTCTGGTCATTTACCTGCCAAAGACTCATCAATAAAGAAGGGGTGCCCGCATAGCGAAATGCCCGCGCCAAAGACAAACTGCCTTCTCCTGTTTGTAGCTTACCCTCTCCAGTTTGGCAAGCAGAAAGGACCACTAGTTCAGCTCCTAAATCTAGCTCCGCAATTTCATGCGCCTGCAACAACCCATCTTCATTTTTATCTGCACTAAAGGCCATAGCCGAAAGCATAGGGTTTTTGTCATTGAGCAAACCGTGCATGGCCAAATGCAAAATGCGATAATCTTTGGCCTCTTGCTTAAAATCACTTTCCTTAGCTCCTGCATTATAATCGCCTCCCATCAATTGAGCGAGCTTTTGCGCTTCTATATTCGCTGAGGGTAAGGGCGACAAACCTGTTCCCTCATAGTTGGCCGTCATGGCCCAAAATAGTTTCTGGGCCGAAGAGGCATAGCTTTGCTCGGCCTGCATCCACAACTCCGCCGAATAGCTATAGCTAATGGGGTAGTTACGGACCAAATAAGAAAGCTGCTCAAAATCTTCTCCCTTTTGATCGGTCAATAATACCTCAAAGGGTAAAAGAGCAAAGCTTCCCTCATTCACAAAAATGAGTTCTTGGCCTGCAGCGGGCATCTGCTCAGGAAAAAGAAATTGGTAAAGTGCATGCGCCCGCTGTTTAAAGAGCTGTATATCCTGCGATTTCAAGCCGCTATAATCGGTCAGCATCTTGCGCAAAGCCATAATCTGCTGCTCCAAGCTATCCTGTATAATCGGTAACCGGACCAAAGAAAGCCGCTTTTGACTCAACTCCATACGGTAAGCTGCAGAATCCGATTGAAGGAAAATCATCATTGTTCTATTAGGCCCTAATAAATTTTGTATGGCCTCTACAGAAATACTAGCCTCACTATAATTTAGTTGATGATAATCTGGAAATTGTTCTCTGAGCTCATCTTGAAATTGACTATAGGCAATTTGGGCCTGATTATAAGCCTTTTGAGCGGCATCTTCCTCTGCTCGACCAGCATTGATAAGCGCTAGTTTGGCTGCTTTTTGCGCCTGACGCAAATCGTCTTCTTTTTTGGCCCAATCTGCAGGCAGTTGCAACAAGCTAAGCTGCTCATTTTTACGCAACTTGCTGCGCAGAAGTGCAGCCAGGCCTTCTTCCGCAAAATAAAGCCCTTCTTGGAAAGGCTTAGCAGATTTCTTTTTAGCATAAGCTTCCGAAGCTGCCCATAGGCCTAAATTGGCCCACTCTCCTTTGTATTTCAAGGCTGTATAAAGGTCATTTTCATCCTCAAAGCGGAGCAAATAACGATTCTGCATGGCCATAGCAGTTTGCGCTATTACTAGCTGCCCATCTGGGTTAATGCCTTTCAAAGCATAATAATAGGCCTCTAATCCATCCCATACTGGTACCTCTGAAATATAATCGGCAGTTAAAATAGCTTCCTTCCAGTTTTCATCCAACTGATCACTCAACTGAGGGAGCTGGCAATCTTCTCGAAGACAGCGCAAGGCATAAGCCGCAGCTTTTTCACTATTCCCCAGCTCGTTCTCTAAGTGGGATAAGTTGTAGAGAATAGAAAAATAGAAAGAATAAGGGTCAGCCTTATCATAGGCTAAGCTATCGCTCTCTAAAGCGAGTAGAAAGTATTTTCGAGTGTTCTCAAAGTCTTTTTTGGCATGATAGGCACGGCCTAGATTCAAGTAATATAAGGGAAGACTTTTGTAGGGATCTTTATGGAATTTCTCAATTTCAATGGCTTCCAAATAGTTTTTAATGGCCTTATCCCATTTTTTCTGATCATAATAAACCAAAGAGATATTATTGAGTCCCACAGAACGGCTAAGACTATTGGATTTTCCTTTTCGGGCTTCTCGGTCCAGATACTCCTGATAATAAAGCTCTGCCGAAAGTAGATCTTTCATAGAGTGATGGACCCCTGCCAAGCCATTTAGAATGTCTAAGTACCGATCAGAGGCTGTTCCATTAGGTTGGCTAGCCACCAAGCTACGGGCCTCAAAATAAAGTTGTTTGGCTTTTTGGTACTCAAAAAGGCAAGCATAAACTCTGGCTAAGCCAAAAATGACATCTTGATATAAATCTGGCTCTTCTTCTGCTTTGACCTGCTTTAAAAGTTGAAGATATTCTTTTTCGGCAGCTTTGCATTCCCCGGCCCAATAAAGGGCATTAGCTAGGCTATCGGGGGTGGTTTGGGCGGAGAGCGAAGAGGATAGGCCAAAACACAGAAAAATGCCTAGCGCTAGTTGGCCTAGCGCTGCGGAGCGGGTGCCGCGAAGCGGCAGACCGAGCAAAAAAGCTGCGCTTTTTTGTGAAGGGCCGAGCGAATAGCGAGCCCCGTAGCATAGCGCCCGACAGCTGCTGAGTAGGCCTTTAGGCCGTAGGAGGCAGCTAGGCGGGAGGCCCATAAAACCAATAAATAAAAGTGTGGAGATTTTTTATACATAAAAATGATTTCACTAAAGGGGGTTAAACAATAGGCCTTAAAAGAAGGCGGCCAAAAATGCGTACCTTTGGTTAATACAGTACTAACTCAAAAGTTATTATTTTTTTCTACATACAACTACTTACTTATGTTAAAACAATTTTTATTCACCTTCTTGCTACTTTTTGTGGGCTGTAGCTTGATGGCACAGACTACAGATTTGGGTCAGCCCAAAAGTTGGAACCAAAAAGTAACGGCTTTGCAGACCGTCCCCGTATATAGTATGCCTGCTTTTGATCTAGAAGAGCAGCATAGAATTGATGCCATCAATGAGGCCGAAAAAATTGGTCCTTGGCGCTTTGGTTATGAATTTCCAGTGAGTTATGGCCTAAATCAAGGCGGAATTTGGACGACTTTACCCAATGGTGATCGCATTTGGCGCATTAGCTTCCGCTCGGAAGGTGCCTTGACCATGAACCTCATTTTTGATGACTATTTGCTTCCTCAAGGTGCTCAAGTGCAACTCTACAGCCTAGATCGTAAAACTCGACTGGGGGCTTATACCGCCAAAAATAATCATCCTGATGAAATGTTGGGAACAAGTCTGCTTAAAGGCGAGTCGGTTGTAGTGGAATACTATGAGCCCGCTGCTGTTGCTGGACAAGGGAAACTGCATATCGGGACCTTGGTGCATGGCTACCGCGATATTCGTCCCTATGCAGAAGAATTGATTAAGGGCCTTAATGGTTCTGACAAATGTAATATTGATGTCAATTGCCCTCTAGGCAACAACTGGCGCAATCAAATTAACGCTGTAGGGATTATGATGACGGGTGGATCTGGCTTTTGTACTGGGGCCCTTATCAATAATACCGCTCAAGATGGCACCCCCTATTTCTTAACGGCCAACCACTGTATGAGTGGTAGCCCCGCCGCTTGGGTATTTCGCTTCAATTGGGAAAGCCCCAATGCCGTTTGTGCTCAAAACCAAGCTAGTACAGACCCTGGCGCTCCCTATAATGAAGTGAATGGAGCAACCCTTCGCGCAAGTAGTGCTGGAACTGACTTTGCCCTTCTTGAGCTCAACAGCCTACCCGCAACCCCCTACTATTTAGCTGGCTGGGACCGCAGCAGCACCGCCTCCAATGGCGCTATCTGTATCCATCACCCTAGCGGAGATGTGAAGAAGATTTCTAAAGAAAATCAAACCCTAACTGCCTCTACCTTTAGTAGTGCCGATACTTGGCAAGTCCCCAACTGGGACGAAGGAACAACTGAACCAGGCTCTTCTGGCTCTCCCCTATTCAACCTCAATGGACTAATCGTTGGACAACTATATGGCGGGAGCGCAGCCTGCTCTGGCTTAGTCAATAACGGCTCAGCGGATTACTATGGCCGCTTTGATCTCTCTTGGGATGGTGCTGGCACAAGCAGTAGCCGCCTAAAAGATTGGCTAGACCCTAACAACCTCGATCCACAAACCCTTAACGGAGACGGCCCCAATGCAGTTGTTCCCGTAGCCAATGATGCCGGATTGAACAACGACCCCGCTATTGCTGGCGTTGTTTGCGGAATGACAAGCATTAGCCCAGCTATCGAAATTTATAACAATGGAAGCAGCCCCCTTACTTCTGCAACTATTCTCTATAACCTAAACGGAGGAAGTAACCAATCTTATAGCTGGACGGGCAACCTAGCTAGCAACAGCAGCGAAACGGTCAACCTCAGTAGCCTAAACATCACTAGCCCCGGTACTCAAAACTTTAGCGCTACAGTGACCGTCCCCAATGGCCAAGTTGACTCTAATAGCATCAATGATATTATCAGCGCGGATTTCTATGCGATTACACAGCCAATTAGCTTCCAACTAGACCTCAAAACAGACTGCTTCGCTACAGAAACCTCTTGGGAAGTTCGAGCTGCTAACGGTTTCCTCCTCTACAGTAAAGACGACTACACAAGCAATACCCCTACTCTTCATAGTGAGCAGCTCTGCCTACAAGAAGATGATTGCTATGATTTTACCATTTTTGACGCCTATGGCGATGGTATCCAAGGAACCCTCTACAACTGTGCAGAAGATGGCGATTACCATATTATTTCGCCAGCAAATGATACTGCAGTCAGCATGAGCAGCGCCGCCTTTGGAAGCAGTAGCACACATAATTTCTGCGCCTCTTTGGTCTCTTCGGTCCAAACCCAAAGTCTCCTACGCAATGTTCAGCTCTATCCCAACCCGACTAAGGGCCAAATGCAGCTAGAACTTAGCCTAGAAGCCGCTCAAGAGGTCCGCCTAGCCCTCTATAATAGCCTCGGCCAAATTATCTGGCAACAAAATTATGGCGAACTAATCGAGCAAAATATTCAACTCGATTTTAGCCAGTTTGCCGCCGGTGCTTATTACCTCCAAATTCTCCTCCCCCAAGAACAACTGGGCCAAAAAATTATCCTACAAGACTAATCCTTAGGATATCATCCATCTACTCCCCTTCTGTATTTACTGCTGAAGGGGAGTTTTTTTTGGGGCCTCCGCAGCAAAGCTGCGGCGCTACGCTTTGGGGCTCGCTATTCGCTCGGCCCTTCGCCAGCAAGCTGGCTCGGTCTGGCCTGACGGCCACCCCGCCGCATCGCTAGGCCAAAATGAGCCCACAGCCCAATGTTGGAGAGTGGTTTTAGGCCTGTGGCCACCACAGCCCAATATTGAAGGGAAGGGGCAAAATATCAGGACAAAGGAAGGCATAAAAAAAGGGCTGTCGGGAATGCCGACAGCCCTTTTAGGTGCTAAGTTCCTGCTAAGCCTCTTGGGCCAAGCGTTCTGCAATGCGAACGATCAGTTTAGTTGCTAGCTCCATAGATTCTAGGGCGACATACTCATATCGGCCATGGAAATTCATTCCACCAGCAAAGATATTGGGACAAGGGAGGCCCATATAAGAAAGGCGAGAGCCATCGGTTCCCCCTCGGATGGGTTTAATTTTAGGGGCAATATCCAAATCTTTCATAGCGGCCTCAACAAGGTCTACAATATGCATAACGGGTTCAATTTTCTCGCGCATATTATAATATTGGTCCTTCATTTCAAGGCTCAGGCAGTTATTATGTTGCCCGTTAAATTCGGCGACCTTCTGCTCAAAGAACTTTTTGCGTTCTTCAAACTTTTGGCGATCATGATCTCTAATAATATAGAGCATTTCGGCTTGGTCTACAGAGGCTTGCATATTATTGAGGTGATAGAAGCCCTCATAATCTTGGGTATGTTCTGGCGTTTCCTCTAGTGGCAGGCTCAACATAAATTGGGCGGCCAAATAGTGAGAATTGACCATTTTGCCTTTAGCATAGCCGGGGTGGACGCTTTTGCCTTGTACAGTTACCTTAGCGTAGGCGGCATTAAAATTCTCGTATTCGAGTTCGCCTACTTCGGAGCCGTCCATAGTATAGGCCCAATCTGCGCCAAATTTTTCCACATCGAAAAGGTCGGCTCCGCGGCCTACTTCTTCATCGGGAGTAAAGCAGATGCGGATTTTACCGTGTTCGATTTCGGGATGTTCGATCAGGTAGTGCATAGCCGACATAATTTCGGTCACACCGGCCTTATCATCTGCGGAGAGCAAGGTATTTCCGCTAGTTGTGATTAGCGTTTGGCCCTTATACTGTAGCATTTCGGGAAACTCTTCGGGAGAGAGGTAAATGCCTGCTTCTTCATCGAGGGCAAGGGCTTGGCCTTGATAATTGGGCCATACTTTGGGGCGGACATCATCCGAGATAAAGTCGGGGGAGCTATCGATATGGGCGACAAAGCCGATAGTGGGTAGGCTTTTGTTGCTATTGCTGGGGAGGGTAGCCATTAGGTAGCAGTGTTCATCTAGTTCTACCTCTTGCATGCCCATGGCTTTGAGTTCGGCCTCGAGGACCTTAGCCATATCCCATTGTTTTTCGGTACTGGGAATTTTGTCTACGCCAAATTCTGACATAGAATCGATTTTCACGTAGCGCAGAAAGCGCTCTAAGATTTGCTCTTTCATTAAGTTGTTTTAAGTGTATTCATTAGCAAGGCGGCTGAGGGGCTCGATGCCCTTCAGCCGCCTTATGGCCTAGCGATGTGCAGGGGTGGCCGTAGGCCAGACCGAGCAGGCGAAGCCTGCGAAGGGCCGAGCGAACAGCGAGCCCCGGAACGTAGCGCCGCCGCAGGCGGCAGGCCCCAAAAAAGGCTAGGCAAAAATATCGTCTTGTTCCAAGAAGGCGTCAAGCGTATCTATTCTGTCGATAACGATGCGGCCTCGTTCATCTCTTTTAACGGTAGCGGCTTCGGCAGATTTGGCATGTTCAAAGACCAAGATCCATTCTTCGGCCAGGGCTCTTTCTAGGAAATAGGCCTTTTCGATTAGGGTTTGGGCTGGGTGCATATCGTAAGCCATCACGTAAGGGATGCGGATATGGCTGGGAGAGGGAATAAGGTCGGCGCAATAGACCACCTTTTTGCCGTCGATCATGAGGTAGGGCAAAATCATTCCGTTAGTGTGGCCATAGGCGAAGAGGAGATTGAAATTGCTAAACCAGCGAGTTTGGGCATCGTAGGGGGCGGCCTCAATAAATTTGAGTTGGCCGGAAGCCTCTAGGGGGAGTAAATTCTCGAGTAAGAAAGAGGCTTGTTCGCGGGGGTTAGGCATTGTTGCCTCGGCCCATTGTTTATCGCTACACCAGTAAGTGGCGTTAGGGAAACTGAGGACGGGATTGCCGTCTACATCATGTTTCACGGCACCGCCTACGTGGTCAAAATGCAAATGCGTAAGCAAGACATCGGTAATATCGTGCGGGGTGAGGCCGTGCATAGCCAAAGAGCTATAGAGCGAGGCATCGCCATGAGGTTGATAATGGGAGAAAAACTTCTCGGATTGCTTGGTCCCGATGCCGGTATCGATCAGGATATTTCGGCCGTGTTCGGTTTGGACCAAGAGGCAGCGCATCGCCCAGGTGCAGAGATTATCTTCATCGGGTTCTTCTAGGCGTTGCCAGATTGTTTTTGGGACAACGCCGAACATGGCGCCTCCGTCTAGTTTAAAGAAGCCCGTATCGATTACACGGACAGTCATTTTTAAGCTCATGAGTATATTTGTTTAAAGTCCAAAAGAGAATCCAATCTTCTTTTCGGTGCTGCTCAAGTTTTTGCGCAGTGCGGCCATTTGGATAGCGGTAACGGCGGCTTCAACGCCTTTGTTACCATGTTGTCCGCCGGCTCTATCTAGGGCTTGTTGCATACTATTGGGGGTAAGCACGCCAAAGATAAAGGGTTTGGCTGAGGCGATAGACAATTGTTGCAGGGCCATGGCCACAGATTGGTTAATATATTCATTGTGGGAGGTTTCCCCCTTAATTACGCAGCCCAAACAAATCACGGCATCCACTTTTTTGGCTTGGGCCAAAAGGCGGGCGGCGGTGGGCAATTCAAAGGTGCCGGGTACCCAGACCGAGTGAATTTGTTCGGCAGAGCAGCCATGCTCTAGAAGTGTATTTTTGCAGCCCTCATAAAGAGCGCCTGTAATATCTTGGTTCCAGGCAGCGGTTACAATACCAAAGCTGAAATTCTCGGCCGAGGGGATTTCCTCGGGGCGGTAGTCGGATAGATTTTTATCTGCACTGCTCATATACAAAAATTTAATATTTAGGGGAAAAGATACAAAAACTAGGGGAAGATACCAGCCTTTTGGTGGGAAATCCCTTTAGGCGGAACAGAGGGGCGGGGAGATTGTTTTAGGGACTAGCTTCCTTAGGTGGAACGAAGAAAAAAATAGAGGCTGCCGACCAAAAGTCGGTAGCCTCTATGCGTTTATGGGTTGCGGCTAATTAGCCTTGCATTTTTTGGTAAACCAGATCTGTATTTTCTCCGGTGAAGAAAGGGCCAACATGTTGGGCGGTGAGGTAGATGGCTTTAAGTTGTAGTGCGCGATCATCCTTGCCATCGAGTTGGCGGTAAGCGATTGCATTTTTCAGGCTTTGTTGCATGATGGCTACTTCTTTTTCGGTAGCGGCTCGCTTTTCTTTTTTGAGGAAATAAGCTTCGGCTAGTTCTTGGGCTAAAGACTTTTTGTTCTTTTTGACAGCTAGGGCGAGTTTAGCCATTTCTTTGGCCTGGCCTTCTAGTTGTTGAAAAGCCGAGTTAAATCCCGCTTGCACCTTTTTGTGGGCGCCTTCATAATCCTTTTTAAAGGTTTGGAAAGCGGCTTGGGCGGCTTTTAGTTGTTTGATGGCTTTATTGCCTGCTTTGCCTGCTTTAAACTTGGGCAAAACTTCTTTTTTCACTTGTAGGAACTGTTCTTTGAGTTTGAGGAGGCTTTCTTTCAGGGTTTTTCCTTGGCCTTCTAGGGCTTCCTTGGCTTTTTGCATTTTGGCGGCTGCTGCGCCAGCGCCAGCAGCGGCTGTAGCGGCTGTAGCGGCTACGGCTTCTTCGGCTCCGAGGTTTTCGCTCAACTCTGGATTGAGTTTTACCTTTTTGAAGAGGACCTTATCTGCAATTTTGAGGTGCTTGGCGGTGAGTTTACCGTCATTTAGTTCAAAGTGAAAATTTTGCAGGCCATTTTCGGTAGCGCCGAAAGAGACTTTACCTTTGCTAAAATCTTTATTGGGGCGTTTTTTGGCTTCTGTTTTATAAAACTTGGTCCAGCTACTGCCCAAGGTACCGACAACGATAAAGGGAATCTTTTTGCCTTTGAGGTCGGCAAATTCAAATTCGCTTAGCATGAGGTATTCGGTTTGCTCTCCTTGAGGAAAGCCATCTTTCATGCGTTTGAGTTCTTTATAGAAAAGTTTGCGATAGTCTGCGAACTTTAAGCCTTCGAGGATTTCTGGTTGTAATTTCGGTTTCATAAGTATAGTGAACTAGGGTATTTGTACTCTTTTTGACCTTTGAATATAAGTGCTTTTTATGGCTTTTACAATTTGTTGCCTAGTATTTTGGCTCAATTGCGACTTGCTGTAGTATTTATCTTGTTTAAAGCTTATTAATGGGGTCTTCAAACATCTTCTTCAGGGCGGGTTTATTGACCTTTCCCATAGCGTTTCGGGGAAGCTCTTGGAGCAATAGAAAGCGGCGCACGAGTTTGTAGGCGGGTAGTTTTTGGCGCAACCATTCGTTGAGTAGAGGTTGTAGAGTTTCTGGTTCTTGAGTATTGGGGATGACGGCTGCTGCTACAATTTCGCCCCATTCGATATTTTCTAGGCCCAGTACGGCGCAATCTTTTACGAGGGGATGTTCTCGCATAATTTCCTCTAGTTCTAGGGCTGAAATTTTATATCCACCAGACTTAATAATATCGATTGATTTGCGGCCCATAATGCGGTAGCTTCCATTTTCTAGGATAGCGATATCTCCGGTTTGGAACCAGCCATCTTCTGTAAAGGAGTTGCTGGTATATTCGGGGCGGTTCCAGTATTCCTTAAATATAGTTGGTCCTTTCACTTGAATTTCTCCGGCTTGGTTTTCAGTAGTGACGACGGCTGTATTTTCTTCATCCCAGAGGCGGAGTTCTACGCCGGGCAGGGGTTGGCCCACATGTCCAGGCACTCGACTTTGTTGGGCGTAGGGATTAGATAGGGCCATACCTATTTCGGTCATGCCATAGCGTTCGAGTAGGCGGTGGCCAGAGATTGTTTGCCATTCGTTGAGTACTTGTACGGGCAAGGCGGCAGAGCCAGAGACCATTAGGCGGAACTTGGCTAATACAGAGCTGATATTCCGCTGTTGATATTTGTGGAGTTCCTTGTACGTACTGATTAACTTGTAATAAATAGTGGGTACAGCCATAAAGACATTAATTCGGCCAGCCTCTAGGGTAGAAAAGACTTTACGTTCATCAAACTCCTCTTGGAAAGTACAGCAGGCTCCGACCCAAAGCGGGCAAGCCAGGGCATTAATGAGTCCGTGCACATGATGTAAGGGAAGAATATTGAGAATATGATCTGTTTTTTGCCATTCCCAGGCCTTGACTTGAGCTTCAATTTGGGCTTGAATAATCTCGTGGGTACTTAGGACGCCTTTAGGGCGGGAGCTGGTCCCGCTAGTATAGATAATCAGTGCATTTCGCTTGGGGGAGATAATGGGGAGGGCGCATTCTTTAAGGTCATTGAGAAGTTCCTCAATCGTATAGACTTGAATATTTAGTCGATCTTCTAGGCCTTCCAATTGTTTTTTGTGGCTGCGGTCTACAATTAGTATTTCGGCTCCAGTATCTTCTAGTAGAAATTCAACGGCGGGTAAGGGATAAGATAAATGGATCGGGACGGCTACCCCACCGGCTCGCCAAATGGCCCATTGGGAGGCAACAAAATAGATACTCGGGCTAATCATGAAGGCTACTCTAGCACCAGCTAGGTCTGCTCGGCCATTGAGTAGGTAGGCGGCCAAAGAAGCAGAGGCTTGCAAAAGATAGTGGTAAGTATAAGAGCCATTCTCATCGGTAATGGCTTTGCGTTGGCGATACTTTTCGGCTTGTTGAACAAAAGGTAGCTGGATCATCTGAATATCTAGAGTTGTTAACAATTTGGCAATCTGAGAAAGCGGAAAAATAGCGGATTAGCGGCTATTTTTGGCCCTGATCCCAGGATATTGCCCCCAAAAATAAAATTCCGAGACTGAAAAATTCTATTTTCGATGACTGTATTCCAAATTAAGCATTTTTTTTATGCTTTGGTCCTATTTAGCCTTTCGGCTTGTCAGCCTTCGGGGCCATCTCAAGTTGGCAAAGCGGCAGATTCTAAAGTGCAAACCGCTGTTCCTCAATTTTATAAAATTACGGGTTCTAAAACCTTGGGGGCGGAGCTTATGCCAGCCTTACTGGAGGGTTATTTGGCCCAAAAGGGCATTCAGCTCAAGCAGAAAGAGCGTTTATCTGCTGGCAATATTTATAGTTGGGAGCAAGCTGGGAAAAAGCTGCGTTTAGAGTTATTGCCCAAGGGATCTCAGGCGGGTTTTTCGGCTTTGGTGGCTGGGCAAGCGCAATTGGCTATGGCTTCTAAGGCAATTGATGATAGCCTGATAGAAAAAATGCCTGAATTAAAGAAAGAACAGCAACTGATTTTGGCTTATGATGCCTTGCGGGTTTTGGTCCATAAAGAAAAGGCTGGCATTAAGAACTTGAGTAAGGCGCAGCTAGCCAAAATATTTAGTGGGGAGATTAAAGATTGGGCGGAGATTGATGCTCATTTTTCTGGTCCTATTCGGCTTTATTTGCGCAATGAACATTCGGGTTCTTTTCATTTTATACAAAACATTTTGGGAACATTGGGTGCAGAGCACAAGCAGCAAGAGAACTTCACTTATTTACTACGTGATTTAGCGAATGATCCCAATGGATTGGCCTTTGCGCCTTATGAGTTGCCTGAGGGCCTAGCGATTTACAGTTTGCAGGTAGATGGGCAGGGGGCTAATTTAGAGAACAAGGATTATCTCTTTCGTCGTCCGCTCTATTTGTATTTAGATAGTTTGGCCTTAGAAGATCCTTTTTGGATGGATTTCATGGCATTTTGTCGTTCTGCAGCAGGGCAAAAAATTGTGAGCCAAGAAGGTTTTGGGCCATTGGACTAATTTTTTGCCGCCTACAAAGGAGCGCAGCGACGCGGCTGAGGGATGGACAGCAGTGGCCCGAAGGGCCAGACCCAGCCGCCGAAGGCGGCGCAGGGCCGAGCGAAGAGCGAGCTGCGAAACAGCCCGACCTGAACGAAGTGAAGGGCAGCCCCTAAAAAAATCACGGCTTTTTGGGAAGCAATAAATAGCAATAAAAGAAGGCGTATAGATTGGCGCCAATGGTAATAAAGAGTGTATTTTCGCTAAGAAAAGAAACAGCGATAAGCAGCCAAAAGAGTTGAAAAATGGCTGTTTTTTCGGTGAAAAAGGGCCAAGAAAAGAGGCCAAGAAAAAGCAGTAGACCAAGGACTCCCATAGCCGCAAGGCTGCTAATATATTGGCTATGTGGTGCCATTACCCTTTGTTCTGGATAGTCTTTTTGATAGATTAGTTTTTGCTCATCTTTTAAGTCGCCTAGGCCCACGCCCAAAATGGGTGATTTGGCCCAAACTTCTAGTGCAACTTGAAAAGAGAGCATGCGCTGTGTATCAGAATAATTGCCAATATGGCCTGCTTGATAAAGGCGAATATTCTTCTCTGTCAGCAATATTTTTTCTCGGAAAGAGGGAATTGTTTTATAGGCCAAAAAAGGGAGTGACAAACAAGCTAACAGGCCTAAACTGCCTATCAAAAAGCGTTTTGTTTGCCAAAGCCAACGGAGCAAAAGGTAAAAGCTAGCAAAATAAAAGGCAAGGATGCCTGATCGTGCGCCAAAAATGTGCATTGCCAAAAAGAGAAAGCTCCCCAAAAGTAGCCAAATCCAAGGCCATCGGCCTAGACGCCAAACGAAAAGCTGGCCAGATAAAATAGTTGCCCAACAAATGAGCAGGCTAAAGCGGACATGATCATTAGCTGGATTGGGCATGCCCTTACTATGCTTTAAAGAAGCCTGAATAGCTGTGTAATTTAATCCATAGTTAATGAGCACAGCCGCCACGGCTATACTCATAATCAAGACAAAGCTGGCCAAAAGCCAGCGCCATTGTTGCTTTGGCCAAGGCGGCAAAATTGCCATGCTAATTGGGAGCAAAAGTAGTGGAAGCATAACGCGAACACGATCCATGAGCTCCACTTTATTTTCACTATAAAGGGCGGTACTGGCCATTAATATGAATAGTAGCGCAGGGCTCCAAAAAAGAGGTTGTTGTTGAAGCCGTTGCCAGTTTTTTGCCTTAAAGACATAAGGCAGGGCGGCCAAAACAAAAGCCACAGAAGCAATAGCAATCAATGCTTTAGAAGCAATAAGACCAACAAACATAAGTAGGGCGGCCAAAAAAGGCAGCCCCTTTTGGAAAAGCAAAAAGTAAGAACGAATTGGCATTTTATCTTATTTAGTCCAACCTAAAACGAGCATACTTAATCGTGGCGCCCTTGCCTCGGTGTAGCTGCTCATAATAGGTAGTAATCCCCCAGTTTGGATCTTGTTCGGCCAAACTATAAATATCGTCATGGGCAAACTCTAGGGGAAGACCTAACTCCTCAATTTGCTCCATGGTATATTCATAAAGCACGGGAGAGTCTGTTTTAAGATGGATTTTACCGCCTTTTTTCAAAATTTTCCGATAACGCGACAAAAACAAGGGGGAGGTCAGACGCTTTCGTGGTTTTTTGACTTGTGGGTCGGCAAAGGTAATCCAAATTTCGTCCACTTCTTCAGCAGCAAAAAAGGACTCGATAAAATCAATTTGGGCACGGAGAAAAAACACATTGTCCAAACCTTCTTCTAGGGCAGTTTTGGCCCCATTCCAAATGCGGTTTCCCTTTAGGTCAATGCCCATGAAGTTGGCTTCGGGATACATCTGGCCCAGGCCTACGCTATACTCTCCTTTTCCACAGGCTAGCTCGAGTACCAAAGGTTTATCTTGGCCCAATTGCGCCTTCCATTGACCACGCATATCCTGCTTTTCGCCAGTGGGCAATTCAATAATTGGCGAATTAACCCCAAAGTTAAGGTAGACATTAGGCAGCTCGTGCAGCTCCGCAAATTTCTGTTGTTTTTTGTTCCGTCCCATCAAAAACTTATAACAAATAATATAAAATAAGGCCTAGCAGCAGGCTCCAACTCAATGAAATCATCATCATTTGGATCCCCTCAGCTCTGGCTTGGGGCGCAAAATTAAGAACTTTTCGTCCATTGGGTAATAATCGCCGATCAGAATAGTAATGATAGCCCCAAAAAAGGCCTAATGGCCCCAAGAAAATCGCACTTAAATAACCATCTCGTCGCTCTTTGGCCGTCAATTTCCGAGGTTGACGCAACTCAATCATCCGATGTTGCCGCATCAACTCCACCTCTTCTTCTGTAATATTGTGGCCTCTTTCATTGAGCAAATACCGAGCGGCCACCACATCCAAAACTTGCCAGTCCTCTGGCCGCTCCAAAATCTCCATTAATTCCTCATCACTATATCGCCGCAAATGATAATCCGCCTCTTTATAAATGCTTTGCGCCTTGGCCTCCTCTCGCAAAAGCGCCTGCGTAGACTCAAAATCAACCAATCGCAAATAAACATAAAAGGCACTATCCTTCAAAGCAGGCGCCCTAGCGTAATCTTCGCCAGGATCCTGCTGCTTTTCCCAAATTTTGTAGGGAATCTTTTGGGCATCCAAAAACGCACAAAGATTATCAAACATCTGCCGATAATCAAATTCCGCAAAAATCTCATAGCGCTGCCCTTCTTCCTGCTCTTTCTGCAGTAAAACAGCCAGATTTTCAGCCGTCTCTTCGGTCAACAATAACTGCCCATCTTCATAATCATAAGGCAAACTATACTCTTCTAAAAGTAAAATTTTAGCCAATTCATCTGGGGAATATACAGGGGATTTTTTCATTTCTTTTTTGTTTTATGTTCTGTTTTTTGGGGCTGCCCCGCCTTCTAGGCGGGTCGGGCTGTTTCGCAGCTCGCTATTCGCTCGGCCCTGCGCAAAATTTCGCTACGCTCATTTTGCTGGGTCTGCGGCTTCGCCGCCCTGCTGTCCATCCCTCAGCCAGCTCGCTACGCTCGCTCCAAACCGCTAAATAAGGTTCAATAAATTAGGGAAACTCATCAAATTTAGCTAAAATAGATAGCTCTTCTTTTTAGAAGATGCAAAAAACGCTGAAGAGGAATAAAGAGAGCCAATTTTTTTTAGTACTTTTGAAGCAACAAGCAGAGAAAGGCAGGCGGATAAAGTCTACTTTCTCTATTCATTTTTTTCATTAAATTACTTAGTTGTTTGGCTAGAAGAATTAACAGAAACCGAGGAAAATACAATCGGAGAGATACACCAGGTTCTGAATACAGAATCAATGATAATATTCGCGTACCAGAAATTCGCTTGGTAGGCGACAACTTTGATGAGATTAGCGAAATCGCTGGCAAAGAAATCGAAAGCGGTTCCGTAGTGAAAACGCGCATCGCCGCTTCTTGGGCCAATAAATTGGAATTGGACCTAGTAGAAATTTCGCCTAACGGGAAGCCTCCCGTTTGCAAAATCATCGACCTGAAAAAATTCCTTTACGAGCGCAAAAAACGCGAGAAAGAACTCAAAGCCAAACAGGTTAAGGTCGTCATTAAAGAAATTCGCTTTGGTCCCAATACCGACGATCATGATTTTGAGTTCAAACTCAAACATGCCAAAAGCTTCCTAGAAGATGGCGCAAAAGTAAAAGCTTATGTGCAGTTTAAAGGACGCTCTATTGTCTTTAAAGACCGTGGCCGTACCCTACTCAAACGCTTTGTTGAAGAACTAGGCGAATTGAGTGTGACTGATTATCCCCCAAAAATGGAGGATCGCCGTATGCATGTAACGCTTAGCCCGAAAAAATCGGCTAAATCAAAATAGTAGGCTAGTATATTTGCCCAGAGCCTCTCGCTTTGCCGCAAAACTACTGGCTAAAAAGGCTGTCTCTCAACAGACAGCCTTTTTTTGCTTTGTTTCTTAACCTCAACATTTATGTTTAGCAATAAAAATAAAGAACGAGCCGCCCGAACTGCCGCCGTTTCTCATAATAGCCTAGTCCGCGACTCTATTGTAAAGGGAAATGTGCAATCTGTTATTGACATCCGTGTAGATGGACGCATTGAAGGGGACCTTCGCTGTAAAGCGAAGGTGGTTTTGGGCCAAACTTCTGTTATCAAAGGCAACATTCATTGCCAAAATGCCATCATTGAGGGCCAAGTTTTAGGAAACGTCTATTGTCAACAATTACTAGATATTCGAAAGTCGGCCAAAATTCAAGGCGATCTAGAAACCTCTAAACTTGCCGTAGAAGATGGGGCCCAAATGAATGGCGCCTGCAAAATGAATCTACAGCATGGCATCCAATCCCCAAAATAAAAAGGGCCAAGCCCTCAAAAAGAACAAAAAAGCCATAGAGAGCTACATGAAGTACTCTGGTATGGGCGTGCAAATGGCCTTGGTCATTGCCGCGGGTTCTTTTGCTGGCGTATATTTAGATAAATACCTAGAAACTAAGCCCCTATTTGTCGTTATTGGCTCTTTGGGTGCTGTATTTTTGGCCCTCTATCTGTTTATTCGCCAAATCTTGGCCGAAAGTCCCCCAGAAGATCCGGAAGAAGAATAGTCATGCAGTTATCACAGTTTTATTCTAGCCTACTAGGCGTTTCGGCCTTTGTGGCCCTTAGTCTTTTGGGCCTTCAGTGGTTTTGGCCCCGCTTTGCCGTCTATGGTGGCCTCGCTTGGGCTAGCTATCTTTTTTTTGTGCTCTTTAGCTGGCTTTGCTTTTTTTGGGCCCGACAAGCTAGCCAAAGTAAAGACCAATTGCAGTTTAGCCGAGTCTTTATGATGCAAACTAGTATCAAAATGCTGCTCAGTCTTTCGCTGGTCTTAGCCTATTTTTATACCTTTAAACCAGCCGATCAGCTTTTTGTATTGCCCTTCTTTTGGGTATACTTCTGCTTCACGCTTTTTGAAATTTACTTTTTGACTCAGCTCGGAAAAGCATAGTACTATGTACCAAATTAAACATCAATCTAAAGAGGACTTTCTAGAATTGGATCCCAAAGACTTTAACTGGGACTTGGTCCAACTAGAAGAGCAGGCCTTTCATATCCTTTACCAAAATCGCTCTT
Organism: Saprospira sp. CCB-QB6; assembly: GCF_028464065.1. Classification (NCBI taxonomy): domain Bacteria; kingdom Pseudomonadati; phylum Bacteroidota; class Saprospiria; order Saprospirales; family Saprospiraceae; genus Saprospira; species Saprospira sp. CCB-QB6. The sequence goes on along the minus strand of NZ_CP116808.1, from coordinate 2,795,113 downwards.
ATACGGCTAGAGTAATCTCAGCAGATTATACTAGCAAGAGCTTTGAAATCCGCATTGGACAAAACACCTATACCCTAGCCGCAAAAGACCGTTTTGACCTTTTGGCTGAACGCCTTGGCTTTGAAAAAGTAGGAGTCGCTAAGGTCAATGATATTAAAGCGCCTATGCCTGGCTTATTACTCGATCTGATGGTGGAAGTTGGCCAAGAAGTGAAAAAAGATGAGGCGGTCCTCATCCTTGAAGCCATGAAAATGGAAAATGTGATTAAGGCCCCAGCCGATGCCATAATTAAAGCCATTAAGGTGGATAAGGGCGCAGCGGTAGATAAAAATCAAGTGCTTATTGAACTTGATCCCTTATAGGCTCAAGGCCCATAATAATACAAAAGCAGGAAAAATGAAGTCAATCATTTTTCCTGCTTTTTTTTTGGTCCAAACTCCTGCGTTCTAGAGGAGCGAAGCGACTGGCTGAGGGATGGACAGCAGTGGCGCAAAGCGCCAGACCCAGCCGCCTTTGGCGGCGCAGGGCCGAGCGATCAGCGAGCTGCGAGACAGCCCGACCCGAGCGAAGCGAGGGGCAGCCCCAAAATATCATTATTATTTTCACTTTTTTTTAAAAAAAATATTTAATATATCTAAAATCCACCTACAAACACCACAATCAGTTCAATCCTATGAAAAATTATATTCTAATTCTGCTCTTAAATAAGGTACTGTTTTGTACTACCGTATTGGCTCAGCTGCCAGCTCATGAAATCGACCAGATTCTTACAGCTGATGATAAGCTACCTACTATTGATGAAGTAATAAGCCATAGGAAAGAAGAAATTATGGCGACTAGCATGAGGAAGTACAGCATCAAAAATCACTTTAAGTTTTTTTCTGAGGATACCCTGAGATATCAAGGGCAAAAGCAGGTGACGATGTACCCTAAAACGCTTAATGACAGCTTAGATGCTAGTACTTATATGATTTTGGATACAAATGTTACAAAAATTATCAGGCCTGATGCGGTTATTTTGGGTTTTCACTCTAGCATCAGCTATGCATTTTATGATACTCCTGAAACAATGGACGAACACAAAGAAGATAAGGCTATATTCAAACCTTATCAATTTGCCTTTTGGGAGAATTTTTTAAAAAATGTAGACTCTTTATGGATTGAAAAAGCAGATGAGCCTCATGCATTTACGATACATCGATTAACAAAAAATAGTGGCGAAATTTACAACATTCATACTACCGTCACTTGTGTTATGGCAGATTTTATTCCCATAAAATATAGTTTACGATTAGAATTTGAGAACATGTCTCAATATGAGGAAGCTAGTATCCAAGAGGTTGAGATCCATAATACGAGAGATGCTGTTGATAGCATTGCCCTTGCAGAAAAAGAAATTTTAAATAAGTATTTTCCACATAAGCCTAAAGAGGTTGATCCTGAAAAGTTAGCGCCGACGCTTAAAATTGGACAAACCGTTAGCAATTGGAAAGCTCATGACACAGATGGTAATATAGTAGAGTTATCGAAACTCAAGGGAAAAATAGTACTACTTGACTTTTGGTATCGAGGATGTTATCCCTGCCTAAAATCAATGCCTGTTTTGGAGCGGCTACATCAAAAGTATAAAGAAAAAGGGCTTTGTATTATAGGCGTAAACCATGTAGATCATCCAGATCAGATAAAAAAACATATGGAATATAAGCAGATCAGTTACCCTACATTAGTTGATAAAGACCTAGCCAAACAGTACAATATAATTTCTGCTCCAACATTTATTTTATTAGATGCCAAACAGCAAGTTATAGCCATTGAAATAGGCTATAGTGAAAGCCTTGAAGAAGTATTGGAAAAACAAATAGAATCGCTTTTACGATAATTTGAACTAGTTCAAATTCCTCTTATTCCTATAAGATTGCGCAGCAATACCGCTTCTAAACGGTTTTGCAGGCGCGAAGCCGCCGCAGGCTGAGGGGCTGAAGCAGGGCCGCCGCAGGCGGCAGACCGAGGCGCTTTGCGCCGAAGGGCCGAGCAGACCTGCGAGCTGCGAAATGGCCCGACCCGCCCAAAGGGCGGGGCAGCCCCAAAAAAAACTACTTAAACGCTTTAATGGCCAATATGGACCAGCCGCCAATAAAAAAGAGGCCGCCAACAGGGGTTAGTGGGCCAATAACGGCCAATAAACTGCCCGAAATGCCGAATAAATCGCGTAAAGCCAAAAGATAAAGCGAGCCCGAAAAAAGTAGAATCCCCATGGCAAAACTGATGCCCGCCCATTTTAGTGCTGGGGCTGCAGCCAAGCGCGCCCAAACGCCAGTGGCCAAAAGAGCCAAGGCATGATAATACTGATAGCTCACGCCCAACTGATAAATCTCTAGTCGATCGGGTGTAATTTGCGCCTTGAGTGCATGTGCCCCAAAAGCGCCTAAAATAACGGCCAAAGCGCCAAAAATGGCCCCAAGGCCCAATATCCATTTTTCTTTTGTCATGACTTATAAGTTCAATTCACCCAATCCTTGGCGGATCAATTCGGGCGGGTCTTGTGTACAATCCACTACCGTAGAGGGTTGATTGCCACCAATGCCGCCATCAATGACCAAATCGACTAGATGTTCGTATTGTTCATGAATTTCGTAGGGGTCGGTAGGATATTCGATAATATCGTCTTCCTCATCTAGGTTTTTGATGGAAGAAGAAAGCAGGGGCTGGCCAAGCCCCAATACTAGGTCGCGGACAATGGGACTATTCGGTACCCGAACGCCCAAGGTTTTCTTGCGATTTTTGAGCAATTTGGGCAAGCTACTATTCCCTTCTAAGATAAAGGTAAAAGGGCCAGGCAAAGCCGACTTCATTAACTTGTAAATTGAAGTAGAATAAGGGCGGCAATAATTAGAAATATCGCTGAGATCGGCGCAAATAAAAGATAAATTGGCCTTTTTGGGTTGAATGCCCTTAATGCGGCAGATTCGTTCCACGGCCTTTGCATTGGTAATATCACAGCCTAAGCCATAAACGGTATCGGTGGGGTAAATAATCACGCCCCCATCTTTTAGGACCTGAAGTACCTGCTCAATTTTTCGAGCTTGGGGATTCTCGGGATGAATTTCTAATAACATAATTCACTTATTCTAAATCTACCTGATTGGCTGCTTGAGCCATCAGTTCTAAATTTTTGAGCGCCGCTTTATACATTGGGCTACTCAGTTTTTCTTCTTCTAAAGCCTGTAATTGTTGAGCAAAAAAGCCAATAAAAGCTGGAAGTTGTTCGCCTGCATTTCGGTCCTTTTCCAAAATAATTTCCTTATAAGGCTCTAAATCTTCAGGCGTTTCCAAAACGATCAGTTCGGCTTTAGCGGCTTTTTTTAAGCGGCCTTGGTTCCAGCCTTCCAAACGAAAAACATAGTGGTCCAAAGAAGCCCGCAAATGGCTAAAGGCAAAGGGAGAGCGCAGATCTCGGTTTTCGAGTCGGCGCCAAAAAATGAGCGCTTCCTCCTGAGTCCCCTGTTCTTCAATAAAGCCCAAAGGGAGCAAGAGTTCCCGCAATTGTTCGGCATCTATATAGTTGGCCATAATGCTATTGGTTATCTGATAATGAAACAGGGAAAAGCCTCATTAAGTTGAATAATTTTTTCGCTTACGCTACCCAGCCAAAGGGTTTTGAGGGCGGTATGTCCCTTCGCCCCTAAAAAGATGAGATCGGGTTGTTGGTCCTCGGCCCAATCGTAAAGATGTCCAGCAGTACTCAGCCGTTGTCTTTGAATTAGTTGCAGCTTAGGGCGTTGAAAATCATTGGGCAGGTATTTATCCAAAAAGCTGGCATAAGCCTCTTGCGTACTGTCCAAAAGTAACTTTTCAAACTCTGCCTGCGTTTGATTAATGTTATAAATATGTGGATCGGGCATGCGATAAACATGCACACAATCTATCTGTGGCAACTGAGGCAGGCGACGCGCCAAAGCGCAGGCCGCTTGTAGCGCCAAACCTGAGTTTTCTGAAAAATCGAGCGGCACCATAAAGTGTTCTAGCTTGAGCTCTTTGGCCAAAGGCGGCACAAAAAGCAAAGAAGAAGGTGATCGACGTGCCAAGTTTCGGCTAAGCACTCCGGCCCCTTCGGCCAAAGGCTTTTTGCCCAAAATCAACAGTTCGGTCCGCTGCTCCTCCAACTCTTCCAAGAGCTCCTCCAATGGCTGTCCATCTTCCACCTCATAAGCCAACTGAATGTTCGTTTGGCCCAAATAACTTTCCGCCAAAGCTTTCATTCGCTCTACTTGCTCGGAAGCAGAAGGAAAAATTTTCCGCATTCGCTCGGCATCTCCACCAAAAAGTTGTTCAAAAAAGCCTGACTTTTTGACGACATGCATTAATTCTAGGCGATCAATGCGCACATATTGCTGCAAAAATTGCAAATAGCGCAAACATTGCTCGTCTGCAGAAGAGTAATCTAGGGCCAAAAGCCCTTCTGGAATACGGAAATTTCTACTTAACATCTTTTTTCTATAAAAAACTTGGGTCAAATAAGAGAGGTAAGAGCAACTTTGTCGATGCAACTCGATAAATATCCCCTTTGTCTCCCTGCAATAATAATTGTATCGGCCGTTCTTGTCGCCACTCAAATTCAAATAATACTTGTCGGCAAGCGCCACAAGGAGAAATAGGGCGCTCCACCCGCTCTCCCGCTGTTTTTACCCGAATGGCCACCGCCTGTATGGCTACCCCTGGGAATTGGGCCGCAGCCGAAAATAATGCCGCTCTTTCAGCACAAATAGTAGATGGATAAGCAGCATTTTCCTGATTACTCCCCAAAACAATCTCTCCATTTTCTAAAAGTGCAGCAGCCCCCACTCTAAATTCACTATATGGCGCATAAGCCGTGTCGCAGGCGTCATGCGCCCTAGCCAAAAGAGCAGCCTCTGGGGCTGGCAACTCTTCAGCAGAAGAAAATAGTTCATAGTCGGCCCGAATCTCAATCTTTTTGCCCATCGTCTAATTTTCCTTTAGCTTGAGCCCAAAGCTTAATCCGCTAATCGCTCAAGGTCGTTCACAATAGAAAAGCTTGTAAAGATAGGCTTTTCGCTAGGCTATGCAAAACTATTTTTGGCAACAATCTAGGAAGAACTAATACTTATTTTTTGGGGCCTCCCGCCTGCGGCGGGCGCTACGTTTCGCAGCTCGCTCTTCGCTCGGCCCTTCGCCAGCCTTGCTGGCTCGGTCTGGCCCTGCGGGCCACTGCTGCACATCGCTAGGCCAATCTCAAAGGGCCAGTTATTCTAATAAGCAAAACAATTAGTTACAACAACTTCACCTTATTAAATGATTATGGGAAAATAATATTTAAGCTTTCCTTAAAAAAAAAGTGGCCGCTATAATTTGAAAGCCTTATATTTGGTTTTGTTCAATCAAATGAGACAGTTTACAACCCATGTTTTGAAGCCCCTGGGCTGATTGCTCCAGTACAAAAGCATTGTTCTAATTGTGCTCAAACCCTATTTAATCTTATCATTTTTAATTCTTACAATTATGCGTTTATTCAGCAGCAGCCTACTTCTAGCCCTCATGACTAGCTTTTTCCTCCTATCTTGTGGAGGTGGTGACCCCACTGCTAGCAATCCCGATATCGCTAAAATGAGCGATGAAGCCAAAGCCGAAATGGACAAAATGTCTACTGGCGCTTGCGAATGCCTTAGCCAACATGGCGAAGAACTCAGCGCTTTTGTAGATGAAGCTCTTCCTATGCTCAAAGAAGCTCAAACTAAAGAAGATGCTAACCCTATGGAAGTAATGGGCAAACTCATGGGCTCTATGGCCAAAATGAAAGCCTTTGGCGAATGTTTCCAAAAAGTGGGAGACAACGTTAATGAAGAACTTCTAGACGGAGAAATGAAAAAAATTATTGGTGAAGACGCTGACTCCAAAGTAAAAGAAAAAAAGCAAATGGAAATCATCAATGCTTTCTTGGGTAAAAACTGCCCCAACGAGCAGAAGGTATTCCAGAAGTTCATGGACTTTGGTAAAGAAATGGAAGCTCTTCAGAATAAAGGTAAATAATAAGCTTAGCTATAAGCCTCATGCCTAATCCTATAGGGCCTGCAGTTCCCGCAGGTCCTTTTTTTATTTCATATTTTAACTCTTACTCTTATGCGTTTATTTAGCAGCAGCCTGCTTATCGCCCTCATGACTAGTTTTTTTCTCCTATCTTGTGGCGGAGAAACTCCCGCCTCCAAAGAAGCAGCAGACAACAAAGAAGAACCTAAAAAAGAGGTTAAAGAAGAACCTAAAACAACAGAGGATCCAACCACAAGCAATCCTGAGATTGCTAAAATGAGTGAGGAAGCCAAAGCCGAAATGGACAAAATGTCTGCTAACGCCTGTAAGTGTCTTAGCCAACATGGCGAAGAACTCAGCACTTTTGTAGATGAAGCTCTTCCTATGCTCAAAGAAGCTCAAAACAAAGAAAATACTGACCCCATGGAAGTAATGGGCAAACTCATGGGCTCTATGGCCAAAATGAAAGCCTTTGGCGAATGTTTCCAGAAAGTAAGTGAGGGGATTAATGAAGAAATGCTCGATGCTGAAATGAAAACAATTCTTGGAGAAGATATTGACCCTAAAGTAAAAGATGAGAAACAGATGGAAATTATCAATGCTTTCTTGGGTAAAAACTGCCCTAAGGAACAACAAACTTTCCAAAAGTTTATAGACTTTGGTAAAGAAATGCAAGCACTACAAAATAAAGGTAAATAATAAGTTTAGCGATAAACCTTATACCTAATTCTATAGGGCCTGCAGAAATTGCAGGCCCTATTTTTATTTCATCTTTTAGCCCAAAACAGCTATGCGTTTATTTAGTAGCCACCTATTTACGGCCCTAATCATTAACTTTTTCTTGCTGGCCAGCCCAAAAGAAGCCTTGGCCCAAAAAGAGGAAAGCTCTTCTGTTGAAGCCGATATGGCTAGGCTAAGTCCAGGCGCCCTAACAGAACTAGACAGCATGGCCCTTGACATTTGTAACTGCCTGCAACAAGAAGAAAAAACGCTACGGCTGTCCTTAGATAAAGCCATTGCCTTGCTCCAAGAAGCCCAAAACAAAGAAGATCTAAATCCTAAGGAGAGGCTGCTAGAAGTACGAAAAATTATGCTAAATACTCGACCCTTTAGCCAATGCTTGGGAGATGCAAAGAAAAATAATCTAAGCGCTGCCTCTACTCAAGAACTACTAGAAATAGCTGGCGAGCCTGCAGTAGAAAGACAAAAGTATACAGATATGCTCAATAGTTTATTGGCCAAAAACTGTCCCGATAACCATGGGCAAGATATCTTCCAGAAGTTTAATGACTTTGGCGACGAAATGCAAGCCTTTAAAAAAAGGACTAAAGAGTAAGCCAATCAACATTTTCGCTTTGAACTCGGGGCTGCAAGCATTGCAGCCCCTTTTTTTTTGGCCTAGCGATGTGCAGCAGTGGCCCGCAGGGCCAGACCGAGCCAGCAAGGCTGGCGAAGGGCCGAGCGAAGAGCGAGCTGCGAAACGTAGCGCCCGCCGCCCGCCCTTTTAGGGGCGGCCGCGGGCCCCAAAGCCCCTATCTACTTCTTATAGAAATTTGTATCTTTGAAAAGCCAATTTGGCTGTAAGATTGAAACTCATCAAAAAAAGTAGTGGATAAAAATAGTATGGTACAGATTTCTAAAAAAGCCCTCTTTTGGGGCAGCCTCATGGGCCTTGCGCTGATGGGAACGAGCTGTAAAACCAGCTCGAAAGTAAAAAAAGACGAAGTTGTAGAATATATTGACTATGAGCTAGAGCCCGTAGAAGTGACTGCCAATCGCTTAGATTTTAAGCGGGCCGTCTACAACCCTAGCTATACGCGCCGCAATGATTTGCTACATACGGATTTGGAAGTTCGCTTTGATTGGAATAAAAAGCATCTTTTGGGCAAAGCGAGATTGAAAATCAAACCTCTTTTTTATCCTACTGATTCGCTTCGCTTAGATGCCAAGGGGTTTGATATTCAGAAAGTGGCCATTTTGCAGGGCGGGCAAGAAAAAGCGCTAAGCTATAAATATGAGGACCAAAAGAATCTATTTATTCAATTGGATCGTAGTTATAGCCGAGAAGAAAGCTATCAGATTTTGGTAGAATATACGGCCAAACCCGATGAATTGCCGATTGGGGGAAGTGCTGCTATTACGGCGGACAAAGGACTTTATTTTATCAATGCTGATGGGAAAGATCCCGATAAGCCTCAGCAGATTTGGACCCAAGGCGAGACGGAATCTAGCTCTTGCTGGTTTCCTACTATTGACCGTCCCAACGAAAGGACCACCCAAGAAATTAAAATTACCGTTCAAGATCGTTTTCAGACCCTTTCTAATGGCTTGCTCATTAGCTCGATAAAAAATGCCGATGGCAGCCGAACGGATCACTGGAAAATGGATCAGGGCCATGCGCCCTACCTCTTTATGATGGCTATTGGAGAATTTGCCCGCAGTACAGAAGAATGGAATGGCAAACTGCTCGAATATTATGTAGAGCCCAAATATGCAGAACATGCGCAAGCTATTTTTCCACAAACGCCCGAAATGCTCAGTTTCTTTTCGGCCCGTTTAGGCTATGATTATCCTTGGCCCAAATACTCTCAGGTGGTTGTGCGCGATTATGTTTCTGGCGCTATGGAAAATACGACAGGCGTTATCTTTGGCGAGTATATGCAGAAAACTAGCCGAGAACTGATTGATAATACCACCAATGAAGGCGTAGTGGCCCATGAAATGATGCACCATTGGTTTGGCGATTTGGTGACCTGTGAGAGCTGGGCCAACCTCCCACTCAATGAGTCTTTTGCCAATTATGGTGAATACCTTTGGTTTGAACATCGTTATGGCCGCGACTTTGCCGACTACAACCGCATGAATGAGGTCCGTGGCTATATGAACCAAGCCGTTTTGCAGGATGATGCCCATCCGCTTATTCATTATGGCTATGAAGATAAGGAAGATATGTTTGACGCCCACAGCTATAATAAAGGGGGTGCCATTTTACACATGCTTCGCAAATATTTAGGGGATGATGCTTTCTTTGAAGGCCTCAAGCAATACTTACACAAAAATGAATACAGCGCTGCCGAAGCAGATGAGCTTCGCCTCGCCTTTGAAGAAGTGACTGGCGAAGACCTCAACTGGTTCTTTAATCAATGGTTTTATAAAGCGGGACACCCCAAACTCAAAATCAAACGCAGCTATTCAGATAGTAGTAAAACTTTGGTTCTAGAACTTGAGCAAACACAGGATTACACCAAAAGTACGGTCTTTATCTTGCCTATGGAACTGGCGATTTATACCCCTTCTGCTGGAGATTTGCCCCTAATCAAGCAAATCCGTATGGACCAACAAAAACAGCGCTTTGAGTTTCCCTTGAAAGAAGCCCCTACTTGGGTCGCTGTAGACCAAGAACGCATGCTCTTAGCCGAACGGACTGAAGAACAAACTAAAGAAGAATGGGCAGCTCAATATAGCCTTTCGCCTCGTTTCCAAGATCGTTATGATGCTTTGCAAAAAATCAAGTACGACCAAGGCGAAGAAGCCATGCGCAAACTTTTCTGGACTGCCCTAGAAGATCCTGCTTGGCCCATTCGTGCTATGGCTTGCGATTATGTCAAAGCCCAATCTGAAGAAGAGACAAAAAACCTAATTGCCAAATTGAGCAAAATGGCCGAGGAAGATCCTCACTCTCAAGTGCGCATGGCCGCCCTTCAGCAGCTTGGCCGTTTGGGCGACGCTAGCATTTTGCCTACTGTCAAAAAAGTAATCGCTAAGCAAGACGAAGCCTATAGCGTCATTTATGGCGCCTTCAAAGCTATTCAGCAAATTGACCAGAACTTGGCCCTTGAATTAGCCAAAGAGCTAGAGCAAGAACAAAACCCAACCCTACTTATGGGTATTGCCGAGCTTTATGGCCAAACTGGAGAGCGCAAATATTTGCCTTTCTTCAGCGCAAACTGGAAAAAAACCGAGAATTATGGAGCCATTAGCTTCTTTGGCCAATACCAAAAACTCTTGGTCGCCATTGCTGATGATAAACTAACTTTGGATAAAGTAAAAGAGCTCCAACAAATTGGAGGCAACAAAGAAAATGACCTTTGGCATCGTTATGCGGCCACCAATGCCCTATACGATTTGCAAAAAGCTTATTTTGAAAAAGCGCCTTATGAGGAAATTCAAAAGGCCCTACAAGCGGTTATAGAGAAAGAAGAAAATAGTAATTTGAAGAATCTCTATCAAAACTGGAAAGTCAATTAAAACCATAGCCCCTTGGGCCCGCAGGAGCTGGCCACTCAGCCTGCTCCTGCTCTTTTTGGCCTGCCAACCAACAATGCCTGCCGAGCCCGTAGCTCTGGTGGAAGAACCAAGCACTTACCAATATCCAAAGGATAGCCTTTGGAGAGGGCACCCTTTGCGCCCGGATCATCCTGACTACCTCAATAATGCCTATCCCAACTATAGCGATAGCATTTTTGCCCAGCTCGAAGGACAAGAGGGCTTCAATTATCCTTATGGCAAAACGGAAGAAGAGGTTCAACTATTCCTCTACCAACTAGAACGCGATCGCAAAGCGCGAATCCGTTACCTTATGGGCCTTAATATTCCCATGAGAGCCGACGCTATGGCCGAAAAACGCTATCTCAATCTTTCTAGCCGCGGATTGACGGAAATCCCCCAAGAATTGGGAGGCCTACAAGCACTAGAAGAACTACTGCTGAAGTACAACGAGATCAAGCATTTTTCTACGGCCCTTTATCAATGCAAATCCCTAAAACGCCTAGACCTCAGCTCTAATCAGCTGGAGACGCTCCCTAACAGCATTTATAGGCTGAATAAACTCGAAAATCTCAGCTTGCGCGATAACAAACTGAACTTTCTCCCCACGGGCTTTTCCCAATTAAGAGAATTGCGCAGCCTAGACCTCAGCAATAGCCACCGCTCTATGGCTGGTGCCTACAATAATTTTCGCTATCTTCCCAGCGCCGTTTATCGCCTCCCCAAATTAGAAAAGCTCCTTTTGCAACGCCTACCCTTACAGCAATTTGCCCTGAATATTCGGCAAATGAGCTCGCTAAGAGTACTGAGCATTGCTGGCTGCTACCAACTTCCCCTAGATGACAACCTTAAATTATTGGCCCAATTGCCCAATCTAGAGGTACTCGATATCTCTTTTTTAGGCCGCCGAAACCTCCCTAAAAGTATTGAGCGCTTCAAACATCTGAAAGTGCTCATCTGGCAAGAGGAAAATGGCGTCAATGAACAAGCGATTAAGGCCCTAAAAAAAATATTGCCCAACACCCGTATCTATTGGGGAGCCCCAGGCGAAAAGCGCCCCTTTTTACGAGCTAATTCTATCGAAACGATTATTCAATAATGAGTCTGTCTGCCTTTCTTCAAATCCAAGATTATCAACTGCATTACCAAATTATAGGCAACTTTGCCCCCGAAAAGCCCCTTTTGGTCCTCTTGCATGAGGGCCTAGGGGCTTTGCCTCTTTGGAAGGGCTGGCCCGATGAATTGGCCCAAGCCCTAAATTGCCCCATTCTACTCTATGAACGCCGAGGCTATGGACAATCTGATCCCTTGCCCCTCCCCCGCCCCAAAAATTATCTGGAAAAAGGTGGGGTGGAAGAACTACATGCCTTGCTCTCTCATCTTCAGGTCCAACAGCCTATTCTTATCGGTCATAGCGATGGCGGCAGCATCGCCCTAGCCTATGCCGCCCAATATGCCGTTAAGGCCCTAGCCGTTTTGGCCGCTCATATTTATGTCGAGGAAGTGACACTGGCCGGTATTCTTGCCGTAAAAAACAATCCCCAGCTCCCGAAAATTATTCAGAAACTGGGGAAATACCATGGAACAGAAAGTCCTCGTATTTTTTCGGCCTGGGCCGATACTTGGCTGCGCGCCGATTTTAAATCTTGGAATATCGCTCAGCTTTTACCGCAAATTCAGGCTCCCGCCTTTGTTTTGCAAGGCGAAGCAGATGAATACGCTAGCCCCAAACACCTGAGCGATATTTTTGAGGGTTTGGGAAGCACCGACAAAGAACAACATCTTTTGCCCAACTGCGGCCATAGCCCACATATTCAAGCAAGAACGGCCCTAAATGCCCTTATCCTCCCCTTCTTGAGCCGACAAATCAGTTTGTAATTGCCGCAAAAAATGGCGAATCTCCTCTAGTTTTTCAATCATCTGCTTGTGGCTATGATCCAAATTTGCCCGCCGATGAATCTCCTTTTTGGCCCCTTCCACCGTAAAGCCTTTTTCGTGCAAAAGGTACTTAACCACCAACATGCGTTGCACGCCATGCTCCGTATAATCCGTGTCCTTACGCCCCTTTTTCCCAAGAAAAAAGGCAAACTCTCTGGCCCAATTACGCAAAGTGGCCGTCGATACATCTAACTGTTCTGCTAATTCTTTGGGCTTCATCCTAATCGTTTTTTATGGGGATTTTTTGGGGCCTCCGCCTCCCTTCGGTCGTCGGCGCTACGTTCTGCAGCTCGCTATTCGCTCGGCCCTGTGCGGGCTGCGCCCGCTTGGTCTGGCCCTACGGGCCACTGCTACACATCGCTAGGCCTGCGGCCCTAAAGGGCCTGCAAAACCGCAAAAAGCAAACTTACTGATGAATAGAAAGCGCTTGGTTTTGCTGCGAAGCGTATTGGATAAACTCCTTATACTCTTGATTATCTAAACCATCTCGGCAGAAGGGCAAGGGATTCACTTTTTTGCCTTTATGCACCACCTCATAATGAAGGTGTGGCGCCGTAGAAGCCCCTGTATTTCCTACTCGGCCAATGATTTGGCCTCTTTTTACCTTATCGCCAGCGGTTACCTCTACTTTCGACATATGTGCGTAGAGGGTTTTATAGCCATGTCCATGATCAATAATAACATGACGGCCATAGCCTGTCCGCTTGAGGACCACCTTGGCCACTTTTCCATTTCCTGTAGCATAAATAGGCGTTCCCGTAGGCGCACCAAAATCAATTCCCGTATGCATCTTCAATATCTTGTAAATAGGGTGCTTTCTGTAACCAAAACCAGAAAGATACTCGATGCGGCGCTGTAGTCTGCGCACGGGACGAATTGAGGGAATAGCTTGTAAAAGTTCTTGTTTTTCTTTGGCGGCTAAAAGAACTTCTTCCTGAGCCTTGGCCATAAGCGCCAGCCGCTGGCGCATTTGTAAGACCCGCTCTGAAAGTTCTTTAATGAGTTCTGAATCAGATAAATTTTCTAGGCCTGCATATTTATTGCTTCCGCCTCGTCCCCCTGTCCAATAGGCTTCATCATTGGGGTCTAGCTCTAAAACTTGGCGATAAATGGCCACATCTCTTTCATGCAGGTTTTCTAGGGCTTCCTCCATCAGGTCCAATTGGCTAGTCATTTCTTCATAGCGTGACTTAATGAGCTGCAACTCATGGGCCTCTTGCTTATCATCTGTTGGTTTGGCCGAAGCTAGGTAAACAATACCCACAGAAAAACTAACAATCAGGAGAATAGAGAGGGCCAACTGCAGATAACGCTTGCGTTTAGAGACCTTTACCTTCTCGTAACGCAGCGTATGCGGGTTGTATATAAACTTATCTTTAGACATATCATTTCTAATTTTGCGAAAAAGCCAAGCAAAATTAAGAATATTCACTTAAAGGACAAATTTTAGCGCTTTAAGGCAGGGATTTAACTACTTAGGGCATTTTTTGAGTTGAAAAACCCTATCTTTCGGCGTCTTTTTTTAAGGTCTAGCAGGGCGCGAAGCGCCCGCAGGCTGAGGGATGGAAAAGGGTGGCCGAAGGCCAGACCAAGCGGGCAAAGCCCGCGCAGGGCCGAGCGAATAGCGAGCCCTGGCACAGCCCGACCCGAGCCAAAGGCGAGGGGCAGCCCCCAATCATCCTGCAGATCATTTGAATCCGAAAACTTAGTACTAGTATTTTAGAGCGTTTATGAAAACAGCAAAAGCCATCCGACAAGAGTTTTTAGACTTTTTTGAAAGCAAGGGCCACCAGATTGTGGCCTCGGCTCCTGTCGTTAACCAAAATGACCCTACCCTGATGTTTATCAACTCAGGCATGGCGCAGTTTAAAGATTACTTTTTGGGCCATCAAGATAGTCCTTTCCCTCGTGTAGCCGATACCCAAAAGTGTTTGCGGGTTTCGGGCAAGCACAATGATTTGGAAGATGTGGGCCGTGATAGTTACCATCAAACTCTTTTTGAGATGTTGGGCAACTGGTCTTTTGGCGATTACTTTAAGCAAGAAGCCATTGATTGGGCTTGGGAACTGCTGACAGAACGCTATGGCATTGATAAAGAGCGCCTTTATATTACGGTTTTTGCTGGCGATGAGGAAGATAATCTCCCTGCCGATGAGGAAGCCGAAAAAATGTGGGCCAAATGGGTGCCCAAAGAGCGTATTCTCCGCTTTGACCGCAAAGATAATTTTTGGGAAATGGGCGATCAGGGACCTTGTGGACCTTGTGCCGAGATTCATATTGATTTGCGTTCGGATGAAGAGCGGGCTGCTAAGGATGGCAAGGAGTTGGTCAATATGGACGATCCTATGGTCATTGAGATTTGGAACCTGGTCTTTATGCAGTTTAACCGCATGGCCGATGGCAAATTGGTACCTCTCAAAAACAAGCACATTGATACTGGAATGGGCCTAGAGCGCCTTTGTATGGTGCTTCAAAATAAAACCTCCAACTATACTACCGACCTTTTCAGCCCCATCATTGAAAAAATTGAGGCGTTGAGTGGTTTTGAGTATAAGGATGATTATTCGCCCAAAGCACTTAGCGATATTGCCATGCGTGTTATTGCGGACCATATTCGGGCCGTAGCTTTGGTTATTGCCGATGGGCAGCTGCCGTCTAATACAGGAGCGGGCTATGTCGTTCGCCGTGTTTTGCGCCGAGCCGTACGCTATTACTTTAGCTTCTTGGATCGCCAAGAACCTATGATTCACTTATTGGTGCCTGTGGTTGCCGAAATGTTCAAAGAGGTATTTCCCGAGCTGGCTGCTCAAGAAGACTTCATCTGCAAAATGGTTAAGTCGGAAGAAGAATCTTTCTTGCGCACTTTGGCCAATGGACTCAAGCGAATTGAGCAATTGGAGATTCAAAATAACGAGATCCCTGGCGAAACTGCCTTTGAACTCTTTGATACTTATGGTTTCCCTATCGACTTGAGCTTGTTGATTGCCCGCGAAAAAGGCTGGACCGTAGACCTCAAAGGATTTGAAGCCGCTTTGGCCGAGCAGAAAAAACGCTCGCAAGAAGATGCCGCCAAAGATGTAGCCGATTGGGTGGTCCTGGAAGAAGGACAGGCCGAATTTGTAGGCTATGAACAAGATAGCTGCCAAAGCCGCTTGCTCAAATACCGCAAAGTGGTCGTAAAAAAGAAAACTCAATACCAATTGGTCTTGGAACAAACGCCTTTTTATCCAGAAGGCGGGGGACAAGTAGGCGATACCGGCCTACTCTACTTTGGCGAGGAGAAAATCCCCGTCATCAATACCCTTAAAGAAAATGACCTAATCATTTCGATTACGACTAAATTGCCAGAGCAACTGGATCAAGTCGTACGAGCAGAGATCAATGCGCCCAAACGTCGCCTAACCGAAAACAACCACTCGGCTACACACCTTGTACATGCTGCTTTGCGCCAAGTATTGGGCAATCATGTACAACAAAAGGGATCTTTGGTCAATGCCGATTTGCTCCGTTTCGACTTCTCTCATTTTGAGAAAATGACCGCCGAACAGCTTGTAGAAGTAGAGCGCATTGTCAATAAAAAGATTCGCGAAAATATCAACCTCAAAGAGCAAAGAGATTTGCCCATTGAGCAAGCCAAAGAAGAGGGCGCGATGATGCTATTTGGCGAAAAGTATAGCGATCATGTCCGTGTAATTACCTTCGATGATAGCTATTCAAAAGAGCTTTGTGGCGGTTGTCATGTTTCTTCTACGGGAACTATTGGCTTATTCAAGATTCGAGAAGAAAGCTCTGTGGCTGCTGGTGTTCGTCGTATTGTGGCCCTAACTGCTGATGCTGCGGAAGAGTACTTGCGTGCCGAAAGTCAAGAATTGGCTGAGGTGAAAAGCCGCTTTAATAATCCTAAAAAGCTTTTGACGGTTATTGACAAACTCCTTGAGGACCAAAAAGCTCTACAAAAGGAACTAGAACAGCTCTTGCTACAAAAAGCACAGGCTGAAAAGGCAGATCTTTTGGCCCAAGCCCAAAAAATTGGCGATGTGCAGTTAGTCAGTGGACAACTTTCCGTTTCTGATAAAGATGCCATCAAACAACTTTGTCAAGAGATCGGCCAACAACTCCCCAGAGCTGTAGTCGTTCTAGCCGCTGCCGATGGCGCAAAAGCCAGCCTCACTATTTCTATGAGCAGAGAGCTCGCTCAAGAAAAAGGCTGGAATGCGGGCAAGTGGATCAAGCAAGCTGCTAGCCACATCAAAGGTGGTGGAGGTGGACAACCTTTCTTCGCTACTGCTGGCGGACAAAAACCAGAGGGAATTCCCGCTGCTTTGGCCGAAGTTAAAAGCCTAGTAGAAGAAAACTAAAGCCATACAGATATAGTAAAGGGGCTGTCAGATGATCCGACAGCCCCTTCTTTTTTAGTATTAACCTGAACTAGCGATTGAAGTAATAACTCGCGCTAATATTCAAATTCAAGCTATTAAGATTCAATAGCTCAAAAGTATTACTAGTGATCTTATCATCTCCACCGTTAACTTTTTCTACCTGATTCTCATAAGAGATAATATTCCCCAAGCCCATTTCTAGACCAATTTTAGGTGTAGGGAAATACAACAAACTAGGAGCAATTCCTACAGCTACTGTATTGATGGGATCATCTTCTACAGTTATATTCCCTGTTTTTGTTTCTCCAGTTTGGCTCATATAGCGAATATTCAAATCTCCAACGATAGCAAATTTTTCTTCTTCGCCCAAACCAATCGCATAACGACCAAATACCCCCACACCAACAATCGATGAAGTAGTTTTATCATCGTCTAGTGATGTATTCACACCTGATACCATAAGCTCTAGCCCTGCACCAATGTTATCTGTAAAAAAGTATCCTACGCGTGGAGAAAAAGAATAGCCCGTAGTTGTAGGTCCATCTATGGTTACATTACCAAATTCAGACTTACCACTTTCAACAGTAATTCCCAATCCTCCGCCAGCAAATAATCCCTGGCCAATTTGTGCTTGTGCCTGTACAGCAAATAGTGTCAATACAAAAAACAATAACTTTTTCATGTTTGCTTTTTTAATTAAAGAATTACTCTGCCATAGGCAAAAATGATGCTAACAAAACAAAAGACCGACAAGTTGTCAGTTCAACTCATCGGCCCTATTCTGTGCTATACTAGCTAAGTCCTACTGTTCCAAAGGAGTAGGCTGATCCTCTAATTGTATTTCCATTTCATCTATAGGACGCTCTGGAATTCGGCCCTTTTCATCAAATAGATTAGGTACTCCTTCTTCCAAATTGTAAAAGCGAACCTGTACCCCATCTAGCTCACAAGCCAAATCGACCAAACGGTTGCCCTCTACCCACAAATATCGCTTACAATAGTTGTGTACAGGCAACTCAAAAGAAGGCTTGCCATACCATTCATCAAATAGGTCGGCGGTTACGTTCAAAACATCAGCGCTATTTTGCCCTTCTTCTAAACGAATGAGCCCTTTTCCTGCATAAAGTCCAGATTCTTCACTGTAGTCAAAATCAAAAATGATCGGCAAAGCATCTCCAGCCACAGGCAACTGATAGGCATAAGCTCCTTCTTCTCGGCTTTTACCCGACTTAAAGCGCTCGGCCTTGCCCTTACGGGCCAATTTCTTATGCACTTTCTTAATATCCTCGGCTTGCATACCAAATTGATATCCAGGAATAGCTTCCTTAAAGCTTTTTCCACTGCTCAGGCCCTCTTTTATCGCTGTTTGCACTGCCATGGCCGTTGCCTCAGCCTCCGTCATGGGCTGCTCTCCTCTTTGCACTGATTTATCTGTATCAACCAATACAGCAGGCTTGCTAGTCGGTTTATCAGAATTACAAGCACTAAAAATCAATAGAGCCAGGGCTAAATAAAGATAGTTTTTCCACATAATATTTTTCCTTTAATGGGATTATTGGGGGAATATTGCTCTTTGCGCTAAAATAGTTCCAATCTAGCCGCTCTGCAAGTTTTATCTCTTTTCTCTTTCTCCCCGCTCCTATTTAAGGACGCTATGATTTAGTTGTTTTTTGGGGCCTCCCGCCTTTGGCGGCGCTACGTTCGGCATCTCGCTATTCGCTCGGCCCTGCGCGGGCAATGCCCGCTTGGTCTGCGGCTTTGCCGCACTGCCTACCATCGCTAGGCCGTTTACTGTGGGTTAAAACCCTCATTGAATTAAGCCTTTAGACCTCTAAGGTGCAGATAGCCTGCAGCTTAAACCCCTCGGCCAAAAAATAAGCAACTAGCCATAGAAATGACTAATTGCTTATCTAAAACTAGCGCCTAAACGGCTCATTTTGCTTAGCATCTAAAACTTGGCGGCTAGTACACAGGTCTTCTTTTCGACCTTGGTATCTCCAGAAGGCGAAACCAGCTCGGCAATAATGATATAGGGACCCACCAAGGCTTTTTCCCCAGCCTCATTGCTTCCGTCCCATTGTAAAAAGCCCTCTTGAAGTAAGCTTTCGCCTTGAATCAATTGCTTGATGAAACGGCCATTAGCGTCATAAACAGCTACCTCCGCCACATAATCAGGTCCTGGCAAATTATAGTTAATCAATAAGAAATCCTCAAAACCATCTCCATCAGGAGAAAAGGTATTGTTGGGCAACTCAAGTAATTCTTGGCCCAAAATCTCATTGCGCAAAGCGCTGCTATTTTCATAAGTCGGCGTCGCAAAACCAGCCGCCTGTGCTGCAGAATGCCAGTTATTAGGATCATTACTTGGAGCATCTAAATCAATGCGTTCTAGTGAAACACCATCCACCTCATCGAGCAAGGCATTATGAAAATCCTCAGAATAGTCGAATTGGTCCACAAATTCCGCTTGATTATTCCTAACACTATAAATCAAAACTGTACCCTCATCATCATTATAAGAAGGTAAGTCGGTTTCTAGCATTTTACTCAAATCGGGGGTTGGTTGGCCTACTGGACGAGCATATTGACGGGCTAAAGGAGCTGCAGCTTCTGTTAGTACAGCATAATGGCCTGGAAAGATGAGTAAGTTGCCCACTACACGATTCGCTTCATCTAACAAACCACTCTCTTCTGTAGTATTCGCAATCCATAGATCGCCCAAGTTGAGGACCTTATCTGAAGCATTGTAGATTTCTACAAAATCATTACCGCCTGTGGCAGGATTGAAAAGGACCTCATTCAGTTGTAAATCGCCTGCTTCTATACTTTCGGGCAAGGCAAATTGCGTGCTGTTGATTAGACCAATAGGATTACCTACACAATCAGTTAGACCATTCGTCAAGCTAATAGTATAAATAGTATTCGCTGATAACCCCTGATTAGTAATGATAACCAAAGTATTATAGTTGGGAGCTTCCAAGTAGGCTTCTTGGACCATCAGGCCATTGTCTAAGCTAAAGTTGGCCAAGTTTACGGCAGTAGTATCATCCAAAGCCTCAGAGAAAAAGAGGCGGATGCTATCCCCATTGGCCGCAATGCTGGCCCCAAAAGGATAGGCACGAATTAAATCTGGTGCAAATTGGTCCGGATTGTCTTGATAGACCGAGTTTTCTTGTCCAGGAGTTCCTCCTACTGTGCTATACGTTGGCGGTTGAGCAATAGACCCCATCCAGTTGCTAGCCCCTTCACAAGGACGGTTAGGGTTAATGCGCTCAAGGGTCCAGCCACCCTCTGCTTTACTACTTTCAGTATACCAGTCAGAGCTGAAATCTACAGCATCAATAATATTTCCGTTAGCAGCAGTTAGCGTAATGAGCTCTCCTCCTGCATTTAAGTCAGGAAAAGTACTGAAAGCTAATGCTGCACCAAAATCGCTATAAGATTGGCCCTGCTCTTCTCCACTAATAATGAGGTATTCGCCTGGAGCCAAAATATAGAAGGGAAAAACGGCGTCTCGGCTGCTGGTCCCATCACTAAAGCGATAATTGAGGAGATTGATATATTTATCGGAGCGGTTGTAAAGCTCTACAAACTCGAGTTCTGGTAAGCCTACCGAAGGCGAAGCATCAGCTAGAATTTCATTGATGAGGATATCATAATGCACTGCCGCTTCTACTTCATAATAGACAAAGCTAGCTGTTCTAGTGGCCAAGTTCCCTACACAGTCGCCCACATTGCTAGCGGTAATGGTATAGGTATTTTGGCTTTGCATATTGCTATTAAAGGTCAGCTCTACGGTGTACTGATCTAAAAGCTGGGCAAAAACGACATTCAAACCATTATCTACCGTATAGTTAGCGATATCTGTAGCCACTAGGGCATCCAAAATATCATCAAAAACCAAAACAGCCTGATTGACTGAGGCCTGTCGAGCTTCGATAATGATGGGGGCCGTAGTATCTACGGTATTATCCAAGACCGAATTGGCCGCCCCAGGAGTTCCACCATTCACATCATTAGACGCCAGCCAGTTGTTGCCCCCTTTACAGACCAAATTGGGGTTGATTAGCTCTAAGGTCCAGCCTCCAGCATCTTTACTCTCATCTTGATACCAATCGCTGCTATACAAAATACTATCGACCATTTGGCCCGCGGGCGTTTTGAGTAGCAAATAGGCGCTGGTATTGTTTAACGAAGGAAAGCCTGGAATTTGTTGCTGGTTAGCAGCTGTCGTATAGGCCACATCATTATGTAAAATTAAATATTCATTGGGCAAAAGGATATAGCTGCCCAATGTACGGCTGGTTTCGGTGCCGCTGCTGGCACTGCGGTGGATCAGCTCGTAATTGCTGAGGTCCACCGCTCCCGTTCCTCGGTTGTAAATTTCAATAAATTCCGCCTCGGGTAGATTTACTACGGGAGAAGGATCAATCATCAACTCATTAAAAATGAGATCTTGATAGGCAGGAGTTACCAATTGTACATAAGTGAAAGTAGTGCTTTGGTTGCTCAAGGCATTGCCCGCAAGATCCTCCACATTATTGACGGTTAGCTGATAAGTGGTCTGAGACTGTAGGCTGCTTACCGTCAAATTCACCTGATTGGGATTTTGCCCATCAATTTGTGCCGCCGAGACGCTAATGCCATTATCTAAACTATAGTTTGCCGCATTATTGGCCGTTGTGGCATCCAAAGGCTCATCAAAAAGAACGGCTAGGCTAGTAGCAGAGGCCGCTGAGGCCGAAAGTAAACTGGGCGCCTGCTGGTCCACAAAAAGAGGCGAAATCGAAATATCATCATAGGAAAAACGATCGCCTTGAGTAGAAGAGTAATAGGTCTGAATAGCAAAAAAACTGCCTGCATTATGACTATTATCTTGGGCCGTTCCCTCAGCAACAAAACTAGTTCCTCCGCTATAATCAGCGCTGAGTTCCCAGTTGCCCGAATTGTCTCGACTGATGCGAACACGGACATTATTGCTGGGCCCCGCCATCTGGCCATCTGTTCCACGAATTAAGCTGCTGGAAGAACCATTGCTAATGCGGAAAAGCTCTAGGGCATCATTGCTGCCGCTTTCACCAAACTCTAAATAATAACCATTGAGGTTGGCACTGACATCCGCCTGGTCAATTTGAAGATAAATCCGCACCTTATTAGAACCCGAAGGTCCCGAAGTCGAAAGATCCGTCTTAATCAAGAACTCCCAAACGGTGCTATCTTGCATATTCGCCCCCACATAAAGGCTACTATTGCTGCTATTACCAAGGTCGTTGATCGCTAATTCATTGTTGGCATTGATGGTATACTGGGCTTGGTCTCCGGTCCAGCTAGGATTAGAAGTAAAATCTCCATCGCTAAAATCATCTGTAAGGCTTTGGCCTGCTAAACCCAAAGGAAGCAGCAGGAGGCCAAGGAGTAGTTTTTTCATCATCGTTATTTTAAGGTAGGTGCTTGTAGTTTTGACTAAGATAGTGAACTCAAGATACTAAGCTACTATTAACTAGAGGTTAAAGGCAACAGTAATTTTAAGGGAGAAAGGAGCTTGAAGGTTTTTATTTTGGGGCTGCCCCGCCCTGCGGGCGGGTCGGGCCGTTCCGCAGCTCGCTGCTCGCTCGGCCCTGCAGGCTTTTTCGCTTCGCTTCAAAAGCCTTGGGTCTGCCGCCTGCGGCGGCCCTGCTCCAGCCCCTCAGCCACGGGCCTTCGGCCCTTTGCAGGCGGCACAGCCGCCTGTCCTGGACCAAAATGCCCAGCTCCCCAAGGGATTCCCTAAGGAATCCCGTAGAGGGGTGGGTGGGCGGGTCATGATAACAAATGACGAGCACAGCGAGGAATACCATTGAAAGGGACGGCCAAAAGGGCCGAAGCAGAACGATAGCAAAAGGACAAAGGATGAGCGGCCCAGCGCTGCGCAGCCGTGGCGCGCAGCGCCAGACCAAAGCCCGCAGGGCTGCAGGGCCGAGCAGACCTGCGAGCGGCGCAGCATAGCGGCGGCCAGCTTTGCTGGCCGCGGGCCCCAAAAGAACATAAAAAAAGCCCCTCCACAAATTGCGGAGGGGCTTAGTTATTTAATGGCTTAGCGAGCAAAAGCTACGGCCCGCTTTTCACGGATGACCGTAATTTTGATCTGGCCAGGATACTGCATTTCGTTTTGAATCTGCTGAGAGATGAGGAAAGACAGTTCGTCGGCTTTTTGATCGCTTACCTTATCGGCTTCTACGATTACGCGGAGCTCGCGGCCAGCCTGCATAGCGTATACTTTCTGTACGCCATCATAAGAGAGCGCACGCTGTTCCAACTCATTGATGCGTTGGATGTAGCTCTCTAGGATTTCGCGGCGAGCGCCAGGACGAGCTCCAGAGATTGCATCACAAGCTTGGATGATGGGCGAGATGATAAATTTCATTTCGACCTCATCGTGGTGGGCTCCAACAGCATTGATTACAGCTGCTTTTTCGCCATGTTTTTCACAAAGCTTCATACCGAGAATAGCGTGAGAAAGTTCTGTTTCTTCCTCAGATACTTTTCCGATATCGTGCAAGAGACCAGCTCTTTTAGCCATTTTAACCTCTCTAGGCGATAGGCCCAATTCGGCAGCCATGGTAGCACAAAGCTTGGCCGTTTCAATAGAGTGCTTGAGTAGATTTTGTCCGTAAGAAGAACGGAAGCGCATGCGACCCACCATACGGATAAGCTGGGGCTGCATACCGTGGATATTGAGGTCAATCACTGTACGCTGACCGATTTCCATGATCTGCTCTTCAATCTGTTTGCGTGTTTTGGCCACCACCTCTTCAATACGAGCGGGGTGGATACGTCCGTCAGCAACTAGGCGCTGTAGCGAGAGGCGACAAACCTCACGGCGAACGGGATCAAAGCTAGAAATAATGATCGCTTCGGGCGTATCGTCTACAATAACTTCTACACCAGTAGCGGCTTCTAGGGTACGGATATTTCGGCCTTCTCGACCAATAATTTGTCCTTTGAGGTCGTCAGAATCCAGGTGGAAGACAGAAACAGTATTTTCGATCGTGTGTTCGGCCGCCATTCTTTGAATGGTTTGAATCACAATCTTCTTTGCTTCTTTATTGGCAGTCAATTTAGCCTCTTCGATACGATCTTTAACAAGAGCAATCGCTTCGGACTCGGCCTTATCGCGCATATTTTTGATTAGTTCTTCTTTTGCTTCTTGGGCAGACATTTTCGCTACCTTTTCAAGAGCAAAACGGAACTCTTCTTCTTGCTGGGCCATAGCTTCCGCTCTGGCCGTAGTATCTTGAATTTTCTGTTCTAATTCCTGGCGAAGCTTAGCATTCGCTTCGGCATCTTGTTTAAGTTGAGTCTCTTCTTTACGAAGTTGATCTTCTTTCTCTTTTGCCTTGCTTTCGGCAACTTTTAGTTGTTGATCGCGGCGGTTGGCCTTAACGTCAAATTCAGATTTCTTTTTATTGTAGAGGTCTTTGGCCTCTTTAATTTTCTTGCGTTTGATGTTTTCGCCATTGCGCTTAGCATCTTCAATGATTTTGGAAGCAGCTTGGCGAGCATTGGCTTCCGCCTCTGCTTTTTTCTCTTTTGCTTGTTGGAGAATCTCTTGGATTCTAGATTCCAAGTCCTCTTCTTTGTCGCGCACCGTTTTGTTCAAAACCTTGGTACCGAGGTAGTACCCTAGGCCAGAACCGATGGCAAGGCCCAAAAGGGCTATGATGATTTCCATTGTCGTTATAGTTTAAAAAAGAATAGTAAAAGTATGTAGGGCCCAGCAAGCTGGGCAGCAAAATGCGATACAAACTTTTAGACAAGGGAAATGCTACAAAAAGTGCTTAATCTTCAAGGGGGATTTCGGATAAAAGATTTTGGAGTTGATTGATTTTATCTTCTATGGAGGGCAGGCTACTACTTTCTTCTAGCTCTTGCAATTTTTTGCCATAAGTGAGTAATAGCATTGCCATAATATCCTGTTTAACTAGGCTATTGGCATAGCGAGCATGCAGATCGTTAATCTCTTCGTTAATTTTTTCTCCGAGCAATAGGACGGCCTCTCGCTCTTTGTCGGTTACAAAAAGCGGGTAGCTGCGTCCAGCTATTTCTACTTTGATGCTATGGAGATTTTCTTTCGACATAGTTTAATCGAGTGCTTTCAGCCATTCAATGGCAGAATCAATATCCTCTATATATTTCGAAACCTGTGATTGAAGTTGTTGTTGGGCAGCGTTTTGGGCCGACTTCGCTTGCAACTCTTCTTGCAAGCGATCTTGTTGGGCCCGAAGCTCCTCGTTTTGTAGACGAAGGCGCTGCAGCTCCTGTTTTTGCAATTGATTTTCTTGCAACAAGAGCTGAACTTTTTGTAGAACTTCGCTTAATTTCTCGTCTAAAAGACTCATAATGATAAGGCTAAGAGGTTTATCGACGAATAAGCGCTGCCAGTTGTTTTTCGTACTGTTCAATCAGCTGCTGCATCACCTTATCCACCTCTTTATCTTTCAAGGTTTTATTTTCATCTAGGAAAATGAAGCTCACGGAATAAGACTTTTTGCCCTCTCCAAGTTGGCTTGCATTCTCATAAATATCGAATAAATTTACAGCTTTTAGCCATTTTTTTGCCTGCTTTTCTGCAATTTTTACAATTTCAGCAAAGCGAACAGTTTTATCCACGACTAGCGCCAAGTCTCTACGCATGCTAGGGAACTTACTGATGGGCTGATATTTCACCTTTTTCTTGGCGACTACCTTCATCAAGGTCTCCCAATTGAGACTAGCAAAGTATACCGGCTTTTTAATGCCAAATTCATAAAGCAACTCAGGATCTACACGCCCCATAACCAGCAACTCATCTGCCGTTTTGCCTAGGCGAATGCTTGCCTGAAGTGCATAAGCCCAAGGCTTTTCATCTTCAATAACTTCTTGCTGAATGTTGCGCGCATTAAGATCAATACCCAACTTAGCGAGGCTGTTTTCTACTACCGCCTTGAGATCGTAATAACTCAAGTCCGTCTGCGCTTGCAACCAATTCTCCTCTTGTTTCTTTCCAGTAAGGAAGAAAGCTAGACGTTCCGTTTCTACAAAAGCTCCTTGCCCATCTCTCTGATAGGTTTTGCCAAACTCAAAAAAGCGAAGGTTATCTTGTTGGCGATTTTGGTTGTGCAAAATCGCTTCTAATCCCCCCATAAGCATAGATGGGCGCATTAGGCTAAGCTCTTGGTTAGAGGTATTGTGAATCTCTACCAATTTCTCTGCAGCAATAGGATAGAGGGTTTCATAGTAACTATTTTTAGATAGCGATAGGGCCATCATTTCCGTATAACCAGCAGCCGCTAGGTTTTCGGCCAAACGATGACGAAGCTTTAGGCTTTCTGGCTTTTGCGGAAAGCTAAGGTTGTAGGCCACCTTATCCGAATTGGGCACTTTGTTGAACCCATAAATGCGGAGAATCTCTTCAATGATGTCTACCTCTCGCAATACATCGGTCTTGTTTGTGGGCACAGCCACTACCAATTGCTCCTCATCCTCACTGATAATAGGCATATCCAAAAGAGCCAATACTCTTTTGACCTCGGCTTTGGGCAATTCTACCCCAATCAAACCGTTAAGACGCTTATAACGCAACTTTACTTCCGGACGAGCCACTGGCTGCGGATAGTAATCAATCAATTCACTAGCAAACTCGCCACCCGCCAACTCTTTAATCAATAGAGCCGCACGCTGAAGCGCATAAATCGTCGCATTGGGATCACTGCCTTTCTCATAACGAGTAGCCGCATCCGTACGCAAATTGTGCTTCATGCTCGATTGACGAATGCTTTGAGCATCAAAACAAGCCGACTCCAAAAAGATGTTTACCGTTTTTTCGCTAACACCAGAATCCTTCCCCCCATATACACCCGCCATACAAAGGGCCTTCCCCTCTGCATCACAAATCATGAGATCTTCGGCCCGAAGCGGATACTCCTGAGCATCTAAAGCCAAAAAGGGCGTGCCAGCCGCTAGACAATCTAGCTGGATTTTGGCCCCTTTTACCTGATCGTAATCAAAGGCATGCAATGGCTGCCCTATCTCATGCAAAACAAAGTTAGTAATATCAACAATGTTGTTTGTCGGCTGAATGCCAATGGCTTTGAGATGCTGCTGCAACCATTCAGGAGAATCTTGAATGCTAACGCCCTCAATGACCAAACCCGAATAACGAACTACTTTCTCTGTCGCTTTTACGTCTAAACCCATCGCCAATTTTGAACTCCCTAAGGCAAAGTCAGCCACAGAAGGTAACTCCAATTTTGCACTTCCTTCCTCTTCAAAATTTAAGGCTGCTGCCAAATCAAAGGCAACGCCATAATGGCTAGTGGCATCCGAACGGTTGGGCGTCAATCCAATCTCAATTAAGGCGTCAGTTTCGGCTTTTTTGCCCTTATACCCCCCAATTCCATTGATATAGTCTGCCATGGGGCTACCAACGGGCGCATCTTGGTCCAAAACCATAATGCCCGCATGAGATTGACCCAAACCGATTTCATCCTCGGCGCAAATCATTCCCATAGATACCTCTCCACGGATTTTCCCCTTCTTAATTTTAAAAGCATCTCCCTTTTCAGGATATAAAGTAGTGCCAACGGTGGCCACAACTACTTTCTGCCCCTGCGCCACATTAGGCGCTCCACATACAATAGGAAGCAATTCTTCTGCCCCTACATTGACTTTTGTCAAAGAAAGCTTATCCGCATCCGGATGTCTTTCACAGCTTTCTACATAACCAACAACTAGGCCTTCCAAACTACCCGGAATCGTTTCTGAGGTTTCTACCCCATCTACTTCTAACCCAATATCTGTAAGTCTTTCGCTAATTTTATCTAAAGATAGGTCGCAACTTAGGTAACGCTTCAACCAGTTAAGTGAGATTTTCATGTTTATATATATTCTGCAGCTCAATGAGCGGTTTTGCAATAGAATTTGGGCGCAAATATAAGGCTTGTTAAGCAAAAGCCCCTTTTGTTGAGCGACTTATTTTGAGGTTTTTGGGGCCTCCGCAGCAAAGCTGCGGCGCTATGCTACGGGGCTCGCTGTTCGCTCGGCCCTTCGGCGGCCTTGCCGCCTCGGTCTGGCGCTCTGCGCCACCCACTCCGCAGCGCTAGGCCAATACTTAGCTTTCTAGAAGGAGTTCCCCAAGTATTGGCCAGATAGATATGAGGTATAAAGCAACAATATGACAATCAAGCTAATCACTCATCTTGGACATTCGCCAAGAGAGCAGACGCAAACTATTGAGCACTACAGAAACTGAACTGAAAGCCATAGCCGCTCCAGCTAACATCGGATCCAATAAATAACCTGTAAAAGGATAAAGCAAACCTGCTGCAATTGGAATACCTAGCAAGTTGTAAGCAAAGGCCCAAAATAAATTTTGTCGCAAAATTTTCATACTAGCTTGACCCAAATCGAGCAATTGCACTAGCTGCCAAGGTTCATTCTTTAGCAAAAGTGCTTCTGCAGCTTCTAGGGCCACTCCTGTTCCTGCGTTTAGGGAAACCCCTAAATCGGCTTGGGCCAAAGCAGGAGCATCATTTAAGCCATCGCCTAGCATTCCTACCCGTTGGCCTTGGGCCTGCAGGTCCTTAATAAAATTGATTTTATCTTCTGGTAAAAGTTCTGCTTGGGCTTCGGCAATACCTAATTCATTAGCGAGACGATCCACCACCACTTTTTGGTCCCCACTCAACATATAGGTTTTGATGCCACGAGCTTGTAGGGCCGCTACAGTTTCCTTGGCCCCTACTCGCAAAACATCAGAGAAGGCAAAAGCGGCAATAAGTTGTTGCTCAACGGCTAAAAAGAGGACCGACTGCCCTTCAGTCTCCCAAGCGCGCCAAGGGCCTTCGGCCAAGTCGCTCAGAGAGAGCCCTTGTTCCAAAAGTAGTTTACGGTTACCCACGGCATAAGTTTGTCCAGCAATTTGGCCCAAAATACCTCGGCCAGAGAGCGCTTGAAACTGTTCTATTTTTGGCAAATCTGTTGGGCGATCACTCAAGCCTAATAAGGCTTTAGCCAAAGGATGCTCTGAATTTTCTTCTAAAGCATAAAGTGCGGGCCAATAATCGGTCATAGGCTGTAGCCATTCTTCTGCTTGAAGCTGCATTTTGCCCTCGGTTAAGCTGCCCGTTTTATCAAATACAAAAGCATCGATCTGTTGGGCTGCTTCTAGACTTTCTGCTCCCTTGAGTAATAAGCCCAATTTTGCTCCTCGTCCAATGCCCAACATAATGGCCATAGGAGTAGCTAAGCCAAGAGCGCAGGGACAAGCAATGACCAAAACGGCCACCATATTATTTAGTGCATGGCTCCATACAGGTTCTGGACCAACAAAAAACCAGATTAAAGCGGTAAACAAGGCCAGAACCAAAATAACGGGCACAAAGATGCCTGAAATCTTATCTACTAATTTTTGGATGGGTGCTTTAGAACTTTGGGCGGTTTCGACCAGCTCAATAATTTGAGCCAAACGGCTTTGGTCAGCTCCTTTTTTGGCTTCTACAACCAAGCGGCCCGTTTGGTTGAGTGTCCCGGCCCAAATGGCATCTCCTTCTTGTTTGTGTTGGGGCAAAGATTCTCCTGTGAGTAGTTGTTCATCGACTTCAGATTCGCCTTCGAGAATGGTAGCATCTAAGGGAATTTGTTCGCCTGGGCGGATGAGTATGCGGTCGCCTGCTTGGGCTGCCGCTAATGGCATTTCGGTCCAGATTTCATATTGCCAAATTTGGACCGTTGGCGGTTGTAGATCCAAAAGGGCATCTAAGGCCTTAGATGCTTTAGCCTTGGCTCGTCCTTCTAGGTAGCGGCCCAAAAGGATAAAGGTTTGGAGTAAACCTGCTGTTTCAAAATAAACGTGGGGGCTGAGGCCTTGGCTACTCCACCAATCAGGTAAGAAAGTGGCGACAACACTGTATAGATAAGCCGTTCCTGTACCCAAAGCCACCAAAGTATCCATATTGGATTGTCCAACTTGCAATTGTTGCCAAGCTTTGACAAAAAACTGTCGACCAGGGCCAAACAAAATCATAGAGGCCCAAAATAGCATGAGGTAATTGCTGCCAGCAAAAGGCGGCAACAGCATAGCGACAACAAAAAGTGGTGTAGCAAACAGACTGGCCAAAAGCAATTGATTAAACAATTTCTTTTGCTTTTTTTGGGCTCGTTCTCTGGCCAAAGCACGCTGATCGGGCGCTGGGGGCAAAAGTTCGTAGCCTGCTTTTTTCAAAGCGGCATTCAGCTCTTCAATGTCTGGAGCTTGTTCTGCTGTAATTTGGACCTTTTTGCTGGCGTAATTTACATTGACCCTTGTCAATTCTTTTCTACGAGAGAGAATTTTTTCTGCACTTTGGGCACAAGCCCCGCAAGACATTCCCTCAATGAGGTATTTTGTGGTTGTATATTTAGACATAAGTTTCGTTATTTAGAATAAATCTAAAGACTTGCTATTTGATGCGCAAAAGTTCTTATGATTTTAAGCTATATTTAATGCATCTCCCTTGGCCCGATTTTGGCCCAAATGGCCTTGGGCTGGGCTTTTCTAGCGGCGGAGCCGCTATGGCCCGCAGGGCCAAATGGCTTAGCGCTGCGGAGGGGTGGCCCAAAGGGCCAGACCGAGGCGCGCTAGCGCCGAAGGGCCGAGCGAATAGCGAGCCCTGTAGCATAGCGCCCGCAGCCCCGCTAAAAAGGGCTGCGGGAAGCCCCTAATTTAGCCTACTTTGTTTATTATTTTTGACAAACTGCAAATACTACTATGAAACACACACTACTTTTGAGTTTATTTTTTCTGCCTTTTTTCCTTTTTGCCCAAGAAAAAGGCTGTACCGTTGGCGATTGCGAGAATGGTAAGGGGCGGTTTATTTTTGACAATGGGGACAAATATATTGGGGAGTTTAAGGAGAGCCAAATGCATGGGCGAGGCAACTACAGCTTTAAGAATGGCAATGTATATAAGGGGCAATTTCGGGCAAATAAGCGGCATGGTTACGGGCATTTTTTTCACATCAATGGGGAGCAGTACATTGGGGAATATGTGAATAACTGGCGAGAGGGCGAGGGAACTTACAAATGGCCCAATGGCGAGAGTTTTAGTGGAATATTCAAGAGTAATCAGATTGTTGGAGAGGGGGTTTATACTTATGCGGATGGGTCTACGGCCAAGGTACGTTGGAATAATGGGCAGTTTGAGACCATTTCGACTTTGGTGGAAGAGGACATAAAAACAGTAACTACGGATAAAGATCCTCTTGCGGGAAGCAACATAGATCCTACGAATATCAAGGGTTTGGTTTTGCCTGCCCTCAGCCATATTCCAGAGGGGAAAAAGCGTTTGGCATTGGTTTTTGGCAATTCGACCTATGAGCACAAGCCGCTTAAAAACCCTCAATCGGACGCATTGGCCATGGCCGAGGAATTGCAGCGTTCGGGTTTTGAGGTCATGCTTTATACCAATGCCAAGCAGGAGGACATGAAGCGGGCGATTCGAGATTTTGGCCAAAAGCTCAAGGAAGAGGGGGGCATTGGTTTATTTTTTTATACGGGCCATGGTTTGCAGGCCGATGGGCGCAACTATTTGGTCCCTGTGAATGCGGATATTCGCAAGGTGCAAGACATTGAGTTTGAGTCTGTAGATTTGGGTCGTGTTTTGGTGGAAATGGATTATGCGGGCAACGAGTTGAACATTGTTATTTTGGATGCTTGTCGAGACAATCCCTATAAAAAAGAATTTAAATCGAGTCGGAACACGCACAATGGCTTGGCCTCCATCAATTCGGCTCCTTACAACTCCTTTATTGCCTTTTCGACCTCTCCTGGGGCCGTGGCCAAAAACAACCCCAAAGGCGAGCACAGCCTTTATGTAGAAGAATTGTTGACACAGATGCGGCAGCCCAATATTCAGTTAGAGGACATCTTCAAAACGGTTCGTAGAAATGTTCGCAAAGCTTCTGAGGGCGTACAGATTCCTTGGGAATTATCTTCAATTGAGGATGATTTTTATTTTAAACAAGAGCAATAGTCTTTAAGTTTTTAATGCCTTTTTTGGGGCTGCCCTATCGGCGGGTTAAAACCCACCGCAAGCTTGGTATCGCTTTGCGAAGATTTATCAATGAGGGTTGAAACCCTCATGAATTTTTGGCTGGGTCGAGCCAGATATTCCTCTTGGTTGTCTAACTACTGCTTTTTGGGGGCTTGCCCGCCCATCGGGCGGGCCGGGCTGTGTCGCAGCTCGCTGTTCGCTCGGCCCATCGGCGCTAAGGCGCCTCGGTCTGGCCCTTTGGGCCACTGCTATCCATCCCTAAGCCAGATTTAATCGCACTGCTTTGGCCATCTTTGTTATGAATTTTCTGCTAGACCAGCTATTTTTTAAGGGCATAGCCTTCGCTATTGCCGAGAAAAATAGGGCCGCCTAGCGGGAAATTGCTGCAAGCTATAAAAGTGAGTGCGTTTAAATTTGGCTATTGCCTGCGGCCCTTTGAGCCTTGTAGACCACAAAAGAATAGGCCTCTACGCTCTAGCGTAGAGGCCTAAATTTATGCTTAGAAAAGCCTTTAGATCATATTTTCTTCGGCTTTAATTTTTGCTTGTCGGTAGGCCAAAAAGCCAGTACCTAGCAAAGCCAAAAGAATCAATATTGAACTAATCAGGGCAATCACCTCTCCCGTATAATATGAATTAGGTTCAAAAATCATTTTGATTTCATGTTTGCCAGCAGGGATTCTGGCCCCGCGCAACAAATAGTTCACCTTAATAAAGTCTTGATCGGCTCTTTGTCCATCAATGTAGAGGTGCCAACCTTTGCTAGCGGGATAATAAATCTCTGAGAAAACCGCGAAGCGTTCATTTGTGGCTTGCGACTCATAGACCAGTTCTTCTGGGTGGTAACTCATTAGACGAATATAGTCGCCAGAACTAGCTGTATTATTCAGACCTTCTAAATAAGCAGCGTTTGCTTTAGTTGTAATAGCTTCTACACGAGGATTAAAAGTAGACAAAGCAGTATAAACAGCATCTGCATTTTCTAGTTGCTTAACTTGCTCTACAAACCAAGCATTACCTAGGTTTCCAATTTGAACTGCATTGTCTGGACTTTGCATCACGTATTTCACATTCAGCATTTCAAGTAAATGGCGCTTATCGGTCAAAATTTCATTGCTTGTAAAATAACCTTCCACCATCTCTTGCAATAAGATAGGCTTCGCAGCATGATATCCCCCAATTACCTTATGAAAATAAGCTCCTTCTGAGTTGGCAAAGGAGTTTGAAGGAGAGCCTCCACGACGAGCCCCTGCAATAAGGTCAAATACACGGAAGTGAGGATCTTTATCGGCAAGCACTTGTTGATCAGCTTTCGTCATGGGAGGAGCTGCAGCTACATCTTTTTTGCGTTGGAAACTTTCCTTATTCACGTAATTAAGATCTACTCCAACCAAATCCACCAAACTCAAAACAGCTAAAATGGCAACAGCAATAAGCTTCTCTTTAAAGTATCCTCTATTAAAGGCCCAAAGGCTGGCAGCTCCTAGCACAACAAATAGCAGTGAACGAAGTGCATCTGAACGCATCAAGCTAGCCCGGTCTTCTCTAAGTGCTTCTAGATATTCAGCCCATTGAGGTGCCTGAGCAATCATAGCTTCAAGACGAGCATCATTAGGGGCAGAGAAATCACCAATAAAACTATAAACAAGAACAAAAGCACAGAGTCCTGCTGTAATTCCTGTAGCGATATAAAGATATTGTTCTCGCTTAGCCTCATCTTCTAAATTAAAAAAGCCTTGTAAGCCCAAAATAGCTAAAAGAGCCGCCAATACCTGAGCAGCAGAAAGTGCCATACTTACTGCTCGGAACTTATTGTACATGGGGAAATAATCCACCATGAAATAATTAAATGCCTTAAAGTTATCTCCCCAGGCCAAAACCGTTAGGAAAAGTAAGGCCAAGCCTAGTCCCCAGCGCAAGGGGCCCTCAGCTAAGAAGAGTCCCAAAATCAGTAGTAGACAAATAATGGCTCCAAAATAGACTGGACCACTAGTAAAAGGTTGAGCCCCCCAATACTGGCTACTCATCTGTAATAACTGATTGGCAATTTGTTGGCTTTGATTAGGATCCTGAACATTTCTCATCATGCTCTGGACCACCTTTCCTGTTGCTGATTCATTACTAAGCTGAATTCCTTGCTTCGATTGGTCATCCGCAAAATACATCCCATTAGCTCCTCCATAAAAATGAGGAACCAAAAGGGTAAAGGTTTCCATCTTACCGTAGCTCCAACCAAAAATATAGTCCTTATTCAAGCCATCCTGTTGTTGGCTAGATGCCAAAGCTAAAATGCGGTCTTTGTTTTCATTGACGAAATCAGGACCAATAACACTCTTAAGGCGATTAAGAAAAATAGCCTCTGTTTTTATCGGCTCATTAAGAATGCGGGCCTGTTGTAATTGAACAATTTTTTCAGCACTCATCCCCTCTTGGGCCAAAACCCGAGCATCACTTTCATCTAAGGTATAAGCAGTCAGTTCAGACTTTCCACGAATAGTTTCCTTAGAATACTCATAAGTAGTCCACAACGAAGATAAATTGGCACTCACCGCTAATACGACAGCAACAACCAATAAACTCCCTCCCTTGATTACTGTTAAGAGTTGCTCCTTTTTAATCAAGGCATTGACCAAAAAAGCCCCGCCAATAAAGGCGAGCATCATAAAAGTATAGTAGGTAATCTGAAGGTGGTTAGCGGCAATCTGCCCAGCCAAGAAAAACCCCATCAAACTAGCCCCCAGCAACATCCGCTTTCCTCTAAGGGCCATAGTTGCCGCAGCCAAAATAGGCGCCATATAAGTCATGGCATGCAATTTTGTCGAATGTCCCGCCTCAAAAAGAACCAAGTTATTTGTCATTAACCCAAAAGCTAGCCCGCCTACTGCGGCCATCCACTTATTCACGCCAAACATGATAAGTGATAGGTAAGCTAACAACATCATCATAAACAGAATAACATGTGGGGTATTTACTGCTGTCCCTAAGCGCACTACATACAAAAATATCTTCTGAATAATGTTTCCATTATACTCTCCATAAATTTGATACGAAGGCATACCTACAAATACTTGATCCGTCCAAAGTGGAGCAGTTCCCTCCTTCTTTTTATATTGTTGGATTTCAGCCTGCATGCCTCGAGCCTGACTATTATCACTTTCAGGCAAAGATTTATTATCTAATGCAACTGGTTTAAAGTAAAGTATTGCCGCAAAGAGCAATATACTTACAATGGCAAAATGCGAAAGTACGTTCGTAATTTTCATAGCAATAGCTGTCTAAACTGAGTTTAATTTTTTTGGCCCACAATGAGCACAGAATTACCAATCTGACCAAATAAACAACGGTCTAATAACTTAATAATCGGTAAAAGTTGATTAAAACGTTTGAGAGGACTGGCAGGTAGTTCTCTTTGTTTACGGACTCGCCCATACCACCACCACCCCGCCATAGCAGCAGCATTCCAATATTGCGCCTTAAGGACCTTTAATCCCAGTTCTTCAAATAAGTGAATCAACTCTTTTTTTGTATAGCGCTTATAATGCCCTAAAGCCTCATCTAAACTATTATAAAGAAACTGATGGGCAGGAACCAAGATAACTAGATTCCCCCCCTTTCGAATCAATTTACAACAGTTTTCCAAAGCCCAACGATCATCCTCAATATGCTCTACCACATTTAGTGCATAAACTGAAGCAAATTGTTCCATCAAAGCAGCATTATCCTCATCAAAACTGTTAGCTACTAAATCTAATTGCTGAACGCTTGTCGTCTCAAATTCTGTAGCCAAATATTCGCAGTAGTGCGGTCGTAAATCCGTTAAACAAATATCTTTTTGTTCCGCAATAAAGTGTCGAGAAATATTTCCCAATCCACTACCAATCTCTAAACAAGGACTAGGACAATAAGCTACTATACTTTGATACATCCAATAATTAAAATCCCTAGCCAATCCAAAGCGCTCCAAAGTTCGCTCTCCTATTGGGTCTACTAATTTAGGATTTGCTCTGGAACACCCCATTTTTAAACATTTTTCGCTTGGCTGTGAAAACATTGTATTTCAAGATACAATAGATAGCTCTAAATCCATCTCGCCAACCAATTTTTTTCCCTTCCTCATAGGTACGTCCATAATAAGAAATCCCTACTTCATAAATTCTAATTTTAGGAATACGGGCTATTTTTGCTGTTACCTCAGGCTCAAATCCAAAACGATTTTCTTTTAACTCAATTTGTTGAATAATATCGGTCCGGAACAACTTATAACAAGTCTCCATATCCGTCAAATTCAAGTTCGAAAACATATTCGACAAAAAGGTCAAAAACTTATTCCCGATGCTATGCCAAAAAAACAAAATACGATGCGGATTTCCCCCCATAAAACGAGAACCATAAACAATATCTGCAAAACCAGAGAGCACAGGCTTTAACAAATCATTATACTCCTCTGGATCATACTCTAAATCTGCATCCTGAATAATCAAATACTCTCCAGAAGCATGTTCAATTCCCGTATGCAAAGCAGCCCCCTTTCCTTTATTTACCTCATGCGCCAAATACTGAATGGGTAAATCAGGATGAGCAGCCTGATAACGCTTGATCGCCTCTTCCGTATCATCCTTCGAACAATCATTTACAATCACTACTTCCTTCTCAATTCCAGAAGGCAAATTTACAGCTCGCACCTTATTCAATATTCTATGAATTGTTCGACCTTCATTGTAGGCAGGAATAATAATGCTCAGCTTTTTAATCTTTGGCTGTGGTTCCATGAGTCTGTTTTTTATATGCTGCTTATGTCCAGCGGTAAGAGGGTTGTTTTCCAATTTATATTTCGCCCTATAGACGAAAAAAAGGCCATAAAGGCCCACAAAAGTATCGATTTTATCCCAATTTTTTGAGTGGTTTTCTTAAATCGGTTCAAAATCAGGAAAGTACTATCGCCACTCACTATAAGTGCTGCTTCTATTTTCTTTTGGGGCGGCCCCGCCCTGCGGGCGGGTCGGGCTGTGCGGGGGCTCGCTACTCGCTCGGCCCTGCGCTCTTTCGCTCCGCTCAACAGCTTGGTCTGGCCTACGGCCACCCCCTTCCATCCCTCAGCCGTTGTCGCTTCGCTCCTTGCCCCTTCGGGGCTTTTGCCTTCCTTTTAAACAAAAAAAAGCCCGTACATTGCTGTACAGGCTTTATAGATTAGGTTGGCGGTGACCTACTCTCCCACTTTCGTAGTACCATCGGCGCTGAGGGGCTTAACTGCTCTGTTCGGAATGGGAAAAGGTGTCTCCCCCTCGCTATGACCACCATTAAATCTTTGTTCATCCCTCTGGATAAACTCTATATCGTTATGACATAAGGAAAGTAATAGAACTTTAAAAGTGCGTTGATTATCGATCTCTCTTTTAAAAAAAGAAAGAAAAAGGAAGCTTTCGAGAAATTAGTACTACTTGGCTCCCTAACACATCACTGTGCTTCCACCTATAGCCTATCTACCTGGTCATCTTCCAGGTCTCTTCAACGAATACTCATCTTAAGGTTGGCTTCGCGCTTAGATGCTTTCAGCGCTTATCCTTTCCAGATATAGCTACCCAGCATGCACCTGGCGGCACAACTGGTACACTAGAGATCTGTTCAACTCGGTCCTCTCGTACTAGAGTCAAATCCTTTCAATATTCGAGCGCCC
Organism: Saprospira sp. CCB-QB6; assembly: GCF_028464065.1. Classification (NCBI taxonomy): domain Bacteria; kingdom Pseudomonadati; phylum Bacteroidota; class Saprospiria; order Saprospirales; family Saprospiraceae; genus Saprospira; species Saprospira sp. CCB-QB6. The sequence goes on along the minus strand of NZ_CP116808.1, from coordinate 2,757,766 downwards.
ACAACAGATAGAGACCGAACTGTCTTGCGACGTTCTGAACCCAGCTCGCGTGCCACTTTAATGGGCGAACAGCCCAACCCTTGGGACCTTCTCCAGCCCCAGGATGTGACGAGCCGACATCGAGGTGCCAAACCTCCCCGTCGATATGAGCTCTTGGGGGAGATCAGCCTGTTATCCCCGGAGTACCTTTTATCCTTTGAGCGACGGCCCTTCCATGCAGAACCGCCGGATCACTTAACCCGACTTTCGTCCCTGTTCGACTTGTC